>NZ_JBXWSR010000028.1:0-424579 GCF_059613525.1 Ruegeria sp. SATB045 | reverse complement strand
AAGTCCGTTAGTGAGACCGCACTGCGGCTTGGCTACGCAGACCCCACTGCGTTTTCGAGGGCCTTCCGAAAATGGTCAGGAATGTCACCGTCAGCTTATAGAAATTTGGTGAAGGGGCGGGCCTGACCATCTCGGTGCCAATGTCGATCGAGGTTTTTGTGCTCACCACAAGATTGCACCAATTAGTGGTTTTAAATGCTCGGCAGGAAGATCGCTGAACCAATCCCAGGTAATTGTCAGTAACCTTGCATCCTTCTTGTTGGGCTTGAATTTCGTTCATCGAAGTGCACTTTTGATTGGAAAATAACGATTTTATTTGAGTAGTTTGCACGACGCCGTCGACATCCCAGCGTCCTGTCCTTTGATCATGCCGACGACCTGCGTTTCCGTGAAACAGCTCTTTCGCATCCGTTTGCTTCTTCAAAAGGTTGAGCAAACTCTACATTAGAACGAGGGACGATTAGGGTGGCAGATCGCCAGGGGCGCAGCCTTGCTGCGGCTGACTTGTCATGCCATCAGCAGCGAACGGCATAGAACGAGTATCCAAGCGAATTGGCTCCCTTTCCCGCCCAATATTTTACCATGGCTACATTCGGTTGAATGTTTAGGGCTCAGCCGTCAGCCTTTTGGCTCCCAACCAGCGTCTTTCATTGCCCGCCCGAGTTCCTCGCCGTGTTTGGGATCAGCGAACAGTCTTTGAAAAAGCAAATCAACGCGACTTTCGGGCCATTCGCGCGAAAGTTTTTTTGACAGGGTCTGCGCTTCGGCGACGTTGCCCAGCATCTGATGTGCCGCCATCAAGTAAGCGACCGAGACGGGCCCAACCGGGCCTCCTTTTTCGGCCACGTGTTCGAAGGTGGATACTGTGCCTTTGTAATCCTTGAGGTGGAACTTTGCAGACCCCATCGCATTTTGAAACACGTATCCCCTCTCTAGATCGATTTTCGAGAGCGCCTCTTTGCTGATGGAAACAACGTGCTCAAATGAGCCCGAATAGAGAAGGATCAGCGAGACGAATTCCAGCACGTGCACATCATTCGGGGCCAAGCGGCGCGCTCTCTCCGCAAAGTCCTTGGCTTCTGGCCAATTGCCTTTAGCGAATTCAACCCACGCCTTGGCAGCTTGGCTCCAACCTGTTTCAGGTGCCTGCTCGAGCGCCATTAGGGCCTGACTGTCTGCGTAGGCAAGCATGTCGCGGGTCAGGTCCGGATCCGGTGTAACCACTGCCATTGTCGCGGCGACCTGGGCAGCTCCGGCATATCCGCCGAAATAACTGGGGTCATTCTTGATTGCACCTTCGAACATGATCAGAGCGGCATTCAACCGTGCGGGCTCCAGGGCAGGAAAAATCAGATCCCGACCTGAATTGGCGAGGTTTACAGCTTCAAGCCGCATTGGGGATGCATCGAAAATGGCGCTGCGCTCATCTGGGCTAAGGCCATCCACCATTGATTGACCCGGCGCGTCCCTTTTGGGCGATGTCAGCATAAGTACCGTAGCGAACCCGACTAGAACGACAATCCCTGCTGCGCCAATGGCCGGACGATGCCATGCACGGGCCTCGATATGCGGCGCCACTGGACTGTCAGGCATGCCCCCGCTGGGTACCCTTACTGTTATCTGAGGCGCATACCCCCCCTTGGGTAAGTCGAACAGCGTGTCCTCATTCCGGCCAACGTCGGCATAGTACTCTGACAGCTTGCGCCTCAGGCGACCGGCGTCCACGCGTACAACGTTTTCACGGCGCGCCATCTCGGACATCGTTCCCCCATACACATCCATAGCGATGGTCTTCGCCCGGATATCATCGGCTCTGCCCCTCAGAGACTCTTCGACCACATAGATCAGGAAGTCCTGTAGTCGCTGCGAACCCGCAAAGGTGGAAGATTTGACAAGTCGCTGCAGCGCCGTCCGCACATCTTTGGCGTCCGGCGTCTGGTCCTTATTCACAGTCGGTGATGTATTTCCAGATATCTTCATGATTACAGCATGTTAGACCTATGATTAAACCGTATTATGCCCCGATAAACCTTTTGTGAGAAGAAAATTCCGCGAACAGTTTGGGAACCATGTCGATCCAACAAACGAGCGTCAGAATTGAAAGGCTGTTCTCTTGATTCAGAATTTCCCGACCACCGATCCGCCATTGCGGATCTTCGGCGCGTGGATGCGGTGTTCGATGAGATTTGCCGTGACTACCAGCTTTTGTGTGCGGAGCATCTGTCAATGAATTCTGAACCCGGAAATCGGTCATATCAGATTACCTGCGATATCCGCGAAACCCTAAGCGGTCTTCGGGGTGAAATCGTTCAGGCGCTTCGGCGCGCAGGAAAGATGTAATTCAAAAATGGGGAAGGGATACCGATGAAATCACTGTTGCAACATGCTTCGGTCATGGTGCTAATGGCTGGCGCCAGTTTGGCTCAGGACATGCCGCCCATCATTCATGATGGAGAGTTTCAGTTTCTTCGCGCGCAGTTCGGCGAAGAATGGGACGCTCAGGATGCGGAAATTGAAGCAAAACTTGCCGAGATCCGCGAAGCCAAAGGCGGGCAGCCCCCCAATTTTCTATATATTTTGATTGACGATGTAAGCTTTGGTCAGATGGGCAACCGGACGATGAACTACGTTACCGGTTTCGATACTCCCAACATCAACGACTTTGCCACGGAAGGTATGTCGTTGATGAGAATGTATACCGAGCCATCCTGCACTCCGACACGAACGGCGATGTTGACCGGTCGTCATCCCGTGCGTGCGGGCGTGGAAGAGGTCAAAGTCGCGCTGGTCGGCGAGGGGCTTGCGGCTGAAGAAGTTACCATCGCTGAAATTCTGAAAGAAAAAGGATACAACACGTCGCATGTCGGGAAGTGGCATCAGGGCGACATCGAGGAAGCTTATCCGCATAATCAGGGTTTTGACTGGGCGGCATTTCCGTTGCATCAGCAGGTCCAACTTAGCCTGATGACACGGGATGCAATGGTGGCCAACAATATGCTCGGCTTTCATCCGTCGGGGCAGTCCAACCAGTTCCAGTTGGATCAGCGTTTCAAGCCGTACGGCCTTGTAACTGGGGTTGAAGGCCAGGCCGGTGGGATTGCTCGGGAAGTCGACATGGCGCCCGGCGAGGAATGGACACAGGCGAAATATGAAGAAATGAACCTGCGCTACCAGCGTCAGGCATTGGAGCAGTTAGAGCAGTTGGCCGCGCAGGATTCCCCGTTCTTTATGCAATACTGGCCGCTTTACCCGCTGAATTTTGCTTATCCTGATCAAGCCGTTTCAAGAAATGGTGGGTTCCATGCTGACAAGTTGCAGGTTTTGGATGGCTGGATCGGCGAAGTTTTGGACAAACTGGATGAAACGGGTGAGGCGGACAACACCGTTGTCATGATTATGGCTGATAACGGCTTGATGTATCATTACGAGGGTACTTCAGGACTGAACCAGTTGATCTATCGCGGGGGCAAGACCCAACACCTTGAAGGTGGTGTGCGCACGGATGCGTTCATCCGGTGGCCCGGTGCAATTAAGCCGGGCAGCGCGGCGGGCGACATCGTGCATGTCTCGGATCTGTTCACAACCTTCGCGCGCATTGCAGGTGCGACTGACCAAATTCCGCGCGACCGTGTGATTGACGGGATCGACCAGACCGCGCTGTTGCTTGAAGGCGAGGGTAATTCCCGCCGCGACTATGTTTATGTTTACGAAGGGCCGGTATTGCGCTCGGTGGTCAAGCAAGAGTTCAAGATGCATCTGGCTGCCCCCGGTCAACCCGGCGCTGCAGCGCCTGTGTTCAACGTTTACCGCGATCCACGGGAAGAGCATCCGCTTGTCGGGTATTCGTTGTGGTCGGGGGCGTCTTTCCAGGACATGGTAAAGCGTCATCAGAAAACCATTGCCGAACATCCGCATCTGCCGCTTGGAAAAGGTATCCCCTATGAAGGGATCGAGAACCTGCGTCCCGAGAGCGAATTGACCCGAGAGATTTTCGCCAGCTGGCAGTGACAAACGCAGGGCGGTGGCAAATTGGCCGCCGCCGTCCCGATCGCCCAAAATCGCGTGGTTTAGATAAGGGCTCGTCGCTTGGTGGCAGGAGCTCGGCCAGAATAGAGCTCAAGGCACTCAGCTTCTGGAAAGAGGGCGCCTGGTCGGTTGGTTATCGTCCGCAGGGTGGTAAAACTTACGGCCCCGGTGTTGCCGTTTGCGAAGCGGCAATGATCGGGCGCGCTTCTGATTGCCCGACAATCTGGGAACCAGGGTCGAACAGCGGTTTGAAAGTTAAAAGCGGCTAAATTCCAAGGAAACTTCCATGCAACATCTGCAATTACTCGTTGCCGTGGCGCTTGCGACGGCGCTAGTCGCAACACCTGCGCCTGCTCGCGCTCAATCTTTGCCCCCACTGGGACAGGATGAGAGGGGGTGGCGACACGCGGCTTCGGTCTTCCTGTTTGCACCCCTGCGTACCACCGGGACATCCACTGTTGCGGGGCAATCAGTAGAGCTTGATCTGGATATCGGAGACGTGCTGGACGTACTCGAGTTCGCGGCTTCAGGCCGGTATGAGGCATGGAATGGGAACTTTGGGATCATAGTTGACGCCAACTATGTCGGCATAGAGCAGGATACCACATTGCCCAGCCCTTTGGGCGCGCGCCTTGATGTCGATGTACGCCAAAAGTGGTTTAGTGTTCTTGGCGCGTTCCGGGTCATGGACGGCACATATGGTGACAGCAAGAAACGCTATGCAATCGACCTGCAGGGCGGGCTGCGATACAACTCTATTCGCCAGGAAATTGAGCTGACAAACCCAGGTCCGGTAAACCCACCTGTGTTAGGCGGGGATCAAAATTGGATCGAACCTGTCTTTGGGGCACGCGGCATGTGGCGGCTGAACCAAAAATGGACCGGAATTGCGTCGGTTGAGCTTGGCGGCTTCGGTGCAGGAGGTAACGACCTCCAACTTGGCGCAAATGTTGGATTCGACTATCAGCCGTGGGAAAACACGGCGCTTACTTTTGGATATCGGTATTTTAGCGTCGACTACAGTGACACGCTGAGTTCCGGAGAATTTGCCTATGACGTCGACCAGCATGGGCCATATTTTGGCATCAAGTATTTCATTCAATAAGCAAGTGCACGACCTTCGCGACTGCGGGGTTTCAGACCCGCATCCTGGAAACGGTTAGGGCGAAAAGCTGTTGCCTATAGCGAAAAAGGCCCCGGCGTTTCCACCGGGGCCTTCATCATGGGAAAGAGCGATGGATTATTCCGCGTCTTCTTTCTTTTCTTTCTTTTCGGGAACGATCTCTTCACCGGTTTCCTGATCGACCACTTTCATCGACAGGCGAACCTTGCCGCGGTCGTCAAAGCCCAGCAACTTGACCTTCACTTCCTGACCTTCTTTCAGAACATCCGACGGATGGTTCAGGCGGCGGTTTTCGATCTGGGACACGTGGACCAGACCATCGCGCTTGCCAAAGAAGTTCACGAAGGCGCCAAAGTCGACGATCTTGACCACTTTACCGGTGTAGATCTGACCTTCTTCCGGCTCGGCCACGATCGAATAGATCATGTCATAGGCCTTCTGGATCGACTCTCCGTCCGGTGAGGCGATCTTGATCACGCCATCGTCGTTGATGTCGACCTTGGCGCCCGAAACCTCGACGATCTCGCGGATGACCTTGCCGCCCGAACCGATCACTTCGCGGATCTTGTCGGTGGGGATGTTCATGGTTTCGATGCGCGGCGCGTGGACCGAGAATTCGTTGGTCTCGGACAGGGCTTTGCCCATCTCACCCAGGATGTGCATCCGGCCGTCCTTGGCCTGGGCCAGAGCTTTCTCCATGATCTCGGGCGTGATGCCCGCAACCTTGATGTCCATCTGCAGCGAGGTGATGCCGTTTTCGGTACCCGCAACCTTGAAGTCCATGTCGCCCAGGTGGTCTTCGTCACCCAAAATGTCGGACAGGATGGCATAGTTGCCGTCATCTTCCAGGATCAGACCCATGGCCACACCGGCAACCGGTGCTTTCAGCGGAACGCCCGCATCCATCATCGACAGCGAGCCGCCGCAGACCGACGCCATCGAGGACGATCCGTTGGATTCGGTGATCTCGGACACGATACGGATCGTGTAGGGGAAGTCGGTCGCCGCAGGCAGAACCGCCTGCAGGGCGCGCCATGCCAGCTTGCCGTGGCCGATCTCACGACGACCGGGGCCACCCACGCGGCCAACTTCACCAACCGAATAGGGGGGGAAGTTGTAGTGCAGCAGGAAGTTCGATTTGAAGTTGCCGTGCAGCGCGTCGATGAACTGCTCGTCATCACCGGTGCCCAGGGTGGTCACGGCCAGCGCCTGCGTTTCACCACGGGTGAACAGGGCGGAACCGTGCGTACGCGGCAGCATCGAGGTTTCGGCCACGATCGAACGGATATCAGTGGTCGAACGACCGTCGATCCGCTTGCCGCCTTTGACGACGTCACCGCGCAGGATGCCGGCTTCCAGCTTTTTCATCGCCGAGCCAAGGTTGGCGTCTTCCAGCTGTTCTTCGGTCAGCGCTTCTTTGATCGCTTCGCGGGCCGCGGCAACAGCGGCGGTGCGCTCTTGCTTGTCAGTGATCGCGAAGGCGGCGCGCATCTGTTCTTCACCGGCTGCAGCAACAGCGGCATACAGGTCCGCATAGTCGGGAGCTTCGAATTCAAACGGCTCTTTCGCGGCGTCTTCAGCCAGACCGATGATCAGGTCGATCACCGGCTGAATCTGCGCGTGCGCAAAGTTCACGGCACCCAGCATTTCAGCCTCGGACAGCTCATAAGCTTCGGATTCCACCATCATCACGGCGTCTTTGGTGCCGGCCACAACCAGATCCAGACGCTGTTCAGGGTTCAGGCGCAGGTCCTGCATGTCGTCCACGGTCGGGTTCAGGACATATTCGCCATCCACGAAACCAACACGGGCGCCGGCGATCGGGCCCATGAACGGCGCGCCGGAAATGGTCAGAGCAGCCGAGGCCGCGATCATCGCCACGATGTCGGGATCGTTGACCAGATCGTGGGACAGCACGGTGCACATGACCAGAACTTCGTTTTTAAAGCCGTCAACGAACAGCGGGCGGATCGGACGGTCGATCAGACGCGCGGTCAGCGTCTCTTTCTCGGTCGGGCGCGCCTCGCGCTTGAAGAAGCCGCCCGGAACCTTACCGGCGGCGTAGTATTTCTCTTGGTAGTGGACGGTCAGCGGGAAAAAATCCTGACCGGGTTTTTGGCTCTTGGCAAAGGTCACGTTGGCCATGACGCTGGTTTCGCCCAGCGTGGCAATCACGGTGCCGTCGGCCTGACGGGCAACCTTGCCGGTTTCCAGTGTCAGCGTCTCTTCGCCCCACTGCATAGATTTCTTAGTTACATCAAACATATGCGTATCCTAGAACGGAGCACTCCCGCCCCTGCGGGTCTCCGGTTTGCATGGCGGCCCCATTGCCGCCGACCCCATTTATCTTCCATTCGAGTGCCAGGGTCAGGGCACAACGTCTCAGATACCCGCGCGCATACATGAGATTGGTGTCAAAGGGAAGGGATAAGGCAGCCGAGGGCGTTTGGGTTAACAGCCGTCGTAATTCTTGTTGCCGCTTGCCGTTATCGTGTAGGTCCCGCCCCGTGGACCTGTATAGCATTTGGAGTAGGTTCGCCTGACGACGGGCGTGGGTCGGCGGTATGTCGATATCTTTCGGATTTGCGTGCCCCACTCGCAGGCGAGGCCGTCGCCATCTCCATCAAGATTATGAGGGTCGGAAACCGGACCACCAGAAGCCAAAAAGAACTTCTGAGCCGCCGCGCCGGTTGGAAAGTCGCTGCAATCATATGTGTCTACGCTGGGCGCGTCGGACCTTGAATAGATTGTCTTCCCAGCCGTCGACACACTGAATTGACCGTAGTTGCCCAAAGTGCATTGGTTTACCCCGCGCTCGGCCAGTTCTGCTTCGATCATGAGTTTACCGCGGGAGGTGGTTTGCGGCTGAAAGTAGGCACCGCACAATTCTGAAGTCGATGCCTGAGTGACTTTCGAAGACAGAGCCTCGGGTGAGAGCAGGTCAGCGGAGCAGGCAGTGATTAACATTATGGCAAAATAGAATGAAAGGCGCACTAGAGTCCTCAATTCGGCTAAGTATATGCTGGCGTTGATCGGAGGCGAATGGTCAAAATGGTTTAAGTCAAATTCAGGATTGAGAGCCTAGCCTACTGAGTGATTTTTGAAAGAGGCGGGGGTAACCGGCTCGCAATAATTGCAGGCTTGCACATTGATTTATTGCGCTAACATTCGTCCGAAAGAATGCATTTTGGGAAATATTGCTTTGTGTGTAGGCTGTTAGCACTGAACCCGCGGTCGAAAAGACGGAACGACGCCAAGGGGGTACGATATTCTTGTCCGTCAGCCGACCGACTACCTTGGCGTTTGCACCTAGCGGACAGAGGGGCTTCGAATGGCTCAAACCAAGAAAATGCTGGATCCCGATCCAAGGATCTATGACTTTGAAACAGAATACGAATTGGGGCAGGACAACGTTCGCCCGTTCGGTCTGGATATACACAATCCGGTCTTTTTGATCTCAAGCATCCTGATCTTTGCGTTCGTCCTGATCGCTCTGGCCAACCAAGAGGCAGCCGCAACGTTTTTTGGGTGGCTCAGGCCATGGCTAACCAGCACGTTTGACTGGTTTCTTGTCTTGTCGGTGGACGCCATAACCTTGTTCTGTCTGGTGTTGATCGTTCTGCCTGTCGGCAGCGTGCGCATTGGCGGTAAGGACGCCAAGCCAGACTATTCCTATGCCGGGTGGATCGCGATGATGTTCGCGGCCGGTATTGGTATCGGCCTGCTGTTTTTTGGCGTGATGGAGCCGGTTTATTACAACTTCGCCGAGGGCGGCAACGCCGTACCGCTGGGCATTGATATCGCTGTGCCGGGCAATGAATACGCGGGCGTTGTGGGTACGATCCACCACTGGGGTCTGGAAGGCTGGGCAGTTTACGCTGCCGTGGGCCTGAGCCTTGCGATCTTTGCCTATAATCTGGACCTGCCGTTGACCCTACGGTCGGCCTTCTACCCGATCCTCGGCGAACGCGTCTGGGGCTGGTGGGGTCACATTATCGACACTCTGGCGGTGTTTGCCACGCTGTTCGGCCTGACCACATCCCTGGGTCTGGGTGCGCAGCAGGTTGCAGCCGGGTTGAATGAGGTGTTCGGCATCGAACCCAGCCCGACCGTCGTTGTCCTGCTGATCATCGGCATCACGCTGATCGCTCTGGGCTCGGTCCTGATGGGCATGGATGCCGGCGTGAAACGGCTGAGCGAGATTAATATGATCATGGCCGTAGGTCTGTTCATCTTTGTGATCGTCGTCACCGGCGTCGGAACTGCCATCGCTCGGTACTTCAACGTGATGGTGGATTACGTGACGCACCTACCGGCCTTGTCCAACCCGTTCGGGCGTGAAGATACCAGTTATTTCCATGGCTGGACGACTTTCTACTGGGCCTGGTGGATTGCGTGGTCTCCGTTCGTGGGCATGTTCATCGCCCGCATCTCCAAGGGTCGCACGGTTCGCGAGTTCATCCTGTGTGCGCTGCTGGCACCTACTGCAGTCTGCGCGCTTTGGATGTCGACCTTTGGCGGAGCGGCCATCGACATGCTGAACGCAGGCGGCGCCGAAGGCGTCCGCGCCACGGTGATCGACAGCTATGCGCCCGAGGGCGCGCTGTTCGGCTTCCTGAAAGAGCTGCCCTTGTATTCGATCGTGGCCCCCATCGCGCTGGTCCTGATCGTGGTGTTCTTTGTCACCTCGTCGGACTCGGGCTCGCTGGTGATCGACACGATCACGGCGGGTGGCAAGATGGATGCGCCAGTGATCCAGCGCGTATTCTGGTGTACGCTTGAAGGTTTGGTGGCGATTGCCCTATTGCTGGGTGGCGGTCTGTCGGCCCTGCAGGGCGCGGCGGTGTCAACCGGTATCCCGTTCACGCTGGTCGTTCTGATGATGTGCTACTGCCTGTGGCTGGCACTGAAGTCGGAAAAGGCGAAGATGTAGTCTCAGACCTTTTGCAAGTGAAACGCCCGCCAAAAGGCGGGCGTTTTATTGAACCTGAGATGTCACGGGCATCGGTGGCCAGCAACGCAAGTTCCATCTTCCTCCATGATCACGGTGGAGTGCCCAGGAGAACCGCCAGGCATTGGCACGCCAGTCGAAATTATGAATCGAACGCTGTGCCCTCCGTTGAGACCTGCAGGGAATCTTGGGATTGGCTCGACGATCTTGAAATAGCCGTCGGGCGTCTGAGTCATTGCGCCCTGCTTTGCCAATTGCAGCAGTCCGGCTTGTTGCGGCAACACGTCATACGGTATTGCTTCGGTCGAAGCCCAAACCCCATCCGGGTCAAATTCCACAATGCCGCCCGGATAATAACGCAGTAACATCTTCTGCAGTTTGCGTTCTAAACTGCCAGCCTGTTTCGTGTCCGGCGGGTCCAGCACCTGAACGCCTTCATCCGTCACCAAATAGCGCCTGTTGTTCTTCACAATCGTCAGCCCATTAGAACTGCCTGAGCCCAGCTTGACGCCTGTATGCTGACCGGATGGCAACCGAATTTCGCCAAGTTTTCCAAAGCCGAACACATGGTCAATATTTCGTTTCAGTTTTGATGACACCATCCCTTTGGCAGCGATGGCGTCGCCTGAAGCGCTGTCTCTGAAATATTTGGGCAAACATCTTTTGCCGGGCTCAAAATGCAAAACGTCCTTTTTCAGACCGGCGACACCTACGCCGCGTGTATCCCGTGGCGCGACAAACCGTTCTACCCGGTCCGTGTCGCCGGTGACTTTCCAAACGATCGGGTCGAACGTGGTGGCCAGAATGTAAAGCGGTATTTCGCCGTCCTCGATATGAATTGCTGCAGCCGAAGTTTCCCGGTCCAACCCGGCAACCGCGATGTTTGATATGGCATAACCTTCATACCCACCGACCAGAATGATCTCCGCGTTGGCAGTTGGTTTGGTAAATTCGCACAATTGTGCCGGTTGCGCCTGTTGCCCGCGAATGTTTGCTGGCGGGATGACGTTTGTGGAAACTTCGGCGTTGGCGATTTGTTCCACGACAATTGCGATTTCATCCGGTGTGACTTTGCCGTCTTTGTTCGCATCGAACTGCAGTACAGCTTCGATCCGATGCTGCGTCTTCGGAGACGGCAGTGACGATGACATCGCATTTTGCCAAAGCTCGGTCAGCGACAGGCTTCCGTCGCGGTCCCGGTCCGATGTTGCAAGGACAGTCTGGAGCAATACCGATTGGTTGGCGTTCAGAAAAGGCGTTTGTCGTTCGATTTCGGCGGCAGAAATCGCCATATCGGCATCCAAATCAAAGGCCAGAACGTTTCGAAAAAGATTCGCGCGGCGTCCAGCCTCATTCATAGCAGCGTGAACTTCTATGGCTTCGCGGGTCAGCTCGCCACTGGGCGCATATTGGAACAGTTGTCGAATTGTCTGTTCAGTAAAACCTCTTGGATCTCGAGTGATCTGATCAATGGTCTTTTGTGTCAGATCCAATTGCGAAACTATTGGCTCTTCTGATTGGGCGGCAACACTCTGAGCCATTGCGCTTACCAAAACGACAGAGCAAAGAAATTTCGAATTTTTCATAAGATGTAATCCTAAAAAACATCGGCTTTAAATTTGGTAAATTTTTTTTTAATCTCAGTCTATGCACCTGTATCGTCACATGAAAATGGTTAACCAATGGTTAGTAGTTTTGAACGGGTGTCACTCGTATCCGATTCGGCACTTGCCCAAGACAAGAAGCAAAAAAAACGCCCGCCAAGCTGGCGAGCGTTAAACCGGGCAACCGGTTTCAATTCTGGCACAAAAAGCGCTTAGCGGCGGATGCCCAGCTTTTTGATCAGGTCCTGATAACGGGCCTCTTCCTTGCCTTTCAGGTAGTCCAGCAGCTTACGGCGCTGGGCGACCATTTTCAGCAGACCGCGACGACCGTGGTTGTCTTTTTTGTGGGTCTTGAAGTGCTCGGTCAGGGTGGTGATGCGCGAGGTCAGGATAGCAACCTGGACTTCAGGCGAACCGGTGTCGCCTTCTTTGGTTGCGAATTCTTTCATGACGCGTGCTTTTTCAGCGGCAGTAATCGACATCGGGGTCTCCTTGTAAAAGGTTAAGGTTGATGGCGCAGGCCGGGATGTCGTCCAGCACAGGCCCATGGAGAAAACCGCACCGATTCCGATGCGGATGCGCGCGTATAGGCGGTATTGGGAGAAATGGCAAAGAGATTCTGTGACGCTCAGCCCTGTGTCATTTGACCCAGTGCGTTCAGCTGCGCCAGATCTCCTTCGGCGATCAGCTGGATATCATCTGGGGTCAGCCCCTCGGCCTTTAGCAGCTGAGCAATGGTCTGGCCGTCGATCGTGACATTGGTCAGACTGTCATCCTCGGTGTCCGGTTCGATCTGAATGTCGGGGTCTTCCTCACCCTCCCACGAGATCAGCAGCTTGTCCTCACCCGGTTGGAAGTCCATGACAGTGACGGCGGCGTCATCTTCTTCGGGCGTGATCACGATGTCATCCTCGCCTTCGCCGCCGGTGACGATATCCCCGCTTTCGGCCAGAATCGTGTCATCCCCTGCGCCGCCATTGAGGAAATCAACCGCATCCTCATCCGCGCCATCCTGCCCGGTCAGCACGTCATCGCCATCGCCACCAAACAGAACGTCTTCGCCTTCGCCACCTTCAAGATGATCGTCCCCATATCCCCCATGCAGCGCATCATCGCCCGCATCCCCGGTCAGAGTATCATCGTCCTGCCCGCCGTAAAGCTCGTCCTCGCCGTCGCCGCCTGTCAGGGTGTCATCACCGAAATGACCAAACAGCGTGTCGTCGCCCTGATCACCGGAGAGCTGGTCGTCGCCGTCCTCACCATGAAGCACGTCGTCATCAAGGCCGCCCGTGATAATGTCATCCCCTTTGCCGCCGTGCAGCACATCTTCGCCCGCGCCGCCGATGATAGTGTCGTCGCCTTCATACCCGTTGATCTGATCATCGCCGTCCTGCCCGGTCAAAAGGTCGGTATCTTCGGACCCGGCGATGATCAGATTGCCGTCCTGCTCCGTAAGCACCGTTCCGGTCGAGATTTCCGAGGTTTCAGGGGCGTCGATATTCTCATCCACGTCCAGCAGATTGCCCTCGGACAGGTCGACGGGTTCGTCTTCCTGGATGTCGTCCTCTTCGACCTCTTCCTCGGGCTCAAACACATCGCTGATTGCATAGGCCGCACCGCCCATGGCGGCCAGACCGAGTAGTCCGATCAAGAACATGGCAACCCTCCGTGAACGCAGTTCTCCGAAGGTGATTTATCCTATGTTCATAAGGCTTTGGTCAAAGGCAGGTTGGACTCATGGTTAACTGTTTGTCACCACGATTCGGGCTGCTGGGTATAGGCGATGTATAGAGGGTGCTTTGGATGCCCCGCCTTCGTCAGCCCTAGATGGAACAGCGGTTGGCCGGTGCCGCGCAGCAGCGCCTCGACCGCCGGGCCGCGATCCAGATGCGCGCCATGGGTGCCCCATGCGGCAATGACCTGATCGGCCCATTCGACACCGTCTAGAATGGCGGCGTCATTCGCGGGGCCTACCGGATCGGCGGCGGCGCGCATCTTGCGTGGGTCAGTATCGCGCCAGGCAAAGATATTAGTTACCTGAAACGCACCGAACCCCAGCGCCCGCGCGCGGCGTTCGCAGCGCTCGACCGTAGGGTCATTCTGTACCTCGGTCGCGGTGGAGGGGTTCAGCATCACAAACAGCGCCTTGCGCCCCGCCGGATCCCAAACGCGGGTCAGGCTATAGCGATAGTTCTCGCAATCGGAATAGACGGCAGTCGAGGGCGCATCGCCCTTGGTATGGGTTCGGGTGATCATGCCCTTCGCCTAGCACGGCGATCAGGTGACGAACACCCGGCTGGGGTGCAATTCGCCGGATTTATAGATGCCGACGGCCACGGCTTTGCCTTCGAGCGAGGCCCATGCCTCATCGCCATATTCCACGTCGCTAGCCAGCACCATGCCCGGGTTGCCATTGCGCAGACGGGTCGCGCCTTCGGGAGTGCATTTCAGCTCGGGCAGGTCGGCGAGGCCGGTTTCCAGCGGGTGCAGATACTCATCCAGCGCCTCGGTTTTGGCCATCTCGTCGATCTGGTCGATGGACAAGCCATCTTCGACCTCAAACGGGCCGGACCAGATGCGACGCAGCTCTTTGACATGGCCGTGGCATCCCAAAGCGGCACCCAGATCGCGGGCGATGGAGCGGACATAACCGCCTTTGCCGCAGGTCATCTCAAGCACCACGTGATCGGCGTCGGGGCGGTCGACAAGGATCAGTTCCTCAACCCACAGGGGGCGGGCGGACAGCTCCACATCCTCGCCGTCGCGGGCCAGTTTATAGGCGCGCTGGCCGTCGATTTTCACGGCGGAGAACTTGGGCGGCACCTGCATGATGTCACCCAGAAACGGGGTCAGCGCCTGTTTGATATCGTCTTCCGAAGGGCGCGCATCGCTTTGCGCAATCACCTCGCCCTCGGCATCGTCGGTGTTGGTGGCCTGACCCAGACGCACGGTGAAGGTGTAGGCTTTCAACGCGTCGGTGATGTAGGGAACGGTCTTGGTCGCCTCACCCAAAGCCACGGCCAGAACGCCGGTCGCCTCGGGGTCCAGCGTGCCCGCATGGCCTGCCTTTTTCGCGTCCATCGCCCACCGCACCTTGTTGACCACAGCGGTTGAGGTCATGCCCGCAGGCTTGTCCACCACCAGCCAACCGGAAATGTCGCGGCCCTTGCGTTTGCGTCCCATATCACACCTTGATTCATGCTAAGGCGCGCGGGTTAGCGGATCACATGGGCGCTGTCAATTTACGGGTGCGCTTTCGACCACACCCACGATCGGCCCCAGCGAGAACCCGATGTCCGAGCGGCCCCTGGCACGGTCATACATGCGCGAGATATTGCCGTCGAAGAACAGCGCGTTGGGCGTTTTCAGCACGTCCCGAAACAGGCTGCCAAACTCGTGGAAGGTGACATAATCGTCCGAGATCGCGAATACCGCGCGGGTGCCATCGGCGCTGGTGCCCACCCCGTTGCGCACGAACAGAGAGGTCGAGTCGGGCAGAAAACGCGGGTGCAGCTCTCCGTCGATCACCAACATGGGGCCGGATTGAGTGGCAAAGCGGCAGTCCGGCGCTTTATCGACGAAATCTAGCGTCTCAAACACGTCAGCGCGGCCGTCGCGGATACAGAACACCCCATTGGGTAGAAGGCCGAAATTACCGGGGCCGGGGTTGGAGATGACGCGCATCTTTTCCTGCCCGTCCTCGACATAATGGCCCACGGGTGAACGGTCGTCGTGATACATGCCCGCGTTCATCGCAAAGGCCAGACGTTCACCACCGGGAGCCAACGCCTCATTCACCGAGGAGAAATGCCCCAGCAGATCGCCATTGTCGTCGTTCAGAAACAGGCGCAGGTCTTCATTGGCCGCGTCCACTTCGCACACAGTATATCGCTTGGCGTCGTGGGTGACTTTCTCACAACTCACCGCACCGGCTTGCGCGGCCCATAGGAGCGCGCCCAATGTGGCCAGCGTGCGGATCAATCGTCCAGATCGCGGCGCACCGCGTCCTGTTCGAACATGCGGCGGGTATCGTCCAGACGGTCGAACGTGTCATCCAGACGGAACCGCAGATCCGGTGAGAACTTCAGGTTCAGCTTCTTGCCGATCATACGTCGCAGTTCGCCCTTATTGCGGGCCAGCAGCTCGATCACGTCCTCCTGGCCTTTGCCGCCCAAGGGCAGCACATAGGCGGTAGCGATCTTCAGATCGGGCGAAGTGCGCACTTCGCCTACAGTAATCGACATACGGTTCAGGTCGGGGTCGTGGACATCTCCGCGCGCCAGAACTTCGGACAGGGTGCGGCGGATCAGTTCGCCGACACGCAGTTGCCGTTGGGACGGGCCGGGGCCATCGTGGAATTTGTTCTTTGCCATGACTTCGATCTAAGCCCAAATCCCACCTTTGCCAAGCAGGCGCGAACCGGGTAGGAGGCTTTGAGCCGACAAACGCGAAAGGACCAGCGCCATGACCCATATTCCGGGGATCGTCATCACAGGGGCTTCGGGCCGTATGGGGCAGATGCTGATCAAGACCGTGTCTGAGAGCGATCAGGCGCGTCTGGTCGGCGTTGTTGAACGTGCGGGCCATGACTGGATCGGGCAGGATGTAGGGACGGCTATGGGCGGTTCAGCGCTGGGCGTCACAGTTACCGATGATCCGCTGGAGGCCTTTGCGCAAGCGCAGGCGGTGATCGACTTCACCGCGCCCGAGGCAACGCTGGAGTTCGCCACGCTGGCTGCGCAGGCGCGCTGTGTGCATGTGATCGGCACCACCGGCATGACTGACGAACAGATCGCGGCGCTGGAACCTGCCGCGCGCCATGCGGTGATCGTGCGGGCCGGAAACATGAGCCTCGGCGTCAACCTGCTGGTGCAGCTGACCAAAAAGGTCGCCGCCGCACTGGACGAAGATTTCGATATCGAGGTCATCGAAGGCCACCACCACCACAAGGTCGACGCGCCCTCGGGCACGGCCCTGATGCTGGGCGAGGCCGCCGCCGAGGGGCGCGGGGTCAACTTGGCCGATGTGTCCGACCGGGGCCGCGACGGTATTACCGGCGCGCGCAAACGCGGCGACATCGGTTTCCACGCGATTCGCGGCGGAGACATCGTGGGCGAACATGACGTCCTGTTCGCCGCGCCGGGTGAACGTATTGTCCTGCGCCATCTGGCCACCGACCGGGCGATATTCGCCCGTGGCGCGCTGAAAGCGGCACTGTGGGGGCAGGGCAAAGCGCCGGGTCAGTATGACATGGTGGATGTGCTGGGCCTCTGAGCCATAGACGCGGAGACCAAAGGCGCTAGGGTCAGCTTATGCGAACCGTGAAGTCTCGCGTAGTTTTGGGCTTGTTGCTGGTGGTGTTCTATCTGACGCTGCTGCCTTTTGTTGTGCATGGGTTTGGCATGATCCGTGTCGGGCTGTCTGAAGACGCGGCGCAGCAAAGCTATTTGTTTGCAGACGGGCAGGGCGTCGGAAATTTGGCAATGCTGGTGCATATATTTGCCGGGACCGTATTGGTCGCGCTTGTCCCTTTGCAAGTGCTGCCAGGCTTGCGGCGGAAATACACCCGTTTCCATCGCATTTTGGGCCGAGTGCTAGTCACGCTTGCGTTGATCACGGGTTTGGCCGGAATGACCTACATCCCCCTGCGTGGGACGATCGGTGGGTCGGTCATGTCGGCGGCCTTTTTCCTTTATGGGCTTTGCCTGTTCACGGCAGCGCTGATGGTGGCGCGTATGGCGTTGAACAAAGACCGTGCCGGTCATTGGGCTTGGGGCCTGCGCCTGTTCTGGCTGGCGCTGGGATCGTGGCTTTATCGGGTGCACTACACGATTTGGTATCTGCTGACCGGCGGGCTGGGGTCCGAGCCCGATTTCTCGGGCCCGTTTGACCTTGTGCAGAACTTTGCGTTCTACGTGCCGTATCTGATGGCCGTTCAGCTATGGGTCGCCCGCAAGCGACGGGCGCATACTGGGGCTTTGCCTACACGTCCTTAATCTTGTCCGCGCGCAGCGGGCAAGACAGGTAGACGCCGAACTCTTTCCCGATATCGGCGCTGACGCGCGCATGAACTGCGCCCTGACGGTCAAGAAACCGCTGGCTGTCTTCGACTGGGAAAATCCCCTCGTGCCAGATACCGGGATGAATATAGAGCCCGCGTGAGCCGTCGCACCAGAAGGCCACCACCTTCTCGGGCGTCAGGTTGTCGCCGGGCAGGGCAGCAGGAACGATGAACGGCTTGTTGACCAGGGGCCAGAACATCTGACCGCCATCCGGGTGATAGTTCATGTGCCACAGCAGGACCTGATCACGAGGCGCGGTTTGGCGTGCGGTTTGCGCCTGCTGCGGATCGGCGGACCAGCCCAGAACATAGTGGCCTTTGACCGCCTCGTTCTCGCCATAGAGCACGTCGCCTTGCCAGTCGCATTTGAACGTGCCTTCAACCCAGCCGCCTTCGTCACCGGTGCCCTCGTCGATGGGCCGCCAGCCTTGCTGCGGCCAGCGGGTGATCTCGATCTCGAACCCTTGTGGGTTATCGACCAGACAACCATAGCCTTTGACGGATGCATCAGTGGCTCGGATCAGAGGCACCTCGTGCCAGGGCAAGGACGGCTTGGTGCTGGCTTCAAAGATGTACTCAGGCGCGGTCATGCGGCCCCCATATGCTTGTCGACCATGCGCTGCACCATCGGGGCGAAATGGGCGAAATCGGGGGTTTCCATGCCCGCGCGTTTGCCGGCCTCGTCCAGATAGCGGACCTGAACGATCTCTTTCAGGTTGGGGTTTGATTCGAATGCGGCAACTTCCTCGGCGCTCATGGGACCGCCTTGTAGCTCCAGGGTATGAATCGAGGCTGCCGACAGCCGGTCGAAATACGCTGGCTTGGTGGCGCACAGATACCGTTTGGCCGCAACGTGATAGCGGCAGCAATCGGTGATGACCGACGGAAAGAACTGTTCCAGCACCTTTGCGCCTGCGTCCTCGTGATGGCGGTCTTCGGTGTCGTCGGGGTGATAGGTGCCGAACTCGGACGTAAAGTGGCCGATATCGTGCAGTAAAGCACCGACGATGATTTCCTCAGGCATCCCGTTCTGTTCGGCAATCGTAGCCCCTTGCAGCATATGTTCGGCCATGGTGACGGGTTCGCCCAGATATTCCTCACCGCCGCGGCGGTCGAAGATATCGCCGATGAAGGCCACAATGTTGGTGCGGTTCAGGGTCGAGAAATCGGGTTTCATTCCGCCGCCTCCGGCTGTGCCATTTCCATCGCCGCCAGTGTGGACAGCAAGCCATCCTTGTCGGCGTAACACCCCTGCAACCAGCGCGATCCAGTACCGGAATAGCCCAGCCGCGCATGCAGGACGCGGGTGTTGTCGACGATGAAGCTCTCACCTGGTTCCAGTTTGAAGGACACACCCATGGCCGGGTCGTCGATGATGTCGCCAAGCTGACGATAGGCGGCGTAATAGGCCTCCATCCGGTCGAACGGGATATCGACAAACGGTGCAGAGGAGCGGTTGTTGAACCGGATGCTGACCAGCTCGCCATCCGGTGACAGCTCGATCATCGGGCGGCGCGACTGCAGGCAGACGTCGTCCTCGCCCTTGTATTCGAACCGCGCTGGGTATCCGGCCAGCAGGGCAAAGCCGTCGGGGTTCTGATCGCGCAGCTTTTCGGCGGCACGGAATCCGTCCACTACGATGGAATCGCCGCCCTCGGCGCTGTTCTCCAGACAGTAAAGGATTTGCAGCGTCGGTACCGGATCGCGATAGGGATTGTCGGTATGCGCCTGCAACCCCAGCCCGGTAAAAGCGAGGTTGGTCGGGTTCACCTCGGTCCGGACCTCGAAATAGGGGCCGTAGTTGGTTTCCCGCACATAGCCGAACAGATGGGCCACCTGCAGCAGAGATTCCGGTTTGGTCGGACCGCCGGTCAGCTTGGCAAAGCCGAACCCGGCGACTGCGGCCAGCCAATCGCGCTTGGCGGTTGGGTCGGCGTGGACCGCGTTCCAATCCGCGCTGGGCGGGATCAAGGTGCCGTCCCATGTGGTGAGGCCGGGGGCGAGGCGGCCCATCTGTTGCGCCGGATCGCGGTCATAGATGTGATCGGCCAGCCAGCGGGCAGGGAAGGTTACGGTTTTGTCCTCAGGCTGAAAGGTGACGCTCAGATCGCCGTTCAGAACTTCGGCCGCGCTGACCGAGACATTGGCGGGGATGTCCCCGATGGTGATCAGGCGCTGACCATTGCCCGGCGCGCGGGTGTCAGGGTCCAGCGCATTGTCGCGCAGCCAGATGGCGTGAAAACGCGCTTGTGTGCCATCGGCAAATTCAACAGTCACGATCTGGGTGGTGTGAGTGGCGGTGCGCAGCATGAGGTCTCTCCTGTTCGGCGCGGGCTATGGTTGAGGAGATACGCCCCTCGTGGCATTAACACAATTAAACCTTATTGCGACTGAGGGCTGGAAAAACTTATGGCTCGAAAAAAGATCGGATTGCCGCCTCTGGACTGGCTACGGGTGTTCGAGGCCGCCGGCCGGCTGGGCGGGTTTTCTGCGGCGGCCCGGGAATTCGGGTTGACGCAGGCGGCGGTGAGCCAGCGGATCGCAAATCTGGAATCGTGGCTGGGCCGGACCCTGTTTGTGCGTGAAGCGCGTGGCGTGTCGTTGACGGTCGAAGGCGAAAGCTATTTGCCGCTGGTTCAGGACAGTTTGCAGGCGCTGGAACGCAATACCGAGGATCTGTTCGGTAAAGCCCCGCGCGAACTGCGCGTAGCGGGGCTGTCGTCGAACATCCACGCGTTGGTTCTCCCGGCGATCCCCCGGTTTCAGCAGCTGCGCCCCAAGGTGCGGGTTATGACGGACTCAGTCGCTCGGCGCTCATCGCTGGACGAAGAACGCACGTGGCTGCAAATCCGCTATGGGCGCGGCACGTGGCCGGGGCGTGAGGCGGAACGGATCGCGCCCGAGGTTCTGGTGCCCATGGCCGCGCCAGGCGTGGAATGGGGAGCCCCCCTGATCGACCTGCGAGGGGAGCGGCCCGCCTGGCGCGACTGGGCGCGCAAGACTGGCCATGACGATCTGCCGCCTTCGGTGATCAGCTTCGATTCGATGGAACACGCCCTGTCGGCGGCACGGCAAGGGATGGGGGTGGCGTTGGGCTCTGAACCTTTGGCGCAGGCCGATCTGCAGGCCGGGAGTTTGCGGCAGCTGGACCTGCCCGCGCTGAACACGAAAGACGGCTATTGGCTGACATGGCCCGAGGATCGGGCGAAATCCAAAAAACAGCGCGCGTTGATTGCCGATTTCCTGACCGCGCTACGGGGCTGAGCGATCAGAAGTCGATCGCGATGCCCTTCTTCTCCCAATCGCCATAGCGGGCGGGGTCGGGGCCGTCGCGGCCACCCAGTTCCTTGGGCTGCTCTTTCGCCTCGGCTGCGGCCTTGCGGCGGCGGTCCTCGGCCTCGGCCAAAGCGCGTTGGGCGGCGGGCGGCAGGTCTTTGCGGTCGTCGCTCATGAGATCGGGTTCCTTTCCGTGCTAGGGCTTGATATACGCCCCCGTCCGCGTTTGGCAATGCGGGCGAGGGTCACATCAAAGGCGGTTCCATGTCCGACAACGTAACGGCAGCGCGGCGCAGCGCGATCTATCTGCTGGATCAGATATTGGGCGAAGGGCGTCTGTTGTCCGAATGTCTGGCCGCCGGGGCATTGGACCGGCTGGACCGCGAGGACCGCGCCCGCGCACAGCGCCTGACGCTGGAAACCCTGCGCGGGTTGGAACGCGCCGACCGTCTGCTGGACAACCATTTGAACCGGACCCCTGCGTTGACCGTACATAACGCCCTGCGTCTTGGCGCGGTGGAACTGTGCCAGGGCGAGGCCGCGCATGGGGTAGTCAATTCTATGGTCGAGATCGTTGGCCGGTCGCGCAAACATGGCCGCCTCAAGGGTCTGGTGAATGCGGTGCTGCGCAAGGTGGCCGCTGAAGGGCCCGAGGCATGGCCCAAGATGCGCGTACCTCGACTGCCCGAATGGCTGCGCGACCCGCTGACCATGGCTTGGGGCCCTGATGCCATCACCGGTATGGAGCAAGCGCATTTCGCAGGCGCGCCGCTGGATATTACCGCCAAACCCGGCGCCAATGGCCCCGGTGAGACGCTGCCCACTGGCTCGCGCCGGGTACAGGAAGGGGGGCAGGTCTCGACCTTGCCGGGGTTCGACAATGGCGATTGGTGGGTACAGGATGCTGCTGCAGCTATCCCCGTTCAGGTACTTGCACCGAAGGCCGGAGAGAACATACTGGACCTCTGCGCAGCCCCCGGTGGGAAAACCATGCAGATTGCCGCGGCCGGAGCGAACGTTACAGCGCTTGATGTGTCGGATTCTCGGTTAGAACGTGTGCGCGAGAATCTCCAACGAACGGGGCTGAAAGCCGAGGTCATCGCTGGTGACGCGCTAGAGCATCAGGGCCAATACGACGCGATCCTGTTGGACGCGCCCTGTTCGGCAACCGGTACGATCCGCCGGCACCCGGACCTGCCCTTTGCCAAGGACGGCTCGGAATTTGGCGGATTGATCGAATTGCAAGCACAGATGCTGGCCCATGCGTGGAGCTTGCTGAAACCCGGCGGGCGGCTGGTTTACTGCACCTGTTCCCTGCTGCCGGACGAGGGTGAGGTTCAGATCGAAGAAGCTTTGGATCTTTTCCCGGACATGCAGGTCGACCGCGAGGCGCTGGATATTGCTGGCATCGACAAGGATTGGATCACCGAAGAAGGCGGCCTGCGCCTTCGGCCTGACTATTGGGCGGATCGGGGTGGTATGGATGGTTTCTATATCGCGTGCCTGAACAAATCTGCCTGATGCGACGCTTTTCGATGACATGACGCGCGACGCGGTTTATCGTTGCGCTTAGGCGCCAGCAGAGCGCACAGGGCAGAGTAACGGGCGGCATGTCAAACAAGGATACCATGGCAAACCGGTGGACGCGGTTTCAAAACCGCTTCTACGCGCGGCTCAGTCAGCGGCGCAAACCCGTCAGTGGTTTTGTGGGTGAGCCCGAACCCCGGACGATTGGCGCGTTTGCCCGGGGTCGACAGCTGGTCGCCGGAAACCTTTTGTTTGCAGGTTTTCTGGTCGAGGCACAGGATACCGAGCTATGGGATGTCACGGCGCCAAGTACCGGTTTCGACAATGAACGGCACGGCTTTGCATGGCTCGATGATCTGGCAGCCGTTGGCGACATGCGTGCGCGCGAGAAGGCGCAACGCTGGGTCTGGGGTTGGATTGCGGCACATGGGCGCGGTCACGGTCCCGGCTGGGCGCCTGATCTGACCGGGCGTCGTGTGATGCGCTGGGTCAACCACTCTGCCTTTTTGTTACGTGGTACGGATGAAAAACAGCGCCAGCAGTTTTTTCGAGCTTTGTCGCAGCAGACTTGGTTTCTGTCCAAGCGCTGGAAAGCCGCCACGCCGGGATTGCCGCGGTTCGAAGCTTTGGCGGGTTTGGTTCAGGCCGGTCTGGCGCTGGAGGGTCTTGAACATATGGCAGACCCGGCCCTGCGCGCTTTGGCGCGGGAATGTGACAGTCAAATTGACCCTAAGGGTGGTTTGCTGACCCGCAATCCAGAAGAATTGCTTGAGGTTTTCACGTTGCTGGCCTGGACATCCGCAGCACTCAGCGAGCTAGGCAGGGGGACGCCCGGCGCACAGGCGGGTGCGATCAAGCGGATGGCCCCCACACTGCGCTGTCTGCGGCACTCGGACGGGGGGCTGGCGCGGTTTCACGGGGGCGGGCGCGGGCTGGAAGGACGTCTGGATCAGGCACTGGCGCAAAGTGGCGTGCGGCCACATCACGCCACTGGCCTGTCGATGGGCTACGCGCGCCTTTATGCAGCGCGAACCAGTGTAATCGTGGATGCCAGCGCACCGCCCAAGGGGCCAGCGTCGTATAACGCGCATGCCTCAACCTTGGCTTTCGAACTGACCTCGGGCCGACGCCCCCTGATCGTGAATTGCGGATCAGGGGAAACCTTCGGCGCGGAATGGCGCCGGGCAGGACGGGCAACCCCGTCGCATTCAACCTTGTGCCTTGATGGCTATTCCAGCGCCCGCCTGACCAGCCCTGACCACCGAGGAGCCGAAGCCCTGGTCGATGCACCGACTGATGTTCCGAACGAATTCGAAGAATCCTTTGAAGGTGCGAAGTTCATGGCCGGGCATGATGGCTATTCGAAAGTGTTCGGCCTGACCCACGCCCGTACGTTCGAACTGCGCTTTGACGGGCGCGAACTGGTTTGCGAGGATATTCTTCTGACGTCGGATGACCGTGCAAAACGGCAATTCGACAAGGCGATGAACGCCTCGAGCCTGCAGGGCATCGGATTCGATATCAGATTCCACCTGCATCCCGACGTTGATGCGGCGCTGGATTTGGGCGGCGCGGCGGTGTCGATGGCGCTCAAAAGCGGTGAGATCTGGGTGTTTCGTCATGACGGGGTGGCAAAACTGACCGTCGAACCAAGCGTTTATCTTGAAAAAGGGCGTCTAAAGCCGCGCGCGACAAAACAGATCGTTCTATCTGGCCGCGCAATGGAGTATGCGACGCGCATTCGGTGGACGTTGAGCAAGGCACAGGATACAGCCTATGCCGTGCGCGATGTGCACCGGGACGAGCCCGATTTCGACTGACGCCAAAAGGACCTTTGGACCCATGACCGACCTTCACCCCGTGCGCCGCGCGCTGCTTTCCGTATCCGATAAGACCGGATTGATCGATCTGGGCAGGGCGCTGGCCGAGCGCGGGGTCGAGTTGTTGTCAACCGGCGGCACCGCAAAGGCCCTGCGCGAGGCGGGGCTGGACGTGAAAGACGTCAGCGAGATCACCGGTTTTCCCGAAATGATGGACGGCCGGGTCAAGACCCTGCACCCGATGGTGCATGGCGGGCTGCTGGCGCTGCGTGACAACGACACCCATGTGGCCGCGATGACCGAGCACGGGATTGGCGCGATCGACCTGCTGGTGGTGAACCTCTACCCGTTCGAGGCGACCGTGGCGAAGGGGGCTGGATATGACGAATGTGTCGAGAACATCGACATTGGCGGCCCTGCGATGATCCGCGCGGCAGCAAAGAACCATGCCTTTGTGAACGTGGTCGTGGATGTAGAGGATTACACCAAACTGCTGGGCGACATGGATCAGCACAATGGGTCGACCTGCCCGAAATTCCGCCGCAAACTGGCGCAAAAAGCCTATGCCCGCACCGCCGCTTATGACACGGCTGTGTCCAACTGGCTGGCCGACGCGCTGGAGCTTGAGGCCCCCAAACGCCGCGCCTTTGCGGGTGAGCTGAAACAGACCCTGCGCTATGGCGAGAACAGCCACCAACAGGCGGCTTTCTATACCGACGGCACCAACCGGCCCGGCGTTGCCACGGCGGTGCAGCATCAGGGCAAGGAACTCAGCTACAACAACATCAACGACACCGACGCAGCCTTTGAACTGGTGGCTGAATTCGACCCGGCGCACGGTGCTGCCTGTGCCATCATCAAACACGCCAACCCATGCGGTGTGGCAACGGGCGCCACGCTGATCGACGCCTATAAGGCGGCGTTCGACTGCGACCGCACCTCGGCCTTTGGTGGGATCGTGGCGCTGAACCAGCCGTTGGATGCGGAAACCGCGCAGGAGATCACCGGCATCTTCACCGAGGTTGTGATTGCTCCGGGCGCGTCGGATGAGGCCAAAGCGATTTTCGCCGCCAAGAAGAACCTGCGGTTGCTGACGACTGAAGAGCTGCCGGATGTGACTGCAGGCAGCAAGACCGTCCGTCAGGTGGCTGGTGGCC
Source organism: Ruegeria sp. SATB045 (assembly GCF_059613525.1). Classification (NCBI taxonomy): domain Bacteria; kingdom Pseudomonadati; phylum Pseudomonadota; class Alphaproteobacteria; order Rhodobacterales; family Roseobacteraceae; genus Ruegeria; species Ruegeria sp. SATB045. The sequence goes on along the minus strand of NZ_JBXWSR010000028.1, from coordinate 399,034 downwards.
TGCTTGTGCAGGACAAGGACAATGGCTTTGTCGGTATGGATGACCTGAAAGTGGTCACCAAGAAAGCGCCAACTGATGAACAAATGCGCGATCTGCTGTTTGCTTGGAAAGTGGCGAAACACGTCAAGTCGAACGCCATCGTCTACGTCAAGGACGGCGCGACAGTGGGTGTGGGTGCTGGCCAGATGAGCCGCGTGGACTCGGCGCTGATTGCGGCCAAGAAAGCCGAGCGTATGGCCGATGTGCTGGGGCTGCCGCAGCCGTTGACCATCGGCTCGGCTGTGGCGTCGGATGCGTTCTTCCCCTTCCCCGACGGTCTGATGGAGGCCGCCGAGGCCGGCGCGACCTGTGTGATCCAGCCGGGTGGGTCAATGCGCGATGACGAAGTGATCGCCGCGGCGGACGAGGCCGGTCTGGCCATGGTTTTCACCGGTATGCGGCACTTCCGTCACTAATGCGCTATCGCTTGCTCCTTTTGGCTGCGCTTGCGGCGTTCGCGATCGACCAGATCAGCAAATATCTGGTCGTCCACGTCATGCGCGTGGCCGAGGGCGATATCGACGTTCTGCCGCCCTTGCTTGTGTTCAAATACGGCGAGAATCGGGGCATCAATTTCGGCCTGTTTCAGGGCAATAGCGACGCGGCGCGCTGGGTGCTGATCGGCGTGTCCGCTGCGATCTCGGTTGCTGTGTTGATCTGGCTGATGCGCTCTGCGCCATCAAAGCTGATGCTGTTCTGCGGCGGTTTGCTGATCGGCGGAGCGCTGGGCAATGTTGTTGACCGTGTGCTTTATGGCTTTGTTCTCGATTTCTTGAACATGTCATGTTGCGGCATCAACAACCCATTTGTTTTCAACCTTGCCGACGTGTTCATTTTTGCAGGGGCCATAGGGCTGGTGCTGTTCGACAGCAAAAAGCCCTCGTGACGCGCTTGTCGATATGCGCTAAAACGCCACAAACAGGCTGGAGACTCTGATGCGGTTGCCGCGTTCCATATTTGCCGTGACATTGGCTTTTGCGGTTGCAGGATGTGCCGATATCGGCCTGCGCCACCTTGAAGCGCCGGGGCCGGGGCCGGACGAGTTTTCCGTGCTGCCAGTGAAACCTCTGACGCAGCCCGAGGATTATCAGTTCCTGCCCGCTCCAACTCCGGGTGGTGGCAACCTGACCGACCCAACGCCAACAGCCGATGCGGTTGCGGCGCTTGGTGGCAATCCGGCAGCTCTGAATCCGAATACGGCGATTCCATCCACGGATGCCGCGTTGGTGACAGCCTCAAGCCGCTACGGCGTCCCGTCCAATACCCGTCAGGTGGTTGATACTGAGGATGCCGAGTTCCGTAGGAAGCAAGGCCGACTGACCCGTTTGCGTTTGTTCAAGATCGACCGCTATGAGCAGGTCTACCGGAAAGAGGCGCTGAACGCGGATCAACAGAACCAGGCGGCCCGTCGTGCAGGTATCGAAACGCCTTCGGCCCCTCCTTTGGATGAATAATCCTTAACTTTTCGTCATCGGCCTTGAACCTGCGCCGCACCACCGTAGTTTGAACCACAGCAAACTATACGGAGGATGCCCCATGGTTCGGGCCTTGGCACTGTCGGCTGCCCTGATCGCCGCCACCCCGGTCTTCGCCGAGGATGGGCAGGAGGCGGTCACTACCTTCACGCTTGATAACGGCATGGATGTCGTGGTGGTCGAAGATCACCGCGCCCCTGTGGTGCAGCATATGGTCTGGTATCGTGCAGGGTCTGCGGATGAGCCGATCGGGTCGTCCGGGGTGGCGCATTTTCTGGAACATTTGCTGTTCAAAGGCACGGATACGCTTGCACCGGGTGAGTTTTCGGCCACGGTCGCAGCCAATGGCGGTAATGACAACGCTTTCACCTCCTACGACTATACAGCGTATTTCCAACGCGTGGCCTCTGACCGACTAGAGCTTATGATGCGGATGGAATCCGACAGGATGCGCAATATTCGCCTGAGTGAGGAAGATATCCTAACCGAACGCGACGTGATCCTTGAAGAGCGTAACCAGCGCACTGAAAACAACCCGCGCGCCCTGTTTGGCGAACAGATGAGCGCGGCGCAGTACCTCAACCATCGCTATGGTGTGCCGATCATCGGCTGGCGGCATGAGATGGAGACACTGGACATGCAGGATGCGCTGTCCTTCTACCAGACCCATTACGCCCCCAATAATGCCATTCTGGTCGTTACCGGCGACGTCGATCCCGATGACGTAAAAACCTTGGCCGAGAAATACTATGGCGTCATTCCGGCCAACCCGGATCTGCCCGAGCGCATAAGGTCGCAAGAGCCGCCTCAGACCGCAGCGCGGAGGCTGACCTATAAAGATCCGCGCGTCTCGCAACCCTATGTTCAGCGCAGTTATCTGGCGCAAGAGCGCGACGCGGGCGCGCAGGAAAAGGCTGCGGCGTTGTTCCTGCTGGCCGAGCTTTTGGGCGGGGGCAATACGTCATACCTGTCTGAAAAGCTGCAGTTCGACCAGCAAAAGGCCGTATTCAGCGGTGCGTTTTATCGCGGGACGTCGTTGGATAATACAACCTTTGATCTTGTGGTCGTCCCGGCGCAGGGCGTGTCTTTGCAAGAAGCCGAAGATGCGATGGATCATGCTGTTGCGGATTTTATTGCCGAAGGTGTGAACGAGGAAGACCTGGATCGCATAAAGATGCAGTTGCGGGCATCGCAGACCTATGCGCGTGACAACGTGGACGGAATCGGCAACCGCTATGGCCGTGCTTTGACCACCGGTTTGACAGTCGAAGACGTGCAGGCCTGGCCCGATATTCTTCAGGCCGTTACCGGCGATGAGATCATCGCGGCCGCACGCGAAGTCTTTCAACTCGAAACATCAGTCACCGGGTGGCTGATGCGCGACGATGAGGTGACACAATGAAACGGATCTTTGCCACTCTGATCGCTTTCATTATCGCTTTGCCAGCCTGGGCCGAGATCGAAATTCAGGAAGTCACGTCGCCCGGGGGTATTACCGCCTGGCTGGTCGAGGATCATTCGATCCCCTTCACCGCGATCGAGTTGCGGTTTCGCGGCGGCACCTCGCTAGATGATCCGGACAAACGCGGCGCAGTATACCTAATGGCGGGCCTGATCGAAGAAGGCGCGGGCGATATGGACTCGCGCACCTATGCCCGCGAGTTGGAGTCTCTGGCCGCCTCTTTCCGGTATAACGCAACTGACGACCAGGTATCGGTGTCGGCGCAGTTTCTGACCGAAAATCGCGACGAGGTGGTCGATCTGCTGCGCGTAACTTTGCATGAGCCGCGCTTTGATCAGGACGCTGTGGACCGCGTGCGGGCGCAGGTTCTGTCTGGGCTGCGCTCGGATCAAACCGATCCCAATGACATTGCCGGTCGCAACTTTGCCCGCATGGCCTATGGTGATCATCCCTATGGGTCCGAGGGCAAAGGGACCATCGACAGCGTCACCACCCTGACGCGGGACGATATTGTCACGGCTTACGAAAATGTGTTCGCCAAGGACCGCATGTATGTTGGCGCAGTTGGCGACATCACGGCCGAGGAACTGGGCGTGCTGCTGGATAAGCTGTTGGCCGACCTGCCCGCAAGCGGCAAACCGATACCGGGCCGTGCTCAGGTGACCATTCCCGGTGGTGTAAGCGTGGTCGAATTCGACACTCCGCAATCGGTGGCATTGTTTGGCCATGAGGGGATCGACCGTGATGATCCCGACTTCTTTGCGGCCTTTGTTCTGAACCACATCTTGGGCGGGGGTGGTTTTGAAAGCCGCCTGATGCATGAGGTGCGTGAAAAACGGGGCCTTACCTATGGTGTCAGCACCTATCTGGTGCCCAAGGATTTGGCCTCGGTTTATCTGGGATCCGTGTCTTCGGCCAATGATCGTATTGCCGAGGCCGTCAAAGTCATTCGTGACGAATGGGCCCGCGCGGCAGACGAAGGTGTGACGCAGACGGAATTGGATGAAGCAAAGACCTATCTGACCGGTGCCTACCCGTTGCGCTTTGACGGAAACAGCCAGATCGCGTCGATCATGGTTGGGATGCAGATGGAAGACCTGCCGATCGACTATATCGCGACACGCAACGATCAGGTGAACGCCGTTACGTTGGAGGATGTGAACCGCGTTGCATCCGAGCTGTTGGATCCAGAAGGGTTGCATTTCACCATTGTCGGCAAACCCGAAGATCTGGACGGTTGATCCGGTTAGGCAGCGGCGGGTCTTTTCTGGGCCAGTAACGTATGCTTGTTGCTGCTCAGCAGCTTTTGCCGCGCATGTCTGAAATGCGCGGCCTTTAGCGCATCATCAATATGTCTGTTTCGTTTGAGCAAGCGCGTCAGCTTGATGTTGTCGAAGACCAGGCATCTGGTCGGTTCGGTTGCGATGACGGTGGCAGTTGCGGGCAGGCCAAGGCCGAAGGTCAGCTCTCCGAGTATTTCATCCGATCCGCAGCAGTTGATCACCTGACCGTCTTTCAGGATCGTGGTTCGACCGGTCAATACAAATCCCAGAAAATCGGTGGTCTTGCCTTCTTCGATCAGGATATCCCCGGTTGGGAACTCTTTCACGGTGGCCGTGTTCAGCAACCTGCGGGCCTGATGGGGTTTTAACGATTCCAGATGTAGTGCGATGAATTGGCGCTCGTCCTCCGAGAACCGCACCAAGTGCCGGGACAGGTAGCCTCGCAATAGACCAAGGACCGAGATCAGAATATATGCCATCTGGATGATCGAACCCGCCAGATTGAATTCTTCAGCCATACTGAGCAGGACGCAACTGGCGGCGATAATGGTCAGGACGGGGTAAAGGATTCCTGTTCCCCTGATGACACCCATCTGCAGCATGAAGTAGTTCAGAATGTACAGTCCGGCGCCGCAGACGCCAACCAACGTGACAATCTGTAAAGAGGTTGAGAAATCAATCGGTAAACTCAGCATGAAAAAAGGCCCATTCTGGATTAGAATGGACCTTACGTTGGGTCAGGCAAGCGGCTTTGTCTGTGACCCCATTCACAAAATGTCTGCACATGAGCGGGCTTTCGCCTGCGTCCTGTGTTGCTTTACTCGCCGTAAGGCACCCAGATGTTCTTGACCTCGGTCGCGGCCTGCAAAAAACGGCGTGTGTGGTCGATGCTCCAGTCGGTTGTCGCGCCGTTATTGACCCATGTACGTTTCAGGTTCCCTGCAGATACAACCTCAATCTCTTTGGACAGGTCAGTGGACGAGAACGTCCAGACCGCATCCACGTTCATGTGTGAGGCAAGTGGTTTCGCCAGCTCCGCGTGACTGCCGGTCAGGATGTTGACCACCCCTGCGGGTAAATCCGAGGTTTCAAGGATCTGATAGAAATCCGTTGCAGCCAGTGGATAGGGTTCGGAGGCCGCCAGCACCACCCGGTTGCCCATCGCAATTGCGGGGGCCATGGCCGAGATCAGGCCCAGCAAAGGTGCCTCATCCGCGCACAGTGCCCCGATCACGCCAACAGGTTCCTTCATCGCAAGGGCAACACCCCGGATCGGTACGCCATGGACCTGACCGTCATATTTGTCGGCCCAGGCCGCGGCGCTGAACAGGCGCTGGATTGATTCCTCAACCTCGGCCGCGCCGGTTTTGCCACCGGTCATGGTGTCGATCCGGGTGGCGAACTCATCCGCGCGGGCCGAGAGGTTTTCGCCGATGTAGTACAAGATCTGCGCCCGCAGATGGCCGGTGGTCTTGGACCAGCCTTTCGCGCCCGCCGCGGCTTCTACCGCGTTGCGCACGTCCTTGCGGTTCGCCAGACCCACATGGCCCAGCAGGCCGGATTTACCCCAGACGGGTTTCGAATAGCCTCCGTCCGGTCGCGCTTGCTTTTCACCCACATACATCTTGGCGGTGCGATCAATAGGATCAACCGGCGCGCCTTGGCCCATTGCAGCCTCGACCTTTGCCAGCGGCTTGGTCTTGCCTTTGGGCTTGGTATAGGCGGCCAGCCCTTCCCAGCCGCCTTCACGGCCAAAGCCGCTTTCGCGCACTCCGCCGAACCCGGCAGCGGCGTCAAACAGGTTGGTGGCATTTACCCAGACCACGCCCGCAACCAGTTTGGGCGCGATATCCAGCGCGAGGTTCACATTCTCGGTCCACACGGTCGCGGCCAGCCCGTAACGGGTGTTATTGGCCAGTTCGACCGCCTCAGTGGGCGTGCGGAAGGTCGAGGAGACCAGAACCGGGCCAAAAATCTCCTCTTGCATCAGCGGATCGGATGTCTCCAGACCCGAGATCAGCGTGGGCGGATAATAGCAGCCGTTCTCGGGCAGCGCGCAGGCCGCCTGATAAACCTCACCTGCGGTGTTGCTGTCGACCATGCCTTTGATCGTCTGCAACTGGATCGGGTCCACAACCGCGCCCACGTCGATGCACTTGTCCAGAGGATCACCGATGCGCAAGCCGTCCATCCGCGCGCGCAGCTTGGCGTGGAAACGGTCGGCAATGCCTTCCTGCACTAACAGGCGCGAGCCCGCACAGCAGACCTGACCCTGATTGAACCAGATCGCATCGACGAGCCCTTCGATGGCGCTGTCGATATCGGCATCGTCGAACACGATATAGGCGGATTTACCGCCCAGCTCCAACGTCAGTTCCTTGCGGGATCCAGCAGTCGCCTCGCGGATGCGTCGCCCAACGGTGGTTGAGCCGGTGAAGGCAATCTTGTCCACGTCGGCGTTGACGATCATCTCACCCACCGCGCCGTCGCCGGTGACGATATTGACTACGCCCTTGGGCAAACCGGCTTGCGTGCAGATGTCAGCAAACAGCAGCGCAGTCAGCGAAGTGTACTCGGCAGGTTTCAGAACCACCGTGTTCCCCATCGCCAGCGCGGGCGCGATCTTCCACGCCAGCATCAGCAGCGGGAAGTTCCACGGGATGATCTGCCCGCAAACGCCCAAAGCCTGCGCATCGGGCAACTCACTCTCCATCAACTGCGCCATGCCAGCGTGGTAATAGAAATGCCGCTGGGCGAGAGGGATGTCGATGTCGCGCGATTCACGGATCGGTTTGCCGTTGTCGAGGCTTTCCAGCACCGCAAACAAACGCGAATGTTTCTGCAGGAGGCGCGCAATGGCATAGAGATACCGCGCACGTCCCGCGCCGCCCAGTTTCTCCCACTTGGGTTGTGCTTTGCGGGCGGCCGCCACGGCGGCGTCCACATCGGCCTGTTTGGCTTGGGTCAGCTTTGCCAACACCTCTCCGGTCGCAGGGTTGCGGCTGTCAAAGCCTTTGCCGGGTTTGGTAAAGGCCCCGTCGATATAGTGGCCGAATTTGTCACCCTGATCGACCAGCCAAGCCAGCGCCTCGGCTGCGCTTTCGGGGGCGGGGCCGTAATCCATGGTTTCGAAAATTTCTTTGACTGTCATTGTTCTTGTCCTCAGCCCATGGAGTGACGGTAGCCAGCCGAGTACGCCCCGGTGACATAATGTTCCAACTGCCGCTCGATATCGCCCAGCAGTGACGAGGCGCCGAACCGAAACAGGTCCGGCTCCAGCCAGCGATCGCCCAACTCGTCCTTGATCAGCGACAGATAGACCAGCGCATCCTTGGCCTTGGAAATCCCGCCCGCAGGCTTGTAGCCGACGCGGTATCCTGTGCGGTCATAGTAATCCCGGATCGCGCGGATCATCACCAGCGACACGGGCAGGGTGGCGTTGACGCTTTCCTTGCCGGTCGAGGTCTTGATGAAATCCGCCCCCGCCATCATGCACACGACCGAGGCGCGGGCTACATTGCGAAGGCTGCCCAGCTCACCGGTGGCCAGAATGGCTTTGACATGGGCATCGCCACAGGCGGCGCGGAAGGCCTTCATCTCGTCATACAACGCCTGCCAGTCACCCGACAGCACGTGGCGGCGCGAGATCACGATATCGATTTCCTCGGCCCCGGCCTTCACGCTTTCTTCAATCTCGGCTACGCGCAGATGGAAAGGCGACAAGCCCGCCGGGAACCCGGTCGAGACAGCAGCCACCGGAATGCCCGTGCCTTTCAACGCCGCAACAGCGGGTTCGATCATGTCGTGATAAACACAGACCGCGCCAGTGGTGATCGGCGGCATATCCATTGCCTGCAGCAGCGCGGGCGCAACGGGCTGGCGCGCCTTGGCGCACAGGCGGCGCACGCGGCCCACCGTGTCATCGCCCGACAACGTGGTCAGGTCGATCATCGTGATCGCCTTCAGCAGCCAAGCGGCCTGATAGTCTTTCTTTACCGAACGACGACCGGGCAGGGTGGCGGCACGGCGTTCAATGGCCGAGGTGTTGGCCTGCACGGCGCGCACCCAGTCCAGATCCAGATCCATGCCCGGATTGCGGGGTTCGGTCACTTGCGGCAGATGCGCGGTGCGCACGGCGCTGTCAGGGCTCTGCGTTTCCATTCTCACATCCTTTGGGAGGTTTGCGCCAAAATCGCACGGGTTGCGCCCAAATGAAAGGCAAACCGGCAATTCAAAGACAACTTTTTGTCCATTTGGTCAAAAATAAATGCTTTGTTGCGAATAATTCGCAATAGCATTGACTAACTTGCGAATGGTTCTCATATTAATGGTCGTGGGGATATCAGATCGGGGTCTGACATGATTCGTCGTAACTTTCTTGCTGCGTTGGCTTTGGCTGTCGCTTTGCCAATTTCGGCCCATGCCGAAACGCCACTGAAAGTGGTTGCGACGACCGGTATGATTGCCGACGCCGTGCGCCAGGTCGGTGGCGATCAGGTCGAGGTCAAGGGCCTGATGGGCCCCGGCGTAGATCCGCACGCCTATCGCCAGACCCGCAGCGACATCGTCGCCATGACGCGGGCCGATCTGATCCTGTGGCACGGTCTGTACCTTGAGGCGCAGATGGAGGATTTCTTACACGATCTTGGCCGCAAACGGGCGGTGGTGGCGGTGGCCGAAGGGTTGGACCCCGCGAAACTGCGCGCCCATGACGATTACGCCGACAAATACGACCCGCATGTGTGGATGAGCCCGGCCCTGTGGCGCGATGTGGTGATCGAAGTGCAAGAGGCGCTGGCCAAAGCACGCCCCGAGGCGGCCGAAACTTTTGCCACCAACGCGCAAGCCCATCTGGCCGAGATCGACCAGTTGGAAATCTATAGCCAGCAAATGCTGGCTGCTGTCCCAGAAGGTAACCGTATTCTGGTAACTGCCCATGACGCCTTTGGCTATTTTGGAGCGGAATACGGCTATCAGGTGTTGGGTGTTCAAGGTATTTCGACCCAATCCGAGGCCGGATTGAACCGGATCGGTGAACTGGTCGATACGCTGGTTGATCAGAAATTGACGGCGGTGTTTGTGGAAAGCTCGGTCTCGGACCGGTCCATGCGCGCACTGATCGAGGGCGCTGCGGCCAAAGGTCATGAAGTGGGTGTCGGCGGAGAGCTGTATTCCGACGCCATGGGCGAACCGGGCACTTACGAGGGCACCTATATCGGGATGTTGGATCACAATATCACCGTCATCGCAGGTGCGCTGGGGGCGGATGTGCCCGCACGTGGCATGAACGGCAAATTGTCGGCGGGGTTCTGAGATGACACTTGAGCTGGCCGCAGATCACGGAATTTCGGTTCAGGAAAACGGGGTGGAAAGCAGCCCTCTGGCCATTCGCGGGCTGACCGTGTCCTACGGCCAGAAACCGGCGGTGTTCTCGGTGGACATGACCGTTCAGCCGGGCGCGATGACCGCCATTATCGGGCCGAATGGTGCGGGCAAATCAACGTTGCTCAAGGCAGCACTGGGGATTGTGCCCGCGCTGTCGGGCCAGGTGACGGTTTACGGAGACGCGCTTGAGAAACAGCGCGCCCGCATCGCCTATGTCCCGCAGCGCGCCAGCGTGGATTGGGATTTCCCGACCCGCGTGATCGACGTGGTGCTGATGGGCCTCTCGCGCGAGTTGGGTCTGCTGGGCCGCATTCGGGGTCGTCATCGCGCGCGCGCGATGGATTGCCTGAACCGTGTCGGTATGCGTGATTTCGTGGACCGTCAGATCGGTCAGCTTTCGGGCGGTCAGCAACAACGTGTCTTTCTGGCCCGCGCTTTGGCGCAAGGGGCTGATCTGTATCTGCTGGACGAACCTTTTGCCGGGGTCGATGCGGCCACCGAAAAGGCCATTATCGCGGTGCTGAAAGCGCTGAAAGAGGCCGGGAAGACCGTGGTTGTCGTGCATCACGATCTGGCCACCGTCACTGACTATTTCGACCATGTCTTCCTGATCAACACCAGCAAAGTGGCCGAGGGCCCGGTAGAGCAGGCTTTCACCGCCGAGACACTGCAAGCCGCCTATGGGGGCCGTCTGGCGACTGCCCAGATCGACCAGATCTCGCGCGCGCTGGGATAATCCATGTTTTGGGACGCCTTGACCCTTCAGCTGGGCTATAACGCCTCGCTGGTCGCCATCGGGGCTGCGCTGCTGGGCGTGTCGGCGGGGGTGACGGGCACGTTCCTGTTTCTGCGCAAACGGGCGCTGGTCAGCGACGCGATCAGCCATGCAACGCTGCCCGGTGTGTGTCTGGCCTTCATGTTGCTGGTCGCCTTTGGCGGCGACGGACGTAATCTTCTGGGACTGCTGGCTGGTTCGGCCCTGTCGGCTTGGGTCGGCTTGCTATGCATGAACTGGCTGACTCGCCACACGCGACTGGCCGAGGATGCCGCGATCGGTGCGGTTCTGTCGGTGTTCTTTGGCTTTGGCATAGTGCTGCTGACCGTCATCCAGACCATGGGCGTGGGTCGTCAGGCGGGGCTTGAAGGGTTCCTGCTGGGCTCGACCGCCGGGATGCTGTGGGCCGATGCACTGGTCATCGCGCTGGGCGGGGCGGCCACGCTGGTACTGGTGATGATCCTGCGCCGACCGATGACGATGGTGGCCTTTGACCCCGAATATGCCGCTGCGCGCGGGTTGCCGGTGCATCGTATCGACCTCGCGATGATGGGGCTGGTGATGGCCGTCACGGTGGTGGGGCTGAAAATCGTCGGGCTCATCCTGATCGTGGCCCTGCTGATCATCCCCGCCGTCACGGCGCGGTTCTGGACCGAACGGTCCGACCGCGTGGTGCTGCTGGCCGGGATTGCCGGAGGGGTCTCGGGCTATGTGGGCGCGGCGCTGTCGGCCTCGGCCCCGAACCTGCCGACGGGTCCGATCATCGTGCTGGTAAGCTTTGCCCTGTTTGCCTTGTCGCTGCTGCTGGCCCCGGTGCGCGGCGTTCTGGCCGCCGTGCTGCGCCATCTGCGGTTTCAGCGCCGGGTGCATATCCGTCAGGGCCTGCTGGCGCTGGCGCAGGGGCAAAAGATCTATGAACCCCTGACCCTGCGTCTGTTGAAGCGCGCCGGTCTGGCCCGCGCTGATGGCGTCGCGACCGAGGCCGGAAAAGCCCGCGCCGCCAAGGCTCTGCGGGATGAAAAACGTTGGGAAATTGTCCGCGCGGATCAGGCGCATGAGGCAACAGCGGCGCTGTATGATGGCTTGCGCGATATCGATACCGTCCTGACCCGCGACCAGATAGCTGAGATCGACCGCCAGATCGGCGGCCCGCAGGGAGTGATGGCATGAGCGGTGAAGAATTTGTCCCCCTGTCCCTGACGCCCTTGCTGATTGGCACCTTTGCGGCCATTGCCTGCGCGCTGCCGGGCAACTTTCTGGTGCTGCGTAAACAGGCGTTGATCGGCGATGCGATCAGCCATGTGGTGCTACCGGGGATCGTCGTGGCCTTTATCCTGACCGGAGCAATATCCACATGGCCCATGATGCTGGGTGCGGCGGGGGCCGCAGTGGTCGCCGTTGTGATGATCGAAGCGATCCGGCGGCTGGGCCAGATCGAACCCGGTGCCGCGATGGGTGTGGTCTTTACCACCATGTTCGCCGCCGGGGTGCTGTTGCTGGAACAGACCGATACTTCGACCGTGCATCTGGACGTAGAACATGCCCTCTATGGCAATCTGGAAAGCCTGATCTGGCTGGATGCGGTAGGGTGGTCTTCATTGCTGGATCTGACCGCGTTGGCTGGGCTGCCACCTGAACTGCCGCGCATTGCCGCGACTTTGCTGGGTGTAACGCTATTCATCTGGTTGTTCTGGCGACCGTTGAAGATTTCCACCTTCGACGAAGGGTTCGCCCGCACTATCGGCATCCGCACAGGGGCGCTGGGCCTGGCGCTGGTGGTGGTTGCGGCGATTGCGGCGGTGGCGGCCTTTGACGCGGTGGGGTCGATCATCGTGATCGCCATGTTCATCTGCCCCCCCGCCGCCGCGCGGATGATGACCAACCGGTTAGAGAGTCAGATCGCTTGGTCGGTTGCCTTTGCAGTGGTTTCGGCCGTTGCGGGCTATGTTCTGGCAGGCTACGGGCCGCTTTGGTTGGGTATGGCTGATGCAGTCAGTGCGGCCGGTATGATTGCTGCAGTCGCTGGTTTGATCCTGGCCGCAGCTGCGATATGGGGGCCGTGCCGGACCCGCGCCGGAGCGCCGGGGCAACAGCCCGGTATCGGCTGAACTCCGCCCAGATTTACGCGATGGTCACAGTTAGCAAGCCTCAATGTGGGTTTCGTGTTACGGAATGTTCACATAAGGCGAACGACCACCACTCACTTTGGACCGTTCGGGCAATCGTTGCCTCTGTGTTGCCACGACGGCTGACACGACGATTGTCCGAACGCCCCCCTCATTCCTTAAACAGTTCAGCGTAAATCAGTGGTAGAATCGCGCACGCATGTGCTAGGTCTAGGGGTATGGCGCAGGCAAACCCCAATATCAGCGATACCCGTCCCGTAATACGACAGTTGGACGATGCTGCGATCAACCGTATCGCGGCAGGCGAAGTGGTCGAACGTCCGGCCTCGGCAGTCAAAGAGCTGGTGGAAAACGCCATTGATGCGGGGGCCAGCCGGATCGCCATCGACATTGCCGATGGGGGTAAGACGCTGATTCGCGTCACCGATGATGGTTGCGGGATCGCGGCCGATGATCTGCCACTGGCGCTGTCGCGCCATGCGACCTCCAAGATCGATGGGTCAGACCTGCTGAACATTCATACCTTCGGCTTCCGGGGCGAGGCGCTGCCCTCGCTGGGCGCGGTGGGTCGACTGACCATAACAAGTCGCGTGGCCGGGGATGAGGCGGCGCAGATCAACGTCTCGGGCGGCAGGATGGGGGCGGTCAAACCCGCTGCCCTGCGCACGGGCACGGTAGTCGAGCTGCGCGATCTGTTCTTCGCCACGCCCGCCCGGCTGAAGTTCATGCGCACCGACCGGGCCGAGGCGCAGGCGATCAGCGACACGGTCAAACGTCTGGCCATGGCCGAGCCCGCGATCACCTTTACCTTGCGCGATGTGTCGGGCGGGGGCGAGGGGCGCGTGACCTTCCGCGCCGACCGCGAGAATGGCGATCTGTTCGATGCGTTGCACGCCCGTCTGGCCCGCGTGATCGGTCGCGAGTTTGCCGAGAACGCCCTGCAGATCGACGCCACGCGTGAGGGGATCAGGCTGTACGGTTACGCCGCCCTACCGACCTATTCGCGGGGTGCGGCGGTGGCGCAGTACCTGTTCGTCAATGGCCGCCCGGTGCGTGACAAAATGCTGACAGGAGCGCTGCGGGCGGCGTATTTCGATTTCCTCAGCCGGGATCGCCATCCGGCAGCCGCGCTGTTCATCGACTGTGATCCGACGCTGGTCGACGTGAATGTGCATCCGGCAAAATCCGAGGTCCGGTTCCGCGATCCCGGCGTGGCGCGGGGGCTGATCGTGTCTGCCCTGCGGCACGCGCTGGCCGAGGCGGGACATCGGGCCTCTTCGACCGTGGCCAATGCGACTTTGGGCGCGATGCGGCCTGAACCGGCACAGCCTGCGCCCGCGCGGGTCTATCAGATGGACCAGCCGTCGCTGGCAGCCCGGCAGGCATCCTACCAGGCGCAGGCGCCGGGCTTTGCGGAACTGTCGCAGGATTACAGCGGTAGAATTGTGGAGCCCGCACCCGTTGTCGCAGAAGGACCCCCGGCGCAGGATCTGCCGCTGGGCGCGGCGCGCGGGCAGGTGCATGAGAACTACATCGTCGCCCAAACCGCCGATGGCATGGTGATCGTCGATCAGCACGCAGCGCATGAGCGGCTGGTCTATGAGAAACTCAAACGCCAGATGGCGGAAAACGGCGTCGCTGCGCAGGCGCTGCTGATCCCCGAGATCGTGGAACTGTCTGACAGCGATTGTGCCCGCCTGATGGCCTTGGCTGACGACCTGACCCGCCTTGGCCTGACGCTGGAGCCCTTTGGTGGCGGAGCTATTGCCGTGCGCGAAACCCCAGCCATTCTGGGCGAAGTCGATGCCCGCGCGATGATCCTGGATATCCTTGATGAACTGGCCGATCAGGGCGAAAGCCAGACGGTTCAGGCGCGGATTGAGGCGATCCTCAGCCGGGTGGCCTGTCATGGCTCGGTCCGGTCGGGCCGCCGGATGCGGGCCGAGGAAATGAACGCCCTGCTGCGCGAGATGGAGGCGACGCCCCATTCCGGCCAATGCAACCACGGGCGGCCAACTTATGTGGAACTCAAACTGTCCGATATTGAACGGCTGTTCGGGCGCAGTTGATCCCTCCACCTGCGTGCGGTATGAGGAATAAAACAAGAACATCCGAGGCGACATGATCGAGATTTCTGGCACCCAAATCGCCCTAAACGACCCCGTGATTCTGATCGGCGGCGGGTTGGTGGCGCTGATCCTTTTACTGCTGTTTCTGTCGCTGCGTGCGGCGCAGCAGTCCGCCCGCATGGCTGAACCTCTGGCGCGGCAGATGGCGCATCTGGGCCAGCACGTGCAGCAATTGGGACAGGGGCAGGAGCAACTCCGTGGCGGGTTGCAGCATGTTTCAGACACGCAGGCCAATGCGCAGGTACAGGTGATCCAGACGGTCGAATCGCGCCTGTCCTCGGTGCAGCAGCAGATGAATGACCGGCTGGCGGATAATGCGATGAAATCCGCGCGTGCTTTGGCCGAGATGCAGGAGAGGATGAAGGAATCGCTGCATGGCTCGTCGAAACAGACCGCGACCTCGCTGACCCAGCTGCAGGAGCGCCTCGCCGCCATCGACAAGGCTCAGGACAATATCACCAAACTGTCGGGCGATGTGCTGTCGCTGCAGGATATCCTGTCGAACAAGCAGACGCGCGGCGCGTTTGGGGAAATTCAGCTGAATGATATCGTGTCCAAGGCGCTGCCCTCGGACAGTTTCCGACTGCAGGCGACCTTGTCGAACGGGCGGCGCGCCGATTGCCTGATAAACCTGCCGAACCCACCGGGCCCTATCGTGATCGACAGCAAATTCCCGCTGGAGGCCTATGAGGCGCTGATCGGATCGACCAGCGATGCCGAGCTGAAAGCAGCGGTGCAGATGTTCCGCAGCACAGTTCGCAAGCATATCAACGACATTGCCGAGAAATACATTCTGGATGGCGAAACCGCCGATGGCGCGCTGATGTTCCTGCCGTCCGAGGCGGTCTATGCCGAACTGCACGCCAAGTTCCCGGAATTGGTGCAGGAGAGTTTCAGCAAGCGCGTCTGGATCGTCTCGCCCACCACTTGCATGGCGACGCTGAACACCATGCGCGCGATACTGAAAGACGCGCGAATGCGGGAACAGGCGGGCGCTATTCGCAAGGAATTGGGGATGCTACACAAGGATGTGGAGCGCCTTGGCGACCGGGTGTCCAATCTGGACCGCCACTTTGGACAGGCGGCTAAGGATATCTCGGAAATCAAGATCAGCGCCGAAAAGGCTGGCCGCCGGGCGCAGCGGCTGGATAACTTCGATTTCGAGGAACTGGCCCCTGACGATCACTCCAACGTGGTGCCGCTGGGCAAGACCGAAGGCTAGCCGCTACTGGATTGACAGGTCCAGATTGTAGCCAACAGTCTTGCCGGTGTCGCGGTCATTGCCCATCAGGTAAACGCGGATCGTGTAATCTCCGCTTTGGGGCAGGGCGATACGCGCGGTGTTGCCGTCGATCGAGCCGATATAGATCGCCTCACCCTCGCTGCCCGGTGGCAGGATGTTGAAATAGATCACGCCGTTGCCATTGGTATCGCTGACCTGCAGATCGGCGAAAAGCTCTTGACCGGCCTGAGCGCCCAGCTTGTAGTCGAAATACTCGTCCCCGGTGATGGTGCCGTTGACCATCGTGCCGTAATTGCCGGGTTGGAATTTGACCTCGGCTAAGCGTTGGGCCGAGGCCGAAGTAGCCAGACCCAGGATTGCTGCGATAAAGATCAGGCGTTTCATCATGCGCTATCCTCCGACGAATGACGGCAGCTTAGCACAACGTGTCTCTGCCGTCAGATTCGTAGAAAGGGCTGGAACAGGCGCGGCATCAGCTTGTTGAACTTCAACGGTGCGTCGGTCACGGCCAGACAGATGCAATCCTCGGACATATCGGCCGTGGGCGTGTGATGCAGGTCCTCATCCGCGATCTCGACATCGCCGCGAGCGAAATGGTCGACCTCATCCGAAAACGCCCCTTGCAAGACCATTGTCAGCTCCATCCCGTTGTGGCTGTGGTCCGGTACGGCGGCCCCAGCGGGGATAAACAGCAATCGCGCGGTTGCTTCACTAGTAGTCGGCAGGATAGCCTGTTTCACACCCATGCCGATTGAGCGCCACTTGATCGCTTCAACATTTCCGCCCACGTAATCCTGCAACGGAGCAGGCAGGACCGAACATCCCGGTTGGGCTGGTTTTGCAATCGGTGCACCTTGCGCAATCAACGCCATAGTTGCCGCAAGCGATCCGTCGCTCATCCGAGCGGCGCTTTCCTGATCTTCCAGAACACAGCCCCCGACGGCATCAAAGCTTTCGGCCCGCGCGCGGCAGTGGTCGCACAGAGACAGATGCGTAGCGACCATGAGGTCGAACGCTTCGGGCAGATTGCCTGCGGCGTAAGCCATCAGCAGGTCATCCGTCAGGTGATGTTTTATG
Source organism: Ruegeria sp. SATB045 (assembly GCF_059613525.1). Lineage (NCBI taxonomy): Bacteria > Pseudomonadati > Pseudomonadota > Alphaproteobacteria > Rhodobacterales > Roseobacteraceae > Ruegeria > Ruegeria sp. SATB045. The sequence goes on along the minus strand of NZ_JBXWSR010000028.1, from coordinate 382,040 downwards.
TTTTTGCTCATCGTCGTTGTCTCAATTCATCGAATGGCGCAAGCGGTCCAACGCCAATCTAATTCGCGATTTGATCGTGCCCAGTGGTAATCCGGTTTGCGAGGCAATTTCTCGGTGGCTCAGGTCACCGAAATAGGCCTTTTCGATCAATTCTCTTTGCGCCTCTGGCAACGCGGTCATCGCGTCCCGCAGCTGCGCGGTTTCCTGTTGCAGCGCCATAATGTCGTGCTGGTCCGGCTCGGCCTCGGGTCCCCATCCCAGATCTTCGGGCTCGGGGCGGCGTTGCTTGCGCAGCACGTCAATGCGCTTGTTCCGAGCAATCGTGAACACCCAAGTGGCCACCGTTGCGCGGGCCGGATCGAATAGATGCGCCTTGTGCCACAAGGTGGCCATCACCTCTTGCGCACATTCCTCGGCCAGGGTCACGTCCGACCCCGACTTTATCAGGAACGCTTTGACCCGAGGCGCAAAATGCTGGAACAGCTCGGCAAATGCCGCCTGATCCTGCGCGTCGCGGATACGGGCAACATGGTTAACCCATTCCGTTCTGGTCTCGCAATTGCCGTCTGCGTGGTTCACCGGTCGTCCGTTTACTCGTTGTTTCCCGCGCGAGGGCATAACAACGGGCTTTTCAGCCACCGGTTCACCCAAGCTCGCGGTATCGATCTCGGTAAACATACTCTTTTTACGCGGACTGTCCCAACTTGGATCACTAAGCACGAAAATTTTAATCCAAACGAGCTGTCTTGTCGTAGTATCCCTATGAATTGGCCGCAAAAAATAAGCGCTGTTTGATCAAATCGCGGGCAGAATGGAAAATGTGGAATGAACCGGATAGACCATATTGCAGGGCAAACCTATCATGGGCGTAAAGGGGCCATCGAAAACGCATTTCGCTATTCGGTCGACTACATCCTGTTTGACCCCGAGAAAAAGGCCGCAACGCCGCGTCTGTTTTCCTTGAACGGCGCAAACATTACGAACTGGAGAGATAGGGACCACGGTGGTGCGCCAGGTAAGGGGCGCGGCGCGGCTTGGTTGCGCGAACAGTTCGATGCGCTGGGCGTTGTGCAACCGGCGCACATCATGCTGCTGACGCAACCCCGTGTTCTGGGCCATGTGTTTAATCCGGTCAGCTTCTGGTTCTGTTTTGACGATTGCGACAACCTTTACTCAGTGGTGGCTGAGGTAACGAACACTTATGGCACGCGGCACAGCTACCTGTGCCACAATGCCAATTTCGCGCCCATCCAACCCACTGATCGCATAGTGGCAGACAAGCTGATGCATGTATCGCCATTTCAAAAGATCGAAGGCTCTTACACGTTTCGATTTGACTACCGCGCCGACCGGGTCGGTGTTTGGATTGATTATGGGCGCAAGTCAGGGGGGCTGATTGCCACTCTTACCGGCCCAAGGGCACCTTTGACCGATCGCGCGATCCTCTGGTCTTTGATACGACGTCCGTTTGGGGCGCGGCGTGCCTTCACTTTGATCGTGTGGCAGGCGCTGAAACTTAAATTAAAAAAGGCCCAGTTCCGTCCTTTCCGTACCGCACCCGTTCCGGATCATCCGATTTCTCGGATACGCAAGTCATAACCCGCCGCTGTTTGCGTAAGATCAAAGACTCAATCCTTTGAGAATGGTTCTGGTAGTAAGTAAGTCGCGAACACGAGGAGTTGGGACATGTTGGAAATCTCGGCAAGAAAAATAGCTCAGGTCGCCATGATGGGGCGTGAACTGGACCGGGCCGAGGGCGAATTGCGCGCTTTTATTGGCCGGATGAGTGAAGACGAACAGGCCGAGCTGGTTGCCGTCATGTGGATCGGACGTGAAAGCTTTTTCGCGGATGATCTGGCTGAAGCTATCGCGACCGCCAAGTCCGAGGCGTCGACTCCTTGCGCGGACTACTTGATTGGAACACCGCACCTGTCTGACCATTTAGAAAACGGTTTGGACGCCTTGGGCATTTCGGTTGAAGACGTCGAAAACGATCTGATGTAAGGTCGTGCGCTCCGTAGGCGATCCGCAGCGGGGTCGAAAGACCCGACGCACGTCCAGAAATATGGCTTGGCCTATTCTTTTAGTGGTCGACAGTACTTGCCGAGCCAGTACGCCTAGGTCGCCAATCGAAGAACGTTCAGGCCCTGACCTCACGGGCACGATGACTGAACATTGCCTGACCTGATTGAACGTCTGTCCGGAAATCCGCCACTCGACCGGGAAGCGAGCGATAGAACTGACGCAGGCCAGGCTCGATTTCGACCGCGATGGCCAAACAATGCCCGCACAACTGCTCGATCCTATCGTACGGCTGCCGGTCTCGGATTGCGGAAATAAGTTCGTTATGTGCCTCTGAAAGCCGTTCAAACGACGCACTGTCCAGCACGGTGTTGTCTCCGATAAGAACGAACACCGCTTCGAGATCCGTTTTGCCTTTCAGATCGACAAATCCGGCTTCAAGCATTGCCATATCCTGATGCGCTGCGTTGTAGACTGAGTGCGAAACAACGATGTCGTAATCGACATGGCGACAGCTTTGTTCAATGCGGGCCGCCACATTCACTACATCACCGATGACCGTATAGTTGAACCGGCTGCGTGATCCGATATTGCCGACGCAGGCGTGTCCCGTGGCGCATCCCGTGGCAAGGGCAATCGGTGGTCGGTCCTGCATCACCTTCGACGCGTTGAATGCAATCAGAGCTTTGCGCATCAACAATGCCGCGTGCGCAGCGCGACAGGGGTGGTCTTCTACCGGCAAAGGCGCATTCCAAAACGCCATAACTGCATCGCCTATGAATTTGTCGATTGTACCTCTTTCATGCAAGATCTGGTCGCCCACCTGCGAGAAAAGCTCGTTCAGCAAAGTCACCAGTTCGGTTGCGGACACAGATTCAGAGAGTGGAGTAAATCCCCGTATGTCCGAGAACATGACCGTGATCTCCTGCGTCTCGCCGCCTAGTTTCAAACGGTGGCCGGACTGCTCCATTTCGTCGAGGATTTCCGGTGCTACGTAATGTGAAAAAACCTTGCGGATTTCGTGCTTCTCACGCTCGGTTGAGACAAAGAGATACCCGGCTAACAAACCGAAATTGGCCATTCCCCCAGCCAGAGGGAACGTCACATCAAACAAGATCAGCTGATTTTGAAAAGCAAGCCAACTTGTGCCGATGACCACAGCAGCGGCTAAACCCCCAGCAACAAATGATGCAACTGCCCCAAAGCTGGACATGACAGCGATCACGATCAGGCCGAGCAACACGAAAGACAGCAGCTCCAGCGCAGCGGTTACATCTGACCGGCTCAGCATTTCGCCGGTCAGGATCTGTTCCAGCAGTTGTGCGTGGATGGAAACGCCGGGGACGGACTCGCCAAGTGGTGTCTGGTGCATGTCGAACAAACCTGCTGCAGATGTGCCAATCAAAATGATCCGGCCTTCGATTTCAGCTTGCAGCGCTGGGTCATCAGGACTTGTCATTACGTCATTGGCCGACAGGTAGAGCTCGGGTTGGTCGCGCCTGTATCTGATCCAGACCTCGCCGTTTTCAGTGGTCGGCAACCGAAAATCACCAAGCTCCACCGCAAGCATGATGCCCTCTTCATCGGATGATCCCTCGGCCAGCACAAAGGGTGCGCCGATTGCCACCCTGAGTGCTTCGATGCCAAGGCCGGGAAGTGGACCGCTGGGGCCGTTCCAAAGAACCGGAACGCGCCTTACAACGCCCGTTCCCCCAAGGGGTGAGACATTCACACCGCCAATGCCAGCAGCGCTGCGCCCCAGAGGCGGCGCAATTGGCGTCCAGAACGGGACAGAGACCAGCCCGGATGCCGGTTGTTCACCGACTTCAATAATGCCTGCCTTGGGTGTAATTTTGGCACCTTCCTGCGAGACCCGGGCAGCAGTTCCCAAGACAACGGGCCAATTCGCTACTTCCAGACCGAACAGAACGTCGTAGTCCATCTTCTGTGCATGGTGTTCGACCGTCAGAACGCCCGCCAAGGCAGGGTCGTTCAGCAACCGTGCAGGCGAGTACCTGTCGGGCTCGACAAACAACATATCAAAAGCGATTGCCGCAGCGCCGCTTTCGCCAAGGTTTTGCACCATCTGGGCCAATAGCGTTCGGGGCCATGGCCATTGGCCCCAGACCGCCAGGGTTTCTTCGTCAATGTCCAGAACGCGGATCGGCAAGTCCGGGTTGTATTCGCGCGGTGAAACACGTTGCAGCAGGTCGAAGTAAATCAAACGGCTCATGCGAATGGGATAAGGGTCAATGACCCTGATAAAGCAACCGATCAGTATCAAACCCAGCCCGACCAGGCGAAAACCGCGCCGCCGTCCCGTTTTTTCTCTGGATTTCCCGGTCAATTGTGCCTCCGATAACATCGGGCGAGGGTTGCCCGGTTTGGGTTATCAGCTCGCTGACGCGTCTGCGTGCGCGGGCACGTCACTGTGCCGTAGAAAGGGCGCATGTACTCAAGCGTCGCCCCTGTCTCGCTTACCTTTCCCGCGACCATGACCTTTCCCGTGCCCTGGCCCCTTGCCCTGTCCGGGGTTGTTAACCCCACCAGATGGCCCGCCCCGACCCGCTGGGTTAGAACCATCAGCCTGACCCGACCTGCTTTTTGGGTCCGAAGGCTCCGGTGCTGGCGGCTCCGGTGCAGGCGGTTCGGGTGCAGGCGGCTCCGGTGCCGGCGGTTCGGGTGCCGGCGGTTCGGGTGCCGGTGGTTCCGGCGCAGGTGGCTCAGGGGCGGCGGGGGGGTCAGCTGCCGGTGGGTCTGCACGGGGGGCAGCAGTGATTTTTGCTTGCTGCCGGATGCGTCGCGGTGTCGGTGCGTCGGACTTAATAGGTGGCAATGGAACGGATTCAGCTGCGCAGCCACCAATCCCGACTTTAAGCGGGCTTAGTAGTTCGTCTTGAGACTGGACGAAGGGAAAGCCGGTCTTCAGCGCCAACTCGTATTGTTCCTGATCTATAGGTCGACCAACATTGCCGCGCTGAGTGGTCGCGAACAGACTGCACTGTCGCCCAGTGGAGCGGCATGTACCGCCGAGGCCACACATTCGAACAGTGCCATCCAAAACCAGCATTGCGCTTTGCGTTCCGGGAACAACCCACATGTCGAACGTTGTGCCCCGAACGGCCATGGTGGCTGTCGGGGTTTGGATGGAATATGCCCTTTTCTTACTTTTCCCCGAGATGAAGCGAAAACTACCGCCCAATGCCTGAACCGCAAAGGACTTTGCTTTTTGCTTGCCGCGCAACATAGTCACATCAAGCACCATGCTGGCGTTCGGTCCGATCGCTATTTTGGTTTCATCGACAAATATCAATTGAACCAATCCATTTTGGTCGGTTGTTATGGCGTCGCCAGACTCGACCTCCATACCGGACCGTAAGGGCTGTGATTCTCCGCTTCTGACGATTTGTGCGCCTTGTTTGACACCGACGACTTTTCCTATGTTGGCCCAGACTTGCACAGGTACAAGCAATATAGACAACACAACGCAAAATACTTTTAACCAGGCCAAGCTTATGTACCCCCAATAGCTTAGAAATGGGCTGAACGCCCACTGCCCGGTTTTGCCCCCATTAAATTTAATCTTATCGGTTTCTTAAATATGTATAAGCAAATATGCCTTAAACCATGTCCTGTTGGCAAGTTTTCTGACTCGCCCTGCTTCCACACCCAACTCGGCGTCATGCGTTGGAACGGTTTCTCGGCGCGCACTTACGCTAACTAGGTGTGTCTTTTACGAATTCTGATGCCACCTTTGGGCCGTAAGTTAGAAAAATAACAACAGCTGGGAAAATCGCCTTGTAACTGGTCGCCGGGCAGGGATATACCGGCCAACGGAGACGTGGCCGAGTGGTCGAAGGCGCTCCCCTGCTAAGGGAGTAGGCGGGAAACCGTCTCGAGGGTTCGAATCCCTTCGTCTCCGCCATCAACACAGAATTTGTGTGCTCTTCCGCCTATTTTGATGGTTTCTTGTGGATCGAGTTGATCACAACACGACATTCCAACCCGCCCAGCACCTTTGATCTGCCCAGATCCAGCTTGGCTCCGTATGCGTTGAGCAAATCGACCGCAATCGCCAAACCTAGTCCCGTTCCAGCGACAGAGGTGTCTAGTCGCCCGCCTGATCGAAGAGCTTCGCGCCGGTCATCCTCGGGGATACCCGGTCCGTCGTCCTCGATATGAATTTCAATACTGTTCCTTTTGGCCATCGCCGAAACACGCACAGTTTGACGACACCATTTGACAGCGTTGTCCATCAAATTACCCAGGACTTCCTCGATGTCCTGGGGATCCATCCGTACCCAAAGGTTTTTTTGTCGGATGACTTCGAGCTCTTTGCCGTCACGTTCGGCCATGCGAGAAAACAGGCGCGACAACCGGTCCACCGAATTGGACAGATCTGCGCGCGAATGGCTAAGTTCGGCTGTGTTCATAGCCCTCATTCGTGCCAATGAACGACTGAGTTGAGCGTCTATCCTGTCCAGTGCTTCCTGCGCGGTGTCGATCGTGGCGCCATGTTCAGCAAGGCTGCTCAATTCATTGCGAAGGATCGCTGTCGGCGTCTTGAGCGCATGCGCGAGGTCGGCAGTTTGTCGACGCGACCCTGATACAATATCCCGATTACGCCTTGAAAGTTTGTTGAGGTCGTCGACCAATGGCGACACCTCATCAGGATAGTCGTCAGGCTTGAGCCCCTCATCCGTGTCCCAGCGATGCGCAACATCCGTGCGAAGTTTGCGAAGAGGGCCCATGATCGCAGACATCAAAAGCAAAGATCCGGCGACCCCAATCAGGCCCACCAGAGTAAACACCGGCAGCAGGCTGCGCTGCGCGGCCCGGCGCTCGGCAATGAGCTCGTCGCGACTCTCGGCTACACTGACGCCCCATACGGTTCCGTCCTCGTACGAGATTTCCTGATAGATACTGCGCAGGGCCTCACCTTCAGGGCCGGTTGTGTTCCAGAAGGTTGCGGACGCCGTGGCAACGACAGGTTCCGCGATGGTTTCATCGAACAGAGAAGCCGAGGTGAAAACCTCATCCCTTCCGTTGGTTACCTGCCAATACCGCCCTGAATAAGGTGTGCCATAGGCCGGATCGAACATCAGATCCTGCAATGCATCCGGGTTGTCTGTCGTGACACTTAGCCCGACAACGAGCTGCGTGTGGCGGTCACGCAGATTGGAGTCAAATTGATCCGAGACCCTTGAGTTGATGTAGGATAGAACTGCCAAAGTGCCCACCGCAACCGAGATGGCACCCGTGGCAACGCCGCCCAGCAGGGCTCGTTCCCTTAGTGACAGCATCAGGCGCTGTCGATCATATAGCCGCGCCCGCGTACGGTTTTGATCAGTTCGGGACCCAGCTTTTTTCGAAGACGTGTGATGAAGACAGCGATCGTGTTCGAATCCCGATCACCATCATATTCGTAAATATGCTCGGAAAGCTCGGTGCGCGAGATCAGACGGCCCCGGTTATGCGCCAGATAGGTCAGCACAGCAATTTCCTGTGCAGTCAGATCAACCGGAACGTCTTTCGCTGTTACTCGTCCGTTTTTGGTATCCAGTGACACACCCCCCATCTCGATCAGGGGATTAAGCTGTCCGCTTTGTCGCCGTAGGATCGCGCGCACTCTGGCTGCCAGCTCGGGCATATGGAAGGGTTTGGTCATGTAGTCGTCGGCGCCAGCATCCAGACCGTCGACCCGTTCGCTCCAGCCATCCCGTGCAGTAAGGATCAGCACTGGGGTCTTGACGCCGTTCGCGCGCCATTCCCGCAAAACCGAGATACCGTCCCGTTCCGGCAGACCGACGTCCAAAACGATCACGTCGTACGGTTCAGTTGATCCAAGATGAAGCGCCTCAAGCCCATTGTGGGCTACGTCCACAACCCGGCCTTCGGCGTTCAGAAGTTTTTTGATCTGAGCGCAAAGATGCGGCTCATCCTCTGCAAGCAATACTCTCATAGGTGAAAACTACAATGCTTCGGCGAAATGTTCATCGGTTATCTTCCGCGTCCGCCATTTCCGTTGCCGTTGCCGCCGGAGTTGCCACCGCCGCTGTTGCCACCGCCGGAGTTACCACCACCGCTGTTGCCACTGCCGGAGTTACCACCACCGCTGTTGCCACCGCCAGAGTTGCCGCCACCGCTGTTGCCACCACCGGAGTTACCGCCGCCGCTGTTGCCACCACCGGAGTTACCGCCGCCGGAGTTACCGCCGCCGGAATTGCCATTACCGTTACCGCCGGAATTGCCATTACCACCGGAATTGCCACCGCCGGAGTTGCCGTTGCCGCCGGAATTGCCATTACCATTGCCACCGGCATTGTTGTTTCCGCTGTTGGCCCGGTTTCCAGCTTGGCTTTTGGAATTGGCCGATTTGCCGTTATTTGCCTGAGCCGCTTCTCGTATTTGCCGACCAACACTAGATCGATTCGACACGACAACGCCGGTCTGGGCATCAACAATAACACTTATAATGCTGCCGTTGGGTTTTTTGACCAGAATCCGGTAGTAGACCCTGTCCGTCTGAAACGCGCGTGCGTCCACAGGAGTGCCGCCAAACACTTTTTCAACGCCACGAATAACTCTTTTCAACCGAATTGCACTGCCAGTCTTTGTCGCCTGGCGTAACTCGGATTGCTTAAGTTCGCGCGCGTCAGCAAACCCCTCACCAGTCATGAGAAGGGTGGCAAAAAGCGTTACTGCTACAAGCTTTAACATCACGGTCACTGTCTTTGCGTAGATCACCCTAAAGATTAATTAATTCTATGTGAACTAGTGATGAACAAACAGTTTTTCGTGTGTTCAGTGTGCATCATGTCAAATGCAGTCAAAGGGGTGATTCTGCCTCTGGCGACTAAGTGGGGGCTGTCGTTCGGAATATTTCGATCCGCGAGGGCCAAAGTAAATGAACATGAAGATCAAGACGACAAACCTCCTGAAAGCTTCTGCTGTTGCCGTGGCCTTAGTTGGCTCTGCTGCTGTTGTTATGACGGTCGCGGTGCCTGAACCCGCCTTTGCCAAAGGGGGGCAAGGCAATGGCGGGGGCAACGGTGGCGGTAAAGGCAATGGCGGCGGTAACGGTGGAGAAAAAGGTAACAGCGGCAAAGGGAATGGCGGCCAAGGCGCAGGCAAAAATGATGGCGCAAAGGGTAAAGGGGGACTCAACCGTAGCGGTAAGAAAACCGCGGGGTCGGGAAGTAAGTCGCTTGGGGGAAAAGGCTTCTCTTTGAAGGATTTTTTCCAAGGCAATAAGTCGTCCAAGAAATCGTCCAAGTCCAGCCGTTCCGTATCCTCTGGCTCTCAGCAGAAAGATGCCGTGACCGAAGTGACAACATCTGTTCGGCCACAGGGCCGGAGCAAAAAGGTCAAAGCGTCCGAGCTTCTTCAGGCCCATCCTTCTGAACTTGGTGCCTTGAATGCGGCCAATGCCAGCCCGACAGCGTTGTTGAATGCCTCTCCGAATTCCCGTGTCGGCCGGATCGCAATCTATCGTGATACCGTGCTGGCAGGTTTTGCCCTCGAAGAGGATCTGGAAGAAGCGATCGAAACGCTTGCGGGCCTGGAACAGCCCGATCGTACAACCGATGAGATCGAAGATGCGCTTGATGAAGCGCAGCAAAATGTCGACGAGAAACAAGAGGTTGTCGACGGTCTGGAACAAGACCTGGCGGATGCCGGTGGTGAGGATGAAGCAATCGAAGAGGCGTTGGGCATTGCAGAAGCAGAGCTTGCGGAAGCCGTAAAGGAGGAGCAGGAAATTGCGGATGAGCTGCAGGATGCTGTCGACTACAACAATGCGGTTGCAGAAGTTGAAGATCTAACTGAGCAGGTTGAACAGCAGCCAGACCTGGAGCGTGAGGCGCTTGAAGATGCGGCGAACAAACCTGTAACCGACGAAGTGGAGGCGACGGTGCGAGCCATGCTCGGGCTCGAATAAGACATGATCTCATTGCCCTGAATCTCACGGAGGCAACGAGAGCCGGGCCAGCCTTTATCATCCACCTACAAAACATTGGCTGGCCCGGTAATCGACTAATGGATGTGAACTGAAGACGAAAAGGATCGCGCACCCGTACTCACTCTAGGCGCGAATTAAAGCCCGCTCTTATTATGAGCGGGCTTTTCCCTTTTTTGGGGCGAGCAGCGCCAGAATGTTGGTCCGAAATCACTTGGGCGCGGCGGGTTTATTTTCTTCCTGAAACCGCATTTCTCTGACGATGCCCGCAAGCGTAATGTTGATCGGAGGAAAACGTTCACGACCCCGCATTCCCACCGCAGGGCTGCTGCTGCACCTGACCGACGTAAATGTGTATCGCTCCACCGAAGACCACGGTGTTGCAATCAATATGGCAGACTTTGTCATGTTATTCCCTTTGCAGAATCTCGGGACGATTAAGGTGTTCAGATTCAATTAATACGAATTGTGCCAAATCTTGATTGAATGAAGTGCGAATACATTATTCAACTTCCGTTAAAGTTGTTGCGAAAATGAGAACAACGCCACTTTAATTCGCCGAATCGACGTAGCCGTTCCCAGCGTAGGCAAATAGGCTTTGGTTTTCGGGAGTTTTCCAATTGTTCCAGTCCGCCCCAAAAATCGCAATTTTCGAACTATTTTTTCAGAGTATTAATTGAAAATGAACCGATCAGGGGGATTCTCAACGCAGTATGAATTTATTTAACTTCTTGTTATTGAACGACTATTTAGAGCCTTTTTCTGTAGAAAATCTTCGTTAATTTTCAGTTCATTTCACATTCATTTATTGTAATCTAAACACCCGATTTGTGGCAAATTGGGGACAAAATCTCAGGCAATGGTGAAAAAAATTTACGTTGCCCCGGAGATTCAAATGCCCAGAATTCGGACTCGAAGACAACTGAACTCAATTTTAAGTGGTCCTTCTAAAAAGGGACGTTTCGCCACTGGCGAAGAAGGCGCTTTGACGATTTTTGCGCTTTTCGTCTTTCTCATGTTGTTGGCCGCGACGGGAATCGCAGTTGATGTCGCCAACTATGAGCGCGACCGCGTTAAGCTACAGTGGGTTCTTGACAATGCGGTGCTTGCCGCCGCCAACCTCGAGCAGACACTGCCACCAGAGGAAGTGGTTAATGCGCATCTGGCGGCGCAGGGGCTGTCGGAGTACCAAAGCTCAGTAGCTGTTCAAGAGGCGTTTCAGGACCGGACGGTCGCCGCAGCGATCGGGGCAGAATACGATACAAAATTCATGCGCCTGAGTGGTATCGACTCTATTCCTTTGGGTATCGGAGCCGCGGCCAACGAAGCTGCGCCCCATACCGAGATCTCATTGGTGCTGGATATTTCGGGCAGTATGGGCAGCAACAACCGTGTCGACTTGATGCAAGCTGCCGCCAAGGCGTTCATCACCAAAAGCCTCAGCCGAAATGAAGACCCCACAACGGGGACCAAGGCGGACAAGCAGACTTCGATCAACGTCATTCCGTTTGCGGGTCAAACGAACCCGGGTTCGACCATGTTCGAATATCTGGGTGGTGAACGTTTTGGCACCACCATCGAGGAAGGTTACTTTCCCACCTGGAAACAGGATATCTCGAACGTCGTGTTCTGGTTTGACACAGGTGACGATGGTTTGCCGGATTATTCTGTAAAGATCGACAGTTTCCCGGACAATGATGTGGAAGGTTTCGACAAGGACGATGTCGACACGTACTACTATTACGTCAAGGGTTTCGCCATTGAGAACTCGGTTCTCGATAAAGATGCGGAATTGGTGGGTGCTTCGATCAAAGGCGGTAAACAAGAGACGTGGTATTATAGTGTCACAGGCGACCTAGTAACGAGCGAGACACAGTTCAACAATGTCGATGCGGAACTGCAGTTCAGTGATTTCCACGACTACTACCAGACAATTCCCAATCACGAGTCGTCCTGCCTGGAGATGGAATACTCTGATTTCATGACCTCGCAGCTGCCGACAGCGTCGACCGAGCAGGTGCCTTATTTCGTGAACTGGGATTATGACGAAACAACCCAGAACTGGGGTTGGTGCCCCGATGACGAAATGAGCATCAAATACGCGCAAAACGACGAGGCCACCCTGCACAGCTTTATCGACAACCTGCGTCTGTTCGATGGGACCGGCACCAATTACAGCCTGAAATACGCTTTGGCCCTGCTTGATCCGTCCTCGCGTGATGCGTTTGCCTATCTCAGCACTATGGGAGAAGTTCCTGCTGAATTCGCAAACCGTCCCTTGAACTGGGATCATGAGGATACGTCGAAATACATCGTGATCATGACCGACGGCCGCACCAGCCCGCAGGTACGCCCAACCGATGAGATGGAAGAGGAAAACGGCCTGTTGGAACTGGTTTCCCGCCCGTCCGAAGACACGACCATCACGTCCTCGCAGTTGACCAACCTGCAGCTTTTCAAGCAGCAGTGTGAACTGGCCAAGGCGAACAACGTGATCATCTATGCGGTTGCGTTTGAAACTTCAGATCAGGCGGCGGCCGAGGTTAAGGCATGCGCCTCGTCGCCTTCGCACTACTACGAGGTTACCGGCGAAGAGATCATCGACTCGTTCGTGTCGATTGCCGGTTCCATCCAGAAGCTGCGGCTGATTCAGTAACCATGCTAAAGGAGCACACGTGATGTGCTCCTTTTCGTTTTCCCTCTACCGCTCGGTTCCGAAAGGGCCGGGCGATTTTTTTGCTTTAGCCCAGCAGTGTGGCGGTTGAGGATCTGTCGAAGTCCCAAATCACTGCGCGCTCAACGCTGGCGCAAGGCAAACCAAAATTCGGGACATCCAATACGTGCGAACGGTGCTGAATTTCGAAGTGTCAGGCGTTGGCTGGGGTCGTTCAGGAATAGCCCAAAACTTTACGGGCAACGCGGAAGCATTCCAGAGCCTGTGGAACGCCGCAATAGATACCGATGACATGGATGATGGCGCGGATCTCTTCCGGTGAAACACCGTTGTTGATCGCGCCTTTGCAGTGAATTTCCCACTCATGCATTTTGCCCAGGGCGCCGATCATCGACAAGTTCATCATCGACCGTGTTTTGGCGTCGATGACATCATCACCCCACCCAAAGCCCCAGCACCATGCTGTCATTGCTTCTTGGAATGGGCGGGTGAAGTCGTCAGCCGCCGCGAGGTTCTTTTCGACATATTCTGCGCCAAGAGTGTTTTTGCGTTGTTCCAGGCCTTTCAGAAACAGGTCTTCGTTGAACAGGTCTGACATTTTCACCTCTGAAGTTTTGTTTGTACGCTAAGCGTCGGGCCAAGAAAATTCGACCTATTTTCCTAGCCTTTAGGCAGGTCAGCCATCAATGGCGTCGCGCATCCATTGTTGCAACCGTGCGATTGAATGTTCGGACATAACCCCACAGCCGGGATCCAGCACCAGCGGTCCGGGGCGATAGCCGCGGGATTTCAGGCCGCGGTGGACGGATTCGACCAGACGGATATCCTCTTCGACCGTTGTCTCGCGGTCTTGCACGGCCAGTTGGCGGATGACGGCGCTTTCCGATCCGCCCTCGGTGTACCAGCCGCGCCAGACGGTGCAGTGATCGGCGTCATTCGCGCGCCAGTGATAAGTGTTCAGTACGTTACCCGGATAGCACTGGAACGAGAACATCGGCCACAGGAACCACGACTGGTAGTCGCCCGCGTGAGGCACGGACATGTCGATGGGGTAGGTCATCTTGTCGAGGCTCTGACACTCGGTCGTATGACGTAGGACATAGCCGCCGCTGGCGTCGGGCTGAATGTCATAGGTCTCGGGCTTGACGACGCCTTCGGCAAAAGTCGGGTGGTTGGTCGGGCAGTGATAGCATTCCGAGTAATTCTCGATACTGACCTTCCAGTTGCAGTTTTCCGGGATTTCCACCCATTCCAGCGGTTCCAGGTCGTCGATATGCGGCACAAACGCACGGATTTCCTCGCGCACGCCGGGATACCAATCGTCCATGGGGGCTGCATCATCGTCGAGGTTGACGAAGATGAAACCGTTGAAAACTTCGGTCCGGACCGAGGTCAGGCAGATCGCGCTGCGGTCGAAACCGGGAACCGACTTGATATTCGGGCCGGCGCGCAATTGGCCCGTCAGTTCATAGGTCCAAGAGTGATAGGGGCAGACGACAACGCGGGTATTGCCCGCGCCACTGACCATCTCATGCGCGCGGTGTTGGCACACATTGTAGAATGTGCGGATTTCCCCGTCGCGACCCCGAATGCAGAACAGGTTCTGGCCTGCGATTTCGAACGCGAAGTAATCTCCCGGTTCGCGCACCTGCGCCACGTGGCCCGCGAATTGCCAGGTTCGGGCCAGCAGCCCCTGCATCTCCTGCGCGAAAATCGCGGGGTCGGTATAGTATCGCGCGTCGAGTGAATGGGTCAGGGGTGCGTTCATTCGGGCTCCTCCGCGTAGAGGCCAAGTTGGTGTCTGCGTTGATGAAACCGCTCCACCCGCTCGACGATTTCGTCGCTGGAGACGGCCACCACAAAGGACAGCAGCGTTTCCAGCAGAGCGATGGTCGAGACGGAGGAGGGAAAGAACTGCGGTGTATCGGCTGCCACGACAAAGCCGTGCTGCGCGTTCAGAATGACCGGGCTGGCCGGGCTGTCCGAGATACCCACGACGGTCAGGCCCTGTTGCCGGGCCAGCTTGATCGCGTCGATCACCTCGGTCCGGTAGGGGTGGCAGGTGATGGCGATCAGCACGTCCTGTTCATCAGCCCAGGCCAGATCGTCTACCGGAGTTGATCCGGGACGGGGGATGGCGTGGAATTGCTTCATCCCCGTCGAGGCCAGATAGGTGAAATTGCGCGCGTTCGAGTTGTTGACGCCCACGCCCAGCGTGAAAATCTGGCGGCAATTCCATATATCTTCAGCCGCCGCTTGCAGGCGCTCGGCGTCGATCCCGGCGAAGGTGTCTTCGATATTTCGGATCGCGGCGCCAATCATGTCAGCATAGAGCCCGCCCAATTCGCCAGACTTGCCAATGTCCTGCAACCAGCGCGCGCGGTCCGGAAACGACGCGGTGCCGCGCCGAATCGCATCGCGGAACGGGGCGCGGAAATCCTCGTACCCTTCGAACCCCACCTGCCGCGCCATTCGGACAAAAGTGTTAGGCTTTACTTTTGCCGCCTCGGCGATCTCGCGCACGGTCGAAACCCCAACATCTGTTGGGTTTTCCAACACGTAGCGTGCGGCCTTTTGCGCCTCGGGCGTCAGGGCGTCCCATTCTTCCGTAAGGCGGTCGAGAACGATTGATGATACATTTGTGTCATTCATGATTGACGATGGTACAAATGTGGAATTAGCCTGTCGAGCAGAAAAGCGACTCGGGAAGAGGAAATGTCATGTCCGAGAAGAAATTGCCCACCCACGCTCGCGTGGTCATTGTCGGAGGCGGCGTCATGGGGGTCGGTCTGGCCTATCATCTGGCGCATGAAGGTTGGGGCGAGGATACCGTCCTGCTGGAAAAGGCCGAGCTGACCAGCGGCAGCACGTGGCACGCGGCGGGCCAGATCACGCATTCGACCTCAAGCTTTGGTCTGGGCAAATGCGTGGACTACAATATCGGTCTCTATTCCGGCGCGTTGGAGGCTGAAACCGGCCAGCCGGTCACATGGCACGGCTGCGGCTCGTTCCGCTTGGCTTATACCGAGGATGAGATGGACTGGCTGCGCCACACCTTGTCGGTGGGCCGCTCGCTGGGGTTCAACATCGAACTCGTGGGCCCTGAGAAGGTGGCCGAACTGCATCCGTTCTACAATCTCGACGGTGTGTTGGGTGCGCTGCACACGCCGGATGACGGGCATGTGGACCCGACAAATGTGACCATGGCGATGGCGACGGGCGCGCGCCAAAAGGGCGTGCAAATCTTCCGCAACTGCCGCGCGACGAACATCACGCAGGCCGAGAATGGCGAGTGGGTGGTTGAAACTGAGATGGGTACCATCATCTGCGAGCATGTGGTGAACGCAGGCGGCACCTATGCCCGCCAGATGGGCGAATGGTCCGGTCTACAACTGCCGATGACCTCGATGACCCACCATTATTTCGTGACCGAGCCGGTGCCCGAGTTCCAGAATCTGGACACGGAATTGCCGGTGATCCGCGACGACCGCAAGGTCTCGGGTTATATCCGGATGGAGCAACAGCGCGGGCTGATCGGGATTTACGAGAAGGAGAACCCGAACTCGGTCTGGCATGATCACTGCCCGTGGGAATACGAAAACTGGCTGTTCGACGCGGATTACGACCGTGTGATGCCGTGGCTTGAGGAAAGCCTGAACCGTATGCCGATCTTTGCCGAACTGGGCATTCAGCGTGACGTGCACGGCGCGATCTCGCACCCGCCGGACGGCAACCCGTTGATCGGGCCTGCGCCGGGTGTGCAGAACTACTGGTGCTGCTGCGGTACGCAGATCGGCATTGGCTGGGGGCCGGGTCTGACCCGCGAACTGGCACGCTGGATGGTGCATGGGGCGGCCGATATCTCGATGCGCGAATTCGACCCGCGCCGGTTCGGCAGCTATGCCACGAAGGACTGGCAGGTGATCAAGGCCGAGGAAGATTACTGCCTGCGCCACGAAATCCCCTTTCCGCATTTCAACCGTCTCGAAGGGCGTCCGATCAAGCCATCGCCGCTCTATGAGCTGCTGAAATCCAAGGGCGCGGTGCATGAGGAAGTCTATGGGTTCGAGCGCCCCCGCTGGTTCGCCCGCGATGGGGTGGAACAGCGCGACCACTATTCCTTCCGCCGTACCCCTGCCGATGACATGGTCGCGGCCGAGGTCAAAGCGGTCCGCGAACGCGTCGGTATCATGGACGTTACGGCCTTTACCAAGGTCGAGGTTTCGGGGCCGGATGCCTACGCCCTGCTGGATCGGCTGACGGCCAACCGGATGCCGCAAAAAGTGGGTTCGATCACACTGACCCATATGCTGAACCGCCGGGGCCGGATCGAGTTGGAGACAACCATCGTCCGCATGGCCGAAAACCGCTTCTATCTGGTTTGCGCCGCGTTCTTCGAACAGCGCTTGCTGGATCACCTGACGCAACAGCGGGCGGATGAGGATGTTCAGATTACTGCCCTCTCGTCCGATTGGTCAGCCTTGTCGCTGAACGGCCCCCTATCGCGGGACGTAATGGCGCGCTGCACCGATGCCGATTTGACCAATGCGGGGTTCCGCTGGTTGTCCGCGCAGGAAATCACAATCGCAGGCCACAAGGTCTGGGCGTTCCGCATGTCCTATGCCGGTGAGTTGGGTTGGGAATTGCATATGCCCAACGCCGCCTGCCTCGACGTTTACAACGCACTTTGGACGGCAGGTGAGCCGCATGGCATCACCGACTACGGCAGCTTTGCCATGAACGTGATGCGGATGGAGAAAGGCTTCAAAGGTGCGGGCGAGTTAACCAATGAAGTGACATTGGCCGAGGCGGATGTGCTGCGCTTTGCGCGCGCCGACAAGGAGTATCTGGGCAAGGACAAAACCCTGAACACCGACCTTCCGTGGATTTGCGCTTATCTGGAAATCGAACAGGATGGCGAGATTGACGGCCATGGTGGCGAGGCAGTGATGCTGAATGGTCGCGTGGTCGGCTCGACCGCCTCGGTGGTCTACGGGCATACCGTCGGCAAGATCCTCGCCTTTGCCTACATCAAGCCCGAGGCCGCCACGCCCGGCACGGCCCTGCAGGTCGTGATCCACGGTCAATCCCGTGCAGCGCGGGTGCTGGGCGAACCGGCCTATGACCCGCAAAGCCTGCTGCCACGAACCGACGCTGTACTGGAGGCCGCGCAATGACCCTGCCTGATACAATGAAAGCCATGGTCACGATGGGTCATGGCGGGCTGGAGCAGATGGTCCTGCACCCAGACTGGCCTCGCCCCGAACCTGCGGCTCAGGAAGTGTTGATCAAGGTCGCCGCCTGCGGTCTGAACAACACGGACGTCAACACGCGGTCGGGTTGGTATTCCAAGACAGTCACTGACGCGACAACCGGCGGCGCGTTTGATGAGGTGGGTGAGGAAGACCCCACCTGGGGCGGCAACCCGATCACCTTCCCGCGCATCCAGGGGGCGGATATCTGTGGCTATATCGTGGCCGTGGGTGCAGGTGTCGACCCCGCCCGTATCGGTCAGCGCGTAATCACCGACGGCTGGCTGCGTGATCCGGATGACCCGGCAAACATGGACAAAACCGGCTATTACGGCTCGGAACGGGACGGAGGGTTTGCCGAATATGCCACCACTCTGGCCGTGAATGCAGTGCCGATTACCTCTGATTTGTCGGATGCGGAACTGGCGACGTTTTCTTGCTCCTTCTCAACCGCCGAAGGGATGCTGACCCGCGCCAATGTCACCGAGAAAGACACGGTTCTGGTGCCCGGAGCCTCGGGCGGTGTCGGCGGCGCCTTGGTGCAACTGGCCAAACGGCGTGGCGCGCGCGTTATCGCAATGGCGTCCGATGCGAAACATGCCGACGTCGCCGAGCTTGGTCCTGACATGATCCTGCCGCGCGCACCAGAAAACCTGCGTGCCGCGCTGGGCGGCGAAAAGATCACAGTTGTTGCCGATGTGGTTGGCGGCCCGTACTGGCCGACCCTGATCGACATCCTCGAGCGAGGCGGACGGTACACCTGCTCCGGAGCCATCGCGGGCCCGATGGTTGAGTTCGACTTGCGCACCTTCTATTTGCGCGACCTGACCTTCACCGGCTCGACCGTCATCGACCCGCAGGTAATGCAGAATCTCGTGAAATATATCGAGGCGGGTGAGATCAAACCGGCTCTTGCCGCGACTTATCCTCTGGAGGAGCTGCGCGAGGCGCAAGCAGCTTTCATCGCCAAGCAGCACACGGGCAATATCGTGGTGATCCCATGACTTTGGATGATGTGCTGAACGCCGCGCGACAGCTGCACCAAACGCATCCTGATCTGGCTGCGTTCGGCGATTGGCCAGATGATCTGTGCGCCGTTGACGTGTCGCCAAACGCGATCCCGGCGGTTCCTCTCGTGCAGGCGATCCAGTCCGATGCGGGACCGACCCAATCCCTTACGAAGGCGATCTGCGCAACCGCGCATCTCGCCGATTGGAAGCTGACTTACACCGAAGACGAAGTCGGTGCCGACTTCCTGAACCGTTTTGGCTATTATGAACTGTTTGGTCCCACGGGCCATTTCCACTCGACAAAGCTGCGGGGCTACGTGGCTTTTTGGGGTGAGGGATTAGCCTATGATTGGCACAGCCATCAGGCCGAAGAACTGTACCTCATCGCCGCCGGCCGTGCGAGGTTTCACGTCGCTGGCAATGACGCCGAACTAACACCCAACCAAACTCGTCTGCACACCAGTTGGCAAAGCCACGCCATGACAACCACCGACAGCCCCATCCTGACCTACGTGCTGTGGCGCGGCGAAGGGTTGGATGCCTTGCCCCGAATGGACGCCGCATGAAAATCACCCGCATCCGCATCTATCAGACCGGGCTGCCCTATGTCGGCGGGGCCTACGTTTGGGGTGCGGGCAATGCGATTGAGTCGGCCATCGCCTCGGTTGTGGTGATCGACGCCGATGCTGGGTTGCAGGGCTGTGGTGAGTTCACACCCTGCGGCGAAAACTACATGGTCGCGCATTCCCAAGGCGTGCCAGCGCTGGCGCGTCTGGTGGCCCCATTTCTGCTGGGTGAGGACCCCCGGCAGGTTGGGCGGATCGAACAGCTGATGGACCATCTGGTGCAGGGGCACGGCTATGCCAAAGCACCGTTTGATGCAGCCTGTTGGGATATTCTGGGGCAAGCCTGCGCGCAGCCCATCTGGATGTTGCTGGGCGGCAAGCTTACGGATGGTGCCCCGATGTATCGGGTGGCGCCGCAAAAGGCAGTGGATGAGACCGTGGCCGAGATGAACACCTATCGCGATCAGGGTTACCGCCAGTTCCAGATCAAGGTGGGCGCAGATTGGGCCACGGACGTCGACCGCATCAGGGCCACGGTCCCTTTGCTGCAACCGGGTGAGACCGCCATGGCCGACGCCAATCAGGGCTGGCGCGTGGATAACGCGATCCGGGTGGCTCGGGCGACGCGCGACCTGGACTTTATCCTCGAACAACCCTGCAGAACGTACGAGGAATGCCAGCAGGTTCGCCGCGTGGCCGAACAGCCGATGAAGCTGGACGAATGCCTGACCGGAATGCACATGGCGCAGCGTATCGTCGCGGATCGGGGGGCCGAGATCTGCTGCCTGAAGCTTTCCAATCTTGGCGGGCTTAGCAAGGCGCGACGGGTGCGTGACTATCTGATTGAAAACCGTATTCCCGTGGTGGCCGAGGATACATGGGGCGGCGAAATCTCCACTGCCACCGTCGCCCATTTTGCCGCCTCTACGCCCGAGGAATACCTGCAAAACACCACAGACCTGATGAACTACAACACCCGCTCGACCGGATGCGGCGGGGCTGTGTCGCGAAACGGCAAGCTCTACACGCCAGATGCGCCAGGTTTGGGTGTCACCCCGGATTTCAAAAGCCTCGGTGCGCCCGTGGCAGAGTACGCGCTATGAAGATCAAAACCATCACCGTCTACCAAATCGACCTGCCGCTCGAACATCCCTATTGGCTGTCTGGCGGGCGTCTGAAATTCGAAACGCTGGACGCAACGCTGGTTAAGATCGAAACCGATACTGGCTTGATCGGCTGGGGCGAGGGCACGCCCTGGGGCCATACCTATGTGCCGGCCCACGGTCCGGGTATCCGTTCGGGAATCGAGACCATGGCCATGTTTATTCTGGGCCTGGATCCGCGCCGCGTGCTTGATGTGGAACGCGCCATGGATACGGCGCTGCCCGGCCACCTCTATGCCAAAAGTCCGATCGACATGGCCTGTTGGGACATCGCCGGGCAAGCAGCGGGCCTGCCAATTGCTGATCTGATGGGCGGCGGTTCCCGCACCCCACGCCCGATTGCCTCGTCCGTCGGTGCCAAAACCGCTGAAGAAACGCGCGAGGTGATGACCCGCTACCGCGACCGTGGTTACATCGCCCATTCGGTCAAAATCGGCGGAGACGTCGAACGCGACATAGCCCGCGTTCAAGATGTTGAAAGCTTCCGCCGCCCCGGCGAGATTGTTCTTTATGACGTGAACCGGGGCTGGACTCGCCAACAGGCGCTGCGCGTGATGAAAGCCTGCGAGCCTTTGCAGGTGATCTTCGAACAACCCTGCGAATCCCTCGACGACATCGCCGCCATCTCGGGTCGCCACGCCTCACCCGTCTCAGTGGACGAAAGCCTCGTCACCCTGCAAGACGCCACCCGCATCGCGCGCCATGGTCTGGCCGAGGTCTTTGGCATCAAGCTAAACCGTGTCGGCGGCCTTACTAAGGCAGCCCGAATGCGCGATATCGCGCTGGCCCACGGGATCGACATGTTCGTCATGGCCACCGGAGGCACCGTTCTTGCCGATACCGAAGCCCTGCATCTGGCCGCCACCATCCCCGATCAGAACTGCCATGCCGTCTGGGCCTGCCAGGATATGATCACCGTCGACATCGCCAACGGTCGCGGTCCCCGTAACAATAACGGACACCTCCACCTGCCGGAAACCCCGGGCCTTGGCGCCCACCCCGACGAAGATACCCTCGGTCCCCCAATCGCAACCTACGAGTCCCCGCGATGATCCGCCCCTTCATCTGGCTAGAAATATCTCGGGGTGTGAATTGGCCGAAGGCCAAGAGAGGGGCTGGCCCCTCTGACTGCACAACATCAACACCCCAAGGACGGCCTGAATGAAAATCACCGCCATCACCCTCTGGTCCGTCGACCTCACCAGCCACGAAACCTACCACATGGCCGAGGGCAAAACCTGCGCCACCGTCAAAACCCATGTGCTTTGCCTTGAAACCGATACTGGCCTTAAAGGATGGGGCGAGATCTGCCCGATTCCCCACTATCTGCCCGCCTATGCCGATGGCATCCCAGCGGCGATCACCGAAATGGCCCCGGAAATCCTCGGAATGTCGCCCTTCGGGGCCGATGCCCCGATGCGCAAGCTCGACGGGTTTCTACAGGGCCACCGCTACGCAAAATCCGCCGTCGATCTTGCCCTATGGGACCTGTTCGGCCAGGCCACAGGCCAGCCGGTCTATGCGTTGCTGGGCGGGCGCACGCGCAAGGACATGCCGCTCTATCACTCGATCACCTGCATAGACCCCGATGAGATGGCCGGCATCGCGCAGACCGCCTATCAGACCGGTATTCGCCAGTTTCAGGTCAAGCTGGGGGTTGAAGCCGACTGGCAGGCCGATGCCGAACGCCTGACCAAAGTGCGCGAAGCTGTGGGGCCGGGGCCAATCGTCTACGGAGACTGGAACTGCGGCGCATCGCGCCTGCAGGCCACACGCACGGGCCGCGCCGTGGCGCATTTGGATGTGATGCTGGAACAGCCCTGCAAAACGCTGGAGGATTGCGCCGCTGTCCGGCAAGCCACCGGCTTGCCGATGAAGATTGACGAAAACGCACATGATCTCGCCTCGCTGCTGCGTGCACATGAATTGGGCTGCATGGATGCGGTGGCGTTGAAATTGTCCAAGTTCGGCGGTCTGTCAGCCATGCGCCGCGCCCGTGATCTGACAGTGCATCTGGGGGCCGAGATCTGCGCCGAATGCACATGGGGATCCGATATCGTCACCGCCGCCGCGTTGCATTTCGCGGCTTCGACTCCGCATGGCTCGTTGATGAACACCTGCGATCTGTCCTCATACGTTGGCCCGCGCCTCTGCCCGGATGCCCCCAGCCGCAAAGACGGTCGCATCGCCCCGCCCGAAGGCCCCGGTCTGGGCGTGACGCCTGACCTGGAAACCCTTGGTTCCCCGATATTGGAGATTGCCTGAGATGCTCAAGATCAACACTCAATCCGAATGGATCGCCCGCGCCAACGCCGCATTGCCCGCCGGGGGATTTGGCAATTTCGACCCCGGCATCATCATTGCCCGTGGCGAAGGCAGTCGCGTCTGGGATGAGGACGGGACCGAATATATAGACTATCTGATCGGCTCCGGACCGATGTTGTTGGGCCACGGCCACCCCGAGGTGATGGAGGCGGTGCTGGAACAACTGCCCAAGGGCATGACTTTTTTCGCCAACAACGCCAAGGGCATCGAGCTGGCCGAAGCGATCGTCGACGCTGTGCCGTGTTGCGAACAGGTGCGCTTTGTCGCCTCGGGTGGCGAGGCCGACATGTACGCCATCCGCTTGGCCCGCGCCTATACCGGGCGCGACAAGATCCTGAAGTTCGAGGGCGGCTATCACGGCATGAGCGCCGAGGCGCAGATGAGCCTCGCCCCCAGCCGCCATGTGAACTTCCCACAGGCGGTGCCCGACAGCGCCGGCATCCCGGCGGGCGTGGCCGAGCAGATGCTGATCGCACCGTTCAACGATCTGGACGCTGTCGCGGCGTTGCTGAGCGAACATGACGATATCGCCGCGATCATGGTCGAGCCGCTGCAACGGATCATTCCGCCAATGCCCGGATATCTGCAAGGGCTGCGCGACCTGTGCGACAAACACAATGTCCTGCTGATCTTTGACGAGATCGTGACCGGTTTCCGCCTCGCTTATGGCGGCGCGCAAGAGAAATACGGCGTGACGCCCGATATCTGCACGCTGGGCAAGATTACCGGTGGTGGCTTCCCTCTGGCCGCGCTGGGCGCAAGCACCGAGATCATGAAGCATTTCGACAAGGCGCAGGTCGGCGAAGACGGCTGGCTGATGCAACTGGGCACATTGTCGGGCAATCCGGTTGCCTCTGCCGCAGGGTTGAAAACGATGGAAATCCTACGCCGTGAAGGTACCTATGAGCGTCTGAGGGCCACAGGGTCCGCGTTGCAACAGATGCAGGTTGATGCGCTGACAGCGGCCGGTATCCCGCATCAGGTTTGTGGCGATGAAACTCTGTTTGATATCTATTTCACCGATGCCCAGTGTCGCGATTATCGCAGCTCTCGGCACGATGACCCCCGACGCAACGTGGATTACAACAACAGCTTACGGGCGAGTGGCATCTTTAAATCGCCCGGAAAGCTCTACCCTTCCCTTGCGGTAACTGACACGGATATTGAAATGACAAGGGAAGCGGTCAATACGGCGGTCGAGTTGATTGCCAATAGATGACCGCACGCTGCGCAAAAAAGGGACGGGCCGCTGTCAAATCAATGACAACGGCCCTAACTGATCGGATCTCAGGATCGGGTCTCACCCCCTCGAACACCACTTAAAACGGTACAGACTTACAAAACTTTCGACTTATTTGAGACCGAGCCGACTTCACAACCGGTATGCAAGCGTTATGCCTGACTCATCAGGCGACGGCAGTGAAGTAGTTCACATTGCGTGAATTTTTTTAGTTTCGCCAATCGAAGAATCCGACGCCCGCCTGTGTAAGCAGGGTTTTAGCAACTGTGCGGCCCATGTCGACGCCGTCTTCAATCGATCCTACAACGTCTTCGGTGATCGCCTCAGACCCATCCGGGCGCAATACCTCGCCCTTCAGGTGAAGCTGACCCCTATTGATCTCAGCCAGACCCGCGATTGGCGTTTCGCAGGAGCCGTCCAACGCGGCCAGCAATGCGCGTTCGGCGGCCAAACGCTGCCCTGTTTCAATGTGGTGAATCGCTTCCAGCATACCCGCAGCACGGGAATCGTCGCTACGGCGTTCGATGCCAATGGTGCCCTGTGCGATGGCGGGCAGCATGTCCTCGGGTGCAATGGCGGTGGCGGGGACGTCTTCCATGTTCAGGCGGCGGATGCCGGCCATGGCCAGAAAGGTACAATCGGCCACGCCGTCCGCCAGTTTCTTCAGCCGCGTCTGCACGTTGCCTCGGAATTCCACTACGTTCAGGTCAGGCCGACGATTCAACAGCTGCGCCCGGCGGCGCAGGGATGAGGTGCCGACGGTGGCACCCCGCGGCAGGTCGTGAATTGATTTCAGGCTGGGCGAGATGAACGCGTCGCGCACATCTTCACGCGGCAGGAAGGTGTCCAGCACCAGACCTGCGGGCTGCTCCACCGGCATATCTTTGGTGGAATGCACCGCGATGTCTATATCGCCGCGCAGCATCGCCTCTTCGATCTCCTTGGTGAACAGGCCCTTGTTGCCGATTTCTTTCAGAGGGCGGTCTGCGTCGATCATGGCGCGGTTGTCGCCGGTGGTCTTGATGACCACGATCTCGAACGCCTCTTCGGGCAGATCGAACGCCGCTGCCAGCCGCTGCCGGGTTTCATAGGCTTGCGCCAGCGCCAGAGGCGATCCTCGGGTGCCGATCTTTAAAGGTTGGGCGGGGGAGGGCAGGGTCAATGTCATGGCCTCAGCTTTAATCGCGTCACATTGCCCTGACAATGGGGGCAGAGCTTGACAAATTGCCACTGAGGGCCGACCCGTGGCGCAAACCAGATGATTGGGGGCAAAGATGGCCGAGACAAAGAAGATACTGCGCGCATTGGCAGGTGAAGTGCAGGATGTGCCGCCGATCTGGATGATGCGCCAGGCCGGGCGGTATCTGCCCGAATATCGCGCGACGCGGGCGCAGGCGGGGGATTTCCTGTCGTTGTGCTATAACCCCGAGCTGGCGGCCGAAGTCACATTGCAGCCGATCCGTCGCTATGGGTTCGACGCGGCGATCCTGTTTGCCGATATCTTGTTGGTGCCGCAGGCGCTGGGTGCGGATTTGTGGTTTGTCACCGGTGAAGGCCCGCGCCTGTCGACCATAACCCAACAGGCCGAGTTTGACGCGCTGAAGCCCGTGGATGCGATTCACGAGACTTTATCGCCGGTCTATGAAACCGTGCGAATCCTATCGCGGGAATTGCCGTCCGAGACGACTCTGATCGGTTTCGCGGGCGCGCCCTGGACGGTGGCCACCTATATGATCGCCGGGCGCGGCACGCCGGATCAGGGCCCGGCCCATGCGCTGCGCGAGGGCAATGTGGCGTTGTTCGAGGCCCTGCTGGATCGGATTACGCTGGCGACGATCGAATATCTGTCGGCCCAGATCAAGGCCGGAGCCGAGGTGGTCAAGATCTTTGACAGCTGGGCCGGGTCCCTGAAGGGCGAGGCATTCCAGAAATATGCGGTCGAGCCGTGCCGTGTGATCACTCAGGCCATCAAAGAACGTCATCCCGGAATTCCGGTCATCGGTTTCCCGCGCGAGGCCGGAGAGGGCTATGTTGGGTTTGCCAGGGCGACTAGTGTGGATTGTGTGGCGCTGGACAATTCGGTCGCGCCGGATTGGGCGGCGGCCCATGTGCAGGTGGATGGTTGTGTGCAGGGCAATTTGGCCTCGTCCCATATGGTGACGGGTGGTCAGGCTTTGGTGGATGAGACGCGGAAGATTGTTGAGGCGTTTTCCAAGGGGCCGCATATTTTCAATCTGGGGCATGGGATCACGCCGGATGCGGATCCTGAGAATGTGCAGCTGATGATTGACACGGTGCGCGCGCGTTAAGCTGGGTGGAAGGGGGCCAGCCCCCTTCTTGGCCTGCGGCCAATTCATCCCCCGAGATATTTTTGGCCAGATGAAGGGCGGATCAGTCTTTGGTGTCGAGGTCGGCGAGAATCTCGGCCCGGTGTTCATCGCGATTTGGGCTGGGTTTTGGTTGCCAGTCATGGGTAGAGAATCGTGGGGCGGCGTGGGCTTGCAGGGTGCCGTTCTGAGTTGTCCAAGTTTGGCGGCTTTGGTTCATTGGGTGGTCAAGTGCCTGTTCGGGGCTGAGGACCGGCGCGACGCAGGCGTCTGAGCCGTGGAACAGGTGTGCCCAGTGGTCGCGCGGTTGTTTGGCGAAAATCGCTATAAGGCGTTTGGTGAGCGTGGGCCAGCGCGTGATGTCATACTGCTGTTCAAAGTCCGGGTCTTCTGACAGGCCGAGTAGCTGCAGGAATGTGGCGTAGAATTTGGGTTCCAGGCATTGCACCGTGATGAAGCCGCCGTCGGCGCAGCTGTAGGTGCGGCTCCAATGGGGGCCGTCGAGAAGGCTTTGACCTCTGATTTCATCAAGATTTTCGGTTTGCCGCAGGCTCATCAGCAGGTTCATCATATGGGCCGAGCCGTCGTAGATGGCGGCATCGACGACGGTGCCTTCCCCTGTCTTTTGAGCATGTAGCAGGCCGGCCAGGAGGCCCGCCACCAGATACATGGCACCACCGCCGATGTCGCCCACCAGAGTCGCGGGAGTTTGTGGTGGCTGACCTGCTTGCGACGCGTACCAGAGCGCGCCGGACAGCGCGATATAGTTCAGGTCATGCCCCGCGGTGTTGGCCAGCGGGCTGTTCTGGCCCCAACCAGTCATGCGGCCATAGACCAGTTTGGGGTTCAGGGTGTGGCAAGGAGCCGGGCCGAGGCCCAGCTTTTCCATGACACCTGGGCGGAATCCTTCGATAAGTGCGTCTCCAGAAGCGATCAGGCGTTGGGTGATGTCCAGATCGTCCGAGTCTTTCAGATCCAACGCAATCGACCGTTTGCCGCGATCCAGCACCGATTGCTCGGGCATTCCGGGTGTTCCTGCCCCTCCCTTGCGGTGGATGGTGATCACATCTGCGCCCATATCTGCCAGCAACATGGCGGCGAAGGGCGCGGGGCCCAGCCCTTCGAATTCGATGATCCGAAAACCGTTCAGCATTTTGCCGCTCCTATAAGTATCGCCGCAGGGTTTCGGGAATGCCGGCGAATTGCAAGCCCGAGCAGGGTTCGGCAAAATCCGCGTAACGGCCGGTGCGGAATGGGTCTGTTCTGCGCTCGCCCACCGGGGTAGGGTCGCCGTCAGGACAGGGAAACAGCATGACCACCATTCTTTCGATCAGGGATTTGCGAAAATCCTATGCTGACGGGTTTGAAGCGCTTAAGGGCGTGACTTTGGACATTCGGCAGGGTGAGATTCTGGCCTTGCTGGGTCCGAATGGCGCGGGCAAAACAACTCTGATTTCAACCATCTGCGGAATTACCACGCCGAGCTCGGGTACAGTTACGGTCGGAGGGCATGACATCCAGTCCGACTTTCGCGCTGCGCGCCGGATGATCGGCCTTGTCCCGCAGGAGATCGCGCTGGAGCCATTCGAAAAAGTCTGGAACACGGTACGTTTGTCGCGTGGGCTGTTTGGCTTGGGTCGAGATGACGCGCGGATCGAAGAGATCCTGCGCAAGCTTTCCCTGTGGGACAAGCGCCGCAACGCCATCAAAGAGCTGTCGGGCGGGATGAAGCGCAGGGTGCTGATCGCAAAAGCGTTGGCGCATGAGCCGCGCGTGCTGTTTCTGGATGAACCCACCGCCGGTGTTGATGTCGAATTGCGCAAGGATATGTGGGAGATCGTGGCCGAACTGAAACAGGCCGGCGTCACGATCATTCTGACCACTCATTACATCGAAGAGGCCGAAGCAATTGCCGACCGCGTTGGTGTCATCGACAAAGGCGAATTGCTGCTGGTTCAGGACAAGAACACTCTGATGGCGCAAATGGGCAAGAAGCAGATCGAAGTCATGTTGACCGATCCCATCGCGTCGATCCCCGACAGTCTTGCAGCGCATAACCTGACGCTGAATGGCAATGGCGATGCCCTGATCTATACCTACGATACCCATGCCGACCGCACCGGCATCACCACGTTGCTGAACGATGTGGCGCAAGCCGGGCTCATTCTGCGCGACGTGCAGACCCGCCAGTCGAGCCTGGAAGAAATATTTGTCAATCTGGTGTCGGGAGAGCCCGCATGAACTGGTCCGCAATCGCTGCTATTTACCGGTTCGAAATGGCCCGGTTCTTCCGGACGCTGGCACAGAGCTTTTTGTCTCCGGTTCTGTCGACCTCTTTGTATTTCGTCGTCTTCGGTACTGCGATCGGCAGTCGTATCCAAGAAGTTGAGGGCGTATCCTATGGCGCGTTCATCGTGCCGGGTTTGATCATGCTGTCGGTGGTGACGTTGTCGATATCGAACGCGTCTTTCGGGATTTATTTCCCCAAATTCCTTGGCACGATCTACGAGCTGCTCTCGGCCCCTGTGAACTTTATCGAGATCGTGGTCGGCTATGTGGGGGCGGCGGCGACCAAGGCGCTTTTTGTAGGGGTGGTGATCCTGATCACGGCGACGTTTTTTGTGGATTTACGGATCGAACATCCGCTGGCAATGGTGGCGTTTCTGGTGCTGACTTGCCTCAGTTTCTCACTGCTTGGATTCATAATTGGCATCTGGGCAGGCAACTTCGAGCAGATGTCGCTGGTGCCGCAACTGGTGGTAACGCCGTTGATCTTTTTGGGGGGCACATTCTATTCGATCTCGATGCTGCCGCCGGTTTGGCAAACGATCACATTGTTCAATCCGGTAGTCTATCTGATTTCAGGTTTCAGATGGTCGTTTTATGGGTTGGCTGATGTGCCGATAGGCTTCAGCCTGCTGGCAATCGTGGTCTTTACAGGCATTTGCCTTGGCATCATCTGGTGGATTTTCAAAACCGGCTGGCGCATTCGCAGCTAGGGTGCGTTTGGCGTTGCATTTTTGCCCATCAACTCCGGGAAATGTGATCCGGCTGCATCTAACGTTCAAACGGTCCCTTGTTTAGCACAATGGCGCACTCTACATCGGCTCCCATGAAACTCAGCCTGCCCTTTGTCAAAAAGCAGCCATGCGTGGCCATTGTGCGTCTGTCCGGAGCCATCGGAATGGCCGGCCGAGGGTCGATGTCCGACACGTCGCTGGCCCCGGTTCTTGAGAAAGCCTTTCGCAAAGGCAAACCCGCCGCCGTCGCGCTCGAGGTCAACTCGCCCGGTGGCTCACCGGTGCAAAGTTCTTTGATCGGTGCGCGTATTCGGCGGTTATCTGAGGAATTAAACGTTCCTGTCATAGCATTTGTCGAAGACGTCGCCGCCTCGGGCGGGTATTGGCTGGCAGCTGCAGCTGATGAGATTTATGCCGACGACAGTTCGGTTCTGGGGTCCATCGGAGTGATCTCATCCGGCTTTGGTGCGCATGTACTTTTGAAACGTCAGGGGATCGAGCGGCGCGTGCATACGGCCGGAGAGTCGAAATCCATGCTCGACCCGTTCTCGCCCGAAAAGAAAGAGGACGTTGCCCGGCTAGAGCGCCTTTTGGGTGATATTCACGAAAATTTCATCGCCCATGTCAAAACCCGGCGTGATGGAAAACTGGATGAGAGTCAGGACCTGTTCACCGGCGAGATTTGGCTGGCGCGTCGCGCGCAGGAATTGGGATTGATCGACGGGATTGCTCATCTGAAACCCAAGATGCAAGAGCGGTTCGGCGACAAGGTAAAATTCCGTCGCTATGGGTTGCGGAAACCTTTGTGGTCCCGGTTCGGTGCTTCTTTGGCACAAGATGCGATTGCAGGGCTTGAGGAACGCGCGGCCTATGCGCGTTTTGGGTTGTGACGTGATTATCAAGATTGTCACCCTCTTCCTGATCGCCATGGGCGTGTTGGCCATGTTTGGTAAGCTGCGTTTTCCCGGACAGAAAAGGTTGCAATCGGCACGGTGTCCGCGCTGCGGGCGGTTCAGGATCGGTAAAGGCCCCTGCGCCTGCAAAAAAGGAGGCCGTACATGACGGCATGGCTGTTATCCGGCCTCGGATTGCTGATCCTGTTGCTGGCAGGGGATGCGCTTGTGCGTGGTGCGGTAAACCTGAGCCTGCGTCTGGGCGTACCTGCGTTGATTGTCAGTCTGACGATTGTGGCCTTTGGCACTTCGGCGCCTGAATTGTTGATCGCTATCAGTGCGATCAAGGAAAACGCGCCGGGTATTGCGCTCGGGAACGTGGTCGGGTCGAACACGGCCAACATCCTGCTGGTACTGGGCCTTCCAGCGTTGCTTGCCACTTTGCACACAAGCGAGTGCGACAGCCGCAAGAACTATGTCTTCATGATCATGGCCACAGTGTTGTTTATTGGGTTGGCTTTCTTGGGCGAATTCAATCTGGTCAGCGGAGGTATCCTGCTGGCTGCACTGGCTCTGGTCCTTTGGAATGCCTTCCGCGAGGCCCATGCCCATCGGAAAGCCTGTGGTGAGGCTTGCAACGATGACGAAGAACTGGATGGTCTCGAAGAGGCCGACCCGGATATGCCGTACTGGAAGGTCGCGATCTATCTGCTGCTGGGTCTGATCGGATTGCCGATGGGCGCGCATCTGCTGGTCGAAAACGCAACCGTGATCGCGCGCACCTATGGGATCAGTGAAACGATTATCGGTCTGACTTTGGTGGCGGTCGGTACGTCTCTGCCCGAATTGGCCACGACTGTTATGGCGGCGTTGCGGCGTCAGGCAGACGTTGCGCTAGGTAACGTGATCGGGTCAAACATGTTCAACCTGTTGGCCATTGTCGGTATCGCGACATTGGTCGGACGAATTCCGGTTGATCCCGAGTTCCTGCAATTCGATCTGTGGGTCATGCTGGGCGCATCATTGCTGCTGATCCCGTTCGTGTTTTTCAAGAAAGATATCACGCGAGTGTGGGGCTTGCTGTTGACCCTGCTCTATGCGGTCTACATCGTCACATTGCTGGCGTAATGTGACGGAGAGTCCCCGATGACCCGAGCCCTTGTAACCGGAGCAGGTATTCGCCTTGGCCGGGCCATGGCCCTGTATCTGGCGCAGCGTGGATATGATGTAGCTGTCCACTATGCTTCGTCCGAACAACCGGCGTCGGATGTCGTGGCCGAGATACGATCAATGGGTCGCAATGCTGTTGCCCTACAAACCGACCTGCTGGACGAGGCGCAGGTGAACGCCCTGTTGCCCCGCGCAGCCGAGGCACTGGGTGGGTCGATCACCTGTCTGGTCAACAACGCCTCGATCTTTGAATACGACAATATCCAAACGGCCACGCGGCAAAGCTGGGACCGGCATCTCGAAAGTAACCTGCGCGCGCCTTTTGTGCTGACTCAGGCGATGGCTGAACAAGGGTTGCAGCCCGACACCGATGCGGCAGGCGAACCGGTCGCAACCGGTCTTATCGTCAATATGGTCGACATGCGGGTACGCAAGCTGACCCCCGAGTTCATGTCCTACACAATCGCCAAGATGGGCCTGTGGGCGCTGACCCGCACTGCTGCGCAAGCGTTGACCCCGGCGATCCGCGTCAACGCAATCGGTCCCGGTCCCACGATGCAGGGGCACCGCCAAAGCGTCGATCACTTTAATGCGCAACGGCGGAGCACGGTATTGGAGCGCGGCGCGAACCCTTCGGACATCACTGCCGCGCTGGGGTATTTTCTGGATGCACAGGCGGTCACAGGGCAGCTTTTATGTGTGGATGGGGGGCAGCATCTTGGCTGGCAAACTCCGGATGTTTTGGGCGTTGAATAGGTAATTCTCAGATAAGTTTTGCACCGCTCTCATTTCCGTTACCAACACGTTACAAAAATGTATTGTTTTTCATGCACTTGTCTCGTTTTAGAAAAAATAACGTTGAAAAACAGTTGGTTAGGTTATTGCCTAATTTTTGTGCAAACCAAGGAATCCTTAATGAATTAAGGGAAAATCGCGATACCCGGAAACTTATCTTCATACTTATCCACAGAAACCGTGGATTTGTTTTCTCTTGATCTGAGGCGCTCAAGATTGCAGCCATGGTCAGGGAATCATATTTCAGACACATGACCGTCCAGAACGAATCGAACTCCGAAACCCAAAGCGTTGGATACGAATGTATACAGCGATATGTGAAAACGCTGGACAGCTCTCCGGGCGTTTACCGGATGTTGGATGCGGACAGTCGGGTTCTTTATGTCGGCAAGGCGCGAAACCTGAAGGCGCGGGTGTCGAACTATACGCGGCCTGGACATTCGGGGCGGATCGAGAAGATGATCGCCGCGACGGCTTCGATGATGTTTCTGACCACGCGGACAGAGACCGAAGCGCTGCTGCTGGAGCAGAACCTGATCAAGCAGCTCAAGCCCAAGTACAACGTGCTGTTGCGCGACGATAAGAGTTTTCCGAACATTCTGGTCGCCAAGGATCATGGGTTTCCGCAGATCAAGAAACATCGCGGGGCGAAGAAAGAAAAGGGCGCCTATTTTGGCCCCTTCGCCAGTGCGGGTGCCGTTAACCGGACGCTGAACCAGCTGCAAAAAGCGTTCCTGCTGCGCAACTGCTCGGATTCCATGTTCGACAGCCGGACGCGGCCCTGTCTGCTGTATCAG
Organism: Ruegeria sp. SATB045; assembly: GCF_059613525.1. NCBI lineage: Bacteria > Pseudomonadati > Pseudomonadota > Alphaproteobacteria > Rhodobacterales > Roseobacteraceae > Ruegeria > Ruegeria sp. SATB045. The sequence goes on along the minus strand of NZ_JBXWSR010000028.1, from coordinate 348,829 downwards.
ATTAAGCGCTGTTCTGGGCCGTGTGTTGGGTTGATCTCGGAAAGCGACTACGGCGAAAGCGTCAAGGATGCAGAACGTTTCCTGTCGGGCCGGTCGACCAAGGTGCAAGAAGAACTGGCCGAACAGATGATGGCCGCGTCCGAGGCGATGGAGTTCGAACGCGCCGCCAGCCTACGCGACCGTATTCGCGCGCTGACGCAGGTGCAGACAAGCCAAGGCATCAACCCGCGCGGCGTGGCCGAAGCGGATGTGATCGGACTCTATATGGATAGTGGGCAGGCCTGTGTGCAGGTGTTCTTTATCCGGGCCAACCAGAACTGGGGCAACAAGGACTTTTACCCTCGGGTCGGGGCGGATGTGTCACCTGCCGAGGTGATGGAGGCGTTTCTCGGTCAGTTCTACGACAACAAGGAACCGCCGCGTCAGTTGATCCTGTCAGATGGGATCGAGAACGCTGATCTGATGCAGGATGCGCTGTCGGAAAAAGCCGGGCGCAAGGTGGAAATCCTTGTGCCGCAGCGCGGTGAGAAACAAGAACTGGTCGCCGGAGCCCTGCGCAACGCGCGTGAGTCGCTGGCCCGTCGCATGTCGGAAAGCGCCACGCAAGCCAAGCTTTTGCGTGGCGTGGCCGAGGCGTTTGATCTGGACACGCCACCCGAGCGGATTGAGGTTTACGATAACAGCCATATCCAAGGCACCAACGCGGTGGGTGGGATGATCGTAGCGGGCCCCGAGGGGTTCATGAAAAACGCCTATCGCAAGTTCAACATCCGGGGCGATGACCTGACGCCGGGCGACGACTTTGGCATGATGAAAGAGGTCCTGACCCGCCGTTTCACTCGTCTGTTGAAAGAAGACCCAGACCGGGACAAGGGCCATTGGCCCGACCTGCTTTTGATCGACGGCGGCGCAGGGCAGGTGAGTGCGGTGCATGAGATCATGGTCGAACATGGCGTCGAAGACATCCCGATGGTCGGTGTCGCCAAGGGCGTAGATCGCGATCACGGCAAAGAGGAATTCCACCGCATCGGCCAACGCGCCTTTGCGCTGAAGCGTAACGATCCGGTGCTGTATTTCATTCAACGCCTGCGGGATGAGGCGCACCGCTTCGCCATCGGCACCCATCGCGCCAAACGGGCCAAAGCGGTGGGGGCGACACCTCTGGACGAAATCCCCGGCGTGGGGGCGGCGCGCAAACGCGCCCTGCTGACCCATTTCGGCAGCGCCAAGGCGGTCAGCCGAGCCAATCTTGCGGACCTGAAGGCGGTGGACGGGATCTCAGCCGGGTTGGCGCAGAAGGTCTATGATTTCTTCCACGACAAGGGCTAGGCTCGCCGCCCGCGCCACAGGATATACAGCCCCGAGGCCACGATCAGCGCCGACCCGATCCACATGGTCTGGTCCAGCCGCTCACCAAACATGACCACGCCCAACCCGATCCCGAACAGCAGCCGGGAATAGCGGAAAGGCGTGACGGATGAGACCTCACCCGTGCGCATCGCCTTCATCAGCGCGGCATAGGCCATGACGCCCATGATGACTGCGCCGGTCATATGCAGGCTGACTTGCGGGCTTAGGGGCTGCATCGGTGTGCCCTCCCAGAACCGATAGGCCAGACCGGCGATTATGATGCAAAGGAACCCGTAGAACCCCAGCACCTCGGTCCCCAGTGACGCGGGCGCGGCGCGGCTGGCCAGATCGCGCCCGGCAAAGCCCAGCATCCCCAGCACCGCAAGGATGGACAGGGCCGAGAAGCTGTCCCCGGTCGGTTGGATGATGATCACGACGCCGACAAGGCCGATCAGAATGGCGCTCCACCGGCGCCAGCCGACGGTTTCGCCAAAAACCAGTGCGGCCCCGGCGACGACGACCAAGGGCGTAGCCTGCAGGATCACCGTGGCCGATGACAGCGGAGTAAGCGCGATGGCCAGCACATAGAACAACCGCCCTAGGATTTCGAATACCGCACGCACCTTCATCGGGCGCGACAGTACATCGGCTTGAAACAGCCGTGTGCCGCGCAGCAGGGCCACCACGGCATAGATCACCGCGCCGCCTGCGCCGAACAGAATCAGCACCTGCCAGATCGGAATCGCCGCCGAGGCCGCTTTGATCAGCGCATCCTCAAGCGCGAACAGTGCCATTGCGGCGATCATCCATGCGCTGCCGATCAGGTTCGATCGGGGGTCGGTTTGAATGTGACGGGTCATGTATCGCTCTGTCTGGGCCAGCCGCCAATCTGACCGCAAAGCCCGCGCGCGCCAAGCCGTGTGATCGGGGTTGCGACCCTTTGACCCCGAAGGCCACAACTGCCTGTGAACGGGTCAGATTTTCAATGGCCCATCTTTTATGTCCTGAACCGGCGATGTAGAGTTTTCTTCATGAAGTGGAACTTGCCCAATATCCTGACCGTGCTGCGCCTTCTGGCCGCCCCCGGTCTGGCCGTGATGTTTTTGTATTTCACCCGGCCCTATGCCGACTGGTTTGCCCTGATCCTGTTCATGTCAGCGGCGATCACCGACTGGTTCGACGGGTATCTGGCCCGTGCTTGGAAACAGGAAACCAAGATCGGAGCGATGCTGGACCCTATTGCTGACAAGGCGATGGTGGTGATCGCGTTGATGATCCTTGTGGGCTATTCGACCGAGCATTGGACGCCTTGGCTGGTGCTGCCCGCCACCGTGATTCTGTTCCGCGAGGTGTTTGTTTCGGGGTTGCGGGAATATCTGGGCGATGTGGCGGGAACTTTGAAAGTGACCAAGCTGGCCAAATGGAAGACCACAGCACAGATGTTTGCCATTGCGGTTTTGTTTTCACAGGGAATTTTTGAACACTACTTTGTCATGGCCACGTTTGGCATGGACCCTGCGACCATTGATCAGGTTCTCATTGGACAGCTTGAGGACGTAAACCACGTCCGCTGGCATCTGGAAGGTATGTTCTGGTCGGGCCGGGTCGGTCTGTGGCTGCTGTGGATCGCGGCGACGCTGACGTTGATCACCGGCTATGACTACCTACGTAAAGCCATGCCCCATCTGAAGGAGAGCTAAGCGATGGATGTGCTGTATTTCGCATGGGTGCGTGAACGCATCGGTCTGCCCAAGGAAAAGGTCGAAACACAAGCCGCAACCGTATCCGAGCTGGTCGCGGAACTGACCGCGCGCGAAGATCGTTATGCCGCCGCTTTTGCCGACCTGTCGGCGCTGCGCGTGGCGCTGGATCAGGAACTGTCGGACTTTGACGCCCCCCTGTCGGGCGTGCGCGAAGTTGCGTTCTTTCCGCCCATGACAGGTGGCTAAGATGCGGATCGTCGTACAAGAAGCCCCTTTCGACATGGGCGCCGAGGCCAACGCCTTTGCTGCCGGGGATGAGGCCGCAAATGGGGCCATCGTAACCTTCACTGGTGTTGTGCGCGATTTGGCCACAAGCGATCTGGACGTGATGGAGATCGAGCACTATCCCGGCATGACCGAGCGCGCCCTGACCAAGATCGCCGAAGAAGCACAGTCGCGATGGTCGCTGGGCGATGTGCTGGTGATTCACCGCCACGGGCGGCTGGCTCCGGGGGATCGGATTATGATGGTGGCCACAGCCTCGCGCCACCGCAAAGATGCGTTCGAGGCGGCAGAATACCTGATGGATTACCTGAAATCCCGCGCGCCATTCTGGAAGAAAGAGATCACCAAAGCAGGCGCCGACTGGGTCGCCGCCAAGGACGAGGACGAGGACGCGCTCACGCGCTGGTGACTTAATCCGCGTTGTTGATGCGCCCGCGCAGCTCTTCGGCCTCTTGCCGTGCGGCGCGCAACCCATCCATTGCGGCGGACAGCTCGGCCTCGGTTTGCGTCAGCTGGTTGGTAAGTTCGGCCTCGCGCTGCTGCAGATAGGTGATGGCCTGATCGCGGGTTTCCTCGGCCTCATGCAACTCCTGGCTCATGCGGTCCAGATCGGCTACGTCGCTTTGGCGCACGCGGGACAGGCGATGGGCCAGCCAGTTGGCGAACCACCCCATACAAAACGCTGCAAACAAAATGACGGCGGTGGCGATGATGAATTCTAGTCTGTTCAACTTACTGGTCCCCTGCGCCGGTTTCTTCGGCGTCTGTTTGTGCGTCTTCTGACGGCTGTGTGTCCTGTTCCAGCGCTTCCAGACCCGTCTCGGAATTGGCGACGGGTTCAGGGCGGATCAGGCGAAATTCAATCCGACGGTTTTCCTCGCGACCTTCCTCGGAGCCATTGTCGGCGATAGGTTGCGTTTCGCCGTATCCCACTGCAGTGTAGCTTGCGGTGGGAACGCGCCGTCCGCGCAGCTCGTTTAGGATGGACTGTGCCCGAGCCTGGCTGAGTTGCTGATTCATCTCTTCCCGGCCCTGACTGTCGGTGTGGCCCTGGATCTCCATCCGGATTGGGCCGCATTCGCGCAGAATGTCGGCGATCTGGTTCACAGTATCACGCGAATCCGCCGCCACCGTGGCCGAGCCAGGCTCGAAGGCGATCTTGCTGGACGTCTGAACTTCGGCAATGCGGTCTTCGCATTGCTCGGGGTCTGGCAGTGCGTCTTCGGGTTCCGGAGGTTTCTGGTAGGTGATCGAAAGTGTGTATTCCTGCGCTTCGCCTAGCTTGTCGGACAAAAGGCCAGCGATGCGCGCTTTGGTGTCGGGTTCATGGCTGACGCCGATCAGCATGACATCGTCCGGCGTCACAGTCAAAGCACCATTGTGCAGTAATGACAGCGCCTCAAGCCCGGCCAGGACGCGCACGGCCCAGTCGGTGGGCAGGTCAGGCACAACGCGAGTTGCGGTATAAACCTGTTCCGAGCCAAACGCCGAGCGGGCATAGCTGTCGACCATGTCCCTATGGGTTTCATCACCCAAGCGTCCGCGCATTTGGACCAGCCCTTCGGGGCTGCGCGTGGCGGAAAACTCGGACGGGCCTGTGGGTTCGTCGGTTTCAGGCTCGGGCAGGACGGCGTGAAGGGCGAAGACCTCGGGCAACGCATTCTCAAGCTCGCCGACCACGTGGTCGAACGTGGCGGCGTTCGTACCCATCTCGGCGACCAGCGTGATGTCGGCGTCAGACATGGTCACAGATCCCAAACCGATCTGAGCCAACGCCTTGATGCTGAGCGTTGCGGCCTCGGACCAGCGGGGTGATGGAACGCCCAACCCGATCGTACAGGTGTAGGGTCCGGTCAGCCCTGCCGCTTCGGCGGTGGCAATGATGGCGTTTCGGGAATCCTGATCAGGCGCCGAACACGCGTCGAAATGACCGCCTTCGGCATCGACAATGTAGCGCAGCGTAAACGGCGTGATCACCGGCCGCGGGGCCGTGATCGACAATCCGATCCTAAGGCTGGGTGGCGCAGCACGCGTCAAATCCTGTTCAAGCCGTTCCTTTTCCTGCTGGCTGTCGGCGATAGCGGTAATCCTCACCAACCCCGGACTGGCCGAAATCTTGGCGCGTGGAAGCCGAACAAGGGCTTCGATCGCGTAGGTTAGTGCCTCATCCCAGCCTTTGGGCTTGGGATAGTCGGCGGTCTCAAGAAGGTCCGATACATTGTCCCCGTCCAGCCGATGCAAACGCTCCATCAATGCCTCGCGGTCCTGGCTGAGCGGGACCAGACCTATCACCGAAATACCGCTGTCATTGCGCAGAATTTCGGCTGAAAACTTGGGTGGTGCCAGTTGGGTTGTTGGAGCGACTTCCATCTCGTCAATAACGCGCGAGGTGTCGACTTCGGTGCCGGCAGCGGTCAGGGCGCTGAAACGCGCGGCTTCGTCAGCAGCGGTGCCAGTCAGTATGACGCGCAAGCCGTCAGATTCGACCTCGGCCCAGTCATGGCCTTTCAGATCAAGCGCGCGGCGCACCGCGAATTCCGATGCCTCTTCGACCTTGGTGACCGAGTAACTGGCGGCCAGCAGAGACAGCCCGGCAGAAACCAGGAAGATAAAGGCAACAGCTAGGAGATAAGGCAGGCGCATGTGCAGACAGAAGACTCCTCGGATGATTGAGCCGGACTCTTACAGAGGCCCGGCCCGAGGTGCAATCAGACCAGCAAGGCCACGCAAAGGAAGATCAGCGGAATAAGGCCGGTGTCGCGATTTGCGCGGAACAACTGCAGCAGTTTGGCGTTGTCCTCGGTGTCCAGTCCGCGCAATTGCCACGCCATGTGCCACCCCATCGCCCAAGGCCCGGCCAGCGCAACAAAAAGCGCCATGATCGAGGCCTGAGTCGTTGCCGCGTCGATGATCGCCAGCCCCATCAACGACACGGTCGCAACGAGGAAGTATTTCAGCCATCTGGCTGTATCCGAACCAAACAGGCGTGCAGTGGATTTGATGCCGATCAACTCGTCATCTTCGGCGTCCTGATGGGCATAGATCGTGTCGTAGAACAGCGTCCAGGCGATTCCGGCCAGATAGAGCGTGATCGCGGGCACCCCGACCGTTCCGGTATGCGCTGCCCAGGCCAGCAGAATGCCCCAGTTGAACGCCAGTCCCAAAAACACCTGGGGCCACCATGTAAAGCGTTTTGCGAACGGATATATTGTCACAGGCAACAGCGAGAGGACGCCCATCGCGATCGCAGCTTGATTGAAGGTCAGCAGAATACCCAACGCCAACAGGCATTGCAGCCCCATCCAGACAACCGCTTGTCGTACCGTGACCTGACCTGATGGGATCGGACGCGACCGAGTACGCTCGACCTTAGCATCGAACTCGCGATCAGTGATGTCGTTCCACGTGCAGCCCGCGCCGCGCATCAGAAAAGCGCCGATTGCGCAGCCAACGGCGATCCAAAGGTCTTCCCATCGCGGGGTGCCATCGCTGAGGATGGCCAGCGCAAGACCCCACCAGCAGGGAATCAGCAACAGCCATGTACCGATGGGCCGGTCTGCGCGGCTTAGGCGCAGATAGGGGCGGGTGAAGGCGGGCGCATGGGTGTCGACCCAGTTGCCGCTTACGGCATCAGCGACCTGACCGTCTGGTGTTGGGGCATTGCCTTGCATATTAAGGTCTCATGAGTGCAAAGATCAGACTGTATGTAGAGCACCCTTTGGGTCCGGGGCAATCGGTTCCTTTGACGCGTGATCAGGCCCACTACCTGTTTGGCGTCATGCGGCTGGCCGTGGGCGGGCAGGTGGCTCTGTTTAACGGCCAGGATGGCGAGTGGCTTGCCGACGTGGCCGAGGCGGGCAAGCGTGGCGGCGTGCTGTCCTGCGCCCGCCAGACCAAACCACTGCAAATGCCGCCCGATCTGTGGTTCCTGTTTGCGCCGATCAAAAAGGCGCGCACCGATTTCATTGTCGAAAAAGCAGCCGAGATGGGGGCTACGCGTATCCTGCCCGTGCAGACTGAATTCACCAATTCCGAGCGTATCCGCCAAGACCGCCTTCAGGCGCATGCCGTTGAGGCGGCTGAGCAATGCGGCGGAACTTACGTGCCCGAGGTTTCCGATCTGCAGCGGCTTGATCGCGTGCTGGATGCGTGGCCAGAAGACCGACAACTGATGTTCTGCGACGAGGCAGAAGTTGGGTCGGCCCTGCGATTGGCAGCCAATGAAACGGGCCAGCCCTGGGCCATTCTCATCGGGCCCGAGGGTGGGTTTTCGGATCGCGAACGGGCCCGCTTGTCTGGTCTTCCCTACGCACACGTGGTCAGCCTTGGGCCACGTATTCTGCGCGCGGATACAGCAGCGGTGGCGGCACTGACCATGTGGCAGCTGGCACTGGGGGATTGGTCATGAGCTGGCAACAGGCCCAACAAGAGGACGTGCCGCGCATCACCCGGTTTTTGTCCGACCACATTCAGACCTCGATGTTTCCTCTGGCCAATCTGCGGGATTTTGGTTTGAGGGGCACGGACCCTCGTGCTTTGAACGTCTGGACTTTGGGTGACGGCCCGCGCGCGGTCTTCGCGATCACGAATGAGGGCATGGTCCTGACCCAGTGCCCGGACTGTTCTGATGACGAGCTTATGGCCGCGATTGACCTGATCCGGGGGCGCCCCTTGTTCGGCATCGCCGCCGAGGCGGCTCAGGCGCGGCGTATCATGCAGATGGCGGGATGGGCCGGCAGACCCGCGACGCTCAACAGTGATGAACCGGGCTTTACGCTGGACCTGACACAGCTTGTCGTGCCGGACACGACGGGCGCTATGCTGGAACCCTTAAGCGGGTTTTACGGGGACATTGCCGAAGGCTGGCGGACCGACTATTTGATCGAGGCGATGGATTTCGATCCCGCCCGCGCACGCAAACAGGCGCGTAAGGACTTTGTCGCTTATACCCAGCGTAACTCACATCGAATATTGCTGATCGACGGGCAGCCCGTGGCCATGACCGGGTTCAACGCACGCTTGCCTGACGTTGTCCAGATCGGAGGGGTCTATACCCCGCCCGAACTGCGTGGGCGGGGGTATGCCCGCTTGGCGGTTGGGTTGCATCTGCTTGAGGCAAACGCCAGTGGTGTGTCCCGTGCCGTTCTGTTTGCGGCTTCTGATTCCGCAGCGCGTGCCTATATGGCTATTGGATTCAAACCGGCAGGGCAGTTTTCACTGATCCTGTTCAAAAACCCAAAGGACCCGGCATGAGCTTTATCCGACCCGAAGCCAAACTGGCCCTGTGGCGCTGGCGCGAAGTGTTGGTTGCCGTGGCCGTCCTGCTAGTTGGCCTTAGCTGGATCAGCGGCCCCGGCGGATTGCTGGGCTGGATGGGCTGGGTATTGGTCGTTGTCTCTGTGGCTTTGACTGTGATCGGTGTACAACGCGCGCGGTTTCGCACTGGCGCGGGTGGTCCCGGAGTTGTCACCATCGACGAAGGGCAGATTACCTATCTCGGTCCGCTGGACGGCGGCATGGTCGCCGCACGCGAGATCGAACGGCTGGCGCTGGACCCGACCTCGAACCCGGCGCATTGGGTGCTGTCTCAGCCGGGTCAGCCAACGCTTCACATTCCCGTGAATGCCGAAGGTGCAGAGGCGCTGTTTGATGTGTTCTCGAACCTGCCGGGGCTGAAAACCGAGCAAATGCTGGCCGAATTGAATGGCGGCGCGGTGCATCCCGTGGTGATCTGGGAGAAGCGCCCGATGCGCCCGGCGCATCTGCGGCTGCATTGACACTGGCGGCATTTCCCCCCACGACTGACCCAAAGACAGACACATCAGGATCGGAGAGCGGTTCATGTCCATCCCCCAGTCCGGCGGCGGGCCGATCGAACGCCACGAACAGCTAGCGGAATATCTGGAATCGGGCTGCAAGCCCAAAGCCGATTGGCGCATCGGGACCGAGCATGAAAAGTTCGGCTATTGCAAGGACACGCTGAAACCGCTGCCGTTCGAGGGCACGCGTTCCATTGTTGCGGTGCTTGAGGGTCTGCGCGACCGCCATTGCTGGGCCGAAGTGCGCGAGGGCGACAACCTGATCGGTCTGGAAAAGGACGGCGCGAATGTCAGCCTGGAACCCGGCGGTGCCCTGGAACTATCGGGTGCTCCGCTGGAGACGATCCACGAGACCTGCGATGAGGTGAACACCCACCTGCGCGAGGTGAAGGATATCGCCGATGAGATCGGCGTGGGCTTCATCGGTCTGGGTGCGGCTCCGATCTGGACCCATGACGAGATGCCGTTGATGCCCAAGGGCCGCTATCGGCTGATGAACGACTACATGGAAAAGGTCGGCACCATGGGCCGCGCCATGATGCGGCGTACCTGTACTGTTCAGGTCAATATCGACTTTGGGTCCGAGGCCGACATGGTCCAGAAACTACGTGTCGCGCTGGCCCTGCAGCCGGTGGCGACGGCGCTGTTTGCCAATTCGCCGTTCTTCGAAGGCAAGCCCAACGGCCAGAAAAGCTGGCGCAGCCATATCTGGCGGCATCTGGATGATGCGCGGACGGGCATGTTGCCGTTTGTGTTCGAAGAGGGCTTTGGGTTCGAACGCTATGTCCAATACGCGCTCGATGTGCCGATGTATTTCGTCTATCGCGACGGGCAGTATATCAACGCGCTGGGCATGTCCTTCCGCGACTTCCTGCAGGGCAAACTGCCCGCGCTGCCCGGTGAAACCCCGACGCTGTCTGATTGGGCCGACCACCTGACCACCGCTTTCCCCGAGGCCCGCATCAAGAAATATATGGAGATGCGCGGCGCCGATGGCGGCCCGTGGCGCCGCCTGTGCGCGCTGCCTGCCTTTTGGGTGGGCCTTACCTATGATCAGGGCGCGCTCGATGCGGCGTGGGATCTGGTCAAAGGCTGGGACGCGGACACCCGCGAAGAACTGCGCGTTCAGGCTGCCTTTCAGGGTCTTCAGGCGCAGGTTGGCGGCATCAACATGCACGATTTGGCGCGCGAAGTCGTGGCGATCTCTGAGGCTGGTCTGAAATCCCGCGCATTCCCCGGTGCGGGCGGTCTGGTGCCGGACGAGACGCATTTCCTGAACGCGCTAAAAGAAAGCATCGACACAGGGAAAGTCCCCGCCGATGAGTTGCTGGATCACTACAATGGCGACTGGAATGGCGATCTGACCCGGATTTATCCCGAATACAGCTATTGATCAGCACCGTCCCGCTTGCATTCGCGGGGCGGGGCCGATAGCAGGTTGGCGACCAAATTCAGAGGGCGTCATGGACGATCTTAAGGCAAAATATCTGGGCCAAATCGCCGAAGCGGGCGACGAGAACGCGCTTGAGGCGATCCGCGTCGCCGCCGTGGGCAAAAAAGGCGAGGTCGCGCTGAAGATGCGCGAGCTGGGCAAAATGACGCCCGAGGAACGCCAGGTTGCAGGCCCCGCGCTGAACGCTCTGAAGGATGAAATCAACTCGGCGCTGGCCGCCAAAAAATCCGCGCTGGCCGATGCCGCGCTGGATGAACGTCTGCGCACCGAATGGCTGGACGTTACCTTGCCGACCCGTTCGCGCCGTCAGGGCTCGATCCACCCGATCAGCCAGGCGACCGAGGAACTGACCGCGATCTTCGCCGAACTGGGCTTCTCGGTGGCTGAAGGGCCCCGGATCGAGGACGACTGGTATAATTTCGACGCCCTGAACATCCCCGGCCACCACCCCGCGCGGGCCGAGATGGACACGTTCTACATGCACCGCGCCGAAGGTGACGACCGTCCGCCGCATGTGCTGCGTACCCATACGTCTCCGGTACAGATCCGCTCGATGGAGAAACAGGGCGCGCCGATCCGCGTGATCTGTCCGGGCGGTGTGTATCGCGCCGACTATGACCAGACCCACACGCCGATGTTCCATCAGGTCGAAGGGCTGGCCATCGACAAGGACATCTCGATGGCGAACCTGAAATGGGTTCTGGAAGAGTTCGTGAAAGCCTTCTTCGAGGTCGACGACGTCGAGCTGCGCTTCCGCGCCTCGCACTTCCCCTTCACCGAACCGTCGGCCGAGGTCGATATCCGCTGTTCGTGGGACAACGGCCAGCTGAAGATCGGCGAGGGCGACGACTGGATGGAGATTCTGGGCTCGGGCATGGTCCACCCGAAGGTGATCGCCGCCGGTGGAATTGATCCCGAGGTCTATCAAGGTTTTGCGTTCGGGATCGGCATCGACCGCCTGGCGATGCTGAAATACGGTATTCCGGATCTGCGGGCGTTCTTTGATTCTGATCTGCGCTGGCTGCGCCACTATGGGTTCGCGGCGCTGGATATGCCGAACCTGCATGGTGGTTTGTCTCGGTGAAACGGGACCCCGACATCGTTCGCAAACTGTTATTCGAAGCAGAAGCGTCTGATGACTGGCAGATTGGGTATGACTTCGAAGAAGGTGCAGAAGGCGACTACTATCATCTCCAATTGATGAAAGATGACGGTCTAATCGTCGACGTCAGTGACTATGGGTTTCGGCTAACCTCATTGGGACACGATTACATCGAGGCAATCAGAAGCGACACTGTCTGGAAAAAGACAAAGTCCGGAGCCTCGAAAGTAGGTGGCATGACGCTGGGGATGATGAAAGATTTGGCGCTTGCCTATGTTAAGCAAGAAGCAGCGGAAAAGCTGGGCATCAAACTGTAGAATACTGCTAGAACTAGAAACGTAAAGCGCGGAGCAAAGGCCAAAGGCCGCCGCGCTATCGCCAGACCGCGGGCTGGCGATTTGTCTCCGTCCGCGCACCGCTCGAACAGTACACGGACATGGCAGGCATAAAGTGTTAAGCACAGCCCAAAGATCGCCATCCCGCGGTCTGGCGATAGCGCGGCTTGCGCTCTGTCCGGAAGGCCGGAATCTGCGCGTGTTACAGTTTCCCACACGGTTGTGACGTGACAGTCCGCGTCAGGCGGCTAGGCTCCGGCCTATGATTTACAGACTGCTTTTCCTGCTGCTAACCGCAACCCCGACACTCGCCATGGAGCCTTGGAAATCCGATTGCCATGGCGACACCGCCTGTGATCTGGGTGATCGCTCGTACCATGTGTTAGAGCCCGAGAAATGGGACGGGGAGACCCCTCTGCCCGTTCTGTTGCACTTCCACGGCTGGGCGCGGCAGGGCACAGTGGTGGTGAACCATCAGCGCATCGCTGGGGCCACAAAACTGCGCGGCGTGTTGCTGGTGGCTCCGAACGGGTTAGGCAAAAGCTGGGACTTCTGGACATCAGACACGCGTGACGTTCCCTTTGCCGATGCGGTGCTTGAGGATGTGGCCAAGCGCTATCCGGTTGATCCTAAACGTATCTACGTCTCGGGGTATTCCTTTGGTGGCGCGATGGCGTGGCGCTATGTGTGCCAGTCGGGCAATGACATTGCCGCCTTGCTGGCCGTTGCGGGTAGCATCCGCCAGACTGAAGAGTGCCCCGAAGCCCCGCGTGAGGCGCGCCATGTGCATGGCCTCAGCGATACGGTGATGGACTTCCCCTATGGCACCAACGGTGACACCACCTACCCGGTGGCGCTGTGGCGAGCGGCTTACGATTGCCACGATGCCACCCCGCGCGGCGATTGGAGTGTGGTGCCGATCCTGACCCTCAGCCGCGTGGAATGGACCGATTGCGCGCATGGGCAAGTGACGCTGGACACCCATCCGGGCGGGCATTTTATCCCCCATGGCTGGATCGGGCGGCAATTGGACGAGCTTTTGGGCCGCACCCCCACTTATCCGTGACGCGCAGCGCTTGCACCTTGGCGCATTCTTTGTCATTGCCTGTGCCGACTGGATGTTTGCCAAAAAAGGCCCCGAGCAATGAAATTCACTTTGTCCTGGCTGAAAGACCACCTCGACACGGACGCGTCGGTTGATGAGATCGCCGAGGCGCTGACCGACCTCGGGCTAGAGGTCGAAGAGATCGTGAACCCGGCGGACCGGCTGGCAGGCTTTACGCTGGGCCATGTGAAACACGCGGAAAAGCATCCCGACGCCGACAAACTGCGGGTCTGCACAGTGGAAACCGACGAGGGCGATCTGCAGATCATTTGCGGCGCGCCGAACGCGCGTGAAGGCATCACTGTCGTGGTCTGCAAGCCGGGCATGTATATCCCCGGACTGGATATCACCATCAGCGTCGGCAAGATCCGGGGCGTCGAAAGCTTTGGCATGATGGCCTCCGAGCGTGAGCTGGAGCTGTCGGACGAGCATGATGGCATTATCGAACTGCCCTCGGGCGAGGTCGGTGATCGCTTCGTCGACTGGTTGGCCGAGAATGACCCGTCCAAGGTCGATCCGGTGATCGAGATTGCGATCACGCCGAACCGCCCCGATGCGTTGGGTGTGGCTGGCATCGCACGTGATCTGGCAGCGCGCGGTGTGGGTACGCTGAAAGAGCATATCCACGCGCCAGTGCCGGGGGATTTCGAATGCCCGATCAAGGTGACGATTGACGACGACACCCTGGACGGCGCGCCGCATTTCACCGGTCGTGTAATCCGGGGCGTCAAGAACGGCCCCAGCCCGCAATGGCTGCAGGATCAGTTGAAGGCCATCGGTCTGCGTCCCATTTCGGCGTTGGTGGATATCACCAACTACATGACCTTTGACCAGAACCGCCCGCTGCACGTGTTTGATGCGGATAAGGTGCAGGGCAACCTGCGGGTTCACCGCGCCAAGGGTGGTGAAACGCTGGTGGCGCTGGATGAGAAGGAATACACCCTGCAGCGCGGTATGATGGTGATCTCAGACGACAAGGGCGCGGAATCTATCGCGGGTATCATGGGCGGCGAGGAAACCGGCTGCACTGATGAGACGGTCAATGTCTTCCTTGAAAGCGCCTTCTGGGATCACGTGCAGATCGCCCTGACGGGCCGCGCTCTGAAGATTAACTCGGACGCGCGTTACCGCTTTGAACGCGGCGTTGACCCGCAATTCACCCGCGAAGGGCTTGAGCAGGCGACGCAGATGATTCTGGATATCTGCGGCGGCGAGGTATCCTCGGTTGTCGAGGCCGGTAAGGCCCCGAACCACGCGCGCGCCTACAAGCTGGATGCGGCGCGGGTGCAGTCGCTGGTCGGGATGGACATACCCGAAAGCGAACAGCGCCAGACCCTGACCCGTCTGGGTTTCCGCCTCGAAGGCGAGATGGCCCATGTGCCCAGCTGGCGCCCCGATGTCATGGGCGAGGCCGATCTGGTGGAAGAGGTCGCGCGGATTGCCTCGCTGACCAAGCTGCAGGGCAAACCGCTGCCGCGAGTGACCGATGGCATCCCCAAGGCGGTGATGACACCGACGCAGCGCCGTCAGTCGATGGCCCGCCGAACTTGTGCGGCGCTGGGCTACAATGAATGTGTGTCCTATACCTTCATTGATAAGGCCTCGGCGGCCCTGTTCGGGGGCGGCGATGCCGCGACGCAGTTGGAAAACCCAATTTCCTCGGAAATGAGCCATATGCGCCCCGATCTGCTGCCCGGCCTGCTGCAGGCGGCCGCCCGCAATCAGGCGCGCGGCTTTGCCGATGTTGCCCTGTTCGAGGTTGGCCCTGTTTTCCACGGCGGTGAGCCCGGCAACCAGAAAACCCAGATCACTGGTCTACTGGTGGGCCGCGATGGTCCCAAGGATGTGCATGGGGCCGCGCGCGCGGTGGATGTGTTTGACGTCAAAGCCGATGCCGAGGCCGTACTGGCCGCGATCGGAGCGCCCGCGAAGGTGCAGGTCCTGCGCGATGGTGATGCGTGGTGGCATCCGGGCCGTCATGGCAAAATCTGTCTGGGTCCGAAAAAGGTGCTGGGCGTGTTTGGTGAACTGCACCCGCGCATCCTGCAAGCGCTGGATATCAAGGGTCCGGCGATGGCCTTTACCATCTGGCCGGACGAAGTGCCTCTGCGGCGCAAATCCGGGGCCACCCGCGCGGCGCTTGAACTGCGCGATCTGCAGGCGGTGGAACGTGACTTTGCCTTTGTGGTTGATGCGGATGTCGAAGCTCTGACCTTGGTGAACGCAGCAGCAGGCGCGGATAAGGCGCTGATCGACGATGTACGCGTGTTCGATGAATTCATCGGTGGCAGCCTGGGTGAGGGCAAGAAATCGCTGGCCATCACCGTGCGTCTGCAACCGACGGACAAGACCCTCAAGGAAGAGGATATCGAGGCGGTTGGTCAGAAGATCATCGCCAAAGTGTCCAAGGCCACGGGCGGCGTTCTGCGCGGCTGATTGGCGCGACAAGCTAACAAGACAAAGGGGCCGGACGCGCCCCTTTTTCATTTCAGGAGGAACAAGACATGCTGAACGTTTACCTCTCGGGCGAGATTCACACCGATTGGCGCGACCAGATCATCGAAGGCGCGCAGGGGCTGGAAATCACCTTTAACAGCCCGGTGACCGACCACGCGGCCAGTGACGATTGCGGCGTGGCCATTCTGGGGGCTGAGCCGAACAAATACTGGCACGATCACAAGGGCGCGATGGTCAACGCGATCCGCACCCGTAAGGGGATCACGGATGCGGATTTGGTCGTGGTCCGCTTTGGCGAGAAATACAAGCAGTGGAATGCGGCCTTCGACGCAGGGTACGCTGCCGCTCTGGGCAAATCCCTGATCGTGCTGCACGGCCCCGACCATCAGCACGCGCTGAAAGAGGTCGACGCCGCAGCTCTGGCCGTGGCCGAGCACCCGGCGCAGGTAGTCGAGGTTCTGCGCTATGTTCTGACCGGGCAACTGCCCGGATAGCGGTCGATGGGGCGGGGCAATGCCTCGCCCCCGATCTGCCTTAGCTAGTCGCAGGGATAACCAATCCGCGCTGGACCGCTGGGCGGTCCAGAAAGCGGTCCACATATGGCTGAAGGTTGGCGAAATCAGACCATCCAAGCAGCTCTTTCACACCGTAATAGTCCAAGCCTCGCAGCCACGGTACAATGGCGATATCGGCAATTGAATAGCTGCCCGCAATCCATTCCTGCCCTTCAAGCTGTGTGTTTAGCACATTAAGCAAGCGCTTGGCTTCGTTGATGTAGCGTTCGCGGGGGCGAGGGTCTTCGATCTCGCTACCGGCGAATTTGTGGAAATAGCCAAGCTGACCGAACATCGGGCCAAGACCACCCATCTGGAACATCAGCCATTGCGTCACGCGGGCTTTGTCCGCTGCGGTCGCGCCCATCAACTGATCGCTTTTCTCTGCCAGATATAGCAGGATTGCGCCGCTCTCGAACAGGGATACAGCCTCGCCATCCGGGCCGTTGGGGTCAATAATCGCAGGAATTTTGTTGTTTGGATTCAGCGACAGGAACTCGGGGATTTTGACATCTGAATCCGCCAGCGTGACCAGATGCGCTTCATAGGGAAGGCCGATCTCTTCCAGCATGATCGAAACTTTGACACCGTTTGGCGTTGGATAGGAATAAAGCTGCAACCTGTCGGGTGTCTGGGCAGGCCAGCGGCAGGTAATTGGATGAGTTGAGGTGTCAAGCATGGTGCGCTCCTGAATGCGGTTCCGAATTGAAGTAAGCACTGGCCAAATGTGTTACCAGTAGAGCACCTGTGCATTCCCGGTCAGTTCTTGTGCATTTCACAACAGAGGGGAAAACCGGTTCATTCCGCACCTAGACCAGAGCGGTATTCTCGCTCACAATCTTGTGCATCCCGCGCGCGTGTCGCGGGTTTTGCATAGCTAGCAGAAGGAGAAGCGCGTGGACGAGGTCGTAACTCAGGTAGGGGCGTTTGCTCCGCTTATCATGAATGCAGTCAAGGCACTGATTGTTCTGATTTTGGGCTGGATCGTGGCCGGTGCGATAGGCGGTATGGTGCGCCGGCGCATCAACGCCACCCCGCAGATTGACCCGACCCTAGGCAACTTTATGGCCAGCCTAGTGAAATGGGCTATCCTGGCGATGGTTCTGGTTGCCGTTCTAGGGATTTTCGGGATTGAGGCCACAAGTATTGTTGCCATTTTGGGTGCGGCATCACTGGCCATCGGTCTGGCGCTGCAAGGGACGCTCAGCGATCTGGCGGCGGGCGTGATGCTGGTGGTGTTCCGGCCTTACAAGCTGGGTCAGTATGTGGATATCGGCGGTACTGCAGGGACAGTGCAAGACCTGAACCTGTTCACGACCGAATTGGTAACGCCGGATAATGTGCAGATCATCGTGCCAAACGGTCAGGCATGGGGAACGGTTATCACCAACTACTCGGCACATGACACGCGACGCGTGGACCTGGTTTTCGGGATTGATTACGGCGACAGCGCAGATCAGGCGATGCAGATCATTCTGGATGTGGCCAAGGCCGATGAGCGTATTCACAACGATCCCGAGCCTTGGGTGCGCGTGACCAATCTGGGCGACAGCTCGGTTGATCTGACGGCGCGGCTGTGGTGCGCCACTGCAGATTATTGGGACGTGAGGTTTGAAATCACGAAAGCCGTTAAAGAAGCGTTCGATGCCAAGGGTGTCTCGATTCCCTATCCGCATTCGGTCGAGATCCAAAAACAGGCGTAACGCTCCCGCCCGTCATACGGGCATTGAAATGCCTTTTTCCGGTTGGGCCCAGCGCCGCGCTGATCGCGCGGCGCCTTTTCGTTTGTTGCAACGTTGGTCAGAGGTTCGACCGCGCCGCGCGATCAGCGCGGCGCTGCGCCCAACGCTGTAAACGCACTCGTCAGAGTGCGCTTTCAGGGGCGGGAGTATCTTAGGCCTTGATGACGACGTTGGGGGACACCACGTCGATCCCAAGAGCTTTGCCGACGGCGTAGTAGGTCAGCTTACCCGCATGTACGTTCAGTCCGGCCATCAGATGAGGGTCGTCCTGACAGGCCTGTTTCCAGCCTTTGTCGGCCAACGCCAGCATGAAGGGCATGGTGGCGTTGCCAAGCGCGATGGTCGATGTGCGGGCGACAGCTCCGGGCATGTTGGCGACGCAATAGTGCATGATGCCATCAACATCATAGATCGGTTCGGCATGGGTCGTCGCTTTCGACGTCTCAAAACACCCACCCTGATCGATCGCAACGTCGACAAGGACTGCTCCGGGTTTCATGGTAGAAAGTTGCGCGCGGGTCACCAGCTTTGGCGCAGCCGCACCGGGGATCAGCACCGCGCCGATCACCATGTCGGCGGATTGGATCAGCTCGGCCGTTGCGCCGGCTGTCGAGTATTGGTTCTTGAACGTCCCGCCAAACACGTCATCCAGATAGCGCAGGCGCGGCAGCGACCGGTCAAGAACCGTCACGTCTGCCCCCATCCCCGCGGCGATCTTGGCTGCATGTGTTCCCACGACACCACCGCCAATGACAACAACTTTCGCCGGACCAACTCCGGGAACGCCGCCCATCAGAACACCGCGCCCGCCATTGGCCTTCTGCAGGGTCCACGACCCGACCTGCGGGGCGAGGCGACCTGCAACCTCGGACATGGGTGCAAGCAAAGGCAGCCCCCCATTGGCGTCCGTTACAGTCTCGTACGCGATAGCCGTACAACCCGAAGCAAGCAGGTCATGGGTCTGGTCTGGGTCCGGGGCAAGGTGCAGATAGGTAAACAGCAGCTGTCCCTCGCGCAGCATCTTGCGTTCGCCTGCCTGCGGTTCTTTGACTTTGACGATCATGTCGGCAGTGGCGAAAACTTCGGCTGCGGTGTCGACAATGCGCGCTCCGGCTGCGACGTAGTCGGCATTGTCAAAACCCGAGCCCTGACCGGCTCCGGTTTCAATGATCACCTCGTGGCCGCGCGCGACCGCTTCTTGCGCAGCGTTCGGGGTCATTCCGACGCGGAACTCCTGCGGTTTGATTTCTTTGGGGCAACCGATCTTCATTTGGTCTCTCCGTTTGTAAACTGCTTAAATAATGGGCAACTTTGCGCGCAATTTCTGTGAAACTCTGCCCGTGTGAACGCTTTAATTCCGAAAAATTTTCGGTATTTTGGCCATAACTTGCAAAAGGATTGCGCAGATGGCCATTGATACGACGGATCGAAAGATTCTGGCGGCATTGCAGCGTAACGGTCGGATGTCGAATGCAGAACTGTCCGAACAGGCCAATTTGTCGCCTTCGGCCTGCCACAGACGGGTGCAACGGCTGGAATCCGAGGGCTTTATTCGCAACTACGTTGCTCTGTTGGATGCACGCAAGATGAACGTGCCGACGACCGTCTTTGTCGAGATCACATTGCAAGGACAGGCCGAAGAGGTTCTGGATGCCTTCGAAAAGGCCGTTGCCCGAATTCCGGATGTTTTGGAGTGTCACCTTATGGCGGGAACGGCGGACTACATCCTAAAAGTCGTCGCCGAAAACACCGAGGACTTTGCCCGCATCCATCGGCAATACTTGTCGCGACTACCCGGAGTGGCGCAGATGCAAAGTTCGTTTGCGCTCCGAACCGTGTTCAAAACCACGGCCTTACCGGTTTGATCAGGCCGGTCCGGGATAGGTGAACAGCACCAGATGCGCGGCGTTGAAGCCGAAATGCATGAGGACAGGAACCCACAGACGCCCGGTTGCATAATAACCCAGCCCGCAAGCCGCGCCCAGAATGGTTGCGAAACCTGCCAATGCCGGTCCTCCGCCGACGTGAACCAAACCAAACAGAAGGCTTGCAGCAGCTATCCCCAGACCCGCGCCAAAACGGGAAGATATCAACGATTGCAAATAACCGCGAAAAAACACCTCTTCCGTCAGGCAGGTCAGGAAGAGATTGGACAGCACGAAGATCACCCACCAATGGGGCAGGCTGATCTCGGGGCGGATGGCATTGACGGCAGAACCCACTGCCAACAGCGCAGGCAGCAAGGCGAAACCAACTGCCAACGGGAATTTGCGCAGTGCCACAGCCCCACCAATCATGCTGGGCCACGCCAAAGCCACGGTGAACAGCACCATGGGCTTGTCCAGGTTCAAGTACATCGTGAAATCGCGACTTAAAGGGCCAGATTGAACCTGATCAAGGACCAGAGGGTTGTGAAATCCCGGGACCAGATGCGCCCCGAGCGCGATGCACCATATGACGAGTGTAACATGGCCAAGCGCGGCCCACATCCCGGACAGGTTGCGCAGTATCAACGCGCCTGCAAAACCGACAATGACCACCCCTGCGGCGATCGGCGTAACCAGCACCAATGTCAGCGAGACCGCTCCGAAAACCGCCAATAATCCCATACCCAAAACCTGTTTGCCTGATACGGTGCTGACCATGGCGGTGATCAGCAAAAGCCACGGCCAGATCGTGGGCAGCAATGCGAAAAAATGGGTCAAAGTCGCGCCTTTGCAGTTCGGTTTGCGCCTTGATGCCGTGGTTGGGCGCGTTCTGGCAAGACAGTTCAACAGTGAACGGGCTGCGGATTTGCGTCACAGTGATCTTGTCGCCGTAAGCTGTTACGCTTAGGAAAAGACCTTCATCAATTCATCCGATGACATCAGGCGGTTACATGCGCCCGATACGGTCCGAACCCGGGAATTTGTAAGGAGCAGACCTTGGCTGACGAATATAACGACGCCTCGAAAGACTGGCTTGAGGCCGAGCTGGAAGACACGCTGGACGAAGATTTCGAGATCGAGTTCAGCGAGCCCATGTTGTCGATGGAAATCCGCAAGATCTACAAGGATCAGCACCCCGAGATGCTGGACCGCAAGGTCTATTTCCGGAACCTGCTGCGTCTTCAGGCCGAGTTGATCAAAGTGCAGGATTGGGTGCAGCACACGGGTGCCAAGGTTTGTATCCTGTTCGAGGGCCGCGACAGCGCGGGTAAGGGGGGCGTGATCAAGCGGATCACGCAGCGCCTGAACCCGCGGGTTGCGCGCGTCGTTGCTCTGCCCGCGCCAAGCCGTCGGGAACAAAGCCAGTGGTATTTCCAGCGATACGTTCCGCACCTGCCTGCAGCGGGCGAAATCGTGCTGTTCGACCGGTCATGGTACAATCGCGCGGGTGTCGAACGGGTCATGGGCTTTGCGACCGAAGATCAGGTTGAACAGTTCTTTCAGGACGTTCCCGAATTTGAACGGATGCTGGTACGTTCGGGCATCATTTTGCTGAAATACTGGTTCTCGATCACCGATGAAGAGCAGCAGTTGCGGTTCCTCATGCGCATCCACGATCCGATGAAGCAGTGGAAGCTGTCGCCGATGGATCTGGAATCTCGTATCCGGTGGGAGGCCTACACTAAAGCCAAAGAAGACATGTTGTTCCGCACCAACATTCCGGAAGCGCCATGGTATATCGTCGAAGGCAATGACAAAAAGCGCGAGCGTCTGAACTGTATCGAACACCTGTTGACCAAGATCCCCTACACGGATGTACCGCAGGAAAAGGTCAACCTGCCGGATCGCAAGTACAACCCGGAATACGAACGCCGTGTTCTGCCAGACGAATTGCACGTGCCAAAAATATACTGATCGGTTCGAAAGGATGCGAAGCAGCGATCTGCTTCGCATCAGGTTGGCGCGTCAGGCCGCGTCCATCATGCAATCGACGTTGAAGAAGGTGAGCGAAAAGAAGTCTTCTGCTCCGCCAGACGTCATCTCGGGACAGATTGGTTCGTCCGCAACCGGGACTGAATCATCTGCTATGACGAAATCCATGTCGCCCTGGGTCTCAGGCGGGGTCATGTCGTCATCATTCCACGCCAATTGATCGAAATCTTCTTTTAGCTGCTGAATGAATGCGTCTAGTTCAGCAAGAAAAGCCGCAAAATCGAAGCAATCTGCATCAGCGTCTTCGGTGTCCGGCTGTTCAGGGGCCGGATCGTCTTTGTCGGTGACGTCAGTACCCGGCTGCTCCGGAGGAGGATTGTCAGTTTCTGTGACGTCAGTGTCCGGCTGTTCGGAGACCGGGTCTTCGGTCTCGGTCACATCAGTATCGGGTTGTGCGGGGACTGGCTCTGCAGGTGGGGTAGGCGCCATGGCTGTGCCGCCGCTGTCCAGCATGACTGCCGCATCAGTTGTGGCAAAGTTCTGCGTGACGATCACGGCGTCAGATCCCTGCATATCGCCGGTCTCGATACCGATGCCGATGTATTTGAAATCGGGGTTCAGAATATTCGCGCGATGACCGGGGCTGTTCATCAGGCCCTGGTGCAGTTGCGCCACGTCGTCGCTGATCCCTGGCGCGCCGCGTTCCGATTGCCAGGCTATATTCTCGCCAGTTCGCCAACTGCCTTCAAGATCGAACCCGGCCGCCTGCATCCGCTGGGTGGCGCTTGATCCGCCTGACCCGGTGTGGCTGAACGTGTCCGTATCGAGCATCCAGCTGCTGTGATCTTCCGACGAATCGTTGAGCTGCGTTTCAAGCTGTAATGGGTCCAAGCCACGGGACGTACGCTCTTGGTTGATCAACGCCAGCATTTCCCGTTCTACTTGACTTGCTGCAGACATTTTTGCCTCCTTAAGTTGTTTTGTCCGAATGGACGGACCCACTTAGAGAGCCGGCAAAAGACATGAACAGTGAGGTCGGAAAGATCGGCGCATTTCGGCGGGAGGGCGCACCGAAACAGAGATTCGCCGCGCTGGATAACGCCGAGAAAATGGCAGATCAATGTCTCGGCGAGTTGTTGCGATCGCTAAGAGGCGGGACTGGCGAAATCCCTCTTAAAAAACGACAAACCCCCGGGCGGGGCCTCGGGGGTCGTCAAATAGTGTCATCCAAAGCTGGACGAGCATCAGGTGCTTAGAGCAAACCTTCGCGCTGTGCTTTCTTACGTGCCAGTTTACGGGCACGGCGGATCGCTTCAGCTTTCTCGCGCGCTTTTTTCTCGGACGGTTTCTCGAAATGTTGCTTGAGCTTCATTTCACGGAACACGCCTTCGCGCTGCAGCTTTTTCTTCAGGGCACGAAGCGCCTGATCGACGTTATTGTCGCGAACACTAACCTGCATGTGGTTGTCACCACCTTTCTAGATAGAGTTGCAAGGAAATTGCAGGAGGTGGCCGTATAGCAAAGCCGCTCTAACTTGTCTAGTACTGGTGCCAGAACCCGGAGAACCGCCATGACCATATCCTACGAAGACGCCAAAACCCAGCTTTTGGACGCTATGCTGGCCCATGTGCCGTTTGATGGCTGGTCGGAAACCAGCTTTCGCATGGCCATCAGTGACTGCGGTATTGATGAAACGTTGGCACGGTCGATCTGTCCTCGTGGTGCGGTTGATATGGCCCTGGCTTTTCATGCCCGCGGGGACGCGGCGATGGCAGAGCGTCTGAAAACCGAAGATCTGAGCGATCTGAAATTCCGTGACCGGATCGCTGCTGCTGTCCGGTTCCGTCTTCAGGCGGTAGAGGACAAGGAACTTGTGCGTCGTGGGATGACGTTGTTTTCTTTGCCGATGCACGCGGCTGATGGGGCCAAGGCGATGTGGCAGACCTGCGATCTGATCTGGGACACGCTTGGCGATACATCGGACGATGTGAACTGGTACACCAAGCGGGCGACGTTGTCGGGGGTCTATTCCTCGACCGTGCTGTTCTGGCTGGGGGATGATTCGCCTGACCAACAGAGAACGTGGGAGTTTCTGGACCGCCGCATCGACAACGTCATGCAGTTCGAAAAGCTCAAGGCGCAGGTCAATGGCAACCCACTGTTCAAGCCCTTTCTTGCGGTGCCGAATTGGTTGGCAGGTCAGGTTAAAGCTCCGATGAAGATGCGGGCTGATCTGCCGGGAATGCTGAACCCGCGCAAGTAAGCGTCTGGGCCTTTCCGTTTTCGCCTGTTAGGCATTGGGCAAAGGAGAATTGCCCATGACCCAGACAATGCGCGCTGTAGAAATCACCAAACCCGGCGGGCCCGAGGTTCTGCAGATAACGGACCGATCCGTGCCTGAACCTGCTGCGGGTCAGGTGGTGCTAAAGGTGGCCTATGCCGGGGTAAACCGTCCGGATGCGCTGCAGCGGGCGGGTGCGTATGATCCTCCTCCGGGTGCCAGCGATCTGCCGGGGCTTGAGGCATCGGGTGAGGTCGTGGCCCTAGGTTCCGGCGTTCAAGGGCTTTCAGTTGGTGACCAGGTTTGCGCCTTGTTGCCCGGCGGCGGCTATGCCGAATACGTTGCCACGCCCGCTGCCCATTGCTTGCCGGTGCCAGAGGGGATGGGCCTGAAAGAGGCCGCGTGTCTGCCCGAGACCTTCTTTACCGTCTGGTCCAATGTCTTCACACGCGGCGGTCTGAAAGCGGGCGAGCGATTTTTGGTTCACGGCGGCTCCAGCGGGATCGGAACAACGGCGATCCAGCTTGCAAATGCGTTCGGCGCACGGGTCTTTGCCACTGCCGGATCGGCCGAGAAATGCGCCGCTTGCGAGAAACTGGGGGCCGAGAAGGCGATTAATTACCGGGATGAGGATTTCGTATCCACCATGCGGGCCGAGGGCGGGGCGAACCTGATCCTCGATATGGTGGGCGGTGACTATATCCCGCGCAACGTCAAAGCTCTGGCCGAGGATGGGCGGCTGGTTCAAATCGCCTTCCTGCAGGGCCCCAAGGTCGAGCTGAACTTTGCCATGATGATGGTGAAACGCTTGACCCTGACCGGTAGCACCTTGCGTCCGCAATCCGATCTGGCCAAGGCCAAAATCGCCCAAGACCTGCGCGAGGCGGTTTGGCCGCTACTGGATTCGGGCAAGATTGCCCCGGTGATGGACAGCGAGTTTGACATGGCCGAGGCCTCAGCGGCCCACGCGCGGATGGAAAGCTCGGGTCATATCGGCAAGATCGTTCTTAAGATCGGCGGCTAGGCACCGTCTTCCGGTTCAGGTCACGGCGCAGCGATACAGGTGCCATGTGGCGTGGCCCAGAACCGGAATGACAACAATCAACCCCAGTAACATCGGGATCGCGCCCAGTATCAACGCACTGGACACAACCAGACCCCAGGTCAGGATGACCGATGGGTTGTGCCGCAGAACGCGAACCGATGTCACTACGGCGAGCGGCACCCCGACTTTGCGGTCAAGAAGCAGGGGGAAGCTGATCACGCTTGTGGCCAATGCGACAAGGGCGAAGAAGAACCCGACCAAGATGCCAGACAGGATCATGACCCAGCCTGCCTTTGTTGTGAAAACCTGGGTTAAGAAGGTGCTGAACGAGGTCGGCAGATCAGGACCCAATGTCTGAACATAAATGCTCTGCGCGACCATCAACCAGATCAGCAAAAGCGCCACCAGATAGAAGCCCAGTGTCAAAATGGCCCCGAACGAGGGTGACCGGAATACACCAAGTGCATCCAGCCAATGGGCTTCGGCCCCTTGCTCGCGTTTTCGGCTGATTTCATAAAGACCCACGGCCGCCACAGGCCCGATCAATGCGAAACCTGCGATCAGGGGGGCCAGTAAAGGTATCATATTTCGGTTCAGGCCGAACCCGAACATCAGCAAGCCCGCCAGAGGGTAGATCAATACCACGAAGACCGCATCTGCGCGGGTTTCCATAAAGTCTTCCGAGCCGGCTCGCAGACACGCCCAGAGGTCACTAAAACTCAGCGTCTGAACCTTGGGCATTTTGGGTGTCCCAGCGCCACCAATTCCGGTGACGCTCTCTGCAACATGATCACTGGTGGCTCCCAGCGTTTGGGCCGCCCAGCTGATCGGATTTCCTATCGTCCTGACCATCGTCATCCCCTCGCGTTTGCCTATCAGCGCCGCAGAGATGATCCGGTACGAGTTGCCTTTGGCCGGACCAGCCGGCAACGCTCAAACACCAGTATAGCATAATTTTTTGCGTTTGGGTCGCCTTGGACCTGCTTGTGCCGATTGCTCTGGATCGCAGGCGTGTTAGCTTGGCCCCAGGTTACAGGAGGTGAGTATGCAGCAAACGGCAGGTACCGTCGTCATTCACGAACACGGCGGCCCCGAGGTTCTGAAGATCGAAGACCGCCCGATAGGCGATCCTGGACCGGGCGAAGTTCGCATTCGTCATCAAGCCTGTGGGTTGAACTTCATTGATGTCTATCAGCGGACGGGCCTCTATCCGATGGACTTGCCGCACGCATTGGGAATGGAGGCGTCTGGGGTGATCGAAGCGGTGGGCGAAGGCGTCACCCATCTGCAACCGGGCCAACGCGCAGCCTACGCGGCTAACCCCTCTGGTGCTTATTGCGAGGCGCGCGTGATGCCGGCCGCACAGGTTTGCCCTTTGCCTGATGATATCTCGTTTGATGCGGCTGCGGCCATGATGCTTAAGGGGATGACTGTCGAGTATTTGTTTCACCGCACGACCCCGCTGAAACGAGGTGACACCGTTCTGTTCCACGCCGCCGCCGGTGGTGTCGGGCTGATTGCGTGCCAATGGGCCAAATCCGAGGGGATCAAGCTGATCGGTACGGCTGGAACGGATGAAAAATGCAGTCTGGCTCAGTTCAACGGGGCGACACATTGCATCAATTACCGGAC
The DNA here is from genome assembly GCF_059613525.1 of Ruegeria sp. SATB045. Classification (NCBI taxonomy): domain Bacteria; kingdom Pseudomonadati; phylum Pseudomonadota; class Alphaproteobacteria; order Rhodobacterales; family Roseobacteraceae; genus Ruegeria; species Ruegeria sp. SATB045. Next base: position 322,106 of record NZ_JBXWSR010000028.1, on the reverse strand, counting down.
CGAGAATTTTGCCGAGCGGGTCGCCGAGATCACAGGTGGCAAGGGCGTCGATGCGGTGATGGATTCGATTGGTGCGCAGACATTTGCCGGGTCTTTGGAATGCCTGAAACCACTGGGTATGATGATTTCCTTTGGCAATGCTTCGGGGCCGGTACCGTTGATGGATATAGCCATTCTGGCCAAGAAAGGCTCGCTCAAGATCACGCGACCGACTTTGTTTACTCACACCGCTGATCACGCCGTCTGTCAGGCCATGGCGCGGCGCCTGTTCAACAAGGTGCAGGGGAATGAGGTGAAAATCCACATCGACCAGCGCTTTCCGCTTGAACAGGTCGCCGACGCCCACCGCGCGCTTGAAGCCCGTCAGACGACAGGAAGTACGGTCTTGGAGCTGTAGTCTGGCAAGGTCCCGACCTGTGCCGGGACCGTTTTTGGAGTCGTTAAATCAAAACCGATAGGCCGCACGGGCCTGAAAGGTCGTGGCGTCAACATCAACGCCGGATGAATTGAAATCGTTGAACTCGTGATACAGGATTTCACCGCCAATGCTGACGTTGGGTGCCACGATTTGTTCGTAACCAGCACCGATAAACCAACCATTATCGCTGCTCAGATTGTCGGTACCAGCCTCGGCATATCCGCCGATGCCATAAAGCAAACCCACTGACGTGACCTTGTAGCCCGCACGGGCCTTGATGCGCCAGACATCCTCGACCGTGGCCGCGCCACCCAGATCAACATCGGTCCAGTCATAGTCGAAGCCGCCACCTACGACCCAATCCCCCAGATCGTAATCATAACCCAGAATGATGCCGCCGATCGCGCCGTCTCCGTCGATGCCAGAGACGTTGGTGTCGATATCGGCATAACCAACCTGCAGACCGCCGTAGAAGCCCGTCCAGTTGCCAGAAGACTGCGCAACAGCGGATCCTGCGGCCAGAAATGCAATGCCTGTTGCTGCTAAAAGACGTTTATTCATATTGTGTTCCTTTCCCTCAAATTGGTTTTTTGTGCCGACCCACGGATGATCGTGCGCTCACATACTTGAATACGTTTGGGCGAGAGGCTGGATCATTCACGGGTTAAAGCGCGAGGTCGACGCGGACATCTGCAGCACGGGCATTCCGGACAATCCGAAGCAGAGGGGCTTAGGGAAAGTGTGTGAGTGAATTGAAAACAAAAGAAAAACGGCGGCAGAATGCTCTGCCGCCGTTGTGTTGGAGTGCGTAGGCGGATTATTGCGCCTGCAGTTCTGCCGGAGTTTTGTCGGCAATGTCTTTCCAGTTGGCGTCCGCACGCTCGTTAAAGCCCGGGATGTCGCCTTCCCAGCGTTCCTGAATGTCGGCCGACAGGTTCAGGTACAGCTTGTTGTCAACGATTTTCCAGTAGTTCGGGTCGCCGTCAAACTTGAAACCCATCGCGGTGCCGAATGCGCAGTAGCCGCCATATGCGGGCAGGTACGCTTCGGGGTTTTCTTCAAACGCGACTTTGTTTTCTTCGTTTGCAAAGCGGTACAGAGCGTCATTGTGCAGCGTGGTGATGCGGTAGTCGCCCTTGGTGGCTTCGCCAACGGTGAAATAGGCAACTGGGTCATAACCCTGCAGCGCCAGACCGGTCGAGCTTGCGTTCAGGTCAACGCCTGCGGCCATCGCCGTGCTTGCAACTGCAACAGACAGCGCAACGCCGCCGATGAGGGATTTGATCTTGTTCATGGTTTTCACCTTTCGTGAATTGAGCCACCGGACGACACCCTGAATTGTGCCTGAGTGGCCCTTTCGATTTTGTTCCGTGCGGTCGGTAATTGGCCGTCACGACACCGAAGTGGGTAATGCTGTGATCACGTTCAAAACAATCAATTGTGATTGTGCGTAATAGAATAGGTTTTGTGCAATTATGCAGAGTAGAGCTTAGGAATCGGGCGCAAAACCAACAACGAATTCAATCACTTTATCAGCCGGCATCTCACACGAGCGCAGCAATGCACCACTATTTGCCGTCATGTACAGGTTCAGGCTGATGTAATCGGTCCCGCCAAGCTCGTGTGCTACCAGCTTTATGGACTTGCCGCCTGCCAGCGCGGTTCGGCTCACGACATAGCGACGCCCGTGGCTGCGCCCAGTTGACGTTCCAAGCGGGATGCGAAAAATCGCCGCCAGGAACGGCGCCAGCGCGGTCAAGACTTTCCGATTTTGGGTTCCGTTCCGGCCCGGATGCGGGTGATATTTGCCCCGTGGCGCCAGTAGACCAGCAAGGTTAGGGCCACACCCAATCCAAACGCAGTGCCATTGGTCAGAAACATCACCCATATCGTCGACATCGCGGCAGCGCTCAGCGCTGCCAAAGACGAGATTCGCCAGACTGCTGCGGCAAACAGCCATGTCAGACAACAGGCAACGCCGACCCGCCAGTCCAGCATCAGCCATAGCCCAAGGAAGGTTGCAACACCTTTGCCGCCCTTGAAGCCAAGCCACACTGGAAAGCAGTGACCCAAAAAGGCGGCCAGCGCAGCGATTTGTGCAGCGTCTTCGCCAGCCACGATCCGCGCCAGCAGGACGGCCATTGCGCCTTTTGCGGCGTCAAATATCAGCGTCAGCGCGGCGGCGCGCTTGTTCCCGGTGCGCAGCACGTTTGTAGCGCCAATATTGCCCGATCCGATATTGCGCAGGTTGCCGAGCCCCATGACTTTGGCGACAATCATACCAAAAGGGATAGACCCCATCAGGTAACCCACTGCAGCCCAGAGGATAAGTTGGGCCATGGAACTGTCGAACGGGGGCATCAGGGTCTCCGGTAGATTTCTTGACCTGCGACGTAGGTTGCGGTGACCTTACCCTGCATGCGCTGGCCGTCAAACGGTGTGTTCTGCGATTTCGATTTCAGGCTGAAACGATCCAGCACAAAAGGCACATCCGGGTCGAACAGGACCAAATCGGCGGGTGCGCCCGGGGCCAGACGCCCACTGTCCAACCCCAGCCGTTTTGCCGGGTTCAAAGCCATCGCCCGGAACAGGGTCGGAAGATCAAGCTGTTCGGCATGGTAAAGGCGCAGTGCGGCAGGCAACAGCGTTTCCAGTGCAACCGCCCCCGAGGCCGCTTCTTCAAAAGGCAGACGTTTACTTTCTTCGTCCTGCGGCGTGTGCATGGAACTGATTGTATCAATCAGTCCGGTCCGCACCGCCTCGATTACCGCCTGCCGGTCATCCTCGGACCGCAGAGGCGGTTTCACCTTGAAGAAGGTGCGATAGTCGGCCACGTCCAACTCGTTCAGCGTCAGGTGGTGGATCGATGTGCCTGCGGTGATGTCCAACCCGTTGCGTTTGGCGCGTTCCAGCGCGGGCAGGGCGCGGGCGGTAGTGATCTGATCGGCATGGTATTTGGCCCGGGTCATTTCCAGCAGGGCGATATCACGGTCCAAACCCATGCGCTCAGCCATGGGCGAAACGGCAGGTAAACCACGCAGCGAGGCGAACTTGCCGCTGGTAGCGGCTGCTCCGGCGCTGAGGCCGGGCTCCTGCGGATGCGCAATCACCAGTGCCCCGCAGGATTTCGCATAGGTCAGAGCACGGGAAAATACCTTGGTGTTGGCGATCATGTGGTCGCAATCGGTGAAGGCCACGGCGCCTGCGTCTTGCAGAAAGCCGATCTCGGTCATCTCGCGACCCTCGCGCCCTTTGGTCAGCGCTGCCATTGGCAGAACATTCACCGGCGCATCTGCTTGTGCGCGGCGGGTAACGAATTCAAGTGTTTCCGGCGTGTCGATCGCTGGGCTGGTGTCAGGTCGGGTGACGATGGTGGTCACACCTCCGGCAGCGGCGGCCAGACCTGCAGATTTATAGCTTTCTTTATGCCGTTCGCCTGGCTCGCAGACCTTGACGCCGATATCCACGATGCCGGGGGCGAGGCACTGTCTGCCGCAATCGATCATCTGCGCGTCCGTTGTAGGGGCTGCGCCTTTGCCGTGGTCTTTTATCTTACCGTCTGCAATCAGAAGCCAACCGAGGGCGTCCGTTCCCGCCTCGGGGTCGATCAGTCGGGCATTGGTGAAAATCTGGGCGGTCATGTCTGGGCCTCTCGGGCTTTGGTCAGGGCTTCCATGGCGGTGTCAGGGGCGGGGAGGTATTCGAATACCAGGAAACGCAGTTGCGAAAACACGATGTTGTGTCCGTTGCGATAGAATTTCAGGTCGGGATTAATGGACAAGGATTTTGCTCTAAATATCTCGCTGATCCACCAGGCGTTGCGATTGGTCACAACATAGACGCGCCGCATGCGGATTAACCGTTCCCACCACATGAAAAACGCCAGCAGCAGCGTGCATCCGATAAGCTTCCAATAGTCGCGCAAAGTCTCCGCGAGCCAAGGGCTGGCAATCCAACCGAGCGCAAGGCAGGCAATTAGAATGCCATATGCCCATCTCAGGCGCGGAGGAAAGTACCCCTGGTAAGGCCGCCCATGCCAAAGCACCTGTTCAGTGTCGGGTATTTTCTTGCGCCACCAGTCGTCGCTCATCCCATGGCCCTTTCGATGGCTGCTTTGGTGGCGGCGGGGTCGGCTTGGTACTTGATCAGGTGCTTGTCGCCGCTTTTGGTGACGACCTGCACGAAGCTGCCCATCGTGTTGACGGCCTCGATCTGGTCCAGGGCAATAGTGCGTGGGCCGGGGCCGGTGAGGGTGGTGTCCGACATCTCCCACGTGTTTGTCAGCTCTTCCGAGGCCAGATACCACGCGCGAAACCCGATGGCGGCCAGACCCGCAGGCGCGCCGGTCCAGACATAAGGGTTTCCGACCAGCCACAACACGATCATCGCCCCGGCCATCGCGATGGCAGCAAGGGTCAGGTTGGTCTGGATATAGGCATTTCGATGCGGCGTGAAGACTATAGGATCAGCCAAAGGGTGCCTCCGACAATAAGCAGTGCGATCACCGCCAGGATCGCGGACCCGATGCGGCGCGGTGCGTTGTTTTCTACGGGGTTCTGGGGCGCCGAGAAGGGCTTGGCGCTTTCGGTCTCGATCACGCCGCCGGTCCAGTTTGTTGCTTCCTCGGTGAAAAGGCCCAACAGGCGCACCCGTGGGTCGGGGTTCAGTGTCGCGGCTTGGCCGCGAAAAGCTGCGCTGCGGACGGCCATGACCCAGCCTTCGATAGCATCCAGCATTGTGCGGTTTAGCTGATCCTCGGACACACCGCCGCCTTCATGCAAATATCCATAGAGCCCGAGGTCTTCGAGGTCCGAGACCGGAAAGATATCGATCTGCCCGATATCCAGACCATCGACCCCAAGAACCTGATCGGCGGCACCGGGTTCGCGCAGGAACTTGGCCTCTTCGGGGCGCATGTCCAGCGTGAACAGGCGGATCACACCGCGTTCATGGGGGGCAACGGTCAGGTCGCTCATGCGGCCTCGCGCAGGTTGCGGGCTAGTAGTTCCATCGCGGCCATGCGGACGGCGACGCCCATCTCCACCTGTTCCTGAATGACGGATCGGTTGATGTCATCGGCCAGCGTGCCGTCGATTTCCACGCCGCGGTTCATCGGGCCGGGATGCATGACGATCGCGTCGGGCTTGGCCAGCGCCAGTTTTGCCGCATCCAACCCGTAGCGGTGGTAATATTCGCGCTCCGAGGGGATGAACCCGCCATCCATCCGCTCTTTCTGGAGGCGCAGCATCATGACGACGTCGACGTCTTGAAGGCCCTCGTTCATGTCGTCGTAGATCTCGGCCCCGAACTCGGCAAAGGTCGAGGGCACCAACGTCGGCGGGCCGATCAGGCGGATACGGTTTTCCATCTTACCCAGCAGGATCAGGTTCGACCGTGCCACACGCGAATGCGCTACGTCCCCGCAAATCGCGATGTTCAGACGGTGCAAACGACCCTTGGCGCGGCGGATGGTCAACGCGTCCAGCAGCGCCTGCGTGGGGTGTTCGTGCTTGCCGTCGCCCGCATTCAGCACGGCGCAATTCACCTTTTGCGCCAGCAGGTCCACCGCGCCGGAATGCGGGTGCCGCACCACCAGCAGATCGGGGTGCATCGCATTCAGCGTCATCGCGGTGTCGATCAGGGTTTCTCCCTTTTTGATCGAGCTGGCCTGCATCGCCATGTTCATCACATCCGCGCCAAGCCGTTTGCCTGCCAGCTCAAAGCTGGCCTGTGTGCGGGTCGAGTTCTCAAAGAACATGTTGATCTGCGTCAGCCCCGACAGCACGTCGGAATGCTTGGTCGATTGGCGGTTCAGGTCGACATACTTTTCGGCCAGATCCAGAATGGCGGTGATATCGGACTGCGACAGATGCTCGATGCCAAGAAGGTGACGATGGGCGAAACGCATGGGCGGGCTCCTGTCTGACAATCGAGCCGCTTATAGAAACCTGTGGGGGCTAAAGCAACCTATGGTTCAGAGCCTTCGGGCAGTTTCTCACATCCGCCTTCGGGCAGGCATCGCTCGCCGGGTCTGCACCATTTGGCATTGCCGCAATCGACCGCTTTGACCGGGACGCAGCCCTGATTGGTCGAGCATTTGAAACCCTGCCGACATTGTGATCCGGTCTCTTCGCACAGGAACCAGCCGGGGCGGGTGCATCCACCGCCGGGCAGGCAGCTTGTGCCGCTGGCGCAGGTGCGGCCATCGTCGCATTTTGGCCGGGGCAGAGTGAATTCCAGCTGGATCGCTTCGCATTCGCCACGCCCGTTGCAGGCGGTGCCGCTGGGGCAGTCCAGACTGGACCGGCACTTGTTTTCGCCCTTTGGGGCACATCTGCGATTGCCGACGCAGCGTTCAAATGGACCGCAGGAAAAGCCGCCGCCGCAATAGGTGCCACCGGGCGGTATGCAGTTTCCGTCAAAACTGCAGCGCTGTCCAACGGGGCAGCAATTCCGTCCACATCTGAGTTGCCCCGCGCGGCATTGGTTCTGGATACGGTTGCGCTGTTGGAAGCCGTTGCGATCTTGGATGCCTCGGTTCTGAACGCCGAAACGGTCGTTCACCTGCGCAAAGCCAGAGGTACTGACGGGGATCAGCAGCAAGATGACCAGAAAGAATCGAATAAGGCTCGGCATGAATAGTGCCATGGTCTGCCCGGTTGCCGGGTCGATCAAGTGCTATTCGCTTTCCCTCGGTCAAAAGCTGGTTAGATTGTGAGGCATGGAATCGGCTTTGGATTATCACACGGCGCGGGCCCTTTTGGACTGGCAGATCGAACTGGGCGCGACCGAGTCTATCGGGGATGCGCCGATAGACCGCTACGCGTTGCCCGACACTGGACCCAAGGCCAAGAAACCCGTGGCACAGGCGGCGCCGGACAAACCCAAACAGGTCGATCCGGCTGCGGTGGCCAAGGCTGCGGCTCAAGGCGCGGGATCGCTGGATCAATTGCGCGCGACCATGGAGGCGTTTGACCATTGCGAGCTGAAACGCGGTGCGCGGCAGTTGGTGTTTGCCGATGGCACGCCGGGGGCGCGAGTGATGATCATCGGCGAGGCTCCGGGTCGCGAGGAAGATCGCGAAGGTAAACCCTTTGTCGGCCGCGCGGGTCAGTTATTGGACCGGATGTTAGCCGCGATTGATCTGGATCGTCACAAGAACGTCTACATTACCAATGTGCTGCCATGGCGGCCTCCGCAAAACCGGGATCCCAAGCCCGAAGAGATCGGGATGATGAAGCCGTTTTTGGAACGGCACGTGGCCTTGGCCAAGCCCGAGGTTCTGGTGGTCATGGGCAATATCAGCTGTCAGGCGGTGCTGGGCAAACGCGGTATAACCCGACTGCGCGGTCACTGGGATCAGGCGATGAACCTACCGGTGATCCCTATGTTCCACCCCGCCTATCTGCTGCGCCAGCCACAGGCCAAACGGCAAGCCTGGGCCGATTTGCTGGAGCTGAAAGCCCGGTTGGAGGGCAAGTAATGCGCATTCTGGCCTTTTCTGACCTGCATATGTCCCGCAACCACGCCAACCAACTGGTTACAGCTAGCGCAGAAGCTGATTTGGTGATTGGCGCCGGGGATTTCTGCAAGATGCGGCAAGGTTTGGACGAAGCGATGGAGATGCTGTCCAGCATCGCCTCGCCTTTGGTTTTGGTACCCGGCAATGCCGAAAGCGCCGAGGAGTTAACACAAGCCGCGCCGCAGGGTGTCCATGTCCTGCACGGCTCGGGCATGACGATAGACGGCCTGCGCCTGTTCGGTCTGGGTTACGGCGTGCCGCTCACACCGTTTGGAGACTGGTCCTGCGACCTGACCGAGGCCGAGGCGACCGAGCTGCTGGACCGCTGCGATGGGACTGACATCCTGATCGCGCATTCTCCGCCCAAAGGCTATGGAGATGTGACGTCGACCGGTGATGCGGTAGGATCTACCGCCGTGCGTGACGCTATTGAGCGGCTACAGCCACAGTTGTCGTTGCACGGGCATATCCACGACAGTTGGGGATATCGCGGTACGCTGGGACGCACTCAGATCGCCAATCTAGGGCCGCGCGTGAATTGGTTTGAGGGTGCGGCATGATTGAAACTGTCACCTTACTGGCTTTCATACCGGCGGCTTTGGCGCTGAACTTCACGCCGGGCGCGGATATGATGTTCTGTTTCGGGCAGGGTCTGAAATCGGGGTCTAAACCGGCCTTGGTGGCCAGCGCTGGCGTCTCGGTCGGGCTGATGGTGCATGTTCTTCTGGCCGGGCTGGGGCTGGGGGCTGCGGTGGCGGCGCTGCCGTGGCTGTTTGACGTGATCCGCTGGATGGGCGTGGCCTATCTGCTGTATCTGGCCTGGGGCGCGATCCGAAACGGGGCAATATCTGCAGACACACCCGCCAGACCCGCACATCACGCTTTCAGGGATGGCATGGTGGTGAACCTGACCAATCCCAAGGTCATTCTGTTCGTGCTGGCCTTTATCCCGCAATTCGTAAATCCGGCCCTTGGCCCGATCCTACCGCAATTCCTGATCTTTGGCGTGGTGATCGCGCTGGGTGGGTTCGTGGTGAATGGGCTGGTCGGGGTGTTTGCCGGTGGCGCGGGCAAGGTTCTGATCTCGAACCCGCGCGCCTCGCGTATCATGGGCTGGGTGACAGGAGGGATTTTCACCGCCCTCGCCATCCGGCTTGCCATTATGGAAAGGGCTTGACGCAAGATGTCACGCATCGACGAAACCAAAGACTTCATTCCGGTACGGATCGCGGTTCTGACCGTCTCGGACACCCGCTCGCTGGACGAGGACCGCTCGGGGCAGACACTGGTGGAGCGAATCGAAAAGGCAGGTCATTTGGTGGCGGACCGCAAGATCATCCGCGATGAGCGTGCTCAGATTGCTGATCAGTTGCGCGACTGGGTCGCCAATCCCGATATCGACGTTGTGATCTCGACCGGTGGCACTGGTCTAACCGGGCGCGATGTATCGGTCGAGGCGCATCGGGACGTCTATGAGAAAGAGATCGAAGCCTTCGGAACAGTGTTCACGATCGTGTCGATGGAGAAGATCGGCACTTCGGCCGTTCAATCCCGCGCCACGGGGGGCGTGGCCGGCGGCACCTATCTGTTCGCGTTGCCCGGCAGCCCCGGCGCCTGCAAGGATGCTTGGGACGCGATCCTGGAAAAGCAGTTCGACTACCGCCACCGTCCCTGCAATTTCGTGGAAATAATGCCAAGATTGGACGAACATCTGCGACGGAAGTAGACTGGTCGCACGTTCAACTGTTCATAACCGCTTTGTGGCTTGGCATTTTTGACCGCACAGCTACCTTTTGCGGCAGGTAGCCTGATGCAACCGGGGTAAGTGCAATATGCGTTTTCTGAGGCAAAGCCTTGTCGGAGTGTTTCTAGCGTCTTTGACGCTAGCTCTCTTGTTTGCGGCCGCCCAGATTATTGCGGGCGCGGTTCAGGATTTGTTGACGCGCGAAGACGCGGCCCCGCAGGCGCGTGAACGTATTTTTGCTGTTACGGTTCGTCCAGCCGAATTGGAAACCGTGACACCCTATCTCGAGGCATTTGGTGAAGTACAAAGCCGCAGACGCTTGGAACTGCGCGCGGCACTGGGCGGGCGCGTAGTGTCTCTGTCGGATGACTTCGAGGATGGCGGTTCCGTTAGTGCCGGCGAGGTTTTGGTCGAACTGGACCCTGCCGATGCGCAATCGGCGCTGGATCGGGCCAAGTCGGATCTACTGGATGCCCAATTCGAAGAACGGGACGCCGAGCGGTCTTTGTTGCTCGCTCAAGATGAGTTGAACTCGGCCGAGGCACAGGCAGAGCTGCGTGGGCGTGCCATGCAACGGCAAAAAGACCTGCAAAGCCGGGGTGTTGGTGCCGCGGCATCGGTAGAAGAAGCCGAATTGGCCGAAGCTGCAGCGCAGCAGGCCGTTCTGGCCCGCCGGATCGCCTTGGCGCAGGCCGAGTCGCGGGTGGATCAAGCCACAACTTTATTGTCACGCGCCCGTATCGCGCTTGAGGCCGCCGAACGTGATTTGGAGGACATGACCGTCCGCGCCCGTTTTGGCGGGACATTGACGGATGTAACGCTGGTCGAAGGCCGTTTGGTATCCGCCAATGAAAAACTGGCAGAACTGGTCGATCCGAATGCGCTTGAAGTCGCGTTCCGCGTTTCGACCGCGCAATTCGTGCGTTTGCTGGATGCCGAGGGCGATCTGATCAACGCACCTGTCACGGTCTCGCTTGAGGTCACGGGCACTGATCTGTCCGCTACTGGTCGAATAAGCCGCGATAGTGGATCAGCCGGCGAGGGGCAAACGGGGCGCTTGCTTTATGCGCGGATGGACAACACGTCGGGTTTCAAACCCGGTGACTTCGTGACAGTGACCGTGCAGGAACAGCCATTGGACAATGTAGTGCGGCTGCCATCTTCGGTTCTGGATGCGGTTGGCACGGTTCTGGTGCTCGGCACGGATGACCGGCTCGAAGCTTTGCCGGTCGAACTGATCCGTCGTCAGGGAGACGAGGTTTTGTTGCGGGGTAAAGGTCTGGACGGCCGCGAGGTTGTCATCGGGCGCACGCCGTTGCTGGGTGCTGGTGTTCGTGTCCGCCCCTTGCGGATCGAAGCCAATGCCGGGGCTGAACCCGATTTGGTCGAGCTGTCGGACGAGCAGCGCGCGCAGCTTGTCGCGCAGGTTGAGGCCAGCGACAAGATGCCGAAGGATATGAAAGACCGCGTCCTGGGGCAGCTCAGCGAGGCGAAAGTTCCGGCATCTCTGGTGCGTCGCATTGAAAACCGGGCCGGAGGTTAACCGCTATGATGCGCGAGATCCCCGGCGCGGCAAGCGGTATACTCAGCTATTTCACCCGGCATCGCACAGTGGCGAACCTGTTGCTGCTGGTTTTGCTGGTGCTGGGTGTGGCGGCTTTGCCCAACATGCGGGCGCAGTTCTTTCCAGACGTCATCCTTGAACGTGTTGACGTCGACGTCGTGTGGGAAGGAGCGGGCCCCGAGGATGTGGACAATGGCATCGTTCAGGCGCTTGAGCCTGCGCTGCTGGCGGTTGAGGGCGTTTCCAGTACCGAGGCGACCTCGCGCGAGGGGCGGACCAGCATTCGGCTGGAATTCGAGCCGAATTGGGACATGTCCCGCGCAGTAGAAGAAGTCAGAACAGCTGTTGATGGCGTGACCAACCTGCCAGAAGATGCCGAAGAGCCTACGATCCGACGCGGTGCGTGGCGGGACCGTGTAACGGATGTGGTGGTAACCGGGCCTGTTGCCCCGGATCAGCTTGCCAAATTCACCGATGAACTGATCAACCGCCTGTTTGCCGTGGGTGTTACACGGACGACCATCCGGGGGCTGGCTGCACCGCGCGTGGTGGTCGAGGTTCCGACCGCGCAGTTGATTGCCAACGATATCACACTGTCCGAGATCGCGACCGCCGTTGCGGCCGAAGCCACGGCTAACCCCGCCGGGGATGTTACGGGCGCCAATGCCCGCATTCGCACCGGCACCGAGAAGCGAACACCTGAGGAAATCGAAGGCATCCCGCTGCGCAATTTCCCTGACGGGTCCAAGTTGCTGATCGGCGACGTGGCGCAGATCCGCCTTGAGGGCGTTGACCGAATTCGCAGCTATTTCGTAGGTGAAGATCCAGCGATGTCAGTGCGGGTGGATCGCTCGAACCTAGGGGACGCGATCGAGATTCAGGGCACTGTCGAGGAGGTCGTAGCCGAGATGCAGGCCAGCCTGCCTGCAGGCGTGTCGGTCGAGCTGATCCGAACCCGCGCGCAGGCGATCACCGACAGGCTGGACATCCTGATTGACAATGGCCTCATGGGCCTGGGGCTGGTTGTGTGTCTGCTGTTTCTGTTCCTGAATGCGCGTATCGCGTTCTGGGTGGCGGCGGGGATCCCGGTGGCGATGTCTGCGGCGATTGCTTTCATGTATATTGGCGGGTTGTCGATCAACATGGTGTCGCTGTTTGGTCTGATCATCACGCTGGGTATCGTTGTGGACGACGCAATTGTTGTCGGTGAACATGCCGATTTCCGTGCTCGTCGCTTGGGCGAGGCCCCGATGGTGGCAGCTGAAAGCGCGGCGCGGCGCATGGCGATGCCGGTTTTTGCCGCGACCCTGACAACGGTCATTGCCTTTTTCGGTTTGACCGCGATTGGCGGTCGGTTCGGTGAGTTGATCCGGGACATACCTTTCACTGTGATTGCGGTTCTGATCGCCTCGTTGATCGAGTGTTTTTTGATCCTGCCGAATCATATGGCCCACGCCATTGCACATTCCGCGAAAGAACACTGGTATGATTGGCCTAACCGGGTCGTCAATCGCGGGTTCCGCTGGGTGCGCGATCAGTTGTTCCGCCCATTCATCGCATGGGTCATCTGGGCGCGTTATGTCGTTGTGGCACTGATGATCCTGATCCTGGCAAGTCAGGCGGCGCTGTTCATCAAAGGTGATGTGAACTGGCGATTCTTCAATGCGCCCGAGCGTGGTTCGGTCACCGGCAATTTCATCATGGCAGAAGGCGCGACGCGTCAGGACACGCTGGCCATGATGCGCCAGCTGCAGACTGCCGTGGACGAATTGGGGCAAATTTACGAAGAACGCCATGGGCGCAATCCTATTGACTATGTCTTGTCCGAGATTGGCGGATCGGCAGGCCGCGGACTGTCTGCGGCGGATGGCAAGGACGAAGATCTTCTCGGCGGCATCTCGATCGAGTTGATCGATGCCGATCTGCGCCCTTATTCCAGTTTTGAATTCGTTGGCGAATTGCAGGATTTCGTCCCGCGTCATCCCAAGGTCGAATTGCTCAGTTTCCGTGGCTGGCGTTCGGGGCCGGGCGGTGATGCGATTGACGTGCAGTTTTATGGGGCAGACGTAGACACGCTTAAGGCCGCATCCGAAGACCTGCAGGCCGAGCTTTCGAAATACCCCGAAGTCTCGGCGCTGGAGGATAATCTTGCCTATGACAAGGAAGAGTTCATTCTGGATCTGACGGCGCAGGGACAAGCACTGGGCTTCCGGATTGAAACACTTGGCCGTGTGTTGCGCGATCGTTTGAACGGGATTGAGGCCGCGACCTTCCCCGACGGTCCCCGAAGCGCTGAAATCCGGGTCGAATTGCCCGAAGACGAGCTGACTGCCGATTTCCTGGAACGCACACTGATGCGGACTCCGGATGGCGTGTATGTGCCGCTGGCCGATATCGTATCAGTTCAGCGCAAGTCAGGGTTTTCTACTGTCCGCCGTGAAAACGGCCTGCGGGTCATCTCGGTCAATGGCGACATCGCGGAAGACGACCCCACCCGCGCCGAAGAGATAAACCGCGCGATGAGCGAGGAAATTCTACCCGACATCGCCGCCAAACGTCAGGTCGAATGGACCATGGCGGGTTTGAGCGAGCAGGAGGATGAGTTTTTGTCCGAGGCCCGCACCGGTCTGATCCTGTGTCTGACCGGCATCTATATTGTTCTGGCTTGGGTCTTTGCCAGTTGGACGCGACCTCTGGTCGTTATGGCGATTATTCCGTTTGGGTTGGTTGGAACGATCTGGGGCCACTACATCTGGGAGGTGCCACTGAGCATGTTCACCGTTGTAGGGCTGCTGGGGATGACCGGGATTATCATCAACGACTCGATCGTTTTGGTGACGACCGTTGATGCTTATCAGCAGGATCGCGGGCTGGTGCCGTCTATCATCGAAGGAACCGCAGACCGATTGCGTCCGGTTATGCTGACAACGCTGACGACTGTTCTTGGCCTGACCCCGTTGCTGTATGAGGGGTCGCAACAGGCGCAATTCCTCAAACCAACGGTGATTACTCTGGTCTATGGCCTGGCCTTCGGGATGATTTTGGTACTGGTTCTGGTGCCGGCGCTGTTGGGCATTCTGAACGACCTGTCGCGTCCGATCACGGCTATGCGGCGCGCGGTGCGCGCGCCTGACCGGGTGGTGCAGGGCGCTCTTGCCGCCACCGGTACAGCGTTGCTGGTCTGGTTCGGCATAACCATGGTGCTCCCGGTCATTACGGGTGCGCCTTTGGGTATATTATCTGGGCTTTATGGGTCTGCGGACGGCCTCGTAGCTCTGCAAATGGGGCTGGGCGCATTTGTTGCGGGAGCGGTTGTCATTCTTGTGCTCAGCATCGCCGCGTCTGGCCTGTTTTTCGCACGTCTCAAGGCCCGCTCGGCCTAGTTTCGGCGCAGCGCCGTCTCCAATAGATCATTGACCCGATTGCTCATGGGCAGGTCACCGCGCCGTATCTGTTCCAAGGGAAACCAACGCGCATCCAACGCATCGTCGCCTGCAACAGGCTGCCCGGACTGGTATGCGCACACCACACCAACCAAAAGATAATGCGACACTACAGCACCGTGCGAGTCCCGTCGCAACAGATCCAGATTGTCCAGATAATGCAGAGGCTTCGCCGTGACCGAGGTTTCCTCATGCAATTCGCGTTGTGCGGCTTGCAGAACCGTTTCGCCCCATTCCACATGACCGCCGGGAAAGCCCCACAATCCGGCGTCTGGCTGTTTGCTGCGTTGCACAAGCAGAACCTGCGCGTCGTGTATGACGACGGCCAGTGCCCCGATTTTTGGCGTTTGAACCATCGGGATCAGCCTGCGCTGCACCCTTTGATGTCAACCGCGTGATTTGCGCCCAGAACGGTGATCCTGATCTCGGACCGCTCCAACGCAAAGGGCGCCCCGGATGCGCTGATCACTTCGGACGTAGCAACAAGCGTGTCACCCTGGCGCTCAGTGTCGGGTTGTGATGCCCAAAGAGTGGGATTGCCGGGCTCAATCACTGCCAGTTCCTGACCGCCAGCCGAGGGCATCGTCACCCGAGCTTCGATCTGCATCCCGTCCGATGTCGGTGTCAGGCGGCAGCTGGCCTGAGCGACCCTTGCCTCTTTTGCGGAATAGGGGCGCTGCGCGAGTGCTGCGGCAATGGCCGGGTTGCGCCCGGCATCGGCGTTCAGCTTGTGATCGAAGTCCAGTTGTGCCGGGATGCAGACTTCCTTGCACACGCCAAGATCCATCGTACCTTTCAGGTGCACAGGTTGGCTGGGATTCTTCGGTGTAATCTCAACCGGCAGAACAAGCTGGTCTTCGTACCCGATGGATTGCAGTCCATTCTGGACAAAGACTTCAGGGGTCGGCCAGGTGATCGACACGTTCCCAACATTGTCTGAACTGTTCCAGTCGAAATGCGGTGGAATGCCTGCATCACCGGGCGCGCGCCAATAGGTTTTCCACCCATCATCCAACGTCACCCGCACGGCTGTCATATAGGTTCCCTGCGTGGTGCGACCACCGTCGAGAATATCCAATTCTGCCACGGTACCAGTCACCTGAGCGAATGCCGGGGCAACAAATCCAAGGGCGAAGGTCAATGCGACCGCTGAGACTGTCATATGTACGTTCATAACCTATAAATGCGCGGTCCCGACGCAGATTCCAAGTCACGTTCAGGTCACTCGAATGAAATCTGCGGAAATCTGCGCTGATCTCTTGCCAATCGCCGCCGCTCGGGGCCATTGTTGAAGGGCACCAAGCAAGAGATGCCATCTTATGGACCTGACCGGAAAACTGTTGATTGCGATGCCGGGTATGGGCGATCCGCGCTTCGATCATTCGGTGGTATATATGTGCAGCCACGGAGATGATGGGGCGATGGGTCTGATCATCAACAAGCCGTCAGACCTGCGGATCAAGACTTTGCTTGGGCAGCTCAACATCGCCTGCCGAATCCCTGTCGTGGGCGAACGCCTCGTACATTTTGGTGGGCCGGTCGAGATGTCGCGCGGCTTTGTTCTGCACAGTTCAGACTATGATGCGAATCTTCATTCGATGAAAATTTCGGATGATTTCAGCATGACCGCGACATTGGACGTCCTTGAAGATCTGGCCTCGGGTCGTGGTCCACTCAATTCGACATTGGCGCTGGGCTATTCCGGCTGGGGTCCGGGCCAACTTGAGGATGAGATCGCCATGAATGGCTGGCTGACCACGGATGCGTCCTCGAAACTGGTGTTCGACGTCCCCGATGACGAGAAATGGGAGGCCGCGCTTGCCACTTTGGGTGTTGATCCGTTGACTTTGTCGGCCAGCGCCGGGCGTGCCTGATCAGCGATCGCGCGGTGCAGCGGCGCGGCGCAGACGGTCATTGATTGCTGCCCCAAGGCCGTGATCCGGGATTGGTGAAACCGCAATCGGTCGACCGGTGGTATTCAACTGGTGCAGCGCTGCAAACAGGTTAGCGGCGGCTTCGACCAAATTGCCTTTAGCCGACAGGTTGAGGTCGCAAGGAACAGACCCAAAACCCAACAGCACCTCGTCCCCCTGAGTGGCGTCAGCATTCAAGCGAACCGGGGCATCGGGCGCGTAGTGGGATAGTAACTGGCCGGGTGCTGTCAGCAGATCTCCGGTTTGATGTAGATGGAGGCGGGTGTTCAGGGTGCTCTCGATCTCTTCCAGCGCGACGCCGCCTGGGCGTAGCAAGGTTGGCTCACCGGCCAGTCCAACGATCGTCGATTCCAGACCGACCCCGCAAGGACCGTCGTTCATGATAGCGGCAATGCGTCCGTCCAACCCGGTCCGCACGTGATCAGCGGTTGTCGGGCTGATTTGCCCTGACGGGTTCGCTGACGGCGCCGCAACGGGCCCGTCAAAGGCTTCAAGAATAGCGTGTGCCGTAGGATGGGCCGGAACGCGAACGGCCAGCGTATCGAGGCCAGCCGTCACCAAAGACGACACTTGATGGTCAGCGCGCAATGGCAAAACCAAAGTCAGCGGGCCGGGCCAAAAAGCATCTGCCAGAACCTGTGCCTGATCGGACCATGTCACAAATCGCTTTGCGGCGTCGACCGATGCGACATGCGCGATCAATGGATTGAAACTGGGGCGGCCTTTGGCTGCATAAATGCGGGCCACGGCCTCTCCGTTGCGAGCATCGCCGCCTAGCCCGTAGACTGTTTCGGTCGGGAAAGCGACAAGCTGTCCTTGCCGCAGCAGGTCCGCTGCCTGCGCAATTCCGGCCGGGTCGGCGAACAGTTCGTGTGTTCCGTTGGGGATCATGGGTGGTGACGCCGCGTTTTGATTGCTTGTATCATGGGGACAGGTACGTAATCGTCCAAATCCAGATGAATAACGGTGGGCGCTGGGTTTTCCAACCCCGCCGTTGCAGACCTTTATACAGCCCCGAGGTGAAGCCATGCCATATCGCGCACCAGTCTCTGACTACGAATTCCTGTTCCGCCACGCGGTCGATTTCGGACAGATCGCCGCCACTGACAAGTTTTCGGAAGCCAGCGAAGACGTGGTCAGCGCGATTCTGACCGAAGCTGGAAAGATGTGCGAAGAGGTCATGGCCCCGCTGCAACGCCCCGGCGATCTGGAGCCGGCACGGCTGGAGAACGGTGTTCTGCGGACCTCACCGGGTTATGGCGACGGCTGGAAAGCGATTGCCGAAGGCGGCTGGATCGGCATGAGCGCGGATCCCGAATATGGTGGCATGGGCCTGCCAATGACTCTGACAACCGCCGTAAACGAGATGATGTCAGCGGCCTGTCTGTCACTGCAATTGGCCCCGCTGATGACGCAGGGCCAGATCGAAGCGTTGGAACACCACGCCAGTGATGCGCTGAAAGAGCTGTACCTGCCCAAGATGATCGCAGGCGAGTGGTCAGGCACCATGAACCTGACCGAACCGCAGGCCGGTTCGGATGTGGGTGCGCTGACATCAAAAGCGGAACCCAATGGCGATGGTACCTATGCGGTGTCGGGCCAAAAAATCTACATCTCTTGGGGCGACAACGACTTTGCGGAAAACGTCTGCCACCTTGTTCTGGCGCGTCTGCCCGACGGCGTCCCTGGAACCAAGGGGATTTCGCTGTTCCTGGTACCCAAATACCTACCGGACGAAAACGGCAATCCCGGAGTGGCGAATGACCTGAAAGTGGTTTCGCTGGAACACAAGATGGGCCTTCACGGCTCGCCGACCTGCGTGATGCAGTATGACGGTGCCAAAGGCTGGCTTGTGGGCAAGGAACACGGCGGTATGGCCGCGATGTTTACCATGATGAACAACGCGCGTCTGGGCGTGGGTGGTCAGGGCGTTGGCGTTGCTGAAGGTGCCTATCAGCACGCATTGGCCTATGCGTTGGAACGCAAGCAGGGCAAGACGCCTTCTGGCACCATCATCGACCACGCCGATGTGCGCCGGATGCTGATGAGCATGCGTGCCGAAACATTTGCGGCGCGGGCGATCATGCTGGCCAATGCGGCGGCGATCGACATGGCGACGGCCACCAATGATCCTGAATGGGTGTCGCGCGCTGCGCTGCTGACCCCGATCAGCAAGGCGTTTGGAACCGAAACAGGCATGCGCGTCTCGGAAGAGGGCGTGCAGGTCCACGGTGGAATGGGCTTCATTGAGGAAACCGGCGCGGCGCAGTTCTATCGCGATGTCCGCGTGACAGCGATCTATGAGGGAACCAACGGCATTCAGGCGATGGACCTTGTGGCCCGCAAGATGATGGATGGCGGCGAAGCGGCCAGCCGTCTTCTGGACGAGATCGAGGATCACGCTGAAACGGCCCGTGCAACCATGCCGGAACTAGCTGGTCCGGTCTGGGAAGCCACCGAAAGCCTGCGCGAGGCCACCGAGTGGTTGGTGTCGCAGGCCGACATGAACAACCGTTTTGCCGGTGCCGTGCCCTATTTGCATGCCTTCGCCCGCATTTTGGGCGCGCATTACCACCTGAAGGCGGCGCTGGCCGAGCCCGAAGGTCCGCGCTTCAAGCTGGCGCGCTTCTACATCAACGCATTGCTGCCTGAATACTCAGGTCTGCTGGCGCAGGCGCAAAACGGGGCCGAGGATGTCTACGGTCTCAGCGCAGAAGAACTGGCCGCCTGATGGACGGCGAGAGCCCTTTGACGATCCGTTATCCCTGGCCCGAGGCTCCGGCCCCGGGCGAGGCGACCGAGGTCGCTGAAGGCGTGCTGTGGATGCGCTTGCCGCTGCCCATGGCGCTGGATCACGTCAACATCTATGCGCTGGATGATGGCGACGGTTGGACGGTGATCGACACCGGTCTGTCCTCGAACAAGACGCGCCGCATATGGGCTGATTTGATGGCGGGCCCGCTGGGCGGCAAGCCGGTCAAACGGGTGGTGGTGACACACCACCATCCTGACCATGTCGGCAATGCCGGTTGGTTCCAGTCCGAACACGGAGCCGAGCTGGTGACAACCCGCACCGCATGGCTGTTTTCGCGGATGCTGCAGTTGGACGTGCAGGAAACCTGGCCGACCGAGACGCTGGATTACTACCGCAGCGCCGGGATGGATGCGGATTTCTTGGCCAAACGCATGACCGAACGGCCGTTCAATTTCTGCGATACGGTCTATCCGATGCCGCTGGGCTTTACCCGTATCAAGCAGGGCAGCGTGATCCGAATGGGCGGGCGCGATTGGGACGTGCATATGGGCAATGGCCACGCCCCCGAACACGCGACCTTCTGGAGCCGTGACGACAATCTGGTGATCACCGGCGATCAGATCCTAAGCTCGATCAGCCCCAATCTGGGGGTTTATGTGACCGAGCCGCTGGCCGATCCGGTGGCCGAATGGCTTGAGGCCTGTGAGCGGCTGCAAGGGTTGGCGCGCCCCGATCACCTGGCGTTGGGCGGGCACAAGCTGCCCTTCACTGGCCTTCCGCTGCGGATGAAGCAACTGATCGACAATCACCATGGTGCGTTGGAGCGTCTGCAAAACTATCTGGACACGCCCAAAACCGCCGCCGAGTGCTTTCCGCCCCTGTTCAAACGCCAGATCGGCGATGGCGAATATGGGCTGGCTCTGGTCGAGTCGGTTGCACATCTGAACCATCTTTACCACATTGGAGCGGTGACCCGGACGCGGCGCGCAGACGGGGCGTGGGAGTTTCAACGCAAAGGGTAATGCCATGGACAAAATCGAAACCTCGGCCGAGGCAGCAGAAGCGGCGGCCTTGCCCCGCTGTTACGAAGTCCATGCCAACCCTGACGCCCAATCCGGCACACAAAATCTGCCCGACACACTGCAAAAACCGGTTGAAAGCAAAAGCCCGGCGCAATGGGCCTATGAGCGGCTGATCCTTTATATCCAGAATTTCGAGAAAACGCTGGATGCCGATCACGAGGTCGCCATGGGTTTCACTGGTGGCGATGCAGGCGTGATGCGGATCGAAGGGATGGGCTATTTCGACCCTGATATGATCACCTTTTATGGCTCGGACGGGCCCGGCGCGCGGACGCAATTGGTGCAGCATGTCAGCCAGCTGAACGTGATGCTGCGCGCCCTGCCCAAATCGGTCGAGGACAAGCCAGCCAACCGCATCGGATTCCGTCTGGCTGCCGATCTGGAAGAAAGCTGAGCGTACATCTTGCAATTCACCTCTGCGCGGCCTTGAATATGTTGGTCATTCGAGGGGAACGCTGGTGAGCCTTTTTTCAGCCGTTACAACATCCTATCGCGGCGCCTGGGCGCGACGACGTGTCTTTGTGCCGATCTATCTGGCCGTGCGCCTGCTGCTGGTTGCGCTGATCGCGCCGGGGGTGGCGATTACAGTCAATCTGGCGGTGTCGCTGTCAAACCAGACCGCGCTGACGGATCAGGCCATCGCCGCATTCATCCTGTCTCCGGTCGGGTTCGTGGCGGCTGTGGTGGTGCTTAGCCTGTTTCTATTGGCTGAGGTGCTGGTCTTTTCGGTCATGGCAGCCTCGTTACGAATGGGTGAACGTGACCCGTGGCGCGCGGGCAGTTCCGCCATTGGCCTGATCCTGTCGCGCCTGCCCGCTCTATTCGGTTTCGCGGTGCGGTTCGTGTTGCGGGTGTTGCTGTTGGTTGTGCCATTTGCCGCTGTCGCGGCGGTGATCGCGTGGTGGACCCTGACCGAATATGACATCAACTATTACCTGACGTTCCGCCCGCCATCCTTCCTTGTGGCCGTGGGCCTGATCGGCGCGGTGGTGCTGGTCATGGCTTGGGTGTTGATCCGCAGGTTCTCGGCCTGGGCGCTGGGCCTGCATCTGGTGTTGTTCGAATCCGTTGCCCCCGCCAGCGCCTTCAACGTCAGCGCCACCCGGATGGAGGGTAAGCGCGGGCGGCTCAAGCTTGAGCTGGCGATCTGGCTGTGCCTGCGCATTGTCATTGCCGCGTTGATTGCGACGGTGGCGGGGTTGTTGTTCGATCTGGTGCCGCTGCAGGGGGCGTCTCATCTGAAAATGGCGCTGATCTACAGTCTGATCGTAGCCGGGCTGTGGTCTCTGGCCGGGCTGGTTCTGGCCGCAACGGCGCTGGGCGCGCTGGCGGTGCTGCTGGATGGGTTTTTCGAGATCAAGACCTCGGAGCCCCCGCATCCCGAACCGGGCAATCTGCGCGTGCCGCTTCTCGCCGCTCTTGGCGGCGCGGCGGTGGCCTTGGTTGCGGGGCTATGGGTCGGGCAGGAGGTGCTGGACCGTGTCGATGCCCCCGACCGGGCCGAGGTGATCGGCCACCGGGGGGCTGCAGCGTTGCGGCCGGAAAACACCATGGCCGCAGTTCTGAAAGCCATTGAGGACGGTGCCGATTGGGTCGAGATCGACGTGCAGGAAACGGCAGATGACGTGGTGATCGTGGCTCATGACAGTGATTTCATGAAACTGGCGGGCGTGCCCACCAAGGTCTGGGATGCCACGATGGAAGACGTGGCCGAGATCGACATCGGCAGTTGGTTCGATCCTGAATACGCCGACGAACGCACCCCGACTCTGCGACAAGTTCTGGAGGCAGCAAAGGGCAAGGCCAAGGTCATCATTGAGTTGAAATATTACGGTCACGACGTCGATCTGGAAAATCGCGTCGCCGCGCTGGTGGAAGAGTTCGAGATGCAGGACGACATCGCCACCATGTCGCTGAAATACCCCGCCGTGCAGAAAATGGAAAAACTGCGCCCTGACTGGCGCGCCGGTGTTCTGGCCGCCACGGCGGTCGGAGACCTTTCAGGGCTTGAAGGTGAGTTTGTGGCCGTCAATGCGGGCATGGCGACGCCGGGGCTGGTCCGCAGCGTGCAGGCGGCGGGCAAGGATATCTATGTCTGGACGGTGAATGACCCGCTGCAGATGTCGGCCATGGCCTCGATGGGGGTGGACGGGTTGATCACCGATGACCCGGCGCTGGCCAACGAGGTGCTGCGCATTCGGGCCGAGATGGGCCCGGCTGAGCGCCTTTTGCTGTGGCTTGCAACCAGTTTTGGCATGTCCGTGGACAAAGAGGCGATGCGCGATGCCAGCCCGTAAACTGGCGCTGATCCTTTCGGTTCTGGCCAGCCCGGTCGCGGCGCAAGATTTCATGCGCAGCCTCGAACTGCCCGCCCATCGCGCGCTGATCGCGCAAAGCGAGGGAGCAGATTTAACAGTATTCGAAACTGATGGATGCTCGGGCGGGTTGTCGACCAGCTGGCGGTTCGTGGCCGAGACCTTCCCGAAGTTCCGCGCTTTGTATGAAGCGCACCCACCCTGGGAATACTGCTGCGTGGCCCATGATCGGGCCTATCACAACGCGGGTGCAGCCCTGCGCGCCGAAGACAGTTATGACGCGCGCCTGTCAGCGGATGACACGCTGCGCGCCTGCGTGAAACAGCACGGCACTGAGCACGCCGAAGAGTATTCCGTCCGCTATGACATGACACCCGACCAGATTCGCACCGCCCATTCCGTGACA
Organism: Ruegeria sp. SATB045; assembly: GCF_059613525.1. Lineage (NCBI taxonomy): Bacteria > Pseudomonadati > Pseudomonadota > Alphaproteobacteria > Rhodobacterales > Roseobacteraceae > Ruegeria > Ruegeria sp. SATB045. Next base: position 298,923 of record NZ_JBXWSR010000028.1, on the reverse strand, counting down.
GCCGAAGCGATGTTTGCGGCTGTTCGATTCGGCGGCGCACCCTGTTCTGGCCTGCCGTGGCGCTGGGGCTTTGGGTATCCGGGCTGTTCGGTGTTCCAATCTGCGGCCCCTGCGCGCGAATGACGTGGTGACAGCCCTCGCGTTTTCGATTACCAACGTCTCAAACACGCGAATTGGGAATCTTTCACATGGCTGAATACAAGCACGGCGAAATGGACATCAAAGTTCAGGAAAAAACATTTGACGGCTTTATCAAGGCGACCACCTGGTGCGTCGTAGCCATTGCCTTCCTGTGCCTGTTCCTGGCGGTTTTCGCTTCTTAAACCTTAAAATCGGGGTCCATCGTGATCAGGATAGTGATTGCCTGCCTTCTGGCAGCAACGGTGGCTGGCTGCGTGGGCTCTCAACGTCCGCAGGCCGATTTCTCAGAGATTGCGGCCCGGTCCTATAGTGATCCCGGCCCGTCGACCCTGACGCTCTATACGATGATCAGCACGCGCACCGGTTCGGGGGCGCATACCTCGTTGATGATCAGCGGCAGCGAGCGGGTGATTTTTGACCCCGCAGGATCTTTCCGCGCCGATGTGGTGCCGATCAAGGATGATGTGCTGTATGGCATCACTCCCAACGTGGAGCGCGCCTATCGCAGCAGCCACGCGCGCGAGACGCACTATGCCCGCGTCCAGACAATCGAAGTGACCCCGCAACAGGCCGAAATCGCGCTGCAACTGGCCAAACAATCCGGCCCGGTGGCGGGGGCGTTTTGTACCAATTCAACCGCGCAACTGCTGCAGCAGGTGCCGGGGTTCGAGCAGATCAGCACCACCTTTTACCCCGTGAAACTGTCCGATCAGTTCGGCCAGATACCGGGAGTGGTGACGACGGAATACCGCGAGAATGACTCGGCTGACTTGCAAGCTGGGTTGGCAGCGAACAATGCCCTGCTGAACCAGCAGGACACGGCCCTAGCCCAGTAGATACAGCAATCCGTAAAGGGTTCCGGCCCCGCTGAAAATCGCTGCGATAACGTTCTTGGTCCAAAGCCCCACGGCCACAGAGACTGCCGCAGCCGACATGCGCGGTATGTCCGGCTGGCCTTCGGTCGCGGTTGGCCAGACCACCAGCGGCGCAATCAGCGCAGGGATGATCGCCACGGCTGTATAGCGTAGATGGCGCAGCAGCCAGGGGGGCATCGGTCGGTCTCCGACCAATCCGATAAAGACAAAGCGCAGCCCATAGCTGCCGATCGCCAGTCCGATGATAATGGTCCAGATGGTAACGGGATCTGGCGGGGTCATATCCGGGCCTTTCTGCGCTCAGCGATGAGTTCGGCCTGAGCGCCTGCGATCATGCCCGCGCATCCGGCGATCAGCAGGCCAAGGTTATAGGGGACGCCGACGGTGAACAGCGACACGACGATGGCAACAAGGGCCGCGACCACGTGCGGTAAGGTCCGCATCATCGGCCCGATCATGGCCAGAAAGGTGATCGGCAAGGCAAAATCCAGCGCCCAGCTTTCAGGAATACGCGTGCCCAGCACTGCCCCCAGATAGGTCGCCAAGATCCACAACGGCGTGATCGGCGTAACTGAGCCTACGAAATAGGCCATTCGCTGCGGCACGCTCATGTCGGGCTGTTTTTCGAACTGGATGATCGAGCTGGCATAGGATTGATCCACGGTCAGATAGGCCGCGAATGCCCTCTGCCACATCGGCGCGGCCCCCAGATAGGGCGTCAGCGAGGCGGAATACATCGCCATCCGCAGGTTCACCGCCAAAGCCGAGATCAGGATGATTGCCGTCGGCGTCTGGTCCTGCAGCAGTTGCAGCGCGGCAAACTGCGCCGCCCCGGCAAAGACGGTCGCGGTCAGCGTCATGGTTTGCAACAGGTTCAGCCCGGCTTCGGTCGCGAAGACGCCGAACAGGGTGCCGAAGGGGATCGCCACAAAGATGAACGGCGTCCCGTCGCGAAAACCCTTCCAGAAGTATGACTTGGATGTGGTGTCTGCCATGGCTAAATCCTATGGTGATGCCCGCAGCAGTATCTGTCTTACGAAGGGGTTGCAATTGGCCACGGAACTCGATCTTTCGGACTACATCATCGCCCCCGATCCCGGCGCGGTCCGCCTGACCCGCGCGGTTGAGGGCGTGGACCAGAATGGTGAGGTCAGCCATATCTCGGTGGTTGAGGAGCGGCCGCTGACCATTTTCCTCAACTCGCAGGAAATCGTGACGGCGATGACCATTGGCGACTATCCCGAATATCTGGCGCTGGGGTTCCTGCGCAATCAGGGGATGCTGCTGGCGGATGACGAAATCACCCGCGTCGACTATGACGATGATCTGGAAACCGTGGTCGTGCGCACGGCGCGTGAAACCTCGTATGAAGACAAGCTCAAGAAGAAGACCCGCACCAGTGGTTGCGCCGTGGGCACGGTCTTTGGCGATATGATGGAGGGGCTCGAGGGTGTGCGCCTGCCACAGGTTCAGGTTCGGACCTCGTGGCTGTATGATTTGGCCGCCAAGATCAACCGCACGCCGTCATTGTACCTTGAAGCCGGGGCGATCCACGGCACGGTGCTGTGCCACGAAAATCGTCCGCTGGTCTATATGGAAGACGTGGGTCGTCACAACGCAGTCGACAAAATCGCGGGCTGGATGCTGTCCGAAGGCGCGGTGGCCGAGAACAAGATCCTCTATACGACGGGCCGTCTAACGTCCGAGATGGTGATCAAAACGGCGATGATGGGCATCCCGGTATTGGCGTCTCGGTCCGGTTTTACGGCGTGGGGCGTCGAGATCGCGCGCGAGGTCGGCCTGACCCTGATCGGTCGCATGCGCGGGCAGCGGTTCGTGTGCCTGTCGGGTGAGGACCGTCTGCTGCGCGACATCGACCCGGCCAGCGTGGCGGTTGAGGATAAGAAACATCGCAGGAAGAGTGCGGGATGATTGAAATGCTCGCAGGGCTTGAAGAATTTCTGATCCTCCCGATTCTTATTGTCACAACGCTCTATTCCATAAAATTCCAATATGCGGATGAGCTGGCGATGAACATGGCGCTTGCGGCCTATCCCAACGATACACTGGATCAGCTTGAGTGGGGCGCTCTGACCGACTTGGTCGGAACCTCTCGTGCGTCTGATAATCCGAAACGGCGAAAGTCGACGCGTTTGCGTGTGTTGTTTTGGGGACTTCCTGGTTTGAATGGGCTCGACAGGCCGACACTAACCGCGGTGCGGCGATACCGGCTAAACACCGCGGCCATATGCCTCTCGGTCTTATTGATCGCTAGTGTTTGGTCTTACTGGTTGGTTGGTCTTCTGGTTCTGTTCGCTGTCGGCATCTTTATTCGGACGCCGAACTGGCCCGCTGTGAAAGGACTGACGACATGACCAAACCCCTCGGAGTTATCCTCGCCGGAGGACTGGCGACCCGGATGGGTGGCGGCGACAAAGGGCTGCTGCGCATCGGCGGGCAGAGCCTGATGGCGCATGTGATCGACCGGCTTGCGCCTCAGGTGGGCGGGCTGGCCTTGAACGCAAATGGTGATCCTGAGCGGTTTGCCGATCTGAACCTGCCGATCCTGCCGGATACGATTGACGGCTTCGCGGGCCCTCTGGCCGGGGTGCTGGCGGGCTTGGACTGGGCGGCGACACAAGGCGCGGACTCTATCATCACCGCCGCTGCCGACACGCCGTTTTTCCCCCGTGATCTGGTGACGCGATTGACCGAGGCTGCGCAGGGCCAGACCCACCCGCTCGTGCTGGCCACCACGCCGCGCAGGGGGGACGAAATGCTGAAATCCGGCGGGGGCAAACGCATCAACCGGCACCCGACCTTTGGCCTCTGGCCGGTGGCGTTGCGCGATGATCTGCGGGCGGCGCTGCAGGACGGTTTGCGCAAGGTGGTGATCTGGACCGACCAGCACGACGGGCGCGAGGCGCTGTTCCCCGCCGAGCCGTTTGATCCGTTCTTTAACGTCAACACGCCCGACGATCTCGCGCGGGCCGAACAGCTGCTGGAGCAGGCATGAGGGTTTACGGCGTCACCGGCTGGAAAAACGCCGGCAAGACCGGGCTGATGGAGCGTCTGGTGACCGAAATCACCGGGCGGGGGTTTACTGTCTCGACCCTTAAGCATGCGCATCACAGCGTTGATGTGGATCAGCCCGGTACTGACAGCTATCGCCACCGCACGGCAGGCGCGTCCGAGGTGCTGTTGGTCTCGGGTCAGCGTGTCGCCATCATGCAAGAACTGCGCGGCGCGCCCGAGCCTTTGATGGACGACCTTTTGGCTCGCCTGACCCCGGTCGATCTGGTGCTGATCGAAGGGTTCAAGCGAGAAGGCCATCCAAAGATCGAGGCGTTCCGGGCCGAGGCCGGAAACGCGCTGATGGCCCCCGAAAACCCGACGATCCGCGCCGTGGCCAGCGACACGCCGCTGCAGGTGGATCAGCCGGTTTTTGACCTGAACGACACAGCGGCGATTGCCGATTTCATCTTGCGAGAGGTGGGGCTATGACCAAACCCGACATTGCGCCCCCACCCCTGCGCAACGATTGTTTTGCCTTGCCCGCCGGGGTGAACTGGACCCCGGTCGACGATGCGCTGGCCCTGTTGCGCGACCGGCTGACCGTGGTTGCAGGCGTGGCAACCGTGCCTTTGGCGCAGGCCACCGGGCGTATTCTGGCGCAGGAGGTTATCGCCCAACGCTCGAACCCGCCGCAGCCCAATACGGCGGTGGATGGCTATGGCTTTGCCGGGGCCGCGCTTGACGGCCCGCAGGTCATGCCGCTGCATCCGGGGCGCGCGGCGGCTGGGATACCGTTTGATGGCACGGTGCCCGAGGGCCATGCGTTGCGTGTGTTGACCGGGGCGGCACTGCCTGCGGGCGTGGATACAGTCATTCTGGAGGAGGACGTGACCGTTCAGGACGGCCACATCGCTTTTCACGGGCCGCTGAAACGCGGCGCAAATACGCGCAAGGCAGGCGAGGATGTGGCCGAGGGCGACGCGGTTCTGCCCGCCGGACGTCGCCTGACCCCGGCCGATCTGGCGCTGTTGTCGGCCACCGGTCTGGCCGAGGTTCCGGTGCGCAAAGTGCTGCGCGTGGCGGTTCTGTCCACTGGGGATGAACTGGTCGAACCCGGTGAATCCGCCGGTCCGGGCCAGATTTACGATGCCAACCGTCCGATGCTGTTGTCCTTGTTGGAACGCATGGGGTTTGAGGCGGTCGATATGGGCCGGGTGCCCGACGACCGCGAGGCGTTGCGGACTTGTCTGAACCAAGCCTCTGAACGCGCGGATGTGATCCTGACCAGTGGCGGCGCGTCTGCCGGGGATGAGGACCATGTCTCGGCCCTGTTGCGGCAGGCAGGGGCGATGCAGGAATGGCGGATTGCGTTGAAACCCGGTCGCCCTCTGGCGCTTGGGATGTGGGACGGAACGCCTGTGTTCGGCCTACCCGGAAACCCGGTGGCCGCTTTGGTTTGCACGCTGATCTTTGCGCGCCCGGCCTTGGGCCTGATGGCGGGCGAGGGTTGGTCGACCCCTCAAGGCTTTGACCTGCCCGCCGCGTTTGAAAAGCGTAAGAAACCGGGCCGCCGCGAGTATCTGCGCGCCCGCATCCGTGATGGCCGGGCTGAGGTGTTCGCCTCCGAGGGCTCAGGTCGGATCAGTGGGCTAAGCTGGGCTGAAGGGCTGGTCGAGATTGGGGATGGCGCGTGCCATATCAAACCGGGCGACATGGTCCGGTTCATCCCCTATGGCAGCTTTGATCTTTAATCGAAGGTTCCAGCCACTCGACCCAACAACATGAACGCCCGCGCGGTGCGCGTGTCGCCAAGCGCGGTCAAGTCGGCATCGCTGGCCTCGGGCTCGAACTCGATGATCATGTGGTCGAACCGGCGCAGAAAGTGGTGCGCGGCATCGCGGAAGATGGGATCCTGCTTCATCCGGGCTGACGTCAGCGCCAGTGACGAACGGTCCCTTATGCCGCCCAAAGCAGCCACGGCTCGCCCGCGTGATCCTTGCGCAAATTGCCGCCAGATTTCCGGACGCGCCATGTCGGGGCGCAGGTCATCCATGTAGATGCCTTCCTGACTGAGCAGGGTCAGCACGTCCTGCGACGCCTGCACCAGCTGCGCGGTCTTGCGGTCTTTCAGCGCCAGCCTCAGGGCATTGAACCCTTCGGTGTCTTCCTGCGTTTCAGGGAAGTTCAGGGCGCGGATGAACACATCCGTCCCAAGCGGAGGCGCGATGTCTTCGGCCTGTGTTCCAAGTTCCAGCGTGGTCTGGTCGCCGTTTGCATTCGGGGTCTTGCCCCGAACATGCTGAGTCCGATGCGTGGAAAACGTGGCCAGGGTGCTTTCTGTCTTTTTGGCTGTCTCGACAATTTCGTCCAGTTTCTTGGACACATTGGGCTCATAGACGCTGGAGGCGCGCTGCTGCTGAGCGATCAATGCATTGCGAATCGCGTCGATCGAACTTTGTAGCCGCGCGCTTTCTTCACGCATGATACGGCTGGCGCGCAGTGCCGTGGCTGCCACCCAGATCATGGCAATTGGCATGAAAACCGCCAGCAGCGTTACCACGAAACCGCCGCCTTCTATTTTGCCGGGCAACACTAGGAATACGACCGACACGACCAGCCAGATAAGGCTGAGAACGATGGCCGCGATTTCGATTTCGGTCAACGCGGGTTCCGCTGGCCGGTCATACATACCAATCGGTGTGGGCCGTTCGGTTTCGTGCTCTGGCGTGGACTCGGACATTGTCGGCGCTTGGCTTAGGCGTACTCGATACTCAGGATTTCATAGGAACGTACACCACCAGGGGTGCGGACTTCGACACTGTCACCTTCTTCCTTGCCGATCAAGGCGCGGGCGATAGGAGATTTGATATTCAGCAGGCCACTTTCGATACTGGCCTCATATTCACCCACAATCTGCCAGGTCTTTTCCTCGTCAGTGTCCTCATCGACCAAAGTGACCTTGGCGCCGAATTTCACAGCACCGGACAGCTTTGCTGGGTCGATCACGTCGGCCAGCGACAAGATACCTTCCAGTTCTTTGATGCGGCCTTCGATAAAGCCCTGCTTTTCACGCGCCGAGTGATACTCGGCGTTTTCCTTCAGGTCGCCCAGCTCTCGGGCCGAGGCGATGGCTTCGATGATCGCCGGGCGCTCGACGGATTTGAGGTTTTTCAGCTCCGCCTCGAGCGCGGCATTGCCCGCAGGCGTCATGGGAATCTTTTCCATATTCTCGTCGTCCACGCATAAATTGAGTCGCCCCGCCGCACGAGATTGGCGCCGGGGCGAATGATTGGGTCGTCAAGTACCTGACCCAAATGGCGCGTGAAATGCAAGGGGGCTAAATCACGCCAACGCGGATTACAGCCTACGTGTAGCTAATCACCTCGAATTCGATCCCGTTGTCGTCATCAAAATAGAACCTTTTGCCCGGTTCGTAATCAGCATGCGACGTTGGCGTGAATCCTGCTTTGATAACGCGGGCTTCGGTTTCGTCGATATCTTCGACCAGAACACCAACATGATTAAGCCCACCAACGATGTCATAGCTGCTTTCTTGTGATGGTTTGGGATCGCTGGGCGCGTAAAGCGCCAAATATGTGTGTGCGCTGCCCACATGGACCGTATATCCGCCCGCGATGGCCGGTCCTTCCCAGCGGGTTTTCCAACCAAAGACTTCGTGCATCCATTTGGCCGAGGCCTGAGGGTCGCGGACGGTAAAGTTGGTGTGTTCAAGCGTCGCCATCATGGGATCTCCTTTTTTCATCTTGAGGCGTGTCGCGACTCACTGTATTTTCTAAACCTAACTTTAGGTCAAGGTATTTGTTGGAGGAAAAGTTGGCGTTATCCGAGGGGCTGGCCATTGGCGCTTTGGCCCGGCGCACGGGATTGGCTGTTTCGGCCATTCGCTACTATGAGGCGCAAGGGTTGATCACCCCGTGGCGCAATGCGGGCGGGCAGCGGCGGTATCAGCGCGCTGATATCCGGCGGCTGAGCTTTGTCATCATCGCCCAGCAGTTCGGTTTGTCTCTGCCGGAAATTCGGCAGGTGATGTCGGGCCTGCCGGGCAATCGGACGCCAACACCAAAAGACTGGCAAAAGATCAGCGTCGGGCTGCGCGCGCATCTGGATCAGCGAATCGAGACGCTGACGCGGTTGCGTGACAATCTGGATGGATGCATTGGCTGCGGCTGTCTGAGCTTGCCCAAATGTGCGCTTTACAACCCGGATGACCGGGCCAAGTCAAAGGGAAGTGGCCCCAGGTACCTGCTGGGGGACAGCCCGGACGCGTGATCTGCCGCATTGCGGCATTGTTACGCCGTGTTCTGATTGACCAAGGACTTGGTGAACATGTAGTCAGCAGGGAAAGAAAATTGCGCCGAGCACGTGCACAAAGCGCCAATTCGGAAAGTTAGCTAAGGAGCCCGCGATGGCCGATATTGAACGCGAAGCGATGGAATACGATGTGGTGATCGTGGGCGCAGGCCCGGCCGGTCTGTCTGCAGCCATCCGTTTGAAACAGCTGGATGCCGATCTGAACGTTGTCGTTCTGGAAAAGGGCTCGGAAGTCGGGGCGCACATTCTGTCTGGTGCGGTGCTTGATCCCTGCGGCCTGGATGCTTTGATCCCGGACTGGAAAGAGAAGGGCGCGCCGCTGAACACAGAGGTGCATGAAGACAATTTCTATATGCTGGGTGAGGCCGGTCAGATCCGCATCCCCAACTGGCCGATGCCGCCGCTGATGAACAACCACGGTAACTACATCGTGTCGATGGGCAATGTTTGCCGCTGGATGGCCGAACAGGCCGAAGAACTGGGCGTAGAAATCTTCCCCGGTATGGCCTGTTCCGATCTGGTTTACGGCGAAAATGGCGAAGTCAAAGGCGTGGTGGCCGGTGTCTTTGGTTTGGAAGCCGATGGCTCATATGGTCCGAACACCGAGCCGGGGATGGAGCTGCACGGCAAATACGTCTTCCTGTCGGAAGGTGTGCGTGGATCGCTGTCCAAAGAGGTTATCGCCAAATACGACCTGTCAGCGGGCAAAGAGCCGCAGAAATACGGCGTTGGCATGAAAGAAATCTGGGAGATCGACCCGGCCAAGCACAAGGAAGGCTCAGTCACACACACGATGGGCTGGCCTCTGGGCAGCAACGCGGGTGGCGGATCGTTCATCTATCACCTGGAAAACAATCAGGTCTATGTCGGTTTCGTGGTTCACCTGAACTATAAAAACCCGCACTTGTATCCCTACATGGAATTCCAGCGCTTCAAGCACCATCCGATGGTGGCTGAACTGCTGAAAGGCGGCAAGCGCGTGGCCTATGGCGCTCGTGCGATCACCGAGGGTGGCTATCAGTCGATGCCGAAACTGGTTGCGCCGGGTGTGGCGCTGCTGGGCTGTTCGGCGGGTATGGTCAACGTGCCGCGCATCAAGGGCAACCATAACGCGATGCTGTCGGGCAAAGCCGCAGCCGAGGCCGCCTTTGACGCCATCAAAGCCGACCGTTCGGGCGACGAACTGACCGCATACGAGACCGACGTGCGCGAAGGTGCCATCGGCTCCGACCTGAAAAAGGTGCGAAACGTCAAGCCGATCTGGTCGAAATGGGGCCTGACCGCATCGCTGATGCTAGGCGGAATGGACATGTGGACCAACACGCTGGGCTTTTCGTTGTTCGGGACAGTTGGCCACGGCAAGAACGATGCCGAGGCGACCGAGGAAGCCAGCAAGCACAAGCCCATCGACTATCCAAAACCCGATGGCGTGCTGTCTTTCGACCGCCTGACCAACGTATCCTTCGCGGCCACCAATCACGAGGAAAACCAGCCGTGTCATTTGAAACTGGCCGACCCGGCAATTCCGGTCAGTGTCAACATGCCCAAGTTCGACGAACCTGCGCAACGCTATTGCCCGGCGGGTGTCTACGAAATGGTCGAGGATGAAAACGGTCCGCGATTCGTCATCAACTTCCAGAACTGTGTTCACTGCAAGACCTGCGATATCAAGGATCCCAGCCAGAACATCACCTGGACAACGCCGCAGGGTGGCGACGGACCGAATTATCCCAACATGTAAGCGAAAAACGGGCAATGGCAGGGTCGTGAAGGCTCTGCCATTGCCTCTTTCCGGCCGAAGCCCTAGCTTAGATAGCAGTCAACAATGGCAGGGCAGGATTTTGGTGGTATCCTTCTTACGTCGCGCGGCAGTTGCCGCGCTTCTTTCATCGGCCTTTTCGCTTCCGGGTTTTGCGGATACTGGATCCGGAGCCTATCTGGCCGGACGTCAGGCAATTTTCCAGAACGATTACTCCGCGGCCGAACGATACTATGCGCAAGCTCTGCGTGCCGACCCCGAGAACGGTAAGCTGCTGGAAAGCGTTGTGGTCGCGCGGCTGTCGCTGGGCCAGATAAAACGCGCGTTGCCGGTCGCCCAAGCGATTGAAGAGCTCGGTATACCCAGCCAAGCGGCTCGTATGGCCATTGCGGTTAACCTGCTGGCCCAGGGTGAGCTGGATGAATTCCTGTCCCGTGACCCGGAAACGCAAGGCATAGGGCCGCTCGTCGACGGATTGCTGTTGGGTTGGGCCTATGTCGGCCAGGGTGCGATGACCAACGCGATGGAGCAGTTTGATACCGTTGCCACGCAAGAAGGGCTTACCGAATTTGCGCTTTACCACAAGGCGCTGGCCCTGGCCTCGATCGGAGATTTCGAAGGGGCCGAGGCGATCTTTGCGGCCAATGACGGCGCGATTGCGCGCTTTACCCGACGTGCCGCACTGGCCCGTACCGAAGTGCTGTCGCAGCTGGACCGCAACGAAGATGCGTTGGTTTTTTTGGATGAAGTCTTTGTCGCAGGAAGCGACCCGTCCATCGAAGGGTACGAGGCGCGTCTGAAAGCTGGAGAGACTTTGCCCTTTACCCATATCGGTTCTCCGCAAGACGGCATGGCCGAAGTGTTCTTTTCTGTCGGGGCAGCTCTCAGTCGCGAAGCCGCACAGAACTATGTCCTGCTCTATGCTCAGCTCGCGGCCTTTCTACGCTCGGATCATGTTGACGCGATCCTGCTGAGTGCTGAATTGCTGGATGGGCTTGAGCAATATGATCTTGCGGTCGAAGCCTATCGTAAAGTGCCAGCGACCAGCAGCGATTACCATGCGGCTGAACTGGGCCGCGCCGAGGTTTTGGGCCGCGCGGGCAAGACAGATGCTGCGGCCGAAGTTCTGCAGAACCTAGCCGCCAAAAGCCCTGACCTGCCCAGTGTGCATGTGGCGCTTGCCGATCTGCAGCGCCGCGAGGAAAACTACGCGGCTGCAGTGGAAACCTACAACACTGCGATAGAACTGATCGATTCGGGTGTGGGGGGCAACTGGTTCCTGCACTACGCCCGAGGCATCTCGCACGAACGCCTCAAGCAGTGGGATCAGGCCGAAGCCGATTTCCGCCGCGCGCTGGAGCTGAATCCAGATCAGCCGCAGGTGTTAAACTATCTGGGTTATTCGCTGGTCGAGCGTCAGGAAAAGCTGGATGAGGCGCTGGATATGATCGAACGCGCAGTGGCTGCTCGCCCTGACAGCGGCTATATTGTTGACAGTCTTGGCTGGGTTCTGTTCCGTTTAGGCCGCTACAACGAGGCGGTCGAGCATATGGAGCATGCGGTCGAGCTGATGCCTGTCGATCCGGTCGTCAATGATCATCTGGGCGATGTCTATTGGGCCGTGGGTCGCGCGCGCGAGGCCGAGTTCCAGTGGAAACGTGCTCTGTCTTTCATCGACCCCGAAGACACGGATGGCGAGGCCGATCCGGACCGTATTCGCCGCAAGCTGGAAATTGGGCTGGACGCGGTTCTTGTTGAAGAAGGGGCCGAGCCCCTGAAAGTGGCCAATGAAGGCTGAGGCGTTTGCCCCCGCCAAGATCAATCTGACCCTGCATGTGACTGGCCGCCGCGCGGATGGTTATCACCTGCTGGATTCTCTGGTGGTCTTTGCTGATGTGGGTGACACGCTGCAGTTCACTCCTGGCGATGCCCTGACGATTGCAGTGACGGGTGAACACGCCGATGGCGTACCAGCAGATAGCCGAAATCTGGTTTGGAAAGCCGCACAGGCGGCGGGTTGGACCGGACAAATCGACCTGAACAAAGTGCTACCGCATGGCGGCGGCATTGGGGGCGGGTCCTCAGACGCGGCGGCGACACTACGGATGGCGGCAGAGCAGGGCAGGACAGTCTCGCCCGACGTGGCCCTGTCACTGGGGGCTGATATCCCGGTCTGCGTCGCGGCTCGGGCCATGCGGATGCGGGGCATTGGAGACGATCTGACGCCCGCTTCGCTGCCCTCTCTGCCAGCCCTGTTGGTTAACCCTGGCGTCGAAGTACCCACCGGGCGTGTGTTCGCGGCATTGAAAAGCCGCGACAATCTGCCAATGCCTGCAGAGATCCCCGAGTTGGAGACTGTCGAAACCTGCGCCGATTGGTTGCAGGATCAACGCAACGACCTTGAACCGCCAACAACGGGCTTGGCCCCTGAGGTCGCCCGCGTTCTGGATGAACTGGTAGGCACGAAAGCGGCCCTCATGGCCCGCATGTCAGGGTCGGGTTCGACCTGTTTCGCGCTTTATCCCACGATGAAAGACGCGCATTTCGCCGCCTATGAGATTGGTGCGGCCCATCCCGATTGGTGGTGCCGCGCGACTCAGCTTAATTGAGACGCGAGACCACGTAGTCGGCAAGATCACACAACAGCGTGCGGATCTCGTGATCAGGCAGAGCCTCCAGCGATGCTTTAGCCTTGTTCGCCCAGCCGAATGCATCCGCCCGCGTTGCTTCAAGCGTGCTGTACTTGGCCATCAGCCCAAGCGCGTGGTCCAGATCACCCTCTTCCTGACGACCGCGTTCGATGGTGCGTTCCCAGAAGGCGTGTTCGTCGGGGGTGGCCTGCGCCACAGCTTTGATCACTGGCAAGGTTAGCTTACGCTCGCGGAAATCGTCGCCCACATTCTTGCCGGTGGCTGCGCTGTCGCCTTGATAGTCCAGCAGATCATCCGCAATCTGGAACGCAATCCCCAGCGCGTCGCCGTAGTCATAAAGCGCCTTGACCTGTTCCTCGGTCGCGCCTGCGATCACGCCGCCCACCTCGGTCGCGGCCGAGAACAGCGCCGCCGTCTTGCCGCGCACAACCTGTAAGTAAATCGCCTCGGTCGTGCCCAGATCGGTTGCGGCAGTCATTTGCAGCACTTCGCCTTCGGCAATCGTGGCCGAGGCATTGGCGAGGATATCCAGAACCCGCAGCGATCCTGTCTCAACCATCAACTGAAAGCTGCGGGAGAACAGGTAATCACCGACCAGAACGCTGGATTTGTTGTCCCACAGAAGGTTCGCTGTAGGCCGCCCGCGCCGTTGGGCGCTCTCGTCGACCACATCATCATGCAGCAGGGTTGCGGTGTGAATAAACTCGACCGTCGCGGCCAGACGTACGTGGTGATCTCCGGCATAGCCAAACAGCCGCGCCGCCGCCAAGGTCAGCATCGGGCGCAGGCGTTTGCCGCCTGCCTCGACCAGATGCGCGGTGACTTCGGGAATGCGCGGCGCGTGTTCTGACGCCATGCGCGTGCGGATCAACTCGTTGACCGCGCCCATTTCGCCCGTCAGGATTTCCGCCAAACGCTCATGCGGTTTTGTGACCGTGTCGATATTCATCACACCCTTGATACAAGGCTCGACATCGCGGCCGCCTTGCCCTTACATCCATCCCCATGAAAGAACTTTTGCGCAGCACTGATCCGACGATTCTGGCCTTTGCATCCGCCCTTCTTGAGGGCGAGGATATAGACTGCTTTCAGATGGACGTAAATATGAGCATCCTCGAAGGTGGCATCGGAATCTTCCCCCGCCGCTTGATGGTGCGCGCCGATGACCTGACCCGCGCCGAACGTGTCATGCACGACAATGATATCCCTTTGGGTCGATGACACTGTTTGCTGACCCCGACCTGACCCGAAACGACTTTCTGGGCGGGCGTGTGCGCCTGTGGCAACCCATAATGGGCTATCGCGCAGGCGTGGACCCTGTTTTATTGGCCGCATCTGTACCCGCAATACCCGGTCAGACAGTTCTGGATCTGGGATGCGGCGCCGGTGCAGCCGTGTTTTGCCTGATGTCCCGCGTACCCGATCTGCAGGCTGTGGGGGTCGAGTTGCAGCCTGCATATGCCGATCTGGCGCGTCGGAATGCCGCTGAGAATTCCATCTCGCTTGAGGTTTTTGAGACTGATCTGGCCGTTTTGCCTTCCGATCTCAAACAGCGCCAGTTTGATCACGTTATTGCGAACCCGCCCTATTATCGGGCCGGAGCGCACAGCCCGGCGGCGGATGAAGGCCGTAGCGCTGCATTGGGTGAGAACACGCCGTTGAACCTTTGGATCGAGACTGCGGCCAAACGCCTTGCCCCCCGGGGTTATTTGCACATGATTCAGAAAGCGGACCGGTTACCAGATATGCTGGCCGCCTGCGAGGGGTGCTTGGGGTCTGTCGAAGTATTGCCGTTGTCCGCCCGTGTTGGTCGACGCGCTGAACTGGTTATTCTGAGGGGCAGGAAGGGCGGAAAAGCCGCGTTTCAACTGCATGCCCCGCTGGTTCTCCATTCAGGTGAGCGCCATGAGGTAGACGGTGACAGTTACGCTCCGCCAGTTTCGGCCGTATTGCGCGAAGGGGCTGGCTTGCCCGGATTTTCCAGCTGACAGGCATTAACCAGCCGATTTTGTCGGATTTGTTATATTTTCTATGCACCCGCAGCGTGACAGGGTGGAAACGATGTGCTCAACTTCCTACGTGAAACTCAGACATCAACAGAGGAGTACCGCCATGAGCGTGAGCGCACACCTGACCGAACTTAAGAAAAAGCACGAAAACCTCGGTCTTGAAGTTGAACAAGCACAACGCTCGCCTGGTATCGACGACCTTCACATTGCTCAGCTCAAAAAACAGAAACTAAAGCTCAAGGAAGAGATTGAGCGATTGTCGAGTTAACGACGCATACTGGCCCGGGCGGCGATCAAAGCGCCGCCAGTGATTAAAACGGCCGCGATCGCCAGACCCCAGCTTGGGGCGGCGATCCCGGCAACCACCAGAACAAGCGTAGACAGAAGCGGGGCCGCGTAAGATGACGTGCCCAAAATTTGAATGTCTCCCTGCTTGACCCCGATATCCCAGACATAAAACGCCAAGCCAACGGGCCCCAGCCCAAGAGCTATGACTGATCCCCAACCCAGAATGGTTTCTGGCCAGACTGTCTCCTCAACGGCGATGTGCAAAAGGCCCGAGGCGATGGCCGTGGCCAAACAGAACACAGCCACCGAACTGGTTGGCGTGTCGCCCAGACGACGCGACAGCACGGAATAGCCCGACCATGTCAGCGCGCACATCAAGGCCAAGGCATACCCCGGCAGGTGTTCGGCCTGAAAACCGCTGCTACCGCCACCCGCGATGATCACGGCGGCCCCGGCGAAACCCAGGCAGGCCCCGATCAGGTGGCCGATGCGCAATTGTTCTCCGGGCAATAGCCCCGAGAGCAGGACGATCAGCAGAGGCCACAGATAGGCGATAAGCCCTGCCTCTGCGGCGGGGGCCATTCGCAAAGCCGAGAAATACAGCGCATGATAGCCAAAAAGACCGATTGTACCGAACAGATAGGTCGTCCACGGGATTTCTCGAAGCTGACTCAACCCGCCTGTGGCCCATGTCCAACCCAATCCCAGCGCTCCACCGATGGAAAAGCACAACGCGTTCAGCAGCAAAGGCGGCGTGGGCGCGGACCCAACCGTAAAGAGGGCCAGCAGGGCCCAAAGCAGGACGGCGACAAAGCCGATTCCTGTTGCGCGCGTTCTTGTCACGGTGCGGGCACCTCTTCCACCGGAATGATTTCGAACTCATCCGACAAATGTGCGGTCTTTTCAATCTCGGACATGAACCAATCGCGGAACGCCGCAATCTGAGGTCTGTTTTCGGCCCCTTTCAGACACAGGAACCGGAAGCGGCCCATGGTCTCGATTGCGACCTTGAAGGGGGCGACCAGTCGGCCTTCTGCCAGATCCTTGATAATCATAGCCCTTCGACCGAGCACGACGCCCACTCCGGCAACTGCTGCGTCAATCGCATGATCCGCGTTGGAAAAATGCGCGCCGTGCTGTGGGTTGAAGTCTACCCCGACGGCCCGAAACCAAGTGGGCCAGTCAGATGGGGGCCGCAGAAACGCAATCGAGTCGTCAAAGATCAAGGGGGCCTCCCGCAGGCTTTCAGGCGTTGGAAATTGTTCGGCCATATCCGGGGTCATCACCGGGGTCAGCCATTCCTTGCGAACGGGAACGGAATACAGCCCTTCGTCCCCGCCATAGCCAAAGCGGATCGCCACATCTACATCATCCCTCTCGAGGTCCATGTTACGTAGTGTGGCCGAGAACTTCAGGTCGATCTCTGGATGCGCGCGAGCAAAGTCATAGAGCCGCGGAGCCAACCACTTGGCCGCCAACGCCGGGCCCGCCGTAACGGTCAGGCTGGTGTCATTGCCCAGCCGCCGGGCCGCCTGCCACGCGGCTTGTAGCGTGGCGAATCCGTCTGCCGCACCGGGGGCCAAGGCGCGCCCGGCTTCCGTCAATTCCACCGCCCGGTTGAGGCGACGAAACAGGGGGCGTCCCAGATGCTCCTCCAGCGATTTGATCTGAAAGGACAGGGCTGCGGGCGTGACATGCAGTTCTTCTGCAGCCTTGGAAAAAGACATGTGGCGCGCGGCGGCATCAAAGGCCCGTAGGGCGGTAAGTGGCGGTAGGTAGTCGCTCATAGGGTAAGAATACCTTAACTGAGATCAGAAGAAAGCTCGTTTGTCAGCCGTAAAAATAAGCCTCATATTGATCTCAAGTCAAACAACGCTGAACTGAAAGGAGATATTCCATGATCGAGGCAACCTCCAGCCCCTCTGTCGCCCGCGCCTTTCGGCGTGCCCATTTCGAACGGTCCCGCGCGATCGGTGACTTGGTGAAATGGCTATTCGGTTCCCGCTGAGCGCAGCGCGCGCGTTCTTACGGAATAAAAAAGGGCCGGTCTTAAAAGACCGGCCCTTTTTCGTTTTGCACAGGGATTAAACGAAGAACTGCGCACCGTTGGCCGAAATGGTCGATCCATTGATGAACTGCGAATCGTCCGATGCCAGGAAAGCCACGCAGCGTGCGATTTCCTCGGGTTCGCCCAAACGTCCTGCGGGGATTTGGCCGATGATCGATTCGCGTACCTTCTCAGGCACAGCCATGACCATCTCGGTTGCGATGTAGCCGGGGCAGATGGCGTTTGCGGTGATACCAGCCCGCGCGCCTTCCTGCGCGAGTGATTTCACGATGCCCAGATCACCGGCCTTGGTCGCCGCATAGTTCACCTGCGCGAACTGACCCTTCTGACCGTTGATCGAGCTGATGACGATGATGCGACCGAATTTGCGCTCGCGCATGCCGGGCCAGACGGGGTGCACAGTGTTGAACACGCCGGTCAGGTTGGTGTCGATCACCTGATGCCACTGTTCCGGGGTCATCTTGTGGAACGGGGCGTCGCGGGTGATGCCCGCGTTGGCGACCACGATGTCAATGGGGCCAACCTCGGCCTCTACTTTTTCGATACCCGCTTTGGATTCGTCATAATCAGCCACGTTCCACTTGTATGTGGCAATGCCGGTTTCCTCGGTGAATTTTGCGGCCGCTTCATCGTTGCCGGCATAGGTGGCTGCAACATTGTATCCTTCGGCTTTCAGCGCCTTGGAAATTGCTGCGCCGATGCCGCGGGAACCGCCGGTGACGAGTGCTGTACGTGCCATTTAGGCTTCCTCCAATTTAAGTCGTCTTGGTAATGCTGTTACTTTGATAGGTAATCTTGCGCAATATTGTTTCGTTGAGAATCGTCGAAACCCATAGGGCAATATCGTCGCATCTTTGAGTCAGCCCCACTGTAACAAAAAAGGGCGCCTGCGGGGCGCCCTTTCGATGTTCAGTGCTTAAAAGCTTAGTCGCGCTCCACGCACAGGGCGACGCCCATGCCGCCGCCGATGCAAAGGGTCGCCAACCCCTTTTTCGCATCACGGCGCTTCATTTCGAACAGCAGCGTGTTCAGAACCCGGCAGCCCGAGGCACCGATTGGGTGGCCGATGGCGATGGCGCCACCATTCACGTTCACGATCGACGGATCCCAACCCATGTCCTTGTTCACAGCACAAGCCTGTGCGGCGAAGGCTTCGTTTGCCTCAACCAGATCCAGATCGTCAACTGACCAACCCGCTTTCTCCAGCGCTTTGCGCGAGGCATAGATCGGGCCGACGCCCATGATCGACGGGTCCAGACCAACAGTGGCGAAGGACGCGATGCGGGCCAGAGGCTCAATCCCGCGCTTTTCCGCATTCTCGGCCGACATCAGAAGTGTCGCCGCCGCACCGTCATTCAAACCGGATGCGTTCGCCGCCGTAACCGAACCCTCTTTGGTGAAGGCAGGGCGCAGCTTGCCCATGGCCTCCATGGTTGCGCCGTGGCGGATATATTCGTCGCTGTCCATCACGATGTCGCCCTTGCGGGTCTTGATGGTGAAGGGCGTGATCTCATCCGCGAACTTACCAGCCTTTTGCGCAGCTTCGGCCTTGTTCTGGCTGGCGACGGCAAATTCGTCCTGCATGTCGCGGCTGATTTGCCATTGCTCGGCTACGTTTTCAGCGGTCTGACCCATGTGATAGCCGTTAAATGCGTCCCACAGACCGTCGCGGATCATGGTGTCGATATATTTCATGTCGCCCATCTTGTGACCGGCACGCAGTGCTGCGGCGTGGGGCGACAGGGTCATGTTTTCCTGACCGCCGGCGGCGACAATATCGGCATCTCCCAGTTGGATGTGCTGTGCGCCCAGGGCAACCGCCCGTAGGCCCGAACCACAAACCTGGTTGATGACCCATGCGGCGCTTTCTTTGGGCAGACCCGCGTTGATGTGCGCCTGACGCGCAGGGTTCTGACCCTGTGCTGCTGTCAGAACCTGACCCATAATGGTCTCGCTGACCTCGCCCTTTTCGATCCCTGCACGTTCGACAACGGCTTCGAGAACGGCGGTACCCAAGTCATGCGCGGGTGTGTTTGCGAACGAGCCGCCAAAACTGCCGACACCAGTGCGTGCTGCGGATGCGATTACTACGTTGGTCATTAAGACAATCCTTTACCGTCAAGGTTCTGTGGGAAACGTGACGGCGCAGGCAACAGGGAAAGGTCCCTATCGGTTCAGAGCGCCTCATGATCCCCCGCTCCAACTGATATTGGAATAACGCAATGCTGCTGCTGCAGCAACGGTCAGCTTGTCTCAGGTAGGGTGCCGCTAGGTAATGGAGTTCACCCCGCTGTTTTTATTTCGTTTTTTGTCTTCCAAGGGGCGGACACCGTGGGGGCGCCGAACAAGAAACCTTGAAGGCAATCGACGCCGTTAGCGACCAGAAATTCTGCATCTTCTTTGGTTTCGACCGATTCGGCTATAACCAGAATTTCGAACTCGCGCGCGACGGCAATAAGCGCGCGAACCAGGGCTTGATTGTCCGGATTCACGCTGATCCCACGTATGAACTGGCCGTCAATCTTGGCTGCATCAAACAAAAACTCGCGGAAATGCCGAAAGCTGAAATTGCTGGCGCCAAAGTCGTCCAGTGCAAAGGCGACGCCGCGCGGCTGCATACGGTCCATGAAGTCCATGACCAGTTCTGGAACTGTCATGGCAGAGTTTTCCGAGATTTCCAGGATCAGCCGCTCTCCGATACTGGTGTCTTTCTTCAGGAATCTTTCGAGGACGCGCGACCATCTGCTGTATCCAATTGATCGTGCCGACATGTTGACGGACATGCGTATCTCCGGATTCCGGGCCAAAGCGCGCAGCCCCATTTCCAGCGCGATACAGTCCAACTCGCGGCCAATTGGCGTGTTTTCCAGTTGAGGCATAAAGTCTCGCGCCGGTATCACCCGGCCGGTTTCATCCAGAACCCGAATGAACCCCTCGTAAAACGCGACACCATGCGGAGGGTTCGCCTGGATCACGGGTTGAAAAGCCAGTTTACATTGTTTGTGCTTCACAGCGTCGGTTGCCATTTGAACGGTTGACGCATCTCGAGAGATCACGGCCGCATTTAACGGGCTGTCGGACCCTTCTGGCAAATCCGCGAGTTTCTTGTCCGTCATGCGTGGTCCACCTTTTACCGTCATCGGTCATGGGTGGATTTCAGGACAAACTTGTGAATTTGCGGTTAATGCCGCTCGATTACGTTAGCGCGCGATCGGCGACATCCGTCCGACCGAAATGGCGGCCCCGATCACCGCTCCGGCAAAGCCGAGGGCCATCATGGCAAAACCGAGTGCCACGATCGGAGACGCTGCGCCGCTCAAAGCGGTCATCATGGCGATCACAAGACCCGTCAAACCCAACACTGTGGATATGGTCACTAAACGGGTCATTTCGGGTCTCCTGTCGGACGGCTACATATCAAAGTGATATGGGCGAAGGTGACCGGTTTTCAAGGAACGACCCCAGGTCGGTCGGCGGGTTCAAGCCTGTTTTGCCTCAGAATTAGGCGCTTCGGGCTGGAAACGCTCGAATCCGGGCGTTCCGCGATCTTCGGGATGCAATGCGATGTGCTTGGCTTTGATCTGATCCGAGTTGTCACGGCTGCCGTCATGACTGTAGCCGGGCGGGGCAAAGCAATAGGCCATTCGCTGACGAAGGCTCAGGCCGGGTTGTGTTGCGTCGCGCCAGATTCCTACCCATTCATGGAAGGCCACGCGAAGCGGGTTAAACGTACCAATATTATGGACCAGCCCGAAATCGACGCGATCATCCTCTTGCTCGGGTACAAATGTACCAAACATCTTGTCCCAGATGATGAAGACACCAGCATAGTTGCAATCCAGATAGCGCGCATTTCGGCCATGATGGGCGCGGTGGTGGCTGGGTGTGTTCATCACCGCCTCGAACCAGCGCGGCATTTTGCCAATCGCTTCGGTGTGGATCCAGAACTGATAGATCAGGTTCAGTCCGCCCACGAACAGCACCATAGCCGGGTGGAACCCCAACAGGATCAGAGGCGCGCGCACCACCATCATGAAGGTGAAAGTATAAGTCCAAGTTTGCCGCAGCGCAGTCGTCAGGTTGTAGTGCTGTGAGCTGTGATGATTGACGTGGCTGGCCCAGACCCAGCGGATGCGATGACCGAACCGATGAACCCAATAGTACCTTAAATCGTCCAGTACAAAACACAGAATGATGACCGGAATCGAGGTGCCCAGGTTCAAGGGCGTCACCTGCCACAGCCACATGAAGAAAGCATAGGCGATAAAGCCCAATAACAGGCCCGAGGCGATATTCCCCGCACCCATGATCAACGAGGTCACCGCGTCACGCGTCTCGTACCGGCCACCTCTGCCTTTGACGGCGATCCAAAGGAACTCGGCCAGAATGGCGGCGATAAAGAATGGAACGGCCCACTGAACGGCGTCGGGGAAGGTTACTTGGTCGGTCATACGGGCTCCATCAGGTTTTGCCAGTGCGGGCGCTCGAAATCGTCAAGACGGATAAGAACTTTGGGTGTGGCGAAATCGTGAAACCGGATTTCAAACCCTTCGGCGCGGTCAAGCCTGTCAAAATCCAGAAGGTGACGCGCCACGGTGTCGGCGCCGAACGACCAGACAAGGCCGTTGCCCGCAGGTGTTCGGATCAACGCCGTATGGCAGTCATTGGTGATTGTTACATCAACAACATCGTCGCCGGGTACGTGTCGCAACCAAGCGGCTTTTGCGCTGTCCGGGGTTAGATGCGTGATACGAGACTTGCCCGCAAGATGCATCATCAAGGTGATCCCCGCGATCCCCCCGATCACCAGAACCAGCAATATTCCAAGCGGCATGGCCATCCTCCCGCAGGGCAGAGTGCAAGTCGGTTGCGGCAGTGTCAAAGGTGGCGTTGCGTAAGCTTCTCGCCGAAAAAGACCGGCCCGCGAGGCACGGACCGGTTACCGCATTTTCAAAGTCGACTGCGATTAGCTTTCGCCGCCCACCAATGCGCCGACAATTGCTTTGGCACTGTCGGAGTTCCATTCGGCATCGCCGATCAGGCGGGCTATTTCATCCCCGTTGGGATCAAGGATCACAGTGATCGGCAAGGCAATCACGCCAAATTCTCGCGCCACAGCCGAGCCCGCGTCTTGATGGCGGGGCAGGTTGTCGATGCCGTTTTCCTCGAAGAACTTCTTGATCCCGGCGGGCGAATTGCGGCCGGTGGCCAGCGTCACGACCTCGAACTTGTCGCCGCCGAACTCTTCCTGCAGCTCAGCAATCTGTGGCATTTCCTTGCGGCAGGGTGCGCACCACGTGGCCCAGAAATTCACCAGAACGTATTTGCCCTTGTAATCAGCCAACGTTGCGGTGCCGCCGTCATCTTCCAACTGGAACTCAATGGGGGCCTTGGGCTTGGGTTCCTTGTGCAAGATCAGGCGTTTTAGAGTGCCGTCGCGCAGCGGCGCCAGAGTTTCGGCATCTGCGGCCAAAGCGGCATTTGCACCTAACGCAAGGGCCATATAAAGGGGGATCAGACGAAATAGGCGCATATCAACTCCGGGTTTTCTTACATGACCGATCAATCCTCGAACCAGATGTGGGGCGGCCGCTTTGCCGCCGGTCCAGACGCGATCATGGAGGCAATCAATGCCTCGATCGGGTTCGATCAGCGGATGGCAGCCCAGGACATCGCAGGCTCGCGCGCCCATGCCGCCATGTTAGCGGCCACAGGCGTCATAAGTGATAGTGATGCGCATGCTATTCGGGAAGGGCTGCTCACAGTCTTGTCAGAAATCCAGTCCGGTTCGTTTCAGTTTTCGACCGCGCTGGAAGATATTCACATGAATGTCGAGGCGCGCCTGAAAGAAGTCATCGGAGAACCCGCGGGCCGTTTGCACACAGGCCGCAGCCGCAATGACCAAGTCGCGACCGATTTCAAACTTTGGGTGCGTGAT
Source organism: Ruegeria sp. SATB045 (assembly GCF_059613525.1). NCBI lineage: Bacteria > Pseudomonadati > Pseudomonadota > Alphaproteobacteria > Rhodobacterales > Roseobacteraceae > Ruegeria > Ruegeria sp. SATB045. The sequence goes on along the minus strand of NZ_JBXWSR010000028.1, from coordinate 275,847 downwards.
CAGTTCGACGCTGCGGAAACCGGCCTTCTGGCCCTGATCCGAGCGCTGTTGACACAGGCCGAGGCTGGGGCCGACTGGGTCATGCCCGGATTCACGCACTTGCAAACGGCGCAGCCCGTCACATGGGGCCATCACATGATGGCCTATGTCGAGATGTTTGGCCGCGATCTGTCCCGCGTCCGCGACGCGCGTGCCCGGATGAACGAATCCCCACTGGGTGCGGCGGCGCTGGCAGGCACATCTTTCCCGATCGACCGCCAGATGACGGCTGAGGTATTGGGCTTTGACCGTCCCGCCGCAAACTCGTTGGATGCAGTCAGCGACCGGGATTTTGCGCTGGAATTCCTTTCGACGGCCTCGATCTGCGCGATCCACTTGTCGCGCTTCGCAGAAGAGCTGGTGATCTGGTCGTCGGCTCAGTTCCGGTTTGTGACGCTGTCGGATCGGTTCTCGACCGGCTCTTCAATTATGCCGCAGAAGAAAAACCCCGACGCGGCCGAACTGATCCGCGCCAAGGTCGGCCGAATCTACGGCGCGAACACCGCGCTGATGATGGTGATGAAGGGCCTACCGCTGGCATATTCCAAGGACATGCAGGAAGACAAGGAGCAGGTCTTTGACGCCGCTGACAACTGGATGCTGGCACTGGCCGCGATGGAGGGGATGGTTAAGGACATGACCGCCAATCGCGACAGTCTGGCGGCTGCAGCAGGCTCGGGCTTCTCGACCGCAACTGATCTGGCCGACTGGCTGGTGCGCGTTCTGGGCCTGCCATTTCGCGACGCGCACCATGTCACCGGGTCGCTTGTGGCCATGGCCGAAACCAAGGGCTGCGATCTACCTGATCTGACGTTGGACGACATGCAATCGGTCCACGGCGATATTACCGATGATGTCTATTCTGTCCTTACGGTCGAAAATTCGGTAAACTCGCGACAATCCTACGGCGGTACGGCCCCCGATCAGGTTCGTACCCAGATCAAGCGATGGAAGGCGCGGCTGTAATGCGGATTGTGCAAGTTCTGGTTTTGATTGCTACCGGTTTCGGCCTTGCGGCCTGCGGAGCGGATGGCGAGCCAATCCAACCCACAATGAGCGCGAATATCGGTGTCGGAAGCAGCGGTACTTATGGTGGCGTAGGCGTTGGGCTGCGCAAAGGCGGCCTTGGTGTCTTTTTGGGGCTGTAACTGCGACGGCCTTACTTGACGCACAACGTTTTTCAAATGAGAGCAGAATGAAACTGACCGGCCTTATCCTGACCCTTGTCGTGCTTGCGGCATGTGACCCGAATTATGCACCACGCCCAGAACCAGAACCCGAACCCAGCGGTTCGGGCATTTCGATTTCCGGTTATGGTCGGGTGGGTGTGTCGACATCCAACTAAGGCAACGTTGCAAGTCGCACGGAATCCATTGATCCGCAGACCTCTTTTGGTCTAAGCGCGCAGGTATGGATCACTTTCTCTACCGCGACGGCGCGCTTTTCGCCGAGGATGTCCCGATTTCCGAGATCGCAGCCGCGGTCGGAACCCCGTTCTATGTCTATTCGACAGCAACTCTGCTGCGGCATTTCAAGCTGTTTGACGATGCGCTGGACGGGATGGATCACCTTGTCTGCTATGCGATGAAGGCCGCCAGCAATCAGGCGATTCTGAAGACGCTGGCGCAGGCGGGCGCGGGGATGGATGTGGTCTCGGGCGGGGAATATCTGCGGGCCAAAGCCGCAGGCGTGCCGGGCGACAAGATCGTGTTCTCGGGTGTTGGTAAAACAGCGGATGAGATTCGCATTGCGCTGACCGGCGGCATTCGCCAGTTCAACGTGGAATCTGAGCCCGAGATGGAAGTGATCAACGCCATCGCTATGGAATTGGGCGTGATCGCACCGATCACCGTGCGGGTGAACCCGGATGTGGACGCCAAGACTCACGCCAAGATCGCCACCGGCAAGTCGGAAAACAAATTCGGCATCCCGATCGCGCGCGCGTTCGAGGTTTACGCACATGCCGCCACCCTGCCGGGGCTGGAGGTGATTGGCATCGACGTCCATATCGGCTCGCAACTGACCGAGCTGGCACCGTTCGAGCTGGCCTATACCAAGGTCGCCGAACTGACCGAACAGCTGCGCGCCGAAGGCCACAATATCCGCCGTCTCGATTTGGGCGGCGGGCTGGGCATCCCCTACACCCGCGCCAATGACGCGCCGCCGCTGCCGGTGGAGTACGGCGCGCTTATCCAGAAAACGCTGGGCCATCTTGGGTGCGAGATTGAGATCGAACCAGGCCGTCTGATCGCGGGCAATGCGGGTTTGATGGTCAGTAAGGTGATCTATGTGAAATCGGGCGAGGGCCGCGATTTCCTGATCCTTGATGGTGCGATGAACGACCTGATCCGTCCCGCGATGTATGAGGCGCATCACGACATCGTCGCCGTGAACGAACCCGCGCCGGGAGTAGAACAGCAACCCTATGACATCGTGGGCCCTGTGTGTGAAACGGGCGATACATTCGCAAAACAGCGCAACATGCCGCCTCTGGCCGCTGGTGATCTTGTCGCTTTCCGCAGTGCCGGAGCTTACGGAGCGGTGATGTCCAGCGAATACAACACGCGCCCTTTGATCCCCGAAGTTCTGGTGCATGGGGATCAATTTGCAGTTATTCGTGAACGGCCAAGCTTTGACGAAATCATAAACCGCGATACCATACCCGAGTGGCTTTGACGCGATTGGCGCGCGGGCCTGCTGACGGAGGCTCGCCTTTATGGCCAAACAGACCTTGCCGATCCCAAGACTGTCCCTGTGGCTGACGCATGCGGGTATGCTGGCCGAACGGGTTTGGCGCGCATTTTGGCCTCTTTTCTCGGGTATTATGGCCGTTTTGGCCGCTTTGATGCTGGGCCTGCAAGATCTCGTATCGGTTGAGACCGTATGGATTATCGGTTCTCTGGCCGTGCTTGGCCTTATGGCGGCCTTGGCGTTTGGGGTGCAGCGATTCCACCTGCCGACTCGGGCCGAGGCGCTTGCGCGTTTGGACGAGACTCTGCCTGGTCGCCCAATTCAGGCGCTGATGGACGATCAGGCCATTGGGGCGATGGATGCGGATTCTGTGGCGTTGTGGCATGCGCATCAGCAGCGAATGGCGCAACGGGCGGCGCAGGCTGATCCGGTCAAACCCAACCTGCGTCTGGCAGATCGCGACCCCTATGCGTTGCGCTATTCTGCTTTGCTGGCTTTGGTTGTCGCTGCCTTGTTCGGGTCGTTCTGGCGAATTGGGTCGGTGGCCGAGATGGCGCCCGGCGCGGCCGTCGCTGGGCAGGGTCCGACTTGGGAAGGCTGGGTGGAACCTCCGCGCTATACCGGATTGCCGACGCTTTATTTGGCGGACCAATCCGATGCGACACTGTCTGTTCCACAAGGCAGCCGCATCACCCTGCGGTTTTATGGTGAAGTCGGCGCGCACAGCCTGACCGAGACGACCACTGCGCTTGGCACCGAAGCTGCAACCGAACCCGAACAGGAATTTGTTGTGGACCGGTCGGGCGAACTGAAGATCGAAGGCCCTGCGGGCAAGGACTGGGCGTTGAACGTCATTGCCGATTCCCCGCCGCTGATCAGCGTTGCCGACAGTGCCGAGGCCGAGGCCGGGGGGCAGATGAAGCTGCCCTTCGCAGCCAGCGATGATTATGGCGTCGTGTCCGGTGCGGCCGTGATTGAGTTGGATCTGGCCTCGGTTGATCGTCGTTACGGCCTGACAACAGACCCCGAGTCGCGCGAATCCATTCAGGTCGAGCTCCCCATGCCGATCACCGGTGATCGTGCGGATTTTGTCGAAGACCTGATTGAGGATTTTTCACAGCATCCATGGGCACATCTTCCGGTCAAAATCTCTCTGACAGCGCGTGACGCTGCGGATCAAGAGGGGCAATCAGAACCCTACATGACCGCTCTGCCAGCTCGTCGGTTCTTTGATCCGTTGGCCGCGGCGATCATAGAGCAGCGGCGAGATCTGTTGTGGTCGCGTGAGAACGCGCCCAGAGTGGCCCAGCTGTTGCGGGCCATTTCGCATCTTCCCGAGGGGTTCTTTCGTTCGGATACCGCATATCTGCGCCTGCGGGTGACCTTGCGCAGGCTCGAAACATTTACCGAATATGATCTGAAGCCGAAACAGCAGGAAGAGATCGCGCAATCGCTGTGGGAATTGGCGGTTCTGATCGAAGATGGGACGCTGGCTGATGCGCTGGAGCGTATGCGCCGCGCGCAGGAACGTCTGACCGAAGCGATGCAGAACGGCGCGTCGGACGAAGAAATTGCCGAGCTGATGCAAGAACTGCGCGAGGCGACGCAGGACTATATGCGCCAGCTGCAGCGCCTGGCGCAGGAAAATGGCGAAGGTGGTGAAAACCAGCAAGGTCAGAACGGCGAGACCATGCAAATGACGCAGGACGATCTGCAACGGATGATGGATCGCATTCAGGAGCTGATGGAACAGGGCCGCATGGCCGAGGCGCAGCAAGCTCTGGAAGAGTTCCAACAGATGATGGAAAATATGCGAGTCACCCAAGGCCAGGGTCAGGGGCAGCAATCCGAAGGCCAACAGGCCATGGAAGGTTTGGCCGAGACTCTGCGCGAGCAGCAGGGCCTCAGCGATCAGGCATTCCGGGATTTGCAGGAACAGTTCAACCCCGGCGCGCAGGCCGGTGAAAACCAGGGCAACGAGGGCCGCAATGGTGGTCAGGGCCGCGGTGAAAGCCACGAAGGCCAAGGGGGTCAGGGTCAAGGTTCGGATCGGGCTGGTGAGGGCCAGCAGGGCCAAGGGTCGCTGGCCGATCGCCAGCAGGCTCTGAGAGACGAGCTGGGACGGCAACAGCAAAACCTGCCCGGTGCAGGAACGCCCGAGGGTGACGCCGCGCGGGATGCGTTGGGACGCGCTGGACGCGCCATGGATGAGGCCGAGCAAGCGTTGCGCAATGATGAATTGGCCGATGCAATCGACAACCAGTCCGAAGCTATGGAAGCTCTTCGCGAGGGAATGCGTTCGCTTGGCGAAGCGCTGGCTCAGAACCAACAGAACCAACCGGGTCAGGGCGCGCAGGAAGGCGACATGCAAGCCAACAATCGTGACCCCCTTGGTCGCAGCCCCGGTTCTTCAGGCACGATTTCGACTGATGACAGCCTGTTGCAGGGCGAAGATGTCTATCGCCGCGCGCGCGAGTTGCTGGACGAAATCCGCCGCCGCACGGGTGAGTCGGATCGCCCCGATATCGAATTGGAATACCTCAAGCGGCTTCTCGAACGGTTCTGATTACAGGATTAGCTTCCTGATCCCGTCTGTGCCTCGAGCCACAAACGGGCTTGGTCGACCAGCGAAACATAGCTGCCCAGAACCGGATCGGCTTGCGGTACGGCTTCGGAAATCTGTTGCGCGTTGGCATAGAGCAACAGCAAAACAACACCGATGACGATGGCGATCACAAAGCCGCGCTTGAAGCCGCTGCCCGAGCTGCGTGGCAGAGGCTGAACCTCATTTTTCTTCGCTGCAGGTTCATCGCTGCGCAGGCTCGAGTTTATAGCCTCAACATCCGGTAGCGGTTCGACTTCGGCTGCATCCTTTGCTGCCTCGGTGCGGGTCAGTTCCTTGATACGTTCCTCGGGATCGGGCGCTTGCGGAGGATCCAGGCCCAGATCGGGCTGGGTCTCAAGGTTTTCGGCTTCCTTTGCGCGTAGATCAGCCTCGCGTGCGGCCTCTTCCTTAAGAATACTGGCAACGTCAGGATCGACATGGACAGATTTCTGCGTGTCTTCCGATTTGGCCGGTTGTTCAGCCGCCACGTCGGGTTTTTGTGGCGCAGGGGCCAGAGCCGGTTCGTCGACCGGCGGAGCAACCGGAACGGTCTCGGGCTCAACCTTTGACTCAACCTCTGCCGTATCGGCTACGGGGTGTTTGCTTTGAAACCAGGTCTTTTCACAGTTCGAACACTGCACATCCCGACCCTCGGCGGGAATGACCTCATCTGGAACCTCGTACTGGGCACTGCAATTCGGACATGTAAGACGCATGCTGCCTCCGGGCCGGGGAACTGGCCTGATAATAGTTTTTTCAGGGATGATATTCCGTTAAGACCTGACAGCAAAGGGTGTTTTCGGTTTCGCCAACTAAGTGTCACCAATTCGACCCGGTGCAGGCATTGAAACAACAACGACGCTCGGGCAAGAAGAGCGGTAAGCAAACTGGGGGCTTTCGTGATCGAGCTGGAAAATGTCAGCTATACTTATGGTGGTGGCGACCTGCTGAGCGATGTATCCTTACGGTTGCAGTCCGGATCATTCCACTTTTTGACCGGTCCCTCGGGGGCAGGGAAAACGACGCTGCTCAAACTCTGCTATGGCGCTTTGTTGCCGACGTCGGGTCGGTTGTCCGCATTTGAACAAGACATTGCCGGGCTGGACCGGGATCAGATGGCGCTGCTGCGCCGCCGGATTGGTGTAGTGCATCAGGATTGCCGATTTCTGGATCACATGTCCCTTGCCGAAAACGTAGCGCTGCCGCTGATGGTGTCAGGGCGCGGTGAAGCTGCGCAACAAGAGGACCTTTCGGAGCTGCTGAACTGGGTTGGTTTGGGCGACCGCAAGGACGCGCTTCCGCCGGAACTGTCCGGGGGTGAGCGCCAACGCGCGGCACTGGCGCGTGCGGTGATCCTGTCTCCCGACGTCGTTTTGGCAGATGAACCCACCGGCAACGTTGATTGGGAAATGTCTCAACGACTGCTGCGCCTGTTGGTCGAGTTGAACAAGATGGGTAAGACGGTGCTGATCGCTACGCATGACCTTAGCCTGATACGGGCGGCCAAAAGTCAGGTTCAGGCACGGGTGTTGCGTATTTCTCAGCGACAAGTGCAATTGGCGGGGGCGGATCTATGAGTAACGGAGCCATCCGCAACCTGTTGACGCGGGACACCAGCGCTGATCGTGTTGTCCCGCCCACCGGCTACACTGCGCAACTGACCGTGTTCGTGTCAGGCGCTATGGCGTTCCTGGCCGTTTTTGCCTTGGCTTTGTCACTAGCTTCGGGACGGTTGGCGGATCGTTGGGCCACCGAGCTGGCCGGGGCGGCGACCCTGCGCATCAACGCGCCCGCAGATCAGCTTGCGGCCCAAACCAAGGCTGCGCTGGCCGTTCTGTCGCAAACACCTGGCGTGGCGTCAGCCCGTGCTTTGACGGCCGAGGAACAAATCGCCCTGCTATCTCCTTGGTTCGGTTCTGATCTGCCACTGGACACGCTGCCGGTCCCGCAATTGATCGAAGTGATCGAAGGCGAGCCCGGTATGGATGCCGCAGGTTTGCGTCTGCGCCTGGGGGCCGAGGTGCCCGGAGCGGTGTTGGATGATCATACCCGATGGCGCGAGCCTTTGGTCGATGCGGCGATGTCCTTACGCAGGCTGGGGTGGGTCTCGATCCTGCTGATCGGGGGCGCCACAGCGGCGATGATCACGCTGGCGGCCAATGCGTCGCTTGCCGCAAATGCCCAGATCATCGAGGTTCTGCGTCTTGTTGGGGCGCAGGACCGGTTTATTGCCAATGCGTTTGTCAGACGGTTCACGTATCGTGCGTTCTTTGGGGCGATGGTTGGAATGTTTCTTGGTATGACCGGTGTTCTGCTGTTGCCCGAGGCTTCGGATGAAGGTGGTTTTTTGACTGGGCTTGGTTTCAAAGGGGTCGGCTGGCTACTGCCAATCCTGATTCCGATACTGGGGGCCACTGTCGCGTTTCTGGCGACATGGAGCGCCGCCAGCCGAAAACTGAAGGAGCTTTCTTGATGGCAACAGCGGTTCAGTGGTTTCGCTCTTTGGTTTTCATGATCGTCATCTATGTTTGGATGCTGATCCTTGGTATCATCTTCGCGCCCTACGCCATCTTTGCAAAGCAGGGGGCTCGGAAGGCGTGCAAGTCCTATGCGCGGTCTACTATGTGGCTGGCGCGTTGGATGGTTGGTATTCGATGCGAAGTGCGTGGAACCGCGCCAGTAGATGAGGTTGTCGTAGGCGCGAAGCACCAGTCTTTCTTAGATATCATCATGATCTTCAACGCGATGCCGCAGGCCAAGTTCATCATGAAACGAGAGCTTATGTGGACCCCGATCATCGGAGTTTACGCGCGTCGTTTGGGGTGCATTCCGGTGGACCGCGGTAAAAAAGGTGCGGCGGTGGCAAAGATGGTTAAGGACGTCGCGAAAGAATTCTCCGAACCCGGTCAATTGGTCATCTATCCCCAGGGAACGCGCGTCGCGCCTGGGGTGCAGAAACCTTATAAGGTGGGCACTGCGGTCCTGTACGAGGGGCTGGGTTTTCCCTGTGTACCTGTCGCCACAAATGCAGGTGTGTTCTGGCCACGCTCGGGCATCATGCGTAGACCCGGCCTGGCGATTGTCGACTTTCTTGATCGGATCGAACCGGGTGTTGAACGGGGTTCATTTTTGGAACGCCTAGAAGATGTGATAGAGGATCGCTCGAACACGTTGATGAAAGAAGTGGGGTTTGATCCTGATGAATTTCGTTGAGGATATCGAAACCCTAAAGGGATTGTATGGTACGCCGGCGGCACCTTCGCTGCGCAAGGTGGTGCACAGGATGACGCCATTGTATCGCAAGTGGATAATGGCCTCACGCCTATGCGTTCTCAGCACTGTGGGCCCCGAAGGCGTAGATGGCAGTCCACGCGGGGATGACGGCCCGGTGGTTCTTGAATTGGATCCGCACACAATTGCCATGCCGGACTGGCGCGGAAATAATCGCCTCGATAGCCTGCGCAACATAGTCCGCGATCCTCGCGTATCACTGATGTTCGTGGTGCCCGGTTCCAACAACGTCGTGCGCGTGAACGGAACCGCCAAAGTGACTGCTGACGAGAATCTGGTAGCTCGGTTCGAAAAACAGGGTAAACGACCGACCACCGTGATTGTCGTTCAGATCGCCGAAATCTATTCGCAATGCGCCCGCGCCTTGATGCGCGCTCGAACCTGGAACAACGGGGACGAGACGGCCGATCTGCCCACAGTTGGTGAACTTCTGGCCGAAGCGTCAGATGGAGACGAGGGCGGCTTGCGCTATGACCGGGAGTGGGGCGCACGCGCCGCACAAACGATGTGGTAAGCAGAATGTCAAATTGCGGCTGCTCCGATCTTAGCGATATGTGAGATCCATTGTTCCACGAGGCCTTCTTTGGGTTGGCTCGCCCCGGCGAAATAAGTGAATCGGGTCGGTTTAAAGCCGACAAATCCAAGAATCTGACCTTTGATCTGCCTTACCAGAGCCTGCCGGTAGACAAGCCGCATAAACCAGCCAGGTGTGTCTGACGTCAGGATCACGCGCGCTGTGCGGCCGGAAAGTAAGGGTGCGGGCAAGCCTGCCAGGGTGGTGTTTCTGGTGTCAAAGGTTCGGCCCGGGATGAACATCCGGTCTATCAATCCCTTCAGCTTGGCGGGAAGACCACCCCACCACATCGGTGTCGTCAAAACCAGATGATCACTCCATTCGACGTCTTGCAAAACCTGCTCCAACACCGGCTCCAACGGTTTGAAATTCTGGTAATTGCCCTGGCCAAAGTCGTGATCGAACTGCAGTTCGCTCAGATGAACCATTCGTATTTCATGTCCTTTGGCGCGTGCAGCGTCTGCGTAGGTCTGTGCGAAAGTCCGGGACAGGCTGTTTTCAGCCGGGTGCCCATCAAGGATGAGGATCTTTTTGAGTTTCATTTGATTTCTCCTAAAAGTGACCACGGTCATTTATTTAGAATCAAAAATGACCGTGGTCAATAAAAATTTGACCACGGTCAAAAACTGTGCGAAAGAACCTTATGCAAAAACGTACTTTGAAAACTCGAGCGCGTCTGTTGGCTGCTGCGGCAGAAGTTGTTGAGAGCGGCGGGTTTGAAGCTCTGCGTGTTGAGGAAGTGGTGCAGATTGCCGGCGTCGCAAAGGGCACGTTCTTTGCGCATTTCAAGGACAAGGACGCCTTGATGGAAATCCTGATTGGCGAAAAGCTAAGCGCGTGTTTTGATTCTGTCGAAGCTGGATCGTCCCCGCAAAACGTGCACCAAATTGTGGTAGCGTTGGAGCCGATACACAGTTTTATGATGTCCGAACGCTATGTGTTCGATCTGATACTGCGTTATTCAGGGGCGGCGGCGATCGCTGAAATAGGCCCGATTGCGCAGTGTTTCGAAAGGTATTTCCGTCTGGTTTCCGATTGGTTGAAAACCGCCCAATTGCGTCAGGATATTTCGGCGGACCTACAGGCCGAAGGGGTTCAGGCCTTTGCCTTGCAAGCGATGTCGCTGAAATTCTGCGCGCTACACTCGGCCAGCACGTTTACAGACCGACTAGAGGGATATTTGATAGCGTGGTTGACCCCGGCAAAGTAGTCGCCGGGGTCACATAACTTAACTGTGGATCGGACCGTCGCCGCAGGCCAGCGCCGCTTCGCGTACCGCCTCGGAATAGGTCGGGTGCGCGTGGCAGGTCAGGGCCAGATCCTCGGCTGAGGCCCCGAATTCCATTGCAACGCAGACCTCGTGGATCAGATCACCCGCTGCGGGGCCGATGATGTGGGCGCCAAGAATGCGGTCGGTCTCTTCGTCGGCCAGAATCTTGACGAACCCATCAGCGGCGAAGTTCGCCTTGGCACGTCCATTGCCCATGAACATGAACTTGCCGACCTTATAGGCGCGACCTGCAGCTTTCAGGGTTTCCTCGGTCTCACCGACATTGGCGACCTCCGGCCAGGTGTAGATGACGCCCGGAATGACTCCATAATTCACATGGCCATGCTTGCCCGCGACCTGTTCGGCTGCGGCCATGCCCTCATCCTCGGCCTTGTGGGCCAGCATCGGGCCCTCGGTCACATCGCCGATGGCATAGATGCCGGGCACGTTGGTCTGCCAGTCGGCCCCCACTTTGATCTGACCGCGCTGGGTCATCTCGACTCCCAAAACCTCCAGTCCCAGACCGTCCGAGAATGGCTTGCGCCCGGTGGCGACCAGCACGGTGTCAGCCTCAATCACATGCTCGCTGTCATCTTTGCGCAGCTTGTAGGTGACCTTGGCCTTCGTCTTGGTGGCCTCGGTCTTTTGCACGGCGGCGCCCATGACAAATTTCAGGCCCTGCTTCTTGAGGATACGCTGGAAGGTCTTTTGAACCTCGGGGTCCATGCCCGGCGTAATCACGTCGAGGAATTCGATCACCGTCACCTCGGCCCCCAGACGCTGATAGACCGAGCCCAGTTCCAGCCCGATTACGCCCGCGCCGATCACGACCATCTTTTTCGGGATCTTGCCCAGCGACAGCGCGCCGGTCGAGGTCACGACGACCTTTTCATCCACCTCAACTCCGGGCAGCGAGGACGGCTCGGACCCAGATGCGATGATGATGTTCTTGGCGGTATGAACCTCATCCCCCACTTTGACCTGACCGGCAGCGGGGATCGAACCCCAGCCTTTCAGCCAGTCGATCTTGTTCTTCTTGAACAGGAACTCGATACCCTTGGTGTTGCCGTCGATCACCTCATCCTTGTAGGACTGCATCTGCTTCCAGTCGACCGAGGGGCTTTTGCCCTTGAGGCCCATCTTGGCAAAATTGTGCTCGGCCTCGTGCAGCTGATGGCTGGCGTGCAGTAGCGCCTTGGACGGAATACAGCCCACATTCAGGCACGTGCCGCCCAGCGTGTCACGCCCTTCGACAACGGCGGTTTTCAGGCCCAGCTGGGCGCAGCGGATGGCACAGACATAGCCGCCGGGGCCGGCTCCGATTACGATGACGTCATAGTTTGCCATTCAAATGGTCCTTTGTTGTTCTATGGTGTGGGCGTGCGCCCTGATCCCTTGGCGTGTTATTCTAACCTGAGAAACACGGTTAAAACAGCGCCGCAAGCAGCATTGCGACGGTTGCTAAAAAGCCGGCCATCCAGATGATTGTGCGCCACGGTGTCCAGCCCAGCGCATAGGCCGGAACATAAAGAACGCGCGCGATCAGAAAAATCCAGGCGGCAGTGGCGGTGAATGAGGTCGATTGTCCGGTCACGGTAATGACAAGGGCGGCAACGGCGAACAGGGTCAGCCCCTCGGTCATGTTGCTGAGCGCGCGGTGCATCCGGCCCGACGCTCCGGGGCGATCAACCTCTGTGTCGCGGGGGCCAATGGCTTTGTTCAGGTCGATCTTGCCGTGGCCGACGGCCAGATATGCGATGAACTGAACGGCCCAAAGCAGGGCGGCCAGGGTAAGAACTGTGGTTTCGGGGGTCATGTCTACCATCCGGTATTCGTTGCAGAGCCTGATCGCGGCAAACTGTGTCAGAGCCGCGCCATTGTGCAGGGCGCGGCGAGTCGCGCCTTAAAGCGCTTGAAGGTAAAGGTAAGCCGTTGCCAGGAATCCTGCCAGCCAGACAGTGGTGCGCAGGAACGGAACAGGGATGGCAAAGGCGTAGATCGGCACAAAGGCGATCCGTGCGAGCAGAAAGATCTGTGCCGCAAACAACGTACCACCGGTAAAGGCGTCTTTGGCAGACAGGATCAAAACTGCAGGGGCGAACAGGGCCATGGCCACGACGGAATTTGCTAGTGCGCGTTCCACTCGTCCGGCAACTCCGGTCAAAGGCGGCATGTCATCGCGCGCGCCACCCAGCGTCATCAGCCCGACCTGAGACATTGCAGTCAGGACATTCAGCAGCACCACAACGATGACCACAAGGCCATAGAGGGCAAGTATCGAAAGCTCGGAAGACATGATGTTTATCCTTTTGTAAATCTCAGTCCGGTCTTGCGATTACCATCCGCCGGGGGTGAAGGCAGGCTGGGTTCACAGGTATGTGCGTGCCCGTGTGCGAGATCGTCCCGCACACGGGCTGTTTCAGAGTCAGACAGGCTGCAGCAGTTTCACCTGGATATGGGCAACGCCGCCGCGTTCGTGGTGCATGGCCAATTCCTGCGAATCCAGAAAAGCACGGGCCTTGTCCAGATCGCGCACCTCAAACATCGCGATGGCGTGGTCGCGCTGATCGGGGTCGCGCCAAACGTGCAGGTCGTAGATGCCTGCCGCCTTGCGCATAGGCTGATCTTCGCGGAACACGGTCAGCCAGGCGTCAAAATCGGCCACATCGGCCTGCCACAGAACATGTGTTGCCATGATTACAGATCCATCAGCAGGCGGCGCGGATCTTCCAGCGCTTCTTTCACGCGGACAAGGAAGGTCACCGCGCCTTTGCCGTCGACGATCCGGTGGTCATAGGACAGCGCCAGATACATCATCGGACGGATCACAACCTGACCATTGATCGCCATCGGGCGGTCCTGAATCTTATGCATGCCCAGAATACCCGATTGCGGGGGGTTCAGGATCGGCGAGGACATCAGAGAGCCGTAAACACCACCGTTCGAGATGGTGAAGGTGCCGCCCTGCATTTCCGCCATCGACAACTTGCCGTCACGGGCCCGTTTGCCTTTCTCGGCGATGGCTTTTTCGATCGCCGCAAAGGACATGCTGTCAGCGTCGCGAATGACCGGAACCACCAGACCGGTCGGCGTACCGGCGGCCACGCCCATATGGACGAAGTTTTTGTAGACAATGTCGGTGCCGTCGATCTCGGCATTCACCTCGGGCACTTCTTTCAGCGCGTGGCAGCAGGCCTTGGTGAAGAAGGACATAAAGCCCAGACGCACGCCGTGCTTCTTCTCGAACTGGTCCTTGTACTGGCTGCGCAGGGCCATCACCTCGGTCATGTCCACCTCGTTATAGGTGGTCAGCATGGCGGCGGTGTTTTGGCTGTCTTTCAGGCGTTTGGCGATGGTCTGACGCAGGCGGGTCATCTTGACCCGTTCTTCGCGCGCGGCATCGTCAGCGGCCACAGGGGCACGCGGCGCAGGGGCCGGAGCCGGAGCAGCAGCAGGTGCAGGTGCTGCAGCCGTTGCCACGGCGCGGGCCACGTCCTCTTTCATGATGCGACCGTCGCGGCCTGTGCCTGTGACTTGACCTGCGGACAGACCGGCCTCGGCCATCGCTTTCTCAGCCGAAGGCGCGTTGGACACATCCTTGCCGGTGGCCGCAGCCGCAGGGGCCGCCGCTGCCGGAGCAGCCGCCGGAGCCGCTACAGCACCCGCGCCCGAGATCACGGCCAGCTTGGCCGAGGCATCCACCGTGGTGCCTTCGGGGGCGGTGATTTCGGCCAGAACGCCCGCCGCCGGGGCCGGAACTTCGACCGAAACCTTGTCGGTTTCCAGCTCACACAGCATTTCGTCCTGCGCGACGGCGTCGCCCACCTGTTTGAACCATGTGGACACGGTTGCCTCGGTTACGGATTCGCCCAGCGTGGGAACCATCACGTCGACACTGTCGCCTGATGCTGCCGGAGCGTCTGCCGCAGGGGCCGCCGCCGCCGCTGGGGCGGGGGCAGCGCCTTCGCCTGCCGCGATCGTGGCCAGCAGCGCGTCAACGCCAACGGTTTCACCTTCGGCGGCGACGATTTCACCCATTACACCTGCAGCGGGGGCGGGGACCTCGACGGTGACCTTGTCGGTCTCTAGCTCGCAGAGCATTTCGTCAACTGCCACCGCATCTCCAGGCTTTTTGAACCATGTGGCAACCGTGGCTTCAGTGACCGACTCGCCCAGCGTGGGAACACGAACTTCAATGGACATCATTACTTTCCTTCAATGCTCAGCGCTTCGTTCACCAGCGCTTCTTGTTGGGCTTTGTGTTGGCTGGCCAAACCCGTCGCGGGCGAGGCCGAAGTGGCGCGACCGACATAGCGGGGCCGTGTATGTTTGGCTTTAATCCGGGTCAAAACCCATTCGATGTTGGGTTCGATAAAGGTCCAGGCACCTTGGTTCTTGGGCTCTTCCTGACACCAGACGATCTCGGCGCCCTTGAAACGCTCAAGCTCGTTGATCAGCGAGTGCGCCGGGAAAGGATAATATTGCTCGATCCGCATTAGATAGACGTCGTCGATGCCGCGCGCGTCCCGTTCTTCCAGCAAGTCATAGTAGACCTTGCCCGAACACAGAACGACTCGCTTGATCTTGTCATCCTTGACCAGCTTGGTGTCAGAATTGCCATGCTGCGCGTCATCCCACAGCACCCGATGGAAGCTGGAGCCGGTGGTGAAATCCGCAGCCGTGCTGACGGCCAGCTTGTGCCGCAACAGCGATTTCGGCGTCACCAGGATCAGCGGTTTGCGGAAGGTCCGGTGCAGCTGACGGCGCAAGATGTGGAAATAGTTCGCAGGCGTCGTACAGTTTGCCACGATCCAGTTGTCCTGACCGCACATCTGCAGGAACCGTTCCAGACGCGCTGACGAGTGTTCGGGGCCTTGCCCTTCGAACCCGTGCGGCAGCAGCGTGACCAGACCAGACATGCGCAGCCATTTGCTTTCGCCCGAGCTGATGAACTGGTCGAACATGATCTGCGCGCCGTTGGCAAAGTCGCCAAACTGCGCTTCCCACAGGGTCAGCGCGTTGGGTTCGGCCAGCGAATAGCCATATTCGAACCCAAGCACCGCGTATTCCGACAGCATCGAGTCGATCACCTCGTACTGTGATTGACCGGCCCGGATGTTGTTCAGCGGATAGTACCGCTCTTCTGTTTCCTGATGGACAAAGCCAGAATGGCGTTGGCTGAACGTCCCGCGTGTCGCGTCTTGGCCAGACAGACGCACCGGATAGCCTTCGGTCAAAAGCGACCCGAAGGCCAGCGCCTCACCCGTAGCCCAGTCAAAGCCTTTGCCATTGTCGAACATCTGCTTTTTGTGGTCCAAAAGACGGCCCACTGTTTTGTGCAAAGCAATATCCGCAGGAACATGGGTCAGGGCTGTGCCGACCTCGGCCATAGTTTCTGGCGTGATCGCGGTATCGCCCCTGACATATTCGTCTTTATTCTTGTCCAGATGTGACCAGCGCCCATCCAACCAGTCGGCCTTGTTGGGCTTATAGTCTTTCCCGGCTTCGAACTCGTCATTCAGCTGCGCCTGGAAGGCGGCTTTCATATCCTCGATCTCGCCTTCGGGGATCAGGCCGTCTTTGACCAGACGCTCGGTATACAGCGACAGGGTCGTCTTATGTGTCTTGATCTTCTTGTACATGATCGGGTTGGTGAACATGGGCTCGTCGCCCTCGTTGTGACCAAACCGGCGGTAGCAGAAGATGTCGATGACCACATCCTTGTGGAACTTCTGGCGGAACTCGGTCGCGACCTTGGCGGCATGAACCACGGCCTCAGGGTCGTCACCGTTCACGTGGAAGATCGGTGCCTCAACCATCAGCGCGATATCGGTTGGGTAGGGGCTGGAGCGGCTGAAATGCGGCGCAGTGGTGAACCCGATCTGGTTGTTCACCACGATATGCATGGTGCCGCCGGTTTTGTGACCGCGCAGACCCGACAGGCCAAACCCTTCGGCCACAACACCCTGACCAGCAAAGGCCGCGTCGCCATGCAGCAGGATGCCCATCACAGCGGTACGCTCGCTGTCTTTCAACTGGTCCTGCTTAGCGCGGACCTTGCCCAGAACGACGGGGTTCACCGCCTCAAGGTGCGAGGGGTTGGCCGTCAGCGACAGGTGAACGCTGTTGCCATCAAACTCGCGGTCGCTCGAGGCGCCGAGGTGGTATTTTACATCGCCTGAGCCATCCACATCTTCGGGCTTGAAGCTGCCGCCCTGGAATTCGTTAAAGATCGCGCGATAGGGTTTGCGCATCACGTTGGCCAGAATGTTAAGACGGCCTCGGTGCGGCATCCCGATAACAATGTCACGCACACCCAGCGCGCCGCCGCGCTTGATGATCTGTTCCATCGCGGGGATCAGAGCCTCACCGCCGTCCAGGCCGAACCGCTTGGTGCCCATGTATTTGACGTGAAGGAATTTCTCGAAGCCCTCAGCTTCGACCATCTTGTTCAGGATGGCTTTGCGTCCTTCCTTGGTGAATGCAATTTCCTTACCGTAGCCTTCGATCCGTTCCTTCAGCCAAGCAGCCTGTTCTGGATCTGAGATATGCATGTATTGCAGCGCAAAGGTGCCGCAATATGTGCGTTTCACGATATCAACGATCTGCCGCATCGAGGCCATCTGCAGGCCCAGCACGTTGTCGATAAAGATCGGCCGGTCCATGTCGGCCTCGGTAAAGCCATAGGTCTTTGGATCCAGCTCGGGGTGGTTTGTTGCGGCGCGCATCCCCAGCGGGTCGAGATCAGCGGCCAGATGGCCCCGAATCCGATAGGCCCGGATCAGCATCAAGGCCCGCAGGCTGTCCAGCACCGCGCGCTTGATCTGGTCTTCGCTGACCTCAACGCCCTTGGCCGCCGCCTTATCTTTGATCTTGTTGCCCGCCGCCTTGGCGTCAATCTCGGCCCACTCGCCCGTGAGCGCCCCGGTCAGGTCATCCGCCGGCATCGGCGGCCAGTCGGTGCGCGCCCAGGATGGCCCCTCGGCCTCGCGCTGCACATCCGGCGAGGCATCGCCCATGGCGCGAAAGAACTCGGCCCAGGCCGCATCAACCGCGTTCGGGTCGCGCGTGTATTGAGCGTAAAGCTGCTCCAGGTATTCGGCGTTGTGCCCCTGCATGAAGCTTGAGGCATGAAAGGCGGAGTTGGGCGAGTGCTCGGTCATTGGGTTACCTCATATGGGTTGGGACCGTATTTGTTGGTGCCTGGCTGGCTGGGGCGGGTCAGCCACCACAGCACCAGAAGCGGCGAGATCATCAGGATTAGAAGGGTGGGTATAACAATCAGTAAAGTCGCGCGGGTGAACAGGACATCCAGGTTGCCGCCATGCTGGAAGCTGGACGCCATGCCGATACCGAACACCAGCACCGCAACGGCCCCGGCCATCAGGAGCAGCGGAAACAGAGCATAAAGCCCGCTGCGTCCGGTATCATGCATTCGCCGCCATGCGACCGCGAGATGCGGGAAGAAGACGATTAGGCTGACAATGCTCTGCACCGGTTGACTCGATGTGGCAGCGACGGATTTCGTCGTTTCGGTCTCGGTCGTGGCGACTTGCGTGAAAAACTGAAGGTCGATGAAACCTGCGATGAGGCTCCAGATCACGATGAACAGGAAAAAGAACCAGTATTCAGGCCGCGAGGCGCGACCAGAGAACGTGAAGAACTTGGAGAAACAGGTGCGGATGGCATCGGAGAAGGTCATGGCGATTTAAACTCTTCCTCCTCTTTAGTTTACACCGGTGCAATCAAACGTAGTTTGACGACGTTCGAGCAACCAGTAGTAACGTCCCACTTGCACGTCTGAAACCAAACGCGCTTTTCCGTCAAACTGTGAACACCATAATTCGGCCGCTGCACGCATTTCGGCGTCGTCAACTCGAATGTTCAGATAGGTGAAAGCGATCTTGTCGTTCTCTAGTAAATCTGTTTCGGCACCATCGAGGCCTGGAATAGCTCGAACAACGAATTGATCCATTGGAACAATACCAGAGTTTTGGGATGCAACAGATGTTCCTAGAAAGGAGAGCAAAATTAAGAGACCCGCACGGTGGGCACCGCCGGGCATCGCCCAACCCGCCCCAGAGGGCGGGTGCTTTTTGCCCACCCCTTGGGCGGGCGCTGCCCTCAGTTCTGAGATCAGCGCCTGTTCCATTTTACCCAATTGCTTCCAGCACGGCCTCACCCAGCGTTGCCGGGCTTTCTGCCACGACGATACCGGCCGAGCGCATGGCTTCGATCTTGTCCTCGGCACCGCCTTTGCCGCCAGCGACGATCGCGCCCGCGTGGCCCATGCGGCGGCCCGGAGGGGCTGTGCGCCCAGCGATGAAACCGGCAACCGGCTTTTTGCGGCCCTTCTTGGCTTCATCCGCCAGGAACTGAGCGGCCTCTTCCTCGGCCGAGCCACCGATCTCACCGATCATGATGATCGAGTGGGTCTCGTCATCGGCCAGGAACCATTCCAGCACGTCGATATGTTCGGTGCCTTTGATCGGGTCGCCGCCGATGCCGACGCAGGTTGACTGGCCCAGACCCACGTCAGTGGTCTGTTTGACAGCCTCATAAGTGAGGGTACCGGAACGAGACACAACGCCGACCGAGCCGCGCTTGTGGATGTGGCCGGGCATGATGCCGATCTTGCAGGCATCCGGCGTGATGACACCGGGGCAGTTCGGGCCGATCAGGCGCGATTTGGAGCCTTCCAGCGCGCGCTTTACCTTCATCATGTCCAGAACCGGGATGCCTTCGGTGATGCAGACGATCACTTCCATCTCGGCGTCAATCGCTTCGAGGATCGAGTCAGCTGCGAAGGGCGGTGGCACATAGATAACCGAGGCATTGGCTTCGGTCACATGCTTGGCCTCGTGGACCGAGTTGAACACGGGCAGGTCAAGATGGGTCATCCCGCCTTTGCCGGGGGTCACGCCGCCGACCATCTTGGTGCCATAAGCAATGGCCTGTTCAGAGTGGAATGTGCCCTGCGAGCCGGTAAAGCCCTGACAGATCACTTTGGTATTTTCGTCGATGAGGACTGCCATCTGGCGTTCTCCTTTGTAGGGCGGGCCTCAGCCCACCGAAATCTTGGGAAAGATGGGCCGAAGCCCATCCAACGGGATGACATCAGCCTTTGACGGCCTTCACGATCTTCTCGGCACCGTCTTTCAGGTTGTCCGCTGCGATTACGTCCAGGCCAGAGGTGTTGATGATCTCTTTGCCCTTCTCAACGTTCGTGCCTTCCAGACGCACGACCAGGGGAACCTTGAGGCCGACCTCTTTCACCGCGGCGACTACGCCTTCGGCAATCACATCACAGCGCATGATGCCGCCGAAGATGTTGACCAGAATGCCTTTGACGTTCGGGTCCGAGGTGATGATCTTGAACGCCTCGGTCACTTTCTCTTTGGTGGCTCCGCCACCTACATCGAGGAAGTTGGCAGGCTCGGCACCATACAGTTTGATGATGTCCATGGTCGCCATCGCCAGACCGGCACCGTTCACCATGCACCCAATCTCACCATCCAGCGCGATGTAGTTCAGGTCGTATTTCGAGGCTTCGAGTTCTTTGGGGTCTTCCTCGGTCTCGTCGCGCAGTTCAGCGATGTCGGGGTGGCGGTAGACTGCGTTGCCGTCAAAGCCCAGCTTGGCGTCCAGCACCTTGAGGTCGCCGCCTTCGGCCACGATCAGCGGGTTGATCTCCAGCATCTCCATGTCCTTCTCGACGAAGGCCTGGTACAGCTGACCCATCAGCTTGACGCATTGCTTGACCTGCGCGCCTTGCAAACCCAGCGAGAAGGCGATGCGACGACCGTGATAGGCCTGATAGCCGGTCACAGGGTCCACCGAGAAGGACAGGATTTTCTCGGGCGTGGACTCGGCGACTTCTTCGATGTCCATGCCGCCTTCGGTCGAGCAGACAAAGGAAATGCGGCTGGTCTGGCGATCCACCAGCAGCGCCAGATACAACTCACGCTCGATGCCGGACCCGGCCTCGATATAAATGCGGTTGACCTGCTTGCCCGCGGGGCCGGTCTGATGTGTAACCAGCGTGCGGCCCAGCATCTTTTTGGCTTCTTCGGCGGCCTCTTCGACCGATTTGGTCAGACGGACACCGCCCTTTTCACCGGCGTCGGCCTCTTTGAACGAGCCCTTGCCGCGGCCACCTGCGTGGATTTGGGCTTTGACAACCCAAAGGGGGCCATCCAGTTCACCGGCTGCGGTTTTGGCTTCCTCGGCGCGCAGAACCGCGCGACCTTCGGAGACCGGAGCGCCATAGCTGCGAAGAAGAGCCTTGGCTTGGTATTCGTGAATATTCATCGAAATTGTCCCGTCTGACTACGATTAGATCGTTATAGGGGTGTCTAGGGGACAAGTTTAAAGGTTTTTTTGCCGCCGACGCAGTTTTTAGCAAAGATTTTCAGCATTTGTGATCACAGTATTTTCTGGTGTGATCACAAATTTTGTGGGCGGTGTATGTTGATTCGATATCTGGATGCGCATGGCCATTGGTGCCAACAAATAAAGGATTTGCGACGTTTGCGCCAACATTGGCGACACGTCTAACATCAGCCTTGATTGCAAAAGAAAACCGGCCCAAAGAGGACCGGTTTTTTTGAATTTTGTGCTGTGGAAGGATCAGGCCAGAGAGCTGTCGATACCCTTGCACGCTTCGATCAGGCCCTTCACGGCGTTGACCGAGTTGTCGAAACCGGCTTGCTCTTCTTCGTTGAGCTTGATGTCGACAACACGTTCGATGCCGCCTGCGCCGATCACGGTGGGGACGCCGACATACATGCCATCTACGCCCAGCTCGCCATTGCAATAGGCGGCACAGGGCAGAACGCGCTTCTGGTCTTTCAGATAGGCTTCGGCCATTTCGATCGCCGAGGTGGCCGGAGCATAGAAGGCCGAGCCGGTCTTCAGCAGGCCAACGATTTCGGCACCGCCGTCACGGGTGCGCTGAACGATGGCGTCCAGTTTCTCCTGCGTGGTCCAGCCCATCTCGACCAGATCGGGCAGCGGGATACCGGCAACGGTCGAGTAGCGCACCGACGGCACCATGGTGTCGCCGTGGCCGCCCAGCACAAATGCGGTCACATCGCGCATCGAGACGTTGAATTCTTCCGACAGGAAATGGGCAAAACGGCCCGAGTCCAGAACGCCGGCCATGCCGCAGACCTTGTTGTGAGGCAGGCCCGAGAATTCGCGCAGCGCCCAGACCATTGCGTCCAGCGGGTTGGTGATGCAGATGACGAACGCATCAGGAGCATTGGCAGCGATGCCTTCACCCACGGATTTCATGACCTTCAGGTTGATGCCCAGCAGGTCGTCGCGGCTCATGCCCGGTTTGCGGGGTACACCGGCGGTCACAATGCAGACGTCCGCGCCTGCGATGTCTTCGTAGGACTGGGTGCCCTTCAGCTTGGCGTCGAACCCTTCGGAGGGGCCGGATTCTGCGATGTCCAGCGCCTTGCCTTCGGGGGTGCCTTCGGCGATGTCGAACAGGACGACGTCACCCAGTTCTTTCATTGCAGCGAGGTGGGCGAGCGTGCCGCCGATCTGACCTGCGCCGATCAGCGCGATCTTGGGTCTGGCCATGTGGAAAATCTCCGATGGGGTTAGAAATCGCGGTTGTGCTAGTCGGTAAAACGGATTTGTGCAAGGGTTGTGCTGCGTGGCATACAACCGCATACCGTATTTGTGCTGTCCGAGGGGCGCGATTCCTGAAGTATTCGGAAGACTAAATGTTCGAACTGGACCTGATGTTTTTTGCCGTGGCGATCCCGGCCGTGATCTTCGCCGGCATTTCCAAGGGCGGGTTCGGGTCGGGCGTGGCCTTCGCGTCTTCGTCGATTCTGGCGCTGATCCTGACGCCGGGACAGGCGCTGGCGCTGATGCTGCCGATCCTGATGGTGATCGACGTCGCCACGCTGAAACCCTATTGGAAACGCTGGAGCTGGCCGGATTCGCGCCTGCTGATCCTTGGCGCTGTGCCTGGTATCGCGCTGGGCGCGTGGCTGTATCGCGTGACAGATGACGATTTGCTGCGTCTGCTGATCGGGGGGATCTCGGTCGGGTTCGTGGTCTGGCATGTGGCGCAAAGCAAGGGCTGGATTCGCGGCTTTGCCAACCGGCTGCCACCCTCGGCCGGGCTGTTTGCGGGGCTGGTGGCCGGGTTCACCAGCTTTGTCAGCCACGCCGGCGGCCCGCCCGCAGCCGTATACCTGCTGTCGCAACGCCTGACGAAGACCGAGTTTCAGGCCAGCACCGTGCTGGTTTTCTGGGTCATCAACGCAGCGAAATTCGTGCCCTTCGCCTATTTGGGCCTGTTCACATGGCACACGGCGCTGGCGGATCTACTACTGACCCCTTTCGCCATTCTTGGCGCGTGGCTGGGCGTCCGGGCGCATTTCATGCTGTCAGAGCGCCTGTTCTTTGGCATCGCTTATGTCCTGCTGACCCTGACCGGCAGCAAACTGATCTGGGATGCGCTGACCTAGACGTTGGGCGGCAGCGCCTCGGCCATGTCCTCATAAGACTGACCGGACGCGATCAGACAGGTCATTCCGTCTGGCATCGTCACCGTGATCGTCCAACTACCGCTTGTGTCCGAGGCATAGACCTCCATCACCGCGCCTCGGCGCGCGATGCCGATGCCCTGACGGGTCTCGCCATAGGTTTCGGTCAACCGCTTGACCACGTCTTCGCGCGGGGCGCAGTTCCGGGCCTGTACCTGCTGGGCGGCCAGCACCATGATGCCCAGCCCCATCGTCATCTTGAACAGCGTCTTTTTCATCCGTGCACCCTTTCGATTCCATCTGCCCCAAAGGGTGCAGGCGAGGCACCGAAATCCGGTTAAGCCAACGCACGTTGCGTCGCTTATGCTGCAATGCGGCGATTTTGCTCTTGAACTTTCCGGCAAAAAATGCCCCATTCCGCGCAACTTTATTTCTTAAGGGAGAGGCCAATGGACCCCCGTCAGCGCCCCTATCGTTCTGTTCTGTATATCCCCGGCTCGAAAGATCGGGCGCTGGACAAGGCGCGCAGCCTGCCGGTCGACGCGATCATCTTTGATCTGGAAGATGCCGTCGCAGCGGATGAAAAAGAGAACGCGCGTGAAACGCTCAAGGCCGCTCTGGCTGCTGGCGGATACGGCGCGCGGGTCAAGATCGTGCGCATCAACGGGCTGGACACCGAATGGGGCCGTGCTGATGCCGAGGCCGTGCCGGACATGGATGCCGATGTGGTTCTGTTGCCTAAGGTGAACTCGGCCGCTGATGTAGACGCTCTGGCGGCGATCACAGGAGATATGCCGACCTGGGCGATGATGGAGACACCGCGCGGAATGTTGAACGCCGCCGAAATCGCGGCGCATCCGCTGATGGCAGGCTTTGTGATGGGCACCAATGACCTGGCCAAGGAATTGCAGACCCGTTTCCGTCCCGATCGCCTGCCGCTGATGACCTCGCTGGGCCTGTGTCTGCTGGCCGCCAAGGCCGAGGGCCTGATCATCGTGGACGGCGTTTATAACGCCTTCAAGGATGACGAGGGGCTAGCCGCAGAATGTACGCAGGGCCGCGATATGGGCTTTGACGGCAAGACGCTGATACACCCGGCTCAGGTCGAAATCACCAACGCGGCCTATGCGCCCTCGGATGCGGAAATCGATCTGGCCCAACGTCAGATCGCGGCCTTTGAAGAGGTCGAAGCGCAGGGGCAGGGCGTCGCTGTCGTGGATGGCAAAATTGTTGAGAACCTGCACGTTGCAACCGCCCGCGAAATTCTGGCAAAAGCAGAGGCGATTTCAGCTTTGCAAGCGGGGTAAGCCAGCATGGGCTTTGTTCTTCTGATCCTTGGTGTGGCGCTTTGGTGGGCCGCACATCTGTTCAAACGCGTCGCGCCCGCACGGCGGGCGGCCATGGGCGATGGCGGCAAAGGTGCGGTGGCACTGGCGCTGGTGGCGGCGATTTTGCTGATGATTTTCGGTTATCGCATGACCGATTTCATCTATGTCTGGGCGCCGCCCACATTCCTGATCCACGTCAACAACCTGCTGGTGCTGATCGCCATCTTCCTGATGAGCCCCGCACCCAAGAAAGGCCGCCTGCTGAACAAGCTGCGCCATCCGATGCTGGGCGGGTTCAAGCTGTGGGCCTTTGCGCATCTGCTGGTGAATGGCGATCTGGCCTCGATCATCCTGTTCGGCGGATTGCTGGCCTGGGCCGTGGTCGAAGTGATCGTGATCAACAAGTCCGAGCCTGACTGGACACCCGGTGAACCCGGAACCTACGGCAAAGACGCGATGTTCTTTGTGGCCTCGATCGTTCTGCTGGGTGTCATCGGCTATATTCACGGGCTGGTCGGCCCGTCTCCGTTCGGATCGTGAGGGGAATAAAATGGCAAAACTCTATCGTCTGCTGACGGAAGAGGACACCTCGGCCTTTTGCCACAAAGTGTCCGACGCTCTGGCCAAAGGGTGGGAGCTGTATGGCGACCCGTCTTATGCCTTTGACGCCGCCAATAACGTGATGCGCTGTGCGCAGGCTGTGACCAAAGAGGTCGCGGCCGACTATTCACCCGATATGAAACTGGGACAGCAATAATGGCAAAGACCAATCCGGGCCGCTTTTTCGAGGACTATTCCGTCGGGCAGGTGCTGCAACACGCGGTGCCGCGCACCGTTACCGATGGTGAGCGGGCGCTGTATCACGCGCTCTATCCTGCGCGTCATGCGCTCTATTCCTCGGACGAGTTCGCCCGGGCATCCGGCTTGCCACAAAGCCCGTTGGACGATCTGGCGGCGTTTCATGTGGTGTTCGGCAAGACAGTGCCGGATGTCTCTCTGAATGCAGTTGCCAATCTGGGCTATGCCGAGGGGCGCTGGCTGAAACCGGTCTATGCTGGTGACACGCTGCGGTCAGAATCCGAGGTGATTGGGGTCAAGCAGAACTCGAACGGCAAAACCGGGGTGGTTTATGTGCGCACCCGTGGCCTGAATCAGCGCGATGAGGCGGTCATGGAATATGTCCGCTGGGTGATGGTCCGCAAATCAGACCTGTCCGCCCCCGCACCCGACGCAGTGGTGCCCGAGTTGAAAAAGGCGTTGGAGCCAAGCGATCTGGTCATTCCGCAGGGTTTGAATTTCTCGAACTACGATTTTGCCCAAGCCGGTGAGGCGCATCGCTGGGGCGATTATGAGATCGGCGAAAAGATCGACCACGTGGACGGTGTCACAATAGAAGAGGCCGAGCATATGCTGGCCACCCGCCTTTGGCAGAACACCGCCAAAGTGCATTTCGACCTGACCTTCCGCCCGGAGGGGCGCCTGATTTATGGCGGTCACGTGATCTCGATGGCGCGGGCATTGTCTTTCAATGGTCTGGCCAATGCGCAGATGGTGGTGGGCCTGAATGGCGGCGCGCACGCCAACCCGTGTTTTGCGGGTGATACGATCAAGTCGTGGTCCGAGGTTCTGGACAAGGCCGAAACCGGCGTGCCCGGCGTGGGGGCGATCCGTCTACGCTTGGTCGCAACAAAGTGCGGCGAACCCTTCCTGCTGAAAAACGAAGACGGGCGCTATATGCCCAACGTGTTGCTTGATCTGGACTACTGGGCATTGATGCCTGTTTGATACCTACCCACATTCATGTGATCGCAGCCCGCGTCATTCGTGCTAGGCTGCGGTCATGCGCGCGTTCCGATCCATAGCTTTGAGTTTTTGCCTGGCTTCACCCGCCATGGCCTGCGATCTTGCGCTGGCGTTGGCAGTGGATGTCTCTGGATCGGTTGATTCCTCGGAATACCGTATTCAGATGGACGGGTTGGCTGCTGGTTTGCGCGATCCCATCGTGTCTGAAGCACTGGTGCGTGGTCAGGCCCGCTTGATGCTTGTGCAATGGACAGGCGCCTCGCGGCAGAAGATCACAATCCCCTGGACCAATATCGACAGTTTCGAAACGCTGGATCTGTTTGCAGATCAGGTGGCTGCTGACCCGCGCGTCTGGCGTAATTTCTCGACCGCAATAGGCGAGGCCCTGGAAATGACGCTGTCGAGTTTTGACGAAGTCGCCACCTGCAAAAGGCATCTTATCGATATCTCGGGCGATGGAACCTCTAACGAAGGGGTTGAGCCTAGCGAGATACATGAAGTTTTGCGTAGCCAAGGTGTAACAGTGAACGCGATTGCGATCGAAGAAAGCGAACCAGACCTGACTGCCTACTTCTTTGAAAACGTGATCGTGGGCGAAGGGGCCTTTGTGGTCTCGGCTGCGGGGTTTGAAGATTACCCCGAACGTATTCGCAAGAAATTGTTGCGGGAAGTGACGCAGCAAACCGCAGGTCTGGACTGAGTGAATGCAGATTCGGAAGTCGCGGCGCTAACACTCGATGGACTTGAATTCATTTGTGATCACGTCATTATTTTGTGTGATCACAATTCTCAAATATGCGTCATTTTGCTCCAATATTAGGCTTTTTTGCATCTGCAGCACGTGACAGAGTCGCAAAAAACAGTAAAACGTTCGGTAGCCAACCGAAAAGGAGCCGCCATGGCCGATGTTAACCGGGGCAATCGCCCGTTATCGCCGCATCTGTCGATCTATCGCCCGCAGTTGACCTCGGTCACCTCTATTCTGACCCGTATCACCGGGAACGCGATGATCGTGGCGGCCTTGCTGATCGTATGGTGGTTTCTGGCCGCCGCAACCTCGCCCGAAGCATACGAGCGTGCGAATTGGTGGCTGACATCGGTTTTGGGTGATCTTGTGATGGCTCTGTCCCTGTGGGGGTTGTGGTACCACACGCTGGCAGGTGTTCGGCACCTGATCTGGGACAACGCGAAGGGGCTGGAGTTGCCGGTCGCGGAGAAGCTGGGTTGGGCGGTTGTCATCGGGTCGGTTGTCCTGACCCTGCTGACCCTGATCATCGTTGCGTAAAGGAGGCCAGACATGCGTTATCTGACAGACCGCAAACGCGCCAGTGGCCTTGGATCGGCCAAGGCAGGCACAGCTCATTTCTGGCGGATGAAGGTCAGCTCGGTGGCATTGCTGATCCTTGTTCCGCTGTTCATCTTCACCTTTGGTCCCATGCTGGGGCAGCCTTATGATGTGGTGCTGGACTACTATTCGCGCCCGTTCCCGGCAATTGTTGCGGCACTGACGCTTGTGATCGGCATGAAACACTTCGCCGAAGGGGCGCAGGTGATGCTTGAGGATTATACCCACGGCACGACCGAGAAGGTCCTGATCATCCTGACCACCTGCTTGTCCTACGGCGCGGCTGCGGCGGGCCTATTCGCCATCGCCCGCATTGCCCTCTAATTCCCGGAGCTGAAAGAAATGGCTGCATACGAATACGAAACGCACGAATATGACGTGGTCGTTGTCGGCGCCGGTGGGGCGGGTCTGCGGGCCACCCTGGGCATGGCCGAACAAGGGTTGCGCACCGCCTGTGTAACCAAGGTTTTTCCGACCCGCTCGCATACAGTGGCGGCGCAGGGCGGCATTGCCGCGTCACTGTCGAATATGGGTCCGGACCACTGGCAGTGGCACATGTACGACACCGTCAAAGGCTCGGACTGGCTGGGCGATACTGACGCAATGGAATACCTCGCGCGTGAGGCGCCCAAGGCCGTGTACGAGCTGGAGCACTACGGTGTGCCTTTCAGCCGGACCGAGGAAGGTAAGATCTATCAGCGCCCGTTCGGTGGCCACACCACCGAATTTGGCGAAGGCCCTGCAGTGCAGCGCACCTGTGCGGCTGCTGACCGGACCGGCCACGCGATCCTGCATACTCTGTACGGGCAATCGCTGAAGAACAACGCCGAGTTCTACATCGAATACTTCGCCATCGACCTGATCATGTCCGACGATGGGCAGTGTCAGGGCGTCGTCTGCTGGAAGCTGGACGACGGCACGATGCATGTTTTCAATGCCAAGATGGTTGTGCTGGCGACCGGCGGTTACGGTCGCGCCTATTTCAGCGCAACCTCGGCCCATACCTGCACCGGCGACGGCGGCGGCATGGTGGCCCGTGCAGGCCTGGCCTTGCAGGATATGGAGTTCGTGCAGTTCCACCCCACCGGCATCTACGGTTCGGGCTGCTTGATCACCGAAGGCGCGCGAGGAGAGGGCGGATACCTGACCAACTCGGAAGGCGAGCGGTTTATGGAGCGCTATGCGCCCCAGTACAAAGACCTGGCGCCCCGTGACTATGTAAGCCGTTCGATGACTATGGAAATCCGCGAAGGCCGTGGCCACGGTGACAATGGCGACCATATCCACCTGAACCTCAGCCACCTGCCTGCCGAGGCGCTGGCCGAGCGTTTGCCGGGCATTTCAGAATCTGCGCGCGTCTTTGCGGGCGTGGATGTCACCAAGGAACCGATCCCGGTTCTGCCGACGGTTCACTACAACATGGGCGGTATCCCCACAAACTATTGGGGCGAGGTTCTGAACCCCACCGCCGATAACCCAACCGCCGTGGTTCCCGGCCTGATGGCTGTGGGCGAGGCCGGTTGTGCCTCAGTTCATGGGGCAAACCGCTTGGGCTCGAACTCTTTGATCGACCTTGTGGTCTTTGGCCGCGCGGCCGCGATCCGGGCCGGTAAGGTTGTAGATGCCGAGGCTGCGAATCCGGTGCTGAATCAGGCGTCGGTCGATAAGGCTTTTGACCGGTTCGATGCGGCACGCAACGCCAATGGTTCGATTCCGACCGCCGACCTGCGGCTTGAGATGCAGAAAACCATGCAGGCTGACGCGGCAGTATTCCGTACCGCTAAGACCATGACCGAAGGCGTCGAAAAGATGACGGCCATTGCGGCTAAGATGGATGATCTGAAAGTCACCGACCGCTCGTTGGTGTGGAATAGCGACCTGATGGAGACGCTGGAACTGGGCAACCTGATGCCGAGCGCATTGGCAACGATCGTCGGAGCCGAAGCGCGTAAGGAATCTCGTGGTGCCCATGCCCATGAGGATTTTGCCGAGCGCGATGATGAGAACTGGCGTGTTCACACCGTCAGCCGGGTCGAGGGTAATAAGGTTGAGCTCAGCTATCGTCCTGTGATTGCGGACCCGCTGACGACCGAAGCCGAAGGCGGAATCAGCCTCAAGAAAATCGCACCGAAGGCGCGGACTTTCTGACGCATTTGTTTAAAAACCACAAAAAAAGCCACCCATAAGCTGGGTGGCTTTTTTATGAGACAGTCTCCCTATGTGAGTTCTGCAAGAGCTTGCTTCAACTGACCAGAAATATGGGCTGGTTGGCGGGCAACAGCGAATTGCAAGCAGGCTTGGCGTTTTTCGTTCAGTTCGTCTTTTGACATTTCCATCACCCGCATCATCGTCCGGATCAATCCGCGCGGGTTCTGCGCCGGATACAACAGGTCA
Source organism: Ruegeria sp. SATB045 (assembly GCF_059613525.1). Classification (NCBI taxonomy): domain Bacteria; kingdom Pseudomonadati; phylum Pseudomonadota; class Alphaproteobacteria; order Rhodobacterales; family Roseobacteraceae; genus Ruegeria; species Ruegeria sp. SATB045. Next base: position 245,995 of record NZ_JBXWSR010000028.1, on the reverse strand, counting down.
TGACAGGCTTCGGGGGTCGTGTGTTTGTGCGGATCAATGTCCGGTCCAATGATCGGAAGCCCGAAGGTTTGGGCCAGCATGGCAGTTCCCGACGTAAACGTGTTCATTGATGGCAAGGTGTAGACATGCGATTGCGAGAAAATCGTGGGAATTTCGTCGTCCGGAACACGGTCGGAAATCACGGTCACATTCGGATTCACCTGCATTCGACGCATTAGCCTGCGTCCCGAGCGAAAGACTTTCCCGACCACCGATAGCTCGAACGAATGTCCGCGATTGGTCAATTTGCGGGCGGCTTCATGCAGCTTGTCCAGGTCACGATTTCCACGCATTGCACCAAAAGCCAGGAATCGGATCGGTTGGTTTGCGGGCGCTGACCGGTTAAGCGTGACCTCTGTCGGCTCATAGACGCCAAGGTAACTTGGATGGGGAATCAATCGAATCTTCTCTGAATCTGCACCATATTCCGAGATCATGTGACGCGCCGCGTGGGGTGTATGCACATGAATCAGGTCAGACATCTGAGTCAGTTGCTGGCGAATCTGCCGAAAATTGTCGGTAAGCTCGGCCTGCGAATGCGCTGCCTGGTTGTGGATGGTCCAAATCAGACGCCCGCCGTTTTCCCGGTAGCGCTCTAGCCCTTGTTTGACTTCTTGAAAAAGCGGACTTGTGTCATCGGATTCGACGATACGGAACAGGCGGTCATCCCAATGAAGATGAATAATCCTGTGTGCTGCTCTGAAATCGGGGTTTGCGAATTGCGCAAACGAAACCTCGCGTGGGGCGGACAAAGTGAATTCGGGGCTGCAAGCCGAATACATCATATCCTGATAAGGGTTCTTCGTGCCGTATGGGAAATTGGCGACTTTGGTTTGCATTTAGGGTCCCGGATGCTGCTCATCATTTGCGGGGTCTTGCCTGATTGCTAAATCCCGGTGCATAGGCGAATTTGCCTAATTTTATTGGGTGTTTTCAAGGCTAAATGGTTGGCTTTCAGCGGTTCTGAGTGTATCAATACGCAGGAATTTAGCGAGGTCGGAAATGGTACAGCTCACCCTGCCAAAGAATTCCCGGATCACAACCGGAAAAACCTGGCCCAAGCCGGATGGCGCAACCAACGTGCGCAAGTTTCAGATCTATCGCTGGAACCCGGATGATGGTCAGAATCCTAGGGTTGATACCTATTTCGTTGATATGGACAACTGTGGTCCAATGGTTTTGGACGCGCTGATCAAGATCAAGAACGAGACTGACCCAACCCTGACTTTCCGCCGGTCCTGCCGCGAAGGCATTTGCGGATCCTGCGCGATGAACATCGACGGGATCAACACGTTGGCCTGTATCTATGGTATGGATGAGATCAAGGGCGATGTTAAGATTTACCCGCTGCCGCATATGCCGGTCGTCAAGGACCTGATACCGGACCTGACGCATTTCTATGCTCAGCATGCCTCGATCATGCCATGGCTGGAAACCAAGACCAACCGCCCTGCGAAAGAGTGGAAGCAGTCCATCGAAGATCGCAAAAAGTTGGATGGTCTGTACGAGTGCGTGATGTGCGCAAGCTGCTCGACCTCGTGCCCCAGCTATTGGTGGAATGGCGATCGCTACCTTGGGCCCGCAGCATTGTTGCACGCCTATCGCTGGATCATCGACAGCCGTGATGAGGCCACGGGTGAACGTCTGGACGAGTTAGAAGATCCCTTCAAACTGTATCGTTGCCACACGATCATGAACTGCGCCAAGACTTGTCCCAAGGGTCTGAACCCGGCCAAGGCGATTGCCGAAATCAAAAAGATGATGGTCGAACGGGCAGTTTGATCACAGTTTCAAAAAATGACAAGCCCTGGGATAGAAACCTCCCGGGGTTTTTCGTGTCATGCGGGTATTGAAGTATCGGAGTACCTCAATGACTAGAATGCTGACAAAGGTTTTTCCCCTCGTTGCGCTTGCGGTTGTGTCCGCATGCAGCGGATCAAGTGGCAGCCGGGCGGACCTTGTTTTCAAACAGGTGGATTGCGCAAATCAAGCCGGGATTGAAGGCCAATTCACCACTCAGATTGTCCGTAAGGATGGCAAACACACCGAGGTGTTTGTTCCGGACAACGGGGTTAGCGAAGCGCAGGCCGCCCAAGCGAATGCCTGTGTCACCGCGTAAATCAGATGACCTGCAAGGTTGGCAAAACCATATGCCAGCCTTGCATGCAAATGAGGAATGGCGAGACTGCAAAAAGATGAGGTGACCCCCGCAGCTTGACAGCCTATTTTCCGCACAGGGAGGAGTGATGGAACCGGAATGGGATCGCTCCGATGCAAATGCAGGAATCTGAAAACAAATCGAACGCAGCTGAGGCGCTGGCGCTTTTGGAACAGGCGTGGGCTTACTACATGCCTGAACCCACCGAAACTGCAGAGCTGCGCGAACCTGAGCTTTTTGAATACGCGAACGCGGCTTGATGCGATGGGCGGAATGGGCAATGGATAGCCATGCCTGTTCTGTTGCTTTTACTTGCCGCCGGTGTTTTCGCCTACCTTTATTGGCGGTCCAGAACGACGTCACTGTCCCGCGATTGCCGGTGGCGTCAACATCGAAAGGAAGGCATCTGGGTCTGCGCGTTTTGCGGCGCCCAGCATGAGGGCAAAGACGCGCCGAAAATATGTCTTAGAGAGCGCTAAACAAGCAGGGCAGTTTCGCCCTGCTTGAATCTATGCTGCGGGAAAGGCTGCGTGCAGAGCGATCTCGACCATATCGCCAAAGCTGCTTTCACGCTCGGAAGAGGGCAGAGCCTCTCCGGTCAGCAAGTGGTCCGAGACGGTGAGAACGGCCAGTGCCCTGCATTGATGGCGGGCGGCCAGAATATACAACTCGGCAGCTTCCATTTCGACGCCCAGGATACCGTGACGCACCATCTGTTCATTCAAGTCGGGGCGTTCATCATAAAAAACGTCGGACGAGTAAATGCCCCCAACATGGGTCGGCGTACCCTTTGCGGCTGCAGCCGTCGCGGCGTCTTGCAACAGGTCCCAATCCGCACACGGGGCAAAATTCAGCTCTTTCATGATCCCGCGGGACGGCGTGCTAAGCGTGGTCGATGTCATGGCAAGGATCACGTCGCGGATATTGACCTTATCCTGCATGCCGCCGCATGAACCGATGCGGATCAGGGTCTTGGCTCCATAATCGCGGATCAGCTCGTTCACGTAGATCGAGAGCGATGGCATACCCATCCCGCTGCCCTGAATGGTTACGCGGTTGCCCTTCCACGTCCCGGTGAACCCCAACATGCCGCGCACATTGTTGACTTGTTTTACGTCGTCCAGAAACGTTTCGGCCGCCCATTTTGCCCGGTATGGGTCGCCGGGCAAAAGAACCGTTTCTGCAATTTCGCCTTTTTCGGCACCAATATGAATTGTCATGTCAAAGTTAATTCCTATCAGATTTCCAAATCGGCTATATCCGCTCCGGAATTGAGCGCGTCATGAACCCATTGCGGTTTGCGTCCGCGTCCAGACCACGTTTGAGTTGGCTCAGATGGGTTGCGATATTTGGCATTTGCTTTTGGTTTACTGCCCGATCCGATGCCGCCATCCGACAATTCAGACAAGGAAAAGCCGAATTCTGCCGCAGCTTTTTCTGCAGCTTTCAAAGCCTCTTGCCGTTCGCGTTTTTCTGCTTTTATCAATGCCTTATCTAACTGTCCGCGCAGGTCAATCAGCTCTTTGCGCGACATTTTTTCAAGGTTAATCGCCATTCGTGTTCTCCCAGCCCAAGTTTTATTACGGCGTTTACAAAGCAATGCCGTAAATCCAACAACGGGCGATATCTATCCCAATTTACCATGGAATAGATATGGAAAAAGAACAGGTAATGCGACTGTTATTGAGCGGCGATGTTTTGAGGGTTAACCAGCGTAACAATATCCCCCATTATTGCGTTCAGCTCAAAGTTCTTGGGGGTATAGATCTGCGCGACGCCCATTGCCCTCAGCTTTTCCGCATCATCTTCGGGGATGATCCCGCCGACAATTACCGGAACGTCTAAGCCGGCGGTATTCAGGCGCGCCATGACATCCTGCACCAGAGGAATATGGCTGCCCGACAAGATTGAAAGGCCAATCACATGAGCCTGATCTTCCATCGCCGCGGTCACAATTTCTTCGGGTGTCAGACGGATGCCTTCATAGCTGATGTCCATACCGCAATCGCGGGCGCGGAAAGCGATCTGTTCCGCGCCGTTTGAATGGCCGTCCAACCCTGGCTTGCCGACCAGAAACTTCAGACGACGACCAAGCTTGTCGCTGACCGCATCCACAGCGGCGCGCAGGTCTTCCAAACCTTCGGTTTTGTTCGATACCGACCCGGACACACCGGTCGGCCCACGATAGGTGCCATAAACCTTGCGCATTTCTTCGGCCCATTCGCCAGTGGTGACACCGGCCTTGGCAGCTGCGATCGAAGGCTCCATGACGTTCGCACCTGTCTGCGCCGCTTCGCGCAATGACGCCAACGCCGCGGTAACGGCCGCGTCATCGCGCTCGGAGCGCCATTCGTTGAGACGGCTGATCTGCTCTTGCTCGACCGCTGGATCGACAACCATGATGCCGCCGTCCTCGGTCTGCAGCGGTGAGGGTTCACCTTCGGTCCACTTGTTCACGCCGACGACAACGGTTTCATTACGTTCGATGCGATTCAGGCGCTCGGCGTTCGAGTCCACCAGACGGGACTTCATGTATTCGATCGAAGCGACAGCACCACCCATCGAATCCAGATTTGCCAACTCGGCGCGCGCGCCTGCTTTCAGATCTTCGACCTTAGCGTCGACAGCGGGGTTGCCGTCGAACAGATCGCCGTATTCCAGAAGATCGGTCTCATAGGCCAGAATCTGCTGCATCCGCATCGACCATTGCTGATCCCATGGGCGGGGCAGACCCAGCGCCTCGTTCCAGGCAGGCAACTGAACCGCGCGGGCGCGGGCCTTTTTCGACAGAGTCACGGCCAACATCTCGATCAGGATGCGATAGACGTTGTTTTCTGGTTGTTGCTCGGTCAAGCCGAGCGAGTTCACCTGCACGCCGTAGCGGAAGCGGCGGAACTTGGGATCTTCGACCCCGTAACGGTCTTTCAGAATCTCGTCCCAAAGATCCACGAAGGCGCGCATCTTGCACATCTCGGTGACAAAACGGATGCCCGCGTTCACAAAAAACGAAATCCGACCGCAGAGCGCGGGGAAATCTTCGGCCGGTACGCGCGGGCGCAGCTCGTCCAGAACAGCGATTGCTGTTGCAAGGGCATAGGACAGCTCTTGTTCAGGTGTCGCGCCAGCTTCTTGCAAGTGATAGGAACACACGTTCATCGGGTTCCATTTTGGCACGTTGGTATAGCAGTACTCGGCCACATCCGCGATCATCTTCAGCGACGGTTTCGGCGGGCACACGTAAGTGCCGCGGCTCAGATATTCCTTGATCAGATCGTTCTGAACCGTGCCTTGCAGCTTGGAGACATCCGCGCCTTGTTCTTCGGCCACGGCGATATAAAGCGCCAGCAACCATGGTGCCGTTGCGTTGATGGTCATCGAGGTATTCATCTGTTCCAGCGGAATTTGGTCGAACAGAACTCGCATGTCGCCCAAGTGACTTATCGGTACGCCGACTTTCCCGACCTCGCCCCGTGCCAACGTATGGTCGCTGTCATAGCCAGTTTGAGTGGGCAAATCGAAGGCCACTGACAGCCCGGTCTGACCCTTTGCCAGATTGCCGCGATACAATGTGTTCGACGCCTTTGCGGTGGAATGACCGGCGTAGGTTCGGATGAGCCAGGGGCGATCTTTCTGCGTCTGCGTCATAGCGGGCCTCGTGTCCTTGGTGGGCAATAAAATTACTTTGAAGGCTTCTAAAGCGCAATTTTCGGGATATGTCAATTCGCTGCGATGCGGCATATGCAGTTCTTGTGATTGTAGGACGCAACGTTTGCTGTCAGGGTGCGCGCATGACTGAGACCGTGGAGCTTCCGCTTTGGCTGTTTTTGCTGATCCTGGTGTTTGCCGCGGTCACATTTGCTTCGCATTTTCTGTTTCCGTCCGTGCGATGGTTCTTTCGTCGTCGCCTTGAACGTGCGGTGAAGCGCCTGAATACGCGGCTGCAGCGCCCGATTCAGCCTTTCAAGCTGGCCGAGCGGCACGACATGATCCAGCGCCTGATTTACGACCCCCAAGTGGGACAAGCGGTTCAGGATCATGCACATGAAACCGGCGTCCCCGAAGCGGTGGCTTTCGAAACCGCCCGCCGTTACGCGCGTGAGATCGTGCCATCTTTCTCGGCGGTGGCGTATTTCAGTTTTGCAATTCGGGTCGCCCGCATGCTGAGCAATGCGTTCTACGATGTGCGCCTCAGCTATCAGGATGAGGAGGCGATAAAAAACATCGACCACGACGCAACCGTTGTGTTTGTGATGAACCATCGCAGCAACATGGATTACGTTTTGGTCACGTATCTGGCCGCGCAGCACTCGGCATTGTCCTATGCGGTGGGCGAGTGGGCGCGTGTCTGGCCGCTCAGCCGCTTGATCCGGGCCATGGGCGCTTACTTTATCCGTCGCAGATCGGGCAGCGAGCTCTACCGACAGGTCCTAGCCTGTTATGTGCGTCACGCGACCGAAGCAGGGGTAACGCAGGCTATGTTCCCTGAAGGGGGATTAAGCCTAAGTGGTGCTCTGGGGCGTCCTAAGCTGGGTCTGTTGAAGTATATTCTGGATGGAACCAAACCGGATGGACGAGATGTGGTCTTTGTGCCTGTCGCGCTGAATTACGACCGGGTTCTTGAAGATACGATCCTGACAAAGGCTGCGCTGGGGAATGAAAGGCGTTTTCGCGCCCGTATTGGGGTGATTACGGGTTGGATTCTCAAGCAGATCGGTCGCCGTCTGATCGGGCGATACACTCGGTTCGGACTAGCGTCGGTGCGGTATGGGAAACCGATCTCTTTGCAGGAGTTTCGTACCGAGCATGAGCGGGACGTCATGACGGATCTGGCGCGTGCCCTGATGGGCCGTATCAAAGATGCTATCCCGCTTGTCCCTCTGCCGGCGATCTGCAAGCTGATCCAGGAACGTGGTGAATTGTTGGAAGATGACGTCCGACGTATTGTTTCGGATTCCATGCGACGCGACGGAACTTTGGCAGATCCCGATGACACTGTGATTACCCAGGCTCTGGACCAACTCGTGCAGAGGCGGATCCTGAAGCAGGTGGATGGAAAAATATCCCAATCTGGTCAACGGGTTGACTTGTTGAACTACTACGCGGCCTCTGCACGAGAAGATATCGAGTTTGGAGATGCTGCGCCAGCAAAAGAAATTTCTGCACTCGCTGGGTCATAAAATTACAAAATAGATGCAAATTCTATTGCAATATTGCTCAGGTCCAAATATCTCATCTGGTAACGCAGGCGATTCTGCATCGCGGCGAAGGGTTAGATAAAAGGAGGCCAACATGGCTCTGGACACCGAAAGCGGTATCGCGTCCTACGACGCGCCGGAAAAAGACCTCTATGAGATGGGTGAAATCCCTCCGATGGGATTTGTACCTAAGAAAATGTATGCGTGGGCGATTCGTAAGGAACGCCATGGCGAGCCGGACACGGCCATGCAGCTGGAAGTGGTCGATGTGCCCAAACTGGACAGCCACGAGGTGCTGGTTCTGGTGATGGCGGCTGGTGTGAACTACAACGGCGTCTGGGCGTCGCTGGGCAAACCGATCAGCCCATTTGACGGCCATGGCCAGCCCTTCCACATCGCGGGTTCGGATGCCTCGGGCATTGTCTGGGCCGTGGGTGAGAAAGTCACCCGCTGGAAAGTGGGCGACGAGGTCGTGATCCATTGTAATCAGGACGATGGTGACGACGAACACTGCAACGGTGGCGACCCGATGTATTCTGACAGCCAGCGCATATGGGGCTACGAGACGCCCGATGGTTCCTTCGCGCAGTTCACCAACGTACAGGCCCAGCAGCTGATGCCGCGCCCCAAGCACCTGACCTGGGAAGAAAGCGCCTGCTACACGCTGACGCTGGCCACCGCCTACCGGATGCTGTTCGGTCACGAGCCGCATGACCTGAAGCCGGGGCAGAACGTTCTGGTTTGGGGCGCGTCAGGCGGTCTGGGATCGTATGCGATCCAGCTGATCAACACCGCAGGTGCGAATGCGATCGCCGTGATCTCGGACGAAAGCAAGCGTGACTTTGTGATGGGTCTGGGTGCCAAGGGCGTGATCAACCGCAAGGATTTCAATTGCTGGGGTCAGCTGCCTACAGTCAACACGCCGGAATATGCCGAGTGGTTCAAAGAGGCCCGTAAATTCGGCAAAGCCATCTGGGACATCACCGGCAAGGGCGTCAATGTCGATATGGTGTTCGAACACCCCGGCGAAAGCACCTTCCCTGTCTCGACCTTCGTGGTGAAAAAGGGCGGCATGGTCGTGATCTGTGCTGGCACCACCGGATACAACCTGACCTTCGACGTGCGTTATATGTGGATGCACCAGAAGCGTCTTCAGGGTTCGCACTTTGCACATCTGAAGCAGGCATCGGCGGCAAACCAGCTGATGGTCGAGCGTCGTCTGGACCCCTGCATGTCTGAAGTCTTTGCGTGGAACGAGCTGCCCGAAGCCCACATGAAAATGTTGCGCAACGAGCATAAGCCCGGCAACATGTCGGTTCTGGTTCAGGCACCGCGCACCGGAATGCGCACCCTCGAAGAGGTTCTGGACGCACGCGGGTAACCGGCCTGCTTCCTAGAAATTGCGCCCGCGAATCGTTAATTCGGTTCGCGGGTGCGCTGCGTTTTGGGCGCGGGTGATCGTTTTCAACGACTTGCAAAACCCGACCCCGCTATTTTTGGGGAGTAGAAACCAGTGAATAGTCGCAAAAACACTGCACATGTTATGGTTGTGTTAACCCTTCGTTAACCGTTTCGGAGCGACTCTAGATGGCGAAAAATGAGTGGATACTGGACGTTTTGTCGGATCTCAACGCATTCGCCGTTGAGAACGGTTTGACCGCGCTTGCCGAGCAGTTGGATGACACCAAGCTGATCGCAGCGGCTGAGATTGCGTCCTTGAAGGATGAGGCTCGGACGCCCGCGAATGGGAACAACACCGGATATGGCTCAGGTCCTGGAGGACTTGGAAAACACCAGCACGCTTGATGAACTAAGCGATGTTGCCGTCAGGTTGCGCGACCGGCTACAGGTTGAACATCTTATATATCATTGGGTTGATGGGGCAGGTGACCAATACGGTTATACCACCTATCCCGACGCCTGGGCAGAACGATACCGCGAGCGGAATTACCACCGTATTGATCCGGTAATTCTGGGCTGTTTCCAACGCTTTCACCCGGTGGATTGGAAGTCCTTGGACTGGTCGGGCAAGGTGGCGAAGAGTTTTCTTCAGGATGCGCTCGAACACGGGGTGGGCAATCAGGGCTATTCTATCCCGATTCGAGGTCCTAATGGTCAGTTTGCCTTGTTCACCGTTAACCATTCCTGCGACGATAACAGCTGGAAAAGATTTATTGATGCGCATGGGCGCGAGCTGATTTTGATTGCTCATTATTTCAATCGCAAAGCGCTGGAATTTGAGACCGACCGCCAACCAGACGCGCCGCGTGGATTGTCACCCCGCGAGGTGGACGCCATGACCCTACTTGCGCGGGGCTACAGTCGCGCACAGGTGGCGCATTCTCTGTCGATCTCTGAGCATACACTGAGGGTCTATATCGAAAGTGCCCGTGCCAAACTTGGGGCACAGAACACGACCCATGCGATCGCAACAGCGTTAAGCAGGGGATTAATAGTCGTTTAAGAAAACATCTAATAAAAACAGTATGCTGGATCCAATATGTGCCCATTATGTGCCTGTGGCAGATAGGGCGCAATTTGACTAGGCCGAAGTCAAAACTTGACTAACCCGCTGAAAACACTAAATTTTTCACTTGACAATCTGTTAAGTATATGATACTACGTGATAATTCGAGAAATTCTGTAGCAGAGATAACGCCGATACTGCTTGGTTAAACTTATGGCAACCCAAACCCGTAGGACAGGTTTGATCCCCCTTTAGAGGGGAGTTGAAGGCGTTATTATGTCGGAGAACGACAAGCTACTAACACCCGATCAGCTAGCGCAGCGATGGGGTATGACTTACCACGGCCTAGCTATGCAGCGGTCTAGGGGCGTCGGTTGTCAATTCATCAAAATCAGCCACAAGGTAGTGCGCTACCGCTTGTCTGACGTGCTGGCTTATGAGCAAGCCAACATACAAGGCGGTGCAGCATGATTGAAGCGGGACCGGGACCAAAAGACCCAGACGCACCATGCACCAAGGGCGAGTTGCACACAGTCATGCAGAACGCGGCTAAGGTGCTGGACAACATTCAGCGTCAGATACAGCTACTAGCGGAAAACCATCAGCGCATGGCGCATGATGCTATCGGTATCGCGGAAAATCAGAACACGCTGCAAGCGAACCAGAACACCATGTACGACAACCTAGTAGATATGCGGAAAGATATCGAAATCTTCCGTCAAACCTTTGAAGGCATGTTTGCAGAGAGGAAGCACTAACATGAACAATCTGAGCAATATGCTGGACCTACCGCACCTTGAGGACGCGCTAAAGCCGCCGCTAGGTGGCGGTGCTATCCCATTCTCTGACTTGATCCAGAAAGACACCGCCGCGCAGCTACGCTTGCGTGTCATGCAGCTAGAGGACGACAGAGCTACACAAGATGCGCGTATCGACAAGTTAGAGAACGCTCTAAACGTCATGGTGAAGGCGGTAGAAGGGCGCTTAGGCGACTTTGACAGACGCTTAGACACTCAAGAAATGTTCCGGTTCAGGATCATTCACACCTTCATAGAGGCGGGGCTGATACCAGAACACGCCGAAAGCGATCCTAAGTCGGTTCCAGCGGCGTTTAACGAGATTATCAAATCCGTTCAGGACATTTGGGACTTCGCACGTATAATCGACGGTAAAGCTTCCAGAGCGCATCAGAAGCTAGACAGGCTGGAGAACAAGAAATGAAGGCAGCGATACTTGCTATACTGCTAGCGACACCGCTTACCGCAGGTGAACAACGCCGACAGTGTTTCTACGATATGTCTAAGGACTACTTCGGTTCAGACTTAGCAGGGCTGGATAGCTACGCTGGTCTTTTGGAATCCACGGCAAATTTACTCGGGGATAATGCAGAACAGCATTTCTATGAGCGTTTACAAGAAAGCCGCAAGTCTGCTGTCAGAGAATTGGCGGTGCTGAACGGTAAAGGCACTGAGTATGACGCGATGATATTAGGCGCTTTAGTCTGTGTGCAGGACTACTGACATGACTGCTATTCTAATCTTTCTAGGCATTATGTCGCTGTTCTTCGTAGTGCCTTGGCTCGGTGCCTTACTTCTAATTCACATAGAGCGATGGCGCATACTGCGTAAGCATCGCTAAAAACCCGAAAACCCCGCCTAGCGTCAGAAACTAGAGCGGGGTTTTCTTTGGCTGTACAGACATGGGGGTCTGCTATGCACCTACTATAACAGCTAACCCATTGAAAACGCAAGATAAAGCTTGACATTTGTATATACATATGCTATAATAAACGGGCTGTAAAATAATAGTGGGGGTGTTATGGCTAATCCAAAACCAAGCTTGCCGGAAAATTCTGCTCTGATGAACTGTGAGCGCGCGTGTCAGCTAACAGGGCTTGCGTATATCACGCTTGCAAAGATGCGCAGCGCGGGGACTGGACCTAAGTACATACGGACGGGCGCGGGGCATATCTTTTACCGCCAAGTCGATATCGTAGACTGGATGGCCGAAGAACAGCGGTTCTATCCTGACGGTTCATTCGGTCCTGATGTTAAGGACAATTTTGAACGCGCTATGAGAGCCGCGCCAGTGTTTCCGCCTTCCTCCCCTAAGAGCGGGGATGAGGAAGCGACCGACACCGCTACCGCAGCGGAGTAACGGACATGGCAGATAAGAAACTAGACGGTACAGAATGGCCGTTTGAGGGCGGGGTCTGGGCGTCTGACGATATCGACTTTAGCGACTGGACCGAGGAAGAAGCACGGGAAGCTACAGAGCAAGTCACCGCTTGCCTAAACGACTACCAAGGGCCGCAAATCCCGTTTGAGGAAGATTGGCTCTACCAACAAATCCTGCCGGGGTTCATGCGCAAGCGCGAGGAATACCAGAAGCAGCTAGCGGTAGATGAGTTTGTCAAAGACCAAGGCAAGCTAATCGACCTGTCTGACGATGCGTTCATCCTAGACAACTTTGACTTGGTAGAGGGCTTAATCCCTATGCGCGGTAGGGTCGGTATCCTTGGCAAATACAAGTCAGGCAAGTCGGTTATCTCTACAGCGCTTGGCTTGCACATTGCGACAGGCAAGGACATTGGCGACAGGTTCGTAGAGCAGGGCGTTGTGATCCACGTAATGTCAGAAGGTGACGCCCAAAGGAACAAGAACCGCGTCTTAGCATGGTGTCGCGAAAACGGCGTAGAAACCTGCGATATTCTAGGCAGGTACATACCGCTTTCTTACAAGTACAACCTGACTGACGGTCACGAGGAACTAGAGAAAGACGTTATCTTCTATGGCGGTGCTGACCGCGTTGACGTGGTTATCATTGACCCGCTGATTGAGAATTTCAGAGGCAATGAGAACAGTTCAGAGGACATGATCAGGTTCCTAGATAACGCCCACAAGATAGCCAAGCTGATTGATGGCGTTGTCATAATCCCGCATCACACTGGCATGGATCAATCCAGAGGCGCACGAGGCAGCACCGCTTACGAGGGCGCTATGGATATCGTGCTGAAAATCGAGAACACGGGAAGCCAAGTCAAAGTTAAGTCAAGCGCGTCCCGCGACGGTGTTCTAGGCGATGGTATCAAGGGCGAAATCATCAGCCACGAGATAGGCACGAATAACCGCAACCGCGCTGTATCTTCGCCTGTGTTCATGTTCCGAGGCAATCTAAGCGGCCAAGAGGATGGCACCGCCGACTATAGCAAATGGTCAGCGCTTACCGAGAACCAACACAAGATAGTAGACCAGCTATACGGGCGCGTTATCGCCAAGCGAGGCAAGCCAGAGCGGGAAGAGTTTGTAGAGCGTATGGTTGCTATCTGGCCGGGTGAGGGTAAGCCAAAGACTAAGCGTTTGTCGGTCAATAGGACGTTGGCTTCCTTGATAAAGAAAGGTGTGCTGGCAGAGGACGGGACAATGATTGGCTTGGCACTAGAGTTTCACCGCTACTGGCAAAATCAGCCACGCCCTGTACCGGATGATCCCGCCGAATAAATCCCCTCTGAGAGGGGAGATAAAAGTCAATAAAAACAATAGCTTAGCAGGGGTAGCGAGGGTAGCAAGGGGTAGCAAAGGGGTAGCAAGCTACTGTAGCTACCGGGGTAGCAGGGTAGCAAGCGCAGCGCCCCCCTTGGGGGCTGCTACCCTGCTACTGCTACCGCCTACCCGAATTGGCCGGATTTGGGTAAGCGGGGTCGGCAAATCGACTTAACCCTCGGTTTTCATTGAATTTTTTGCTTGACATTCATTCCGAAGTGTGATAAAGTAACAGAATAAGCAAAACCGCGCCCGACAGCTTAGCTAGGTCGCCCGACAAACCGAGACAAATCAACGGTTTGCAAGCAATTAGGTAAGCTATGGCACGGCAGCGCAGAACAAGTGCCAGCCAAATCTTAGGTGCTATGGAGTTCTCGCCCATACGCACACTGGTTAGGCAAGCCAAGGCACTAGAGAAGAATGACCCGCACTCGAAAGAGTTGCGGTCCTTATGCGTTGAGCTATTGCAGTATGAACTGCCCAAACTAAAGGCAGTCGATCACGACATAGCAGCAGACGCGAACATCACTGTAACCATCGGCGGTACGCCCCCTAAAGTGGGGGACGAGTGATTGGGCATCCACGTCAACATTGACTTCCGACCAGAGCAAGAGGGTCTATATAACACGGCGGCACGGTTCGCGGTGCGTGTAGTGCATCGTCGGTTCGGTAAGACGTGGCAAGCGATTACAGAATTACTTATTGGAGCGCTGACGACCCGTCACACAGATTGGCGGGGCTTCTATGTCGCGCCGACCTTCAAGCAAGCCAAACGCATTGCATGGGATTACTTAAAGCAGTTCTGCCGGGATATCCCCGGCGTCGGCTTCAATGAGCAGGAGTTGCGCGTTGACTTCCAGAACGGCGCTCGTATCCAGCTATTAGGCGCTGAGACATACGACAGCTTGCGGGGACAGTACGCCGATCACGTTGTATTGGATGAGGCGCAGCTTATCCCAAGCGCGGCTTGGTCAACTGTTATTCGCCCGATGTTGGCAGACAGGCGCGGACGCGCAGTCATTCAAGGTACGCCAGCGGGTAGGCATAACCTGCTCTTTGACTTGTACGAGTATGCAGGCGGTAACGATCCTGACTGGTCGCGGCATCTACTGACAGTCAACGATACAGACGTATTGCCAGCTTCCGAAGTCAAAGCGATGAAGCGGGAAATGTCGCAGTCAGAGTACGAGCAAGAGCTACTGTGCTCGTTCAATGCGGCAATCAGAGGCGCATACTACGCCAAAGAAATGATGGCACTTGATCAGCGTGGGCAAATTACGCAGATCAAGTACGATCCCATAGCGCCCGTGTACTGCGCTATGGACCTTGGGTGGTCAGACCTGATGGTCTGTCACTTCATACAGCCAGTTGGGACCGAGCATAGGTTCCTGACTACCCAAGCATATGCCGAGACAAAGCTACCGGACGTTGTGAACGAGTGGAAAAAGCTACCGTTCAGCATTGATACCGTGATCATGCCGCACGACGCCGTGCAGCACGAGCTAACAAGCGGCATGACCCGTGAACAGGTTGTGCGCAACATGGGTCACAACGTCAAAGTAGCACCGCGCGTCAAGTCAAAGCATGAAGGCATTGAGCAAGTCAGAGCGCTATTGCCTCATTGCTGGTTCGACAAGGATGAGTGCGGCACAACCGTTGAGGCGTGTTTCAGCTACCGCGCTGACTACGATGAGACAAAGCGCGTAGTGAAGCTATCGCCAGTACACGACTGGTCCAGCCACTACGTTGACGCAATCCAGACATACGCGACAGGCAGGCCGGATCACATGGTTGACTGGTCCAGCTTCCCGCAGACAGCGCGGCCTAGCCGAGTGAGGTTCTAAGATGGCTATTAAACAGTCAAAGAAAGAGCAGAAGCTACGCTCAATCATTCAGCAAGAGATTGCGAACGGCGAAAACTCTAATCAGTCAGAAACGTATCAGAACCGTCAGGACGCGCTTGACTATTACGATGGTAAGCGACCCGCGCCAGAGGAAGACGGGGCAGAGGACTTTATCGTATCGACTGACGTAGCCGATATGACAAACGCGGTGCTTGCTCAACTGACGCCGATGCTCAGTACAGATGCGCTTGTCACATTCGAGAGCAACGGCAAAGCAGATGAGCAGAACGCCAGAGCCGAAAGCAACGCAGTCAACAACGTGATTATGGAACGCAACCAAGGCTTTATTGAGCTTGAGGAAGCGATCAAAGACGCGCTGTTGATGCGTAACGCCGCAATCAAAATCTACACCGACGATGAAGTAGACGTGCGGTATATCCGCACTGAACTGGTCCCCGCTGATGGGGGAGAAGCGGAGCAGCTAGCACCAGAGCAGATTGCAGCGTTGTTGCAGCCACGATCCCCGTTAGAGGTGCGCGAGTTAGTCGGTAAGCGCGTCAAAGTCACGACCACGAACCGTCAATTCAGGTTTGAGGCGGTGCCGATTGACAACATCATCTATGAAGCCAACGCCACGACCAGCGACGTGCAAAAGCTGCGTTTCCTAGCTGAACGCCTGTATTACACGCGGTCTGATCTGGTCGAAATGGGCTTTGATAAGAACGAAGTTGCGCAACTGCGTTACGTAGTGGACGCGCACCAGCTTATTGAGCGTAAGCGGAACAAGTCAAACCAGACCACGAACCTTGCACACTCAGACGATCAGCAAGTGATTGAGTGCTATGAGGTCTATCTACGCTATGACATTGACGGTGACGGTGTGTCAGAGCGCTTGCGCATTCTCTACGCAGGCGGGGTAGGCGGCTATGTCCTTGACTATGAGGAAGTAGACGTAACGCCTTATGCAATCGGGACAGCGTTTATTAGCAGTCACCGCATTCAGGGCGAAAGCCTGTATGACCATTTGCAACAGACGCAGGTGTATAAGACCTATTTGCTGCGTCACTGGATGGACAACATCGGCTACATGAGCGGAGGACGCTGGGTAGCTGACCCGATGGCCGTTGACATGAAAGACTTCATGAACGGCGGTAAGATTATCAAGACGAAAGACCCGACCAGACCGCCACTCAGGATTGATGAGACTGACATAGGCGGCTCAATCCTGAACGCCTTGACTTACCAAGACAAGATGCGGACAGAGCGTGGCGGTGCAGCACTGGACATGATGAGCGCAGACGCGCAACTAGTGGGCGAAACCGCCTACGGTATTGAGCGTCAGTATGGGCAGCGTGAACTGCTCGTGTCGTTCATGGCACGTAACCTAGCTGAGACACTAATCAGACCCGCTTACCTGCTCATGCACCATTACATGCGCAAGTACAGCAACGCGCCAATTAGCCTCAAGTTCAACGGTGATTGGGTACAGATTGACCCGTCACAATGGCCGCAGCGTATACGCTGCAACGTGAAAGCGGGAATGAGCGCAGGGGAGCGCAGCCACATTCAGCGCACCTTGGCGCAGATGCTTCAAATCCAGATGCAAGCAATGCAGCAAGGCATGAACGGTGTGCTTGCTGACGTGAACACGGTCTACAACACGATCCATGATTGGGCGGTGATGGCTGGTCTAGATGAGCCTGATAGCTACTCAATCAATCCCAATTCGCAGCAAGCGCAGCAAGCAGCGCAGAACAACGCGAAGTCTGCACAAGCTCAGCAGCAAGCACAGCAGCAAATCCAGCAAGCTATCTACCAGCTTGAACTGCAAAAGCTGCAACAAGCGGCGAAAGAGAGCCAAGACGAACTGGCCTACAAATACTGGTCAGACCGCCTCAACGCCGAAGTCAAAGAAGCGGAAATCACCGCTAAGGGCGTGATTGACCTAGAGAAAGTGCAGCTAGAGGGGGAGACCCGTGAACGTATCGCACTTAACGGCGCTCAAAGAGGCGTCGGCAACGATCCAGAAGATAGAGGAACAGCATGAACGAGAGTTCTATGAACGGTGGCTTGCTAGCGCAGACGCCAACACAGCCGAACAACTCAGACAACAAATCACCGGAAGCCGCGCAGCCTTCCGAAGCCTCTACTTCGCAATCGAAAAAGGGCCGGAGAAAGGGACGCCAGAGCCAGCAAGACAGGCTGGCAGCGGTAAACGATCTTCTAGCTAATGGTTCCTCCCCTAACGGCGGGGACCAAGAAACCGACACTGGTAGCCTCACCAGCCCTACCAGTGATGGTGAAGCCAACGTCCCCGGTGATAGCTCTCAATCGCCGCCACGCGACGCTGCCGGGGACGTTGGCGATCTATCTGTGAAAGAACTAGCCGAGCGGTTGGGGACTTCACCTAAGAAACTGTATGACAGCATACAGATTACAACCCAAGACGGGGAAACCCTGACGCTTGGTGCGGTCAAAGACCGTATCCAGACGCAGGAAGCGGCCACGCGAGAGATCGTGCAACGTGAGACCGCGATTAGTGAGCGCGAGAGCGCGACGTTGCAGAACATGCAACTTCTTCAAGAGGTCATGGGCGACCTGAAAGGCAAACTAAACCCTCAGACCATCCAGAAGCTACAGCAGAGGACCGCAGATACAGAGGCGCGAGAGCGTCAGATGATGCTGCAAACCATGCCAGAGCTAAAGGATGCAGCGCAGCTTGATACGTTCCGTACAGAAGTGGCGGAAACGATGCAGGCTTACGGGTTCCGTCCTAACGAATTGGTCATTCGTGACCATCGGATTGCGCTAGCGATCAGGGACTTAATCCAGACAAAGCGGCAACTGCAAAAGCTCATGGACTTTGAGCCGAACCAAGAGCCGCCAAAGCCGCACAAGCCGCAGGGTAAAAAACGCCGACAGTCAAACATGGCCGAGACAATCGCAACAGGGCGTCAGAGCGTCAGGCCGCAAGACAAGGCCAGAGCCGCTAACGCCATCTTACAAGAGGCCAAAAGATAATGCCTAATCCTTCAACACATCAGGATTTTGCCAACGTAGACTTCAACGGCACAATCCACGAAGACGTGATGGACGCTATCTGGGATATCTCAGATTACCCGCTTCCGTTCACTGATTTGGTCGGTTCAAGCACCGCCGAAAACCACTATCACGAGTGGGTAGAGGACAAACTAGCCGACCCTGTAGCGGGTGGTTGGGTTGCAGACGGTGCCGACAGCGACAAAGACGACAGCAAACTTGGTACACGTCTGGGCAACCACACGGGTATTCTGACCAAAGAGGTCAAAGTATCTCAGGCTGCACAGGACGCCAACAGCATTGGCAACATTGCGTCCCTTGGCTACCAAGTGATGCAGCGCCAAAAAGAACTTCGCCGCAACTATGAGGCCAACTTCCTTGGTATTCAGGGCAACACCGCAGATAGCGGCGACCAAGTTACCGCTGGCGTAGCCGCTGGTTTGGCCTGTCAGTTGACCCAGGTAGATACAGGTTCCGGTGCTACTGGTGGTGGTTTCGCCGCTGGTTCTTGGACCGCTATCACTCCCGGTACGCGGACGCCGCTTACTGAAACTCTGGTACGCGATGCTTGCCAAGAGGCGTGGGAAGATGGGGCAAACCCGAACGTTATCATGTCTGTTCCGTCAGTGATCAGGGCATTCAGTGAATATATGTTCACAAGCTCAAGCCGCATTGCCACTCTGACCCGCGAAACGGTCGGCGTAGACAAAGGCGGTGCTGGTACAGCAATGGGCAGCGTCAACGTCTTTATCACGGACTTCGGTGTCACTCTGGACATGATCGCGAACCGTCTGCAACTGACCTACCAAGACGTAGGGACAGACGTAGCCGCAGCGGTCTACGTGTTCGATCCGATGTACGTCGATATTAGCTGGTTGACTGGCTACACCGTCGATGAACTCTCCAAAACCGGACTTGCCGATAAGCGTCTGATGCACGCTAACGGCACCGTATGCGCTCTTAACCGTGACGCTGGACGTGTCCTTCTGGATATCAATCCAGAAGCCGCCGTTACAACCTAAGCGCTAAGTTTGGTCCCCTCTAGTGGGGGACCAAACGCCTACAGTCTTGGGGAGGGCTATGGTTGATCCAAAGGGGCGCGGTAAGCGCAAGCTAACAGACGAACAAGTGAGAGAAATACGGAATAAGGACTGGGGTAACTGGACGAACAAAGACATAGCCGGGGAATACGGTGTCACCGCGTCCGCAGTCCAAAAGATCAGAGCCTATGAGAGTTACAGGGACATAGAATGAGCAAGCTAGCGGCACCATACGTAGCAAGAGGCGGCAGAGCCACTACCAAGAGCGCTTTCAATGAAGGCGTACAGGTGCCGAAAGCTGAGTTCGACAAGATCGCGGCTAAAAACCCCGCTCTTAACTCTGCGAACCGCCTAGAGCGTTCAGAGGCGATGAAAAAGGAAATTCTGAGCGGCGATTTAGCCAAGTTTCGTCGAAGATAGGGGGCGCTGACATGACCGGGAAGCTAGAGCTAGGGATTGATCCGCACTACGGCTTTTATCCGAGGCTGGCAAAGCAAGAAGCAGAAGGCGCACAAGCCGCAGACGCTTACAGTGACTTTGACAGCGGCGGTGCGCGGTATGACGCAGGACCGTATCCGTCTGCGAACGGTCCTGATTACGCATTAGCGGAGAACTTGAACGGCTCATACGTGCTGATCGGGGGCGATATATGGTTCCTTAGTACATTCATGGGCCTATCGACCTACAGCCAAGTCTACAAAGACGAAGTTTACGCTAAGGCTGTTGAACAACTGCAATCGGTGGACTGATGAGCAAGCTAACGCCTCTAAAACAAACGCCGATTACCCTAGTACGCAGACCGGGGCAATTAATCGTGCCGAAAAAGCCACCAAGGAAACCAAGCTGATGCAGATGATACGACATAGACAGCGCTCTATCTCAGCTATTCGTAAGCCGGGGCAGTTTTTGGTGCCTAACAGACGCGCAACTGGCACACCGCCTTCAATCTCATTCTCATTAGGGACAGGCGCAACCGACCAAGGCAGCGGTCAGTACCGCTTGACTGGCCCTAACGCGATGATGGAGGTCGGTTTAGCCAACGCGCCGGGAGGTAGGTACGTCCTGTACTATGACGTTATCAACGCCGTTATCGGCGGTGTTCTGTACGACGCGCCGAAAGGTGACGCAGGACCGGATAGTCGCATAGCGCTTTGCTCAGACCCTATCCCTGACGGGTTTCGCCGCGCTCAAGGCGGCATTATCGCCAGTCAAAACGGCGAATACTACGCAATCCAACGCTTCCAAGAGGTTCCCGCCAACGCGACAGGAACAGACAAGATGTTCCGCCTAAGCCTCTGTAGCGACGTACCCGCAGGTGATTATGAAACCTACGGAAACTTCAAACTAGAGAGGTATCTAGGATGAGTATCGGTGGTGACGCCTCCAAACAGGACAAGTACGGTTACACAAACCGCGATGCGTTTGACTTTAGCCAGTCAAGCGGCGGTAGTTTCATTGACCCTAACCAGCAACCGTTTCTGGATGCGCTGCGGGTGATGGGAATGGACCAGTATAGCTCTGGTCAGTCGGGGTTTAATAACACGGCCTCAGCAGTCAACAACACTGGCTCAACCGCGCTAGAAAACTTAGGCGGGTTGGGAAACACTCAGCAAGTGATTGACGCACAGCTAGAAGGCTTGCAGTCCGGTCTGGGTGAAATCTACGCACAAGGTATCAGTTCGCTAGATCACAACGCCGCATCTTCCGGTGCGTTTGGTGGGTCACGCCACGGCATCACTGAGGCCGCGCTAGGCGGTGAAATCGGTGACGCCTTCACCAGAGGGTACGGCGATATAATTGCCAACGCTAACCGCCAAGCTATCGACGCCAACATAGGCACGATTGCTGGTGGCGGGGACGTTCTGAATAACGCAATCACTGGCGAGTTCGGGTTGCTGCAACGTCTACAGGGCTTGCTTGGTGATCCGACTGTTCTCAGCAGTCAGCAAAGCACAAGCATTGGCTCTGACGTTACTCGAAGCGAGGACTTCGGCAGTCAACGCAGCGCCGGATTTGATATCGGCATTAAGTGATCCCCCTTCGTAGGGGACTTGGAGGATAGACGATGGTAGCACCAGTTTTACTAGGTATCCTTGGGGCGGGGCTTGCTACCCAAGCGGCAGCGCACGGGTGGGCTATACCCAAGTTCAAGGAAATGCAGGGACGTAAAGCTCAAGGCATTCTGGACGACTTAGGGTCGGACGCCAGTATTGACGACAAACGCCGCGCTCTAATGTCAGGCGGGTTGCTGGATGTAGACAGCTTCGCAGACATTGGTTTTGAGGACCAAGCAAGTGAGCGTGATTTTCTGGAACAGCTACGGATACAGAACGCAGGTGACGCCGCTGCTATGGACCGTACCCTCATCACGCAGGAAGGCTTAGATAGGCGGCAAGAGGATCGCCAGACCTTTGAAGCTAGTGAGAGCGCATTAGACCGTGAGGCTGATTTAGACGTTATCAACGCTAAGGACTTACGGGAAGCTGACGATACGTTTTGGGCGGTCGATTCCGCACTAGAAACCGCTGTTGAGCCTATCAACAGCCGTATAGCTCTGAGAAACCAAGCCATAGAAACAGCGCAGCAGCTACAGGAAGCTAGGGCGCAGTACGGTGTGATGAGCCAAGAGGCTAGGGCGCTTGAGTTTGAGCTAGACGAACTTAGCGAAATGGACTTTTTCCAGTGGGTAGAGAGCGTCTACGGAGACAGAGAGCCAACGCCTGAGACACTCAGAAAGCTACGCGCGGCCTATCCCACATTCTCAAGCACACCAGAGACAC
The DNA here is from genome assembly GCF_059613525.1 of Ruegeria sp. SATB045. Lineage (NCBI taxonomy): Bacteria > Pseudomonadati > Pseudomonadota > Alphaproteobacteria > Rhodobacterales > Roseobacteraceae > Ruegeria > Ruegeria sp. SATB045. Next base: position 223,891 of record NZ_JBXWSR010000028.1, on the reverse strand, counting down.
GCTGGGGCCAAGTCACAGAGCGTTATAACGAGCGCAGCGCTCAGGACCGTAAAACGGTTCAAGTAGAGCTAGACAAGGCGCAGCGCACCATTGACCGCCTGAACAATCAATTCCCCGGTCAGGGTTGGGCCTTAGAGCATCCTCAGCGTTTCGTGGTCGAACCGCTTAACTCTGGCGGGGCAGTAGCGCCCTCTGAGATTGACCCTAGAACAGTCAGGTAGGTGACAAATGCAGACCGCACGTACCAAAGATGGTCGCTATGTTGTTCGCAACGTAGGTGAGAACAACTGGACCGAAGTATCTAAAGAGGAATGGACCGCAGCGCAGCAAGGCGTAGGTTCATCGTTCCTGCGCGGCGCTGGTAATAAGGTACAAGACCTTATCGGCGGCTTTGCTGAAACCTACGGTGGCATTGGCATCCCAAACCCTGTAGCTGACGGAGTATTACCGCCTAGAGAAAGCCTAGTGGAGCGAGGACGTGAACTGCGTACCAGAAATGACGTACAGCAAGAAGCGAACCGCACCATAAACCCCGGCTCTACGTTCTTAGGTGAAGTGGCACCAGAGGTAGCGCTAGGCGCTCTTATCCGGCGTCCCGGTCTGGGTATCGGTGTTGATGCTGGCATAGGTGCCGTTAGCGACCCAGAAAACCCTGTTAGAGGGGCGTTGATTAGTGGTTTAGCTGGCGGTGCTGGTGTAGCTGGCGGTAAAGCTCTTGAGGCTATGCCCGGTGTAATTCGCGGTATGCGGATTGCAGACGGAATTAAGGCTAAGGCTGGCGTAGACGACATACGCTCCCAAAACAAAGCCATGAGAGAGGCCGCAGAGAGCGGTACACCGCTGCGTGTGGTGGACAACAGTATCAACGCCTCTGTGAACCCCGACGCCACTGGTGAGCTGACTGAGAAGGTTTTGGGCGGCGTCTACGATAGCAACCACATGCTAGAGCGCTACGGCTTCCCAACCAGTCAGCCGCAAAAGACCATCCTAGATACTGGCGACCCTGCCGCCTACAACCGTGCGCGTATGCAGGATGGAGAGGACTTCAACGAATGGCGCTCTAGAGGCGGTATCAGAGGTCAACTGAAAGACGCCCACGCACCAGTAGACAACTACGGTGATTTAACGGTGATACAGCAGGATGCAGTCAACCGTACCGCTATGTCTGCAATGGGCAGCAACCGCGTAGCCGCTAGCACAGACAACGTAGATGAAGCCCTAGACCAAATCTCAAAGAACTACGACGATATTGCCGCCCGTGCCGGTAATATGGAAATGGGCAGCACTATGCAGCGGATTGACGAGATAATTGAAGTCACGCCTCCCGGTACTGAGGTCAGAACCGCAGTAGAGGACGCCAAAAAGCGTATCGAAGCGTATATGAAAACCAATGAGAACGGTGCGCAGTATCTTACCGCTGAGGACTTGATGAAGGTTCGCAATGTGCTTGCTAAACAGGCCAGAAACGCTTTCAGGGGACAGCCTACCGTTGAAACCGGATACGCTCTGAATGATGTTACAACCGAGCTTGATAACAGGTTAGCCGCAGCCCTAGACGTAGAGGACAGGGCGCTACTGAATGAGAACCGTGCGCAGTATCCAGCCGCGTTAGCAGCCAGAAACACCGCTGCAACTACGAATGATCGCGGTGATATCAACGTGCGGTCATACAACAACGCTTACAAGCGTCTGATGCGTCGGAACCGCACCGCCTACCGCAATAATGAGTTTGGTAAATTCCTCAACTCAGCAGCGGCGGCAATGTTCAGAGAAACCAGAGACAGCGGTACACCGCAGGGTATGGCTACTATGGTTGATACACTCTTGAACGCGGCGGATATGGCAGGCGTCCCCGGCGCTGGTGCGGTCAACCAGATCAGAAGCCTAGGCGGTCGATAATGAAAGACCTAACGCCGCCTGAGAGCCTTACAGAGACTATCTTGCGCTACAAACCGCAGATAGAGGCGGCGTTATCCTACGCGGGTCACTCCCACAGCTTCGACCAGATTGTTTCCTCTGTCCTGACTGGCAAGCTGCACTTCTACCCGCTGGAAAACAGCTTTGTGATTATGGAGCATAGGCAGTTTGGGAATTGGTCTAGCTACCATTGTTTTCTAGCGGGTGGCGTTTTTGAGGAAATCAACGCTCTAACCGAACTAGCCGCAGAGAATGGCCGCAAACTAGGTGCAGCCAAGCTAACGCTAATGGGGCGTAAAGGCTTTGAGCGGCGACTAAAGCCGCACGGCTGGAACGCAACACACGTACTCTTGGAACGTCCCCTCTGATGGGGGACTACCAGATCTGCCACAGGATCAGAGCGATCACTAGAACTAGACCTGCTGTAAATTGGGTAACGACATTCTGTTTGTTCAATTTTCGATCAAGCTCATTCAGTTTGGCGTGTAGCCCGATTTCCTGAAGTCCTAAAAAAGACTTTGTGTCCTCTATGTCGCCGGATGCGTCTTCGATTACTTCTTTGATTTTAACTAGTTCAGATTCTATTGCGCTTAGCTGTTTTTGTACGTCCGAACTCAATTCAGCGGTATCAACCTTTAAGTCAGCTATCGCTAAGTCAATTTGCTCAAGTATTACTTCGTTTGCCTCAGACTCGTCTCTTTGGTCTTCGTAGTTCATTGATGGTAGTCCTAGTCTAAATTTGTGAGGTACTTCGGTTTGTTTCGAGAATACTCTCTGGCGAGATGTGTGTGTACCGCTTCAAAGTGTTCCAATTCTTATGACCGCTTACCAACGCTACTTGCGGGACGCCATATCCCTTTTCAAACATCCTGCTAATCCCTTCGTGGCGGCAGGTATGGGCAGTGATACCTTCAAGTCCCGCTTTCTTGACTGCATCGGTGATAGCCAAGTTGACTTTATCTTGACTGAACGGAAACGGGCGTAGCGTCCCGGTCCCGCTCAATATCTCGTAAGAGCGGCCTAGCAGCGGTACGCGGTCAATACGACCTTTCTCGTGAGGGTCTTTGCGGTTCCGAATTGTGATAATCCGTCCGTCGATATCGTCCCTAGTCAAAGCGCACATTTCACCAGAGCGGATAGGCGTATCTATCAGGAACGGCACCACGTAAGAGGGTATGCGATTACTCTGCCAGTTACGAATAATCGCGTTCTCTTCCTCAATGCTAATACGTCTATCGCGGTGCTGAACGACAGGCATTTCACCGCCCTTATCAAGGCTAACCCGTGCCGCCTGTACCGCGTCTATGTTGGTTTCAATGAACCAGACCTGCTTGGCGTATCTCAGCATTCCTTGCAGCGTAGCTAGGTCTATCCGCGACGTTCCTAGACCGTAAGTACGTCCTAAAGCCCACGCTCTGACCTTGGGCGGGGTCAGTTCATCGGCTCTTAAATCGCAGTCTTTCAGTAGCCTTCCTACCGCAGAACGCTTGCTATCTGACCAAGTGTGCCCCTGTTCTTTCTCATAGCGCTGCAATAGTGTACTGATCGGTACACCCGCAAGACTGACAAAGCCGCTATCAGAAATATCGTGTAATTCCTGTTCCTTACGCCGCGCCCAATCCTGCGCTTTGACCTTATTGGGAAACACCTTAGTAGCCCTCTGGCCCTTGACTTTGACTTGTGCCCGCCAACCGCTGTTAATTTTTGTGAACGACGCCATTTATGTGCCTTTTGTGTGCCCAAACATATCTGTTTATGTTATTTCATGTTAAATATGAGATAGCAATAACCCATAAAAATAAGGGGTTTTGCTCGATTGCCGCTATAAATTGGTTAATAGTCGTTTAACGGCCGCGCGCACCTCGAACGGTAAATTAACCACGACTTCGTACCCCCTTCGTTCCTGCACAGGACGACAAGGGGAAATGTCATGTTGCGCTATTTGTTTGCCGACGAACTTAACAAGTTTCCGGAGCTCGCCGACGGAATGTTCCGCGACCGAGCCGATCAGTTCAAAACCCGACTGGGTTGGGACGTATATGTCAATGAAAGGGGGGAAGAGCGGGATCAGTATGATGATCTGAACCCGCTATATGTTATCTGGGAAGAAGAAGACGGCAGTCATGGCGGCTCGATGCGTGTGTTGCCGACAACCGGGCGCGTTATGGTAAACGAAGTCTTCGGACATTTGACCGGAGGTGAGCCGATCCACAGCCCACTGATCTGGGAGGTAACGCGGTTTTGCCTGTCGCGCACCGCTAGCCCGCATACCGCCGGTGCTATCATGCTGAGCGGGGGCGAAATCATGGAAGGGTTCGGCCTGACCCACATCGCCGGCGTGTTTGATGCACGAATGATCAGGATTTACCGGCTGATCGGGTCGTCTCCGGTGGTGTTGGGGTCGCAAGGAACGGGGCGTGATCAGATTTCGGTAGGGCTGTGGCCTTATTCTTCTGACGATTGCAACCGTGTGGCCGAACGGGCCGGTATCCCGCGTGAACTGTCGCGTCTTTGGTTCAAGACCGCTTTCGGAACCGCGCGGCAGCATCGGTTTGCTCTGTCGGCATAACTTGCGGAAAAGCGGAAACCGCATCTGGTGATAGCTGGCGCGGCCTTGTAGGGTCGCGCCATGTCTACGCCCCTCGTGACCTTCTCGGACGATCAGGCCGCCGCCTATGACAACATCGCAGAGATGTTGAGGTCGGCAGGCGTTGATCTGGATGACGATGCCTTGCTGAAACTGCCGGGCAACGGAAAATCCGGTGTGATGGCGGTGATCGGCAAGGCTGGGTCGGGCAAGACGCTGCTGTTGGCCGAGCTTTATAAGGCGTTGGCTGAAACTGGCGTTCAGATCGTCTCGGGCGATTTTGAAAGCCGCAAGGCGCGGGACAAACGCAGCCTTGCAATTCTGGCCCCCACCAACAAGGCCGCCAGCGTATTGCGGTTGCGCGGGGTTCCTGCGACCACGATCCACCGCATCCTCTATACCCCGGTCTATGACCCAGAATATGAGCGGATTGCCGAGTGGCTGGCCGGAAACGACGAACGACCCGAGATCGAGGGGCTGACGGAAGAGGCACTGGACCGTGCCGCCGCGTTTTATGAAAACAACAAGTCCATTCCGGGTGCTTTGGCCGCGGCGGGGCTACGTGGTTCGGATTTCATTACTGGCTGGAAGCGTCGGGAAGAACCCCTGGATATCGGGTTCGTGGACGAAGCTTCGATGTTGGATGACCGGCAGTTCGAGGACCTGCAGGAGATTTTCCCAACGTTGTTGCTGTTTGGCGATCCGGCGCAGCTTGCTCCGGTCAATCAATCGGGCAGCATGGTATTTGATGGTCTGCCCGAGCCGCGTAAGCAGATCCTGCACCGGGTGCACCGCCAGACTGCAGACAACCCCATTCTGGATTTGGCCCATGCGCTGGCGGACCCTGCCATGGGGTTTGAAGATTTCGAGCGTCTGGTTGAACAAACGGCCCGGCAGGATGACCGCGTCGTGTGGGGGCAGCGGGTCGAGGTTGATCTGATGGCCCGCAGCCCGGTTCTGGTGTGGCGCAATGCGACACGTATCCGTTTGATTCAGGCGTTTCGGCAGGTGCATGGTGCCCCGGACACCGAATTGCTGGAAGGCGAGCCGCTGATCTGTGATGGGATCGAACTGCCCTTGAAGCATCGCAAGAAGCGTCTGGACCTTGAAGCGCGCGGGCTGATCAAAGGGGCGCAGGTTGTTTATCTGGGGCCGGGTCGCAAGCCGGGTTTTTCGCGCCTGCACGTCATGGGGGCCGAGGACCCGCAGGTCAGCGCGGCCTCGATCGTGAAAATCGAAATGCCAGATGAGGAAGAGCCGTTCATCCCCTATGCCGCCCGCATGGGCGCGACCTTTCTGCATGGGGCGGCCGTGACCATCCACAAGGCGCAAGGCTCGCAATGGGACACGGTGCAGGTCTTTGCACCCGATATCTACGCGGCTGCTCGGATGGGCCGAACCGAAGCGGGGCAGCCCCTTTGGAAACGTCTGGCCTATGTGGCCATCACGCGTGCGCAGGAACGGTTGATTTGGGTGGTGCGAAACCGTTTGGCCAAGCCGACTTATCCTCTGCGCGTGGATGATCTGAGGGCGGTTCCGGCGGCCTCGCTGACATTGGAGGCGGAAGAGACATGAAGACGATCATCGTAACCGGCGCAAGCTCTGGCATAGGGCGCGCCACAGCCGAGCTGTTTCTGAATGAGGGTTGGACCGTAGGTTTGTTGGCCCGCAGTGCCGATAAGCTGGACGAAATTGCGCAACAGCACCCCAAGGCGATAGTTCTGGCTGCCGACGTGACGGATCCGGTTGCGGTATCTCGGGCCTTTCGGACGTTTTCCAATAGGGCGGACAGGCTGGATGTCCTGTTCAACAATGCGGGTATCTTTGCCCCCGGCGGCACCATTGATGAGATCGCGTTGGAAGACTGGTACCAAAGTGTAAACGTCAACTTGAACGGAATGTTCCTATGCGCGCGCGAAGCCTTTCGGATCATGCGACACCAGTCGCCTCAGGGCGGCCGGATCATCAATAACGGATCGATTGCAGCCCACGTGCCGCGACCAAATTCGGTGCATTACTCGGCAACGAAACACGCGATCACTGGGTTGACGCGTAGCCTGTCTTTGGACGGGCGGGCATTTGGCGTTGCCTGCGGTCAGATCGATATCGGCAACGCGCGGACGCAGATGGTGCAGGATTTGGTAGACAATGCCGTCGCAGCGGGGCAGCTGCCGGACCCCACGATGGACGTTGGTGACGCTGCCCGTTCGGTGCTTCACATGGCCGGTTTGCCGCCCGATGCGAATGTTCAGTTCATGACGGTTATGGCGACCACGATGCCTTACATTGGGCGTGGGTAACTCAGGTTTCGCGTAGTAGCCGGAAGGCGGTAGAAGCGCCCCAGCCAGCGGCAATCGCGATGACCAGAGACATCAGCCCATACCAGACGGGTTGTTCGCGGGACATTGTATAAAGGAACCGTTCCAGCCCCACTTTGCGCACGTCGATGATGGTTTCAAACTGCGACACGACTGCGCCGCCACGGGTGAGGAAAATGCGCGCCGCGTACTCACCTTCGGTCAGGTCCGCTGGCATGTCGATTGAGGTCCGAAATAAGGTTTGTTCGTCCACTGCAACCGTGTCCTCGCGGATGGAATACAGCCCTTCGTCTTCGCGGATACGCACGACGGCATCAGCGAAGTCCTGTGCCCCGCGAATGTGCATCGCTGCACCGACAGACCGGATCGCACGTTCAATCGAGACACGATAGCGTAGGTCTTCGGTATCCGATAGAATGTCATCCAGCGGCGCGCTTGTTGCGACGGCGTAGAAACTGGGCGCAAGGTCGACCAGAACGCTGTCGGTATTGACCCAAATGCCAAGCTTGCGTTCTTTTCTGCGAACGGTCACCGGGCTGGATGGCCCCGCAACGGCGACGATGACCTCAAGCGGGGGACCGGACGGAATGGGTGTTTCGCGTTTGACGGCCCCGAAAATCAGAATCTCGGACCCGTCAAACGTGGCTGTGATCGCCACGCGATCCTGGCTAAGGCCAAGAACAACGGATTCTTCTTCGGCCAACGCGGGCGTCACGCACAGGGCAAGCAAAAGGATCAGGCGCTTCAGCATGATCAGTGCCCCCCTTCCACGCCCAGCGAATACAGCTCGGACGGTTCCAAAAGCAGATCAAGCGCCAGCTTTCCGCAAACGACCAAAACCAACGCAGCCAGCAGAACGCGCAGCTGCTCGGCCGGCATACGCGCGCCGATCACCGTGCCGATCTGCGCGCCTATGACGCCTCCGACCAGCAGCAGAACAGCCAGAACGATATCGACCGTATAGTTCGTTGTCGCGTGCAGCATCGTGGTGAACGCTGTTACGAAAATGATCTGAAAAAGCGAGGTGCCGACGACAACTTTGGTGGGCATTCCCAGCAGATAGATCATAGCAGGCACCATGATAAAGCCGCCTCCGACCCCCATGATCGCTGAAAGAACCCCAACGCACAGCCCGACCACAATCGGCGGGATGACCGAGATATAAAGGCCCGAGGTGCGGAAACGCATTTTGAAGGGCATGGAATGCACCCAGCCACGCTGTCGTCGTTTCGCAGGCGCAGCGCCACCTTTTTTGGACTTTCGCAGCGCATTTAGGCTTTCGATGAACATCAGGCTGCCGACCACGCCGAGGAAGACGACATAGCACAGGGTAACCAGCAGATCGACCTGACCAAGACTTTTGAGGTAGTTGAATACCACCACCCCAAGGGCCGCGCCCATTAGACCTCCCGTCAGTAAGACAGTGCCCATCTTGAGGTCGACGGTCTTACGCCTGAAATGGGCCAGAACACCGGAAAACGAAGACGCGACGATTTGGTTCGCCTCGGTTGCCACAGCAACGGCCGGAGGGATGCCGATAAAGAACAGAAGCGGCGTCATCAGGAACCCGCCGCCGACGCCAAACATGCCGGAGAGGATACCGACCATACCGCCCAAACCCAGCAGCAGAAAAGCGTTAACAGAGACTTCGGCGATAGGAAGGTAGATCTGCATGGGGCACTAGGTCTTGTTAACAGGTGTGTTAGGTGATGATATGCGGTCCGTTTCCGGAAAGAGCTTTGAATTCTGCGTGAGGCGTGGCTTTGAACCCATTGGGCAATTTACCCGGGTGGGTATGTGTCCGGAATTGGCTGGCACAGGAAACACTCGCATACCTCTTTAGAGCGTCTGCGGCATGCAAAATCAACTGTGCATGCCGCTCTGCAGCGAACAGGACTGAAATCTGTCCGAAACTGGACTTATCACCGCTCTTTCACATAGGGCTCGCCACCCGCGCGGGGTGGAACAGCTTTGCCAACGAACCCGGCGAGAATCACCACGGTCAGGATATAGGGCAGGGCATCCATGACCTGTACCGGGATGACAACACCGCCCAGATCAATATTCTGGAATCGCAGCGCAACAGCCTGAAGCAAACCGAACAGCAGACACGCACCCATCGCATGCCAAGGCCGCCATTTGGCAAAGATCAGCGCGGCCAGTGCGATGAAACCCCGTCCGGCGGTCATTTCCTTGACGAACCCGGCTTGCAGGGCGGTCGCCAGATAGGCACCCGCGATCCCGCACAGCACGCCGCAAATCGCCACGGCGGCAAAGCGCAGCCCCACGACCGAGACACCTGCGGTATCTACAGCAGCCGGGTTTTCGCCCACTGCCCGCAGGCGCAAGCCAAAGCGGGTGCGGTAAAGAATCCACCACGTCAGCGGTACCATCAGGAAGGCGACATAGACGAGGATGGAATGCCCCGACAGAAGCTCGGAGTAGATCGGTCCAACGATGGGTACGCCGCTTATGGCGTCGGCAAAGGGGAAGTTGATCGGCTCGAACCGGCCGCCGCCGAACAGGGACGGAGTTCGCCCGCCCTGCTGGAACCAGCTTTGTGCGACCAGAACGGTCATCCCCGAGGCCAGGAAGTTGATCGCGACGCCCGAGATCAGCTGATTGCCCCGGAACGTGATCGACGCAACGCCATGAAGGGCCGACAGGATCAGTGAAGCCCCGATTCCTGCCAGAAGGCCCAGCCAGACCGAGCCGGTCACAGCGGCCACGGCGGCCGAGAAGAAGGCGGACATAAGCATCTTGCCCTCAAGCCCGATATCAAAGATACCAGCGCGTTCGGAATAGAGCCCCGCCAGACAGGCCAGCAGCAGTGGTGTTGCAAGTCGGATGGTCGAGTCGAGGACTTGGACGAGGGTTACGAAAGCTTCCATCACTGCGCTCCATTCCGCAGGCTCAGGAACAGCTTTTCAAGCGGCATCCGTACCATGTTGTCCAACGCTCCGGTGAACAGGATCACAAGCGCCTGAATGACCACGATCAGCTCACGCGGGATCGAGGTCCACAGCGCAAGTTCTGCACCGCCCTGATAGAGGAACCCGAACAGGATCGCTGCAAGGAACACCCCGAACGGGTGCGACCGCCCCATCAGCGCCACGGCGATGCCGATAAAGCCCGCGCCCTCGGTCGAGTTCAGGACCAGACGTTCCGCCTCGCCCATGACGTTGTTGATGGCCATCATTCCGGCCAATCCGCCCGAGATCAGCATGGCGATGATGGTAATGCGCACCGGGGAAATCCCGGCATAGACGGCCCCGGTTTCCGAATGGCCATAGGCGCGGATTTCATAACCCAGCCGCGTCCGCCAGATCAGCGCCCAGACCGCGACACAGGCCAGCAAGGCCACGAAGAACGAGATATTCGCGGGCGCGCCCCGGAACAGAGCATTCTCGGCGGTTGAGAACATGGATTGGAAGGTTGGCAAATGCACCGTTTCGGGGAAACGCGCGGTTGCCGGGTCTTGCGAGCCCTGCGGGCGCATCACGTTGACCAGCATATAGTTCAGGAAGGCTGCCGCGATGAAGTTGAACATGATCGTGGTGATTACGATGTGGCTGCCGCGCTTGGCTTGCAGGTAGGCGGGGATTGCCGCCCACATGGCACCGAACAGGGCCGATCCGACACAGGCGGCCAGCAGGGCAATACTCCAGTGTGGCCAGTCGATATAGAGGCACACCATGGCAACGCCCAGACCGCCCAGCATGGCCTGACCTTCGCCGCCGATGTTGAACAGACGCGCGTGAAATGCCACGGCTACGGCCAGACCTGTAAACATGAAGTTGGTCGCGTAATACAGCGTATAGCCCCAGCCATAGGTCGACCCCAGCGCGCCGGTGACCATAAGGTTCACGGCCTCGATGGGGTTTTCACCTATGGCGAGGATCACCAGCGCCGAGAGGATTGCGGCCAGTACCAGACTGATCAGCGGGATCAGAACGACATCGGCCCATTTGGGCATTTTATCCATGCTTCACGCGGCCTTTCCCGCAACACCGGCCATCAGCAGGCCCAGCTCTTTTTCATCCGTCTCATGGGGCAGGCGTTCGCCCATGATATGTCCGTCAAACATCACCGCAATCCGGTCGGACAGCGAGAAGATCTCTTCCAGCTCGACCGAAACCAACAAGATCGCCTTGCCCTGATCGCGCAGAGCAACGATCTGTTTGTGAATGAACTCGATCGCACCAATATCCACGCCGCGTGTTGGCTGACCAACCAGCAACAGATCGGGGTTCCGCTCGATCTCGCGCGCGACGACAATTTTTTGTTGGTTTCCGCCCGAGAAGTTCTTGGCCGCCAGCCAGCCATCGGGCGGGCGGACGTCGAACTTTTCCATCTTGGCCTCTGTATCAGCGCGTAGGGCGGCGTTGTCCATGAACAGCCCCCGCTTGTAGGCCGGGTCGCGGTGATAGCCGAAGGCCACGTTCTCCCACGCGTGAAAGTCCATGATCAGACCTTCGCGCTGGCGGTCCTCGGGTACATGCGCAATGCCCTGCGCACGGCGGGTTTGACCATCCGAGCCCGCCCCGCTCAGCGCCAATGATGCGCCGTTCAGGCGGATCGTGCCTTGGCCCGGACGCATCCCGCCCAGAACCTCAAGCAGTTCAGACTGGCCATTACCGGCGACGCCAGCGATGCCCACGATTTCACCCGCGCGGACGGTCAGGTCGATGCCTTTGACCCGCTCAACACCCGCACCATCGGTGACACTCAGATTTTCAATCTCAAGCACGGGCTGGCCGGGTTTTGCGGGCAGTTTATCCACCTGCAACAGCACTTTGCGCCCAACCATAAGCTCAGCCAGTTCCTGCGGGTTGGTATCGGCGGTTTTGACTGTGGCTGTCATCTCACCACGCCGCATGACCGAGACGGTGTCGGTGTTTTCCATGATCTCGCGCAGCTTGTGGGTGATCACGATGATCGTCTTGCCCTCGGACCGCAGCCGGTCGAGGATGCGGAACAGCTGATCGGCCTCGGCCGGGGTCAGAACCCCGGTGGGTTCGTCCAGAATCAGGATCTCGGCCTTGCGATACAGGGCTTTGAGGATTTCGACACGCTGCTGCATGCCCACGCCTATTTCGTCGATACGTTTGTCAGGGTCGACGAACAGCTCGTATTCTTCTTCCAGCGCTTTCAGTTCTTTACGCGCTTTGGACAGCGAGGGGGCAAGCAGCCCTCCGTCCTCGGCACCCAGAACGATGTTTTCCAGAACGGTAAAGTTTTCCACCAGCTTGAAATGCTGGAACACCATCCCAATACCTGCCGCAATCGCAGCCTGACTGTCGGGAATTTCGGTCTTGTCACCGTTGATCCAAATCTCGCCCTTATCGGCCTTGTAAAAGCCGTAGAGGATACTCATCAGCGTGGATTTGCCCGCACCGTTTTCACCGATGATCCCATGGATCGATCCGGGGGCGACGCTGATGGAAATGTCTTTGTTGGCCTGAACCGGCCCAAAGGCTTTGGAAATCCCTTTGAGCTCAATGGCGGGGACGGTCATGTCTTGTCCTCAGATTGCCGAAAGGGCCGCATGGCGCGCGGCAGAGTGGAGGCCGGGCGGAGGCTAAAACCCCCGCCCGCGCGATATCAGAACTGCAGTGCGGGGCAGCTGTCGTTCTCGTAGTAGCTGGTCACCGTGACATTGCCGTCAATGATGTCCTGACGCGCCTTGTCGACCGCGCCTTTCATCTCGTCCGAGACCAGCGACGCGTTGTTGTCGTCCATGGCAACGCCCACGCCTTCTTCGGCCAGACCCATGGCGAAGACGCCGGTTTCAAGGTTCTCACCCGCTTTCATCGCGTCATAAACGGCAACGTCCACGCGTTTCAGCATCGAAGTCAGAACTTTGCCCGGATGCAGGTGGTTCTGGTTGCTGTCCACGCCGATCGACAGGATGCCTTCGTCGGCAGCGGTTTGCAGAACACCCACGCCGGTGCCGCCTGCGGCTGCATAGATCACGTCAGCACCTTGGCTGATCTGCGCTTTGGTCAGCTCGGACCCTTTCACCGGGTCGTTCCATGCCGCCGGAGTGGTGCCGGTCATGTTGGCAACAACTTCGATATCGGGGTTCACAGCTTTGGCGCCCTGGGCATAACCACAGCCAAAGTGACGGATCAGCGGGATGTCCATGCCGCCAATGAAGCCAACGGTGCCAGATTCAGACGCCATTGCCGCCATCATACCAACCAGATACGAACCTTCATGCTCGGCAAAGCCGATCTGACGGATGTTCGGAGCGTCCAGCCAGTTCACGTCAACCGCGACAAATTTGGTGTCGGGGTAGTCGCCCGCAACTGCCGACAGCGGATCGGCCATGGCGAAACCCATGGTGATGATCGGGTTCAGACCAGCCTCGGCAAAGCGACGCAAAGCCTGCTCGCGCTGGGCTTCGGATTGCAGTTCGATTTCGCGATAGCTGCCACCGGTTTCATCGGCCCAACGCTGCGCGCCATTATGGGCGGCCTCGTTGAATGACTTGTCAAACTTACCACCCAGGTCAAAGATCAGGGCCGGTTCAGCCAAGGCCGCACCTGCGGTCAGTGCGACGGCTGCGGCGGCGCCCATCAAGGATTTCATCAGGGTCATTTGTTACTCCCGTTGTTATTGTCGGTCGGAGCCAAGATAGCCCCGTTCACCCACTAAGAGCGAGCATATCTGTTGTGATGGCGGGAATTAAGGCCGTTTGCAACAGCCGGGGTCAACTGATTTTTGACCATTTGGTCGAGAAAAAATTCGACGACTATTCAGGTCAAGTCACATTCCATCACGAGAGCGTCAATTTTCTGATTGTTTTCGCGCACATAGTACGATTTGCGTAATCCACAGGGGCGGTAGCCGCAGCTATGGTACAAGGACAGCGCCGGAAGATTGTCCTGCGCCACATCCAGAAAGGCGCGCGTCGCGCCCAATCTTTGGGCCTTTGCATGCCACTCGGCCATACGGATTCTTGCGAGCCCCTGACGCTGCAGGTCAGGATGCGTCGCTATTGTCAGCAGTTCCGCTTCGTCGGCGATTACCTGAAACAAAGCAAAGGACGTCGCGATTCCGACTACGTGAGTAAAACGATTCTGCAGTAAATCCGCGAATTCTGCCTCGGACCACGGGCGGGATTGTGTAAAAGCCGCAGAATGGGTTTTGGCAAGGGCTTGCGGAGTCATCCGTCCAACAAAACCGGTGGCGAGTCTTTGGACGGGGCCGCATCTGCCGCGCGGATGTAAAGCGGCGCAGGCGCGCTGTTTGTGGTTTGCCACTTCTGAGAAGCCACATTTGCGATCCCGCGAACCTGTACTTCGGGGTCATCGTTGAAAGCCAGTGGACCTAGTGATTCTGCCTGTTCAAGCGGGATCAAGGCCGGGTCTTGACCTTCGGGTGAGATATACACTTGATCCCGTGGTGCGCGAATGGCCGGTAACGCGCCTTGAGTTTCTTGCGCCAGCGCCTCAAAACCCGAAACGCCGACGGCCGGAACGCCAAGGCCCAACGCCAGCCCACGCGCAGCGGATACCGAAATTCGGATGCCGGTGAAATTGCCCGGCCCGATACCAACGCCGATGGCTGAAAGGTCTTTCCACGCGTATCCGGCCTGTGTCAGAAAATCTTCCAGCATGGGCATCAAGTGTTCTGCCTGACCGCGTGTCATGGCGTCGACTCGAACGGCAATGATCTGATCTCCGCGTAACAAAGCGGCCGCGCAATGCGCGGCCGATGTGTCAAACGCCAGAATCAGCGGGTCAGACGGCAACGGGGCGAACCTCGGTCACTTCAGGGATGTAGTGACGCAGCAGGTTCTCGATCCCCATTTTCAGTGTCAAGGTCGAGGACGGACAGTTCGCGCAAGCCCCTTGCATGTGCAGATACACAACGCCGCGGTCAAAACCATGGAAGGTGATATCGCCACCATCTTGGGCCACAGCAGGGCGCACGCGGCTATCCAGAAGGTCCTTGATCTGATTAACGACTTCCGCGTCTTCGCCGGTGTGTTCGGCATGGCCAGATGCGGTTGTGGCGTCAGCAGCCATGACCGGCTGGCCCGACTGGTAATGCTCCATAACTGCGCCAAGGATCGCGGGCTTGATGTGGTCCCACTGAACATCGTCAGATTTGGTGACAGTCACAAAATCATTGCCAAAAAAGACGCCGGTTACGCCGTTGACGGTGAAAATCCGGTTGGCCAAAGGTGACTTCTCAGCCGCTTCTGCCGATGGAAAATCTGCGGTGCCCGCCTCCAGCACAGTTTGACCGGGCAGGAATTTCAGGGTTGCAGGGTTCGGCGTGGATTCGGTCTGGATGAACATAGCGCGGCTCCGTTTCAGTTGCCTCTGATATGCGGGTCCGCGCGCGGGAAGTCAAGATTTGGAACGATTCTAAATTCCAGCCGCCAGCTTTATCGCCTCATCTAGCCGGTCATCGCCCCAGAACAGTTCATCCCCGACCAGAAAACTGGGGGCACCGAACAGTCCTTTGGCCTGCGCGATCTCGGATTGTTTTTTCAACGCAGCTTTGATCTGAGGGTTTTGCGTCCGGCTCAGCGTCTCTTCGGGCAATCCGGCGGCGGTCAGACAAGTAACCAGAACCGCGTCATCAGCGATTTTCTGGCCATGGGCAAACTCAGCGGAATAGACGGCGCGGACAAAGGCGGCTTTTTGGGCCGGGTCTTCGATGGCCAGCGTCAGGCGGGCCGCCTTCAAGCCGTTTTGCGGAAATGGATCGGGGCGCTGGAACGGCAGGCCGCGGTGGGCGGTCAGACGCTCCATATCGCGCCACATATACTGCCCTTTGGCTGGATAGAGGTTGAAGGGCGAATCCGTCCAGCCCTGTGCAAAAAAGATCGGGCCCAGCAGGAAGGGCTGCCAATCGACACTCACGCCATGCCGGGCGGCGGCCTCTTCGATCCGCATCGCGCTGAGGTAGGAATAGGTCGAGGCGAACTCGAACCAGAACTGAATGCTGCGGGGCATCTAGGTGATTTCTTCCAGTTTTTCCTTGCTCAGATCACCGGGAACGATGGTGATCGGGATCGGTAAACTGCCGGAGTTTTTGGTCAGTTGCGTCACCAGAGGACCGGGGCCCTTCTTTTCGACGCCCGCGCCCAGTACCAGCACGCCGATCTCGGGATCGGATTGCACGTGTTCGATGATTTGCGCCACTGGCTCGCCCTCGCGGATGGCCAGTTCCGGATCAACGCCCTGCTTGTCACGCATCCATTTGGCGAACACTTCGTAATGGGCGTGGATGCGTTCACGCGATTCCTCGCGCATCACCTCGGCCACTCCGATCCAGTGGTTGAACTCATCGGGGGGAATGACCGACAGGATCGTCACGCCGCCGCCCGTATGGGCCGCGCGCATGGCTGCAAAACGCATTGCGTTCAGGCATTCGCGGCTGTCATCCAATACCACCAGGAACTTACGCATGGGTGTCCTCATTCATTTCGGGCGATCATGCCCGACCAAATGCGCGCTGGCAACCGAAGCCTATCGCGTGCTGGCAGCCCAGTCCCAATACAACTCGCGCGCGCGACGGGCGACGGGGCCGACCTGATATTGCGTATCCTGCAACGCCGTGACCGGGGTGATCTTGCTCATGTTGCCGGTCATGAAGACCTCATCAGCTTTGTGGAAATCCTCGAAACTCAGGATCGCTTCGTGCACGGTCACACCGTCTGCACGCAGGTTTTCGATGTGGCGTGCGCGGGTGATTCCGGCCAGAAACGTACCGTTGGGGGTGGGGGTGAACACCTCGCCATCCCGGACCATGAAAATATTTGCGGTCGCGGTTTCGGCTACATGTCCCAAAGCATCCGCGACCAGGGCGTTTGAGAAGCCGTTGGACCGAACTTCTTGCAACATCCGCGCATTGTTGGGGTAAAGGCAGCCCGCCTTGGCGTTTACAACCGCCGATTCCAGAACCGGGCGACGGAAGCGCGTGTAGCCCAGTGTCACCGACGCAGATTCGGGCGCCATTGGAATCTCTTCGAGGCAAATCGCGAAGCCCGTACTGTTCTCCAGCGGTACGATTGCCGTGCGGTCGCCGTCGATGCCCCAGTACATCGGACGGATATAAACCGCTGCGTCGGGCGCATAACTTTCCAGCCCTTCGCGGATGATCTCGACCATCTGCTCGGTGGTCACAAACGGCGTCAGCATCAAAGCCTCGGCCGAGCGGTTCACGCGGGCACAGTGCGCCTCAAGATCGGGGACCAGACCGTCGAAATAGCGGGCTCCATCGAAGACGGACGACCCCAGCCAAGCGCCGTGATCGGCTGCCCGCATGATGGGCGCATCCCCGTCATGCCACTGACCTTCGAAATAGGTGCGAATATTCTTGCCGACTGCCATCACGCCCTCCCAAGCTTTGCGGCAAACCTAGGAAGACGCCGCGGTAACGTCCAGAGCAATCAGCCCTGTTTTGCGCCAACCATGCCCACGATTTCGTAAGTTTGTTGCAGGATCGGGGCGGCAACAGCGCGCGCCTTTTCTGCCCCATTGGCCAGAATCCGGTCAATCTCGTCCTCTTCGCCCATCAGGCGGGCCATCTCGCCCGAAATCGGAGCCAGTTTCGACACGGCCAGTTCGGCCAGCATCGGTTTGAACTCGCCAAACTGCTTGCCGCCAACCTCGGTCAGAACCTGCTCGGCGGTCTGATCGCTGAGCGCCGCGTAGATATTGACCAGATTGCGCGCCTCAGGGCGTTCGGACAGGCCATCCACATCCGAAGGCAGAGCATCGGGGTCGGTCTTGGCCTTGCGGATTTTCTTGGCAATCGTGTCGGCGTCATCGGTCATGTTGATCCGCGTCATATCCGACGGGTCCGAGGACGACATCTTGCGCGACCCGTCCCGCAGGTTCATCACGCGCGGCGCGGGGCCGCCGATGACGGGTTCGGTCACCGGGAAGAACTCGACGCCATAGTCATGGTTGAACTTGATGGCGATGTCGCGGGTCAGTTCCAGATGCTGTTTCTGATCCTCACCCACCGGCACATGCGTCGCGTGGTAGGTCAGGATGTCCGCCGCCATCAGCGCCGGATAGGCAAACAGACCCAGTGAGGCATTCTGAGCATTCTTGCCGGCCTTATCCTTGAACTGCGTCATCCGCTGCATCCAGCCCATCCGGGCGATACAATTGAAAATCCAGGCCAGTTGCGTGTGCTCGGGCACTTGGCTTTGATTGAACAGGATGGATTTTTCCGGGTCCAGACCAGCGGCGATGAAACCGGCGCAGACCTCGCGGGTCTTTTCGCGCAGGCGGGCGGGGTCCTGCCAGACGGTGATCGCGTGCAGATCGACCATGCAATAGATGGTCTCAAAATCGTCGCCCTGCATATCCACGAACCGCTTGAGCGCACCCAGGTAGTTGCCAAGGTGCAGGTTCCCCGACGGCTGGATGCCGGAAAACACACGCGGTGTGAACTGGGTGTCGGTCATCGAAGGGAACTCCCGTCTGGAAAAATAAGCCCCCGTCGCTTACCCATGAGGCCAAGGGACGTCAACAGCCGCGAAAGGCCAGCCCAATGAGCAGTGAGCATTATACACCCGCCGTGAACCCTCTGCCGCCCGTGGTGGCGGCGCTGACCTTGTTCATCTTCGGGATCGAACTGGCCCTGACGCTGGGCTCGCGCGGGTTGGTCGGCGGGCCATCGGCCGTGGGCTGGCGGCTGGATGCGTTGCAGCACTATTCCTTTTCGCCGGATATTTTCGACTGGATGATGGAAAACGGGCGCTGGCCGTTTGAACATCTGATCCGCTTAGTGACATATCCGTTCGTGTCGGCCAATTTCACTCAGGCCATCTTTGTCTGCGTCTTTGTTCTGGCCATGGGCAAAATGGTGGCCGAGGTTTTTGGCAGCGTGCAGATGCTGGTGATTTTTGTGCTGTCGGGCATCGGCGGGGCGCTGGCCTATGCGCTGCTGCTGGACCCGCAATATCCGCTGGTCGGAGGGTTCCCACCCGTCTACGGCCTGATCGGAGCGTTCACGTGGATTTTGTGGCGTAGGTTATCTTTGGTAGGCGAAAACCAGTCACGGGCCTTCAGCCTGATCGCTGTTTTGATGGGGATCCAGTTGTTGTTCGGTCTGATCTTCGGCGGCACGCTGGACTGGGTGGCCGATCTGGGCGGGTTCGCTACAGGCTTTGCACTGTCATTTGTGGTTGGCCCCGGTGGTTGGGCCCGGATCATTGGCGGTATCCGCCGCGACTGATCAGGACCGGCGCAGTGCCTTTTTGAACTCGGCGACCTCAAACGCTCGCAGCAGGTGGCCCAGCACAAAATACAGTACTGCCGCACCGATGATGAGGGCCAACAGTGCTACATAGCGCCAGCCTGGCAGGTGAAATGCCCATCCGAACAGGGAAAGTGCGGCAAATAGGCCGACGCCCATCCCAAGCGATGCGGCCACGATCCGCCATGCCCGTCGTTTGAACCGGTCATCAAAGCGCGCCTCCTCGCCCATGCGCCGAGCGCCCAGCGCCAGCAGTCCGACCATTGCCCACCCGGCGACCGAGGCCGCAATCGCAGGCGCAATCCAGCCCAGCAGCGGATAAAGCCCAAAGGCCAGCCCCGCGTTCACCACCATCGCCACCACCGCATAGCGGAACGGAGATTTTGTGTCCTCGCGCGCGAAGAACAGCGGTTGCAGCAGCTTTTGCAACATGAAAGCCGGCAGGCCGATACCATAGATCGCCACGGCCAGCGCGGTGGCGGCGGTATCCTCGGCGGTGAATTGGCCGCGCTCGAACAGGACCGAGACCAGAGGGATCGGCATGATCACAAAGGCCACTGTTGACGGAAGGGTCAGCAGCAGCGTGAACTCTCCGGCGCGGGAAAAGGCGTTGCGGGCGCCGTCTTTGTCACCCGCACGCAGGCGGCGAGACAGGTCAGGCAGCAACACGATTCCAACGGCGATGCCCACCACACCCAAGGGCAGTTGATACAGCCGGTCCGCGGCAAACAACCAACTGACCGCGTTTTCGGTTTTTGAGGCCACAAGCTGCCCCACCACAAGATTGACCTGCGTCACCCCCATCGCCAGCGCGGCGGGGACGGCAATGCGGACCATACGCTTCATCTCAGGGCTGAGTTTCGGCAGGCCGGGGCGGATGCGGATACCCGCGCGCTCGGTCGCGACCCAGACCAGCGCAAGCTGCGCCACACCGGCCAAGGGGATGATGGCGATCAGCCAGCGGATGACTTCGCCACCCGACAGTGCTCCGGCGATCATGGCGGTGCAGGCGAAAATGTTCAGCAGAACGGGCGCTGCGGCAGCAGCCGCAAAGCGGCCCGTGGCGTTCAGAACGCCCGAAAACAGTGCTGCCAGTGACATGAACAAGATGTAGGGGAAAACCACGTAACCATAATCCACGGCCAGATCGAACCGGTCGTCGCCGTAAAACCCTTCGGCGGTGATCCAGACCAGTGCGGGCATGAACACCATCGCCAGCCCAACCAGCGCCAAAACGGACACAGCCAGCAGGTTGAAGGCGTCCTGTGCGAAACCTTCGGCGTTCTCGTCCCCTTCCAGCCGTTTGGAAAACATCGGGACGAAGGCCGCGTTGAACGCACCTTCGGCAAAGAAGCGGCGGAACATGTTGGGCAGGCGGAAGGCGGCCACAAAGGCGTCCATCACCGGGCCCGGCCCGATAAAAGCCGTCAGCAGGATTTCCCGCAGGAACCCCAATATCCGACTGGCCAGGGTCCAGAACCCGACCGTGAACAGGCCCGAGAACAGCCGGATCTGCTTCATGATTCCGCGCGCTCGGCGCCCTCGGTGATGGCTTTGCGCAGCTTGGCCTCAAGCCCACGCTGCTTGCTTTCGGAGTGGTATTTCAGCCCGAACATATCCTTGACATAGAACGTGTCCACCACCTGCTCGCCATAGGTCGCGATCACCGCGTTGGCGACATAGACATTCGCTGCGGCCAGCGTGCGTGCCAGATCATAGAGCAGACCGGGGCGGTCGCGGGTATCGACCTCGATAATCGTATAGATTTCAGACCCGTCATTGTCGAAGATGATATGTGTCGGCACGTTAAAGGCGCGTTCGCGTTTCTTGATCTTGTCGCGCGATTTCAGCGCGTCGCGCGCCACAACTTCGCCCTTTAGCGTTTTGTGTATCATCTGCGTCAGGCGTGGCAGGCGGCTGGCTTCGAATGGGCGGCCATCTGCGTCCTGTATCCAGAACGCATCCGTGACATAACCATCCTTGGTCGTATAGCTACGCGCATCGACCACGTTTGCCCCAACCAGCGCCAAGGCCCCCGCAATCCGTGCAAAGATGCCCGGATGGTCGCCCATGGCGAAACAGGCGCGGGTGGCGTCGCGGTCCTCGTCCGGTTGCAGGCGAATCTCCATCGCGCCCGCGTCGCCACTGCGGTCAAGTGCCTGCAGCATCTCCGCGAATTCCACATGGGTCGAGAGGTTGAGCCCCTGCCAATACGGGTCGTAATGCCGCCCGGTCTCGGTCTTGAGGTCGGCCTTGGACCAATCGGCCAATTCGGCGCGTAGGGTCTTTTTCGCCTCAGCCCCGCGATTGGCACGGTTGAGGTCTTCCATCCCGGTCTCAAGCGCGCGTTTGGTTTCCGCGTGCAGTGCGCGCAACAGGGTGGCCTTCCAGTTGTTCCAGGTATCCGGACCAACGCCGCGAATGTCACAGACCGTCAGGACAGTCAGCAGGTCCAACCGCTTGACCGTTTTCACCGCCTTAGCAAAGTCGCGCACTGTGCGCGGGTCGGAAATATCGCGCTTCTGCGCCATGTCGGACATCAGCAAATGATAGCGCACCAGCCATTCGACCGTTTCCGCGTCAGCCTTGTTCAACCCAAGCCGAGGTGCAATTTTGCGGGCCAACTGTGCGCCGAGGATCGAGTGATCTTCAGGCCGCCCCTTGGCAATATCGTGGATCAGCAGGGCGACATACAGAACCTTGCGGTTCACCCCCTTTTTCAGAATCGAAGAGGCCAGCGGTAGTGACTCAATCAACTCGCCCCGTTCGATCTGGGCGAGGTTCACGATGCACTGGATGGTGTGCTCGTCCACCGTGTAGCTGTGATACATGTTGAACTGCATCATCGCGACGATGTGCTCGAATTCCGGGATAAAGGCCGACAGGACCCCCAACTCGTTCATCCGGCGCAGGGCGCGTTCTGGATTGCCATGTTTCAGCATCAGATCAAGGAAGATGCGCTGGGCTTCCTTGTCCTCGCGCATGTCGTCGTCGATCAGGTTCAGATTGGCTGTTACCAAGCGCATAGCATCCGGGTGAATCAGCATGCCCGTGCGCAACCCTTCCTCGAACAGACGCAGCAGGTTCACCTTATCGGACAGGAACTGGTCCGGGTCAGCGACGTCCAAACGACCATGAACGACTTGATACCCTGCCTTGACCCGTGGGCGACGGCGGAAAATCCGTTCCAGCAGCGGTGCGCCCTTCATGTGCGCGGCTTCCAGCTTGGTCAAGAAGATGCGGGTCAATTCGCCCACCATCGTCGCCTCGCGGAAATACCGCTGCATGAAAACCTCGACGGCACGGCGACCGGCGCGATCCTCATAGCCCATGCGATCGGCCACCTCGACCTGCATATCGAAGGTAAGGTGCTCAGTGGCGCGGCCAGTCACCAGATGCAGATGCGAGCGTACGGCCCACAGGAACTCCTCGGCCTCGTCGAAGGTTTTGTACTCGTCTTCTGTTATCAGCCCCAGCGGTACAAATTCAGACACGTCCTGAACGTCGTATATGTATTTCGCGATCCAATACAGCGACTGCAGGTCGCGCAGCCCGCCTTTGCCTTCTTTGACATTAGGCTCGACCATATAACGCTGGCCCTGCTTTTTGTGACGCTCGTCACGCTCTTGCAGTTTGGCTTCGATAAATTGACGTTCGGTGCCTTTGAACAACTCGTCCCGCAGGCGGGTTTTGAGTTCATCGCCCAAGGCCGTGTCGCCCGCCAGATAACGCTGCTCCAGCATAGCTGTGCGGATGGTGAAATCCTCGCCCCCAAGCCGCAGACAATCCTTGATGGTGCGCGAAGAATGCCCGACCTTCAGACGCAAATCCCACAGGATATACAGCATGGACTCGATCACGCTTTCGGCCCAGGCAGTGATTTTGTAGGGCGTCAAAAACAGCAGATCGACATCTGACGCGGGGGCCATCTCGCCCCGCCCATAGCCGCCCACAGCCAGAACGGCGATCTTTTCGCCCTGCGTCGGCGTGGCCAGAGGGTGAAGGTCATGGCTTGCGACCTGCATGGCGGTGCAGACCAGTCCATCGGTCAGATAGGTGTAAGAATGGGTCAGCGGCCGGGCGTCGAACGGGCGTTGGGAAAACGCATCAGCGATGGCTTGCCGCCCTGCCTTTTGGGCATCCCGCAGAATGCGCACGCATTCGGCCCGGCGCGCGGTGTTGTTTGATACGTTTTCAAA
This sequence comes from Ruegeria sp. SATB045, assembly GCF_059613525.1. Taxonomy (NCBI): domain Bacteria; kingdom Pseudomonadati; phylum Pseudomonadota; class Alphaproteobacteria; order Rhodobacterales; family Roseobacteraceae; genus Ruegeria; species Ruegeria sp. SATB045. Next base: position 200,633 of record NZ_JBXWSR010000028.1, on the reverse strand, counting down.
GGCTTCCGACAGTTGCGCCAGAACGGTGGTGCTGTCGAATATGTCTTGGGCCGGGCAGATCAGCTCACCTTTTGGGGTGAGCGTCAGTGCCGGTCGATCAGAAACCGGCGCCTGAGAAGCTTTGTGGGGCAGGGTCAATCACTACTACCTGTTTGTTCTGGATCGTGGCAACTGCCAGACCGCGTTCGTTGGTACCGTTCGAGCGCAGGCGAAAGATGCCGCCCACGCCCTGGAAACCGGCATTTTGTGTCAGGGCCGAAGCCGTAAGCGCATCCGATTTACCCTGGCTGACCAAGGCTCCGATTGCTGCGATGCCGTCGTATGCCAGCCCGCTGATAGGGTGCGGTGCCTCACCATAGGTATTGTTGTACCGCTGACGATAGGACTGTGCCTTGGCCGGGTCGGGTAGCGCGAACCATCCCCCCTGCACGCCCGGCAATTCAAGCGTCTGAGCCGGAATATCCCAGCGTGTCAGACCGATATATTGCGTCGTTGCTGGCGAGACACCCGCCTCTGGCAGCAACTGCGAATAGAGTGGCAACGCACCAGCCGTGGTTGCCGTAAGGAACACCGAGTCAGCCGCAGATGCATCCACCGTGGCCTTGATTGTCGGAACCGAGTTGATCACGCCCTGCTGAGACCGGTCATAGCCGACTGTTCCAGCGTTGTTGACGCGACTGTTACTTAGCGCGTTGGCGATGGCAGATTGTCCCAACTGGCCTGCCGCATCGTTACTGTGCACGATGACCATGTTGTTTTTGCCCCGCGAACCGGCAAAATTAACGAGTCGGTTAGCCGTGTTGTCGAAGGTGGGGCCCAGGACAAAGACGTTCCCGCCCGCGATGCTGGTGTTGTTCGAGAACGACAGGACATTCACGTTGTTGTTTAAAACGGCTAACCCTGCCGAGTTTGCTGCCTGCGCGTAAACCGGACCCAGGATAACCTTTGCACCATCCGCCACGGCCCGTTGGGCCACCTCCGCCGCTGTGTTCGAGCTGCCGCGCGTGTCATAAACCCGAAGGTCGATCTGCACATTTTGCAAATCTGCCATGGCCATACGTGCTGCATTCTCAAGGCTTCGGGCCAAGGCCGCATCGCCCGAATTGGCCGATCCCGCCGGAACCAGCAGCGCCACAGGCACCGGCTTAGAGGTGTTAATCGATGGCCCTCCGCCCAGTCCTGTTGTCTCACAGGCGGTCAGAAAAGCGGCGGTGGCCAAAACGGCGGCGGTTTTCGCCAGTTTGCGAACGGGCTTGCAAACGGTAAACATCTGAATGAAAACTCCCTGTCCCGGCGACTTGAAAGACGCCATTTTATTAGGTCGCGATAATAAACGTCACGCTGCGAGGGTCCAGCTTTGAATCACCAAAAAGTCAGATTGGGCGCGGGCCTGTATTTTGTCGCCACTCCGATCGGAACGGCGCGCGATATCACGCTCAGGGCGCTGGATGTGCTGGCCTCGGCTGATGTGGTCGCTGCCGAGGATACCCGCAGCCTTCGGCGCCTGATGGAGATTCACGGTGTGCCGTTGGAGGGACGGCGCATTCTGGCCTATCACGATCACAGCGGTGCAGGCGCGCGGGGCAAGATCCTGGACGCGCTGGCCGAAGGGAAATCGGTTGCCTATGCCTCTGAGGCTGGGATGCCACTGATTGCTGATCCGGGTTATGATCTGGGGCGTCAGGCGGCTGAGGCCGGTCACATGGTGACCTGTGCGCCCGGGCCATCGGCGGCTTTAATGGCCCTGACACTGGCCGGATTGCCAACGGATGCGTTCTTTTTTGCCGGATTCTTGCCCAATGCATCGGGCGCACGCCGGGCACGGATCGAGGCGTTGCGCGACATACCCGGCACGCTTGTTTTCTACGAATCGCCAAAGCGTGTCGCGGCCTGCCTGTCCGATCTGGCAGATGTATTGGGAGAGTCGCGTCATGCCGCCCTGTGCCGCGAATTAACCAAGAAATTCGAAGAGGTTCGCCGCGGGACCCTGAAAGACCTTGCCCAAGGGCTGCAGGATCAGACCATCAAAGGCGAAATTGTTCTTCTGGTGGATCGCAGCCATTCGGAAACTGTTAACGAATCTGACGTAGAAGAAGCTCTGAAAAGGGCCTTGGAAACCCATTCGGTTCGGGATGCGGCGGATCTGGTTTCGGAAATGTACAAACTTCCGCGCCGTCCGATTTATCAAAAGGCGCTGAAACTGGGAAAGGGATGACATGTCCGCGCGCGCTGTTCGAAGCTCTGTGTCTTATCAGGCGGGTCAATCCGCCGAGATGCGGGTTGCGACCGACTATGAACGTCGCGGCTTTTCGATTGCGCATCGTCGTTGGCGCGGGGCCGGTGGGGAAATAGACCTGATCGCGCGTAACGCCGATGGTCTGGTGTTCATCGAGGTCAAGAAAAGCAGCAGTTTTGACGCGGCGGCGGCGCGGATCAATCGGCGACAGATGAACCGGATTTGTGCCTCGGCGGCGCAGTTTCTAGAACATGAACCCGATGGGCAGCTGACAAATGTGCGCTTTGACGCCGCGCTTGTGGACGCCTCGGGCGCTGTTCAAATCATCGAAAACGCCTTTGACGAGGCCTGACCCCCATTGATCCCGTGGCCCTGCTGGGCCATGTATCTGGCGTGAAACTGAGGGACACGCCATGAAAATCGCCTTTCAGATGGACCCGATCGGGGCCGTGGATATTAATGCAGACAGCTCATTCCGACTGGCCGAAGAGGCGCAGGCGCGTGGGCACTCACTGTTTTTCTACGGGCCGGATCAGTTGGCGTATCAGGAAGGGCGGGTCACGGCGCGCGGCCACGACATGACCGTTCAGCGCGTGGCGGGCAATCCGGCAGAGCTGGGCCCCGAGCGTGAGGTTGATCTGGCTGATTTCGATGTGATCTGGCTGCGTCAGGATCCTCCGTTCGATATGCACTATATCACGTCAACGCATTTGCTGGACCGTCTGAAGGGCAAGGCGCTGGTGGTCAATGATCCGTTCTGGGTGCGCAATTACCCCGAAAAACTGCTGGTTCTGGATTTCCCCGATCTAACGCCGCCGACGACCATCGCGCGTGATTTACAGACGATCAAAGCGTTCAAGGAAAAGCATGGCGATATCATTCTCAAGCCGCTTTATGGCAACGGCGGTGCGGGCGTGTTCCGGCTGGATGCCAATGACCGAAATCTGACCTCATTGCATGAACTGTTCACCGGGTTCTCGCGTGAGCCGCTGATCGTGCAGAAGTTCCTGCCCGACGTCAGCAATGGCGACAAACGGGTGATTCTGGTTGATGGTGAGGCAGTCGGCGCAATCAACCGTGTGCCGGCCAAGGGAGAGACGCGGTCGAACATGCATGTGGGTGGCCGCCCGGAAAAGATCGGCCTGTCCGACCGGGATTTGGAGATTTGCGCCGCCATCGGTCCGTTGCTGAAGGAAAAAGGCCAGATCTTCGTCGGTATCGACGTGATCGGAGATTATCTGACTGAGATCAACGTGACCTCGCCCACCGGTATTCAGGAGTTGGAGCGGTTCGACGGTGTGAACATCGCCGAAAAAATCTGGCAGGCGATTGAGGCCAAGGTTTAAGACGCCGCCCGGGCGCTGATGCGAAAGCTCAGCGCCTCGGCCACGTGGGGTCGGCGGATATCTGGCGCGCCTTCAAGATCAGCAATGGTGCGCGCGACCCGCAGGATGCGGTGATAGGCGCGCGCCGACAGGCCGAACCGTTCGGCGGCTTTCAGCAACAGCTCTTTGCCTTCGGCGTCGGGGGCGGCGATTTCCTCCAACAACTTACCCTCCATATCCGCGTTCTGGCGGGGCTCCATGCCCTCAAACCGCTCCGCCTGCACAGTACGGGTGGCTTCGACCCTTGCGGCAACGGTGGCAGAGCTGTCTCCGGAAGGCGGCAGGTCCAAATCGGTGAACCCGACCGGAGGCACCTCAATCCGCAAGTCGAACCGATCCAAAAGCGGGCCAGAGATACGGCCCAGATAATCCTCACCACAGACTGGCGCGCGGGAACAGGCGCGGGCGGGGTCCGTTAGATATCCGCATTTGCAGGGGTTGGCGGCGGCCACCAGCATGAAGCGACAAGGGTATTTCATATGGGCATTGGCGCGGGCGACCATGACCTCGCCCGTTTCAATCGGTTGGCGCAGGGTTTCCAGAACGGTGCGCGGAAATTCGGGGAATTCGTCCATGAACAGAACTCCGTTATGAGCCAAGGAAATCTCACCGGGTTTGGCACCCCGGCCGCCTCCGACAATTGCAGCCATTGAGGCGGTATGGTGCGGCTCGCGAAACGGACGGGTGCGGCTGATCCCGCCTTCGTCCAGCAACCCGCAGAGTGATTGGATCATAGAGGTTTCCAGCGCCTCTGATGGTGTCAGAGGCGGCAGGATGCCCGGCAGGCGCGCGGCCAGCATGGATTTGCCCGACCCCGGAGTGCCGATCATGATCAAGTGGTGCCGCCCGGCGGCGGCAATTTCCAACGCGCGTTTGGCCCGCTCTTGCCCTTTCACATCGCGCAGGTCGCGGACGCTGGGCGCAAGGCTGACCTCGCCGGGTTGGGCGGCGGATAAAGGGGCTTGGCCCGAGAAGTGCCGCACAACATCGCCCAATGACGTGGCCCCGATAACCTGCGTGGCATCGACCCAAGCCGCCTCGGCGCTGGAGGCTTTGGGGCACAGCAGCGCGCGATCTTCGGCGGCGGCGGTCATGGCAGCGGGCAGAGCGCCGACCACGGGTACAAGCGATCCGTCCAGTGACAGCTCACCCAAGGACACCGCACCTTCGGCGGCGTCGGAAGGAATGATCTCCAGCGCGGACAGCAGCGCGACGGCGATGGGCAGGTCGAAATGGCTGCCTTCTTTTGGCAGATCGGCGGGCGAAAGGTTGATGGTGATGCGTTTCGACGGCAGCGCGATGGCCATGGAACTGAGCGCGCTGCGCACGCGGTCGCGGGCCTCGGACACGGCCTTGTCGGGCAGGCCGACGATGGAAAAAGCGGGCAGGCCCGGCGAGACGGCGCATTGCACCTCGACCGGGCGGGCCTCGACTCCTTGGAAAGCGACGGTGTGAGAGCGGGCGACCATGAACGACCTTTTTGGTTAACAGGTCGTTGCTGGCACGCAGGCGGTTTAGGAATCGTTAACGCCTGCGACCATGGCAGAGAATTTCGGCCACGCGCCCGGATCTGCGGCGGTTTTGTCACGGCAGAACGGGTTGCAGAAGCCCCAAATGCGGCCATCCAATTCAAGGAAATCCGTCACAGTGTCGCCGGAATAGGGGCAGATGGCGTTGACCGAGGGGCCTGCGTCCACAACGCGGGCTACGGGCGAGCCGACTGGCCAGGGTTGTGTTGCCAATCCCAGTGCGTAGGGGAAGGGGTCATAGGACACAGTCAATCCCATCGCGCGCCATTGGCGGACGGACAGGTCTGACAGCAGGTCAAGGCAATAGACCCGGTTTGCGTCCGAGACTGGCAGACCATAGCCGATAATCCGCGCGGCCACCGGCGTATAGAAGACATCCGCCAGGGAATAGTCGCCAAACAGCGGACCGGAGGTGGCCCCGGACACGCTGCGAGCATGGGCCCAAAGGGTCTCGATCCGGTCAAGGTCGCGCAAGGTATCTGCTGAGGGTTCAAACCCGGTCCAGCAATGGTGCAACTGCATCGGGCATTCGCCGCGCAAGGCGGTGAACCCGGCCACCATCTCGGCGCATAACCAGCGCGCGGTGGCGCGGGCGGCTGGATCTGCAGGCCACAGCCCGGCGTCGGGATGTCGTTCGGCCAGAGTTTCGGCCATGGCGAGGCTTTCGCCTACCACCGTCCCGTCGGGCATGCGCAAGGCGGGCACCAGACGGGCGGGGGCGAGTGGCTTCATATCCTCAGTCATGGTGCCGGAATAGAGGCCGATCATTTGGGTTTTGTAAGGCAGGCTGAACTTTTCCAGCATCAGCCAGCCGCGCATGGACCAGCTGGAAAACAGTCGGTCCCCGATAAACAGATCATAGGTCATAGGTGCAGGATGGCGCGGACAATCGCGTCGGTAAATCAGTGATTTGTGCGCTGGTGCATCACGCGAGGTGATTGATCCGACCGACCGACCAGCGATCCCCGTGATGGGTCAGTTCCGTGACCGAGAGGTTGTCTATCTTGTGGCTGAACGCCTCTTGTGCGGTCACGTCCAGCGCGCGCTGTACCTGTGTCAGGATCACGCCGAAATGCACCACGACGACCAGATCGCGCCCGCTATGATCGGCAATCAGCCGGTCGATCACGGCATCTACCCGCGTACGCACCTCGTTCCAGCTTTCGCCGCTTGGGGGCCGCACGTCGCCGGGATTGTCCCAATAGGCGAAGGCCAGTTCGGGGTCTTCGGCCTCAATCTCGCGGAAGCCGCGCAGCTCCCACGTGCCGAAATTGATCTCGCGCAGGTCGGGGTGATGGGGCAGGCGGGTGCGTGTTCCCTGAATGGCCGAGGCCGTATCCGCGGCGCGGGACAGGTCGGATGAGATAACAACCGCATCAGACGGCAGATGGTCATGCAAACGCTGGATCGCCACTGTGTCGCTGAGATCAGCGGGCAGGTCGGACCAGCCGACCATGGTTTTGGCATGGGTCGGGCCGTGGCGGACAAGATGCAGGCGAGTCACGGCAGCTGTCCTTTCAGTGCCAGAGGCAGCCCGGCTGTGACTTGCACCACCAGATCGGCCTGCGCGGCCAATGCGATGTTCAGCCGTCCCTGTGCCTCGCGAAAGCGGCGGGACAGGGCGTTATCGGGGACAATGCCGTGGCCGACTTCGTTCGATACGACTACAATCTGGGCTTTGCAGGTATTCAGCGCATCCAAAAGCTGGGCTTGTTCTTGTTCCAGATCATTTTCCGCCAACATATGATTGGTCAGCCACATCGTCGCACAGTCAATCAGACAGACCTGATCCTGCGTCAGAGCGGCCAGAGCAGGGTGCAGGTCGAACGGAGCCTCGATCGTCGTCCAACCCTCCCCTCGTTGCTTCACGTGCGACTTCACCTTTTTGTGCATTTCATCATCAAACACTTGTGAAGTCGCGAGGTAAATGCGGATTTTCCCTGTTGAAACAGTGAGTTGTTCGGCAAATGCCGACTTTCCCGAGGCTGCTCCGCCCATAACAAAGGTCAAATCCGAACCCACTGGTGTTACCTTCCATGTGATCCACCCGGTTTTGTCCTGCGTATCGACCACAAGTCGACAAGGCAAGGCTGGCTAGGCCTGCGAAAAAGGGAGGCTTCCATGGCTCTGGATAATACAAACGATTTTTCGATGTCGCGACAGGCGATGAAAGCGGAACTGCTGGACGCAGAAACCGAGCTTAAACTGGCGTATGCGTGGCGAGATCACCGCGACGAGCAAGCCCTGCATCGCTTGATTACCGCCTATATGCGGCTGGCGATTTCCATGGCGGCCAAATTCAAACGGTACGGCGCGCCGATGAACGATCTGATCCAGGAGGCCGGTTTGGGCCTTATGAAAGCTGCCGACAAGTTCGACCCGGACCGGGGCGTGCGGTTCTCGACCTATGCAGTCTGGTGGATCAAGGCCAGCATTCAGGATTACGTGATGCGCAACTGGTCGATGGTGCGCACCGGCTCGACCTCATCCCAGAAATCTCTGTTTTTCAATATGCGTCGTGTGCAGGCCCGGCTGGAGCGTGAGGCCGCGACGGATGGAATGGATTTGGACCGCCATCAGTTGCATCAAATGATCGCCGCAGAAATCGGTGTGCCTTTGCGTGACGTCGAAATGATGGAAGGCCGCCTTTCGGGATCGGATTTCTCGCTGAACGCGGTTCAATCTGCGGATGAGGATGGTCGCGAGTGGATTGACGCGCTGGAAGATGAGCGCGAACAAGCTGCCGAAATGGTCGAAAACAGCCATGATATGGAACAGCTGCGCCATTGGCTGGTCGCCGCGATGCAATCGCTCAACGAGCGCGAGCGGTTTATCGTCCGCGAACGGAAACTACGTGAGCCTTCGCGTACCTTGGAAAGCCTGGGGCAGGAATTGGGTCTTTCAAAAGAACGGGTGCGTCAGCTTGAAGCGGCGGCATTCGTAAAAATGCGCAAGAACCTTGAAGCGCAATCGCGCGAGGTGCAACACTTCATCGCATGAGACAGTTTGCGATTCTGCTGTGCGCGTTTGTGGTTTCAGCCGGTATAGGCCGGGCTGACGGTTTGATTCCGGATGACGTCGCCGATGCGATGCGTGCGGCTGACGTGGTGATCCTGGGTGAAATCCACGACAACCCACAGCATCACATCGTCCAAAAAGAAGCGTTAGAGATCATCAACCCCTCGGCCGTGGTCTGGGAAATGGTCACCGAAGAGGGCGCGCAACGGCTGGCTCAGAAAGCTGCGACCAATCCCGAGGAATTGGACCGTATTCTGAAATGGGCCGAGATGGGGTGGCCGTCCCTCAGCATGTATTACCCGGTCTTTCGGGCTTCCGATGCGCCGGTCTATGGGGCGATGGTGCCCCGTGCGGCAGCGCGCGCCGCAATGGAACGGGGGGCTGCAACCGCGTTGGGCGCGGATGCAGCGCGCTATGGGTTGACCGTGCCTCTTTCGGCTGCGGATCAGGCTGCACGCGAGGCAGATCAACTGGCGGCGCATTGCGATGCGCTCCCGCAAGAGGCGCTGCCTCAGATGGTGGCCATCCAACGTTTGCGCGACGCGGTTCTGACGCGTTCGATCTTGCGTGCCGATGACGAAACAGGCGGGCCGATTGCTGTGATAACTGGCAATGGGCATGCCCGCAAGGATCGCGGGATTCCGACGTTCACGTCCCGGCTGCGCCCTGGTTTGAAAGTCTTTGTGTTGGGGCAGTCCGAGGATGGTGCGATCTCAGGCGAGTTTGACGCGGTGATCGACAGCCCTTCGGTCGAACGCGAAGACCCTTGTCTGGCCTTCCAGACACAGAATTAACCGCTGGAACTGTTTGGTCTGCTTGCCTAATGTCAGGGCCGACCGGGACGGGAAGGGCTGAACATGCTGGCATCGAAACGAATTCTGCTGATCATCGGCGGAGGCATCGCAGCCTATAAATCGCTGGATCTCATCCGCCGCCTGCGCGAACGCGGCGCGGCCGTGACCCCGGTTCTGACCCGCGCGGCTGAAGAATTCGTGACGCCTTTGTCCGTGTCTGCCTTGGCCGGAGAGAAGGTCTATCGCGATCTCTTCGATCTGACCGATGAGGCCGAGATGGGCCATATCCAACTGTCCCGCTCTGCCGATCTTGTAGTGGTTGCCCCGGCCACTGCCGATCTGATGGGAAAGATGTCCAGCGGGCTGGCCAACGACATGGCCTCGACCCTGCTGATGGCGACCGACACGCCGGTTCTGTGTGCGCCTGCGATGAATGTACGGATGTGGGATCACCCGGCGACACAGCGCAATCTGGCGCAGCTGCAGGCCGATGGCATCCGCTTTGTCGGCCCGAACGAGGGCGATATGGCCTGCGGCGAATACGGCCCCGGCCGCATGTCCGAACCGCTTGAGATCGTCGCAGCGGTTGAGGGCCAGTTGGGCGGCGGCCCGTTGCAGGGCAAGCGTATTCTGGTCACGTCGGGCCCTACCCATGAACCCATCGACCCGGTGCGCTATATCGCCAACCGGTCCTCGGGCGCGCAAGGAACGGCGGTGGCGCGGGCGCTGGCCGCGCTGGGGGCCGAGGTGGTGTTTGTCACCGGCCCGGCGGATGTGGCTCCGCCCCAAGGCGTACAGGTGGTTGCGGTCGAGACCGCGCAACAGATGTCGGATGCGGTGGACGCCGCCTTGCCCGTGGATGCGGGCGTGTTTGCGGCGGCTGTGGCGGATTGGCGGGTGGCCAGCGCCTCGGACCGGAAGCTGAAGAAAACCCGCGACGGCCTGCCCGCGCTGGAATTTGCGGAAAACCCCGACATTCTGAAACGCGTCTCGCATCTGGAAACGGGTCGCCCCGCGCTGGTCGTGGGCTTCGCCGCCGAGACCGATAGTGTGATCGAACACGCCACCGCGAAGCGCGCGCGTAAGGGGTGCGACTGGATTGTGGCCAATGATGTCAGTCCCGCCACCGGCATCATGGGCGGGTCCGAGAATGCGGTCACGCTGATTTCGGACGCAGGGGCCGAAGAATGGCCACGTATGAGCAAGGACGCTGTGGCCGAGCGGTTTGCGCGCAAGATCGCCGACGCGCTGACCGCGTGAGGGAAAGGAAACAAGATGGTTGCAATTCGCGTGATCCGCGAGGACGGCTCTGACCCCTCAGTACCGTTGCCGTCCTACGAAACCACCGGCGCGGCGGGGGCGGATGTGCGGGCCAACCTGCCGGGTGGCGCGTCGATGACGTTGGAGCCTGGCCAGCGCGCCTTGGTTCCCACCGGTCTGCGGATCGAAGTCCCGAATGGCTATGAGGTGCAGGTGCGCCCAAGGTCCGGGCTGGCGTTGAAACATGGGATCACGTTGCCTAACGCCCCGGGTACAATCGACAGCGACTATCGCGGACCGCTTGGCGTGATCGTACTGAATGCCGGGCAGGAGGTGTTCGAGATCACCCACGGCGAACGCATTGCGCAGCTTGTCGTGGCTCCGGTCGTTCAGGCCACGTTCGAAACCGCCGATACGCTCAGCGACACCGAACGCGGCGCGGGTGGGTTCGGCTCGACCGGGCGCGGCTGATGCTGCTGGTTTTCATTCTGGCTGCCGGGCTGTGGGGCGTGGGCTATCTGGCGGGCGTGTCGCGCACCGCACGCATGACATCCGTCGGGGTGCTGCTGTTGGGCGTGATCACGGCGCAACTGGTTCTGCCGGATGGCCACCCCTTGCGTCAGGCGACTGGCGGCTCTGCAGCGATGTGGCTGATCTTGGGTGGTTTCGCGGTTCTGGTTCTGGTTTATGGAAGGGTGCTGAAAGCGTTGCGAAACCGTGCAACGCCCGCCACGAAGGAGCCCGCCATGCCATCCGACCATTTCTCTGAGACCGAACTGGAACGTTATGCTCGCCATATCGTATTGCGGGAATTGGGCGGACCGGGTCAGAAAAAGATGAAACAGGCCCGTGTGCTGGTCATTGGCGCTGGTGGTCTGGGCGCGCCCGCCCTGCAATATCTGGCCGCAGCCGGGGTTGGAACCATCGGTGTGATCGACGATGACGAGGTCGAGAACGCGAACCTGCAACGTCAGGTGATCCACCGCGACGCGGATATCGGGATGCCCAAGGTGTTCTCGGCGCAGCAGGCCATGCAGGCGCAAAATCCTAATGTGATCGTTCTGCCCTATCACCGTCGTTTGACCGAAGAGATCGCGCAGGATTTGTTTGCCGATTTCGATCTGATCCTCGATGGGACTGACAATTTCGACACTCGCTATCTGGCCAACCGCACGGCGGTTGCGCTGGGCAAGCCGCTGATCTCGGGTGCGCTGTCGCAATGGGAAGGGCAACTGAGCGTCTTTGACCCCGCTCATAACGCCCCCTGCTATCAGTGCATCTTCCCCGAGGCCCCGGCCCCCGGATTGGCCCCGTCGTGTTCCGAGGCGGGGGTGATCGGCCCTCTGCCCGGCGTTGTGGGCTCGATGATGGCGGTTGAGGCGATCAAGGTGATCACCGGGGCGGGGCAGGCCCTGCGCGGTGAAATGCTGATCTATGACGCGCTTTATGGTGAAAGCCGCAAGATCACACTGTCACGCCGCGCCGATTGCCCGATTTGTGGTAAGTGACCGCGCGCACTGGATCATCCCGCCCCGCGCTCCTAGGTTGTGCTCAAAGGAGAGTTTCATGACCAACCCGATCCTGTCCGACTGGACCACACCGTTTGAAATCGCGCCCTTCGACACGATTGCCGACACCGATTTCGCCCCCGGATTGGACGCCGCCCTACAGGCCCACAACGCGCAGATCGACGCGATTGCAGGCGACCCCGACGCGCCGAGCTTTGCCAACACGGTCGAGGCGCTTGAGGCCGCGGGTGAGCAATTGGACAAGGTCCTGTCCGTCTTTTTCACCGTGGCCGGGGCCGATAGCAACCCGGCGCGTGAAGAGCTGCAGCGTGACTTCTCGCCCAAGCTGGCGGCGCATTTCTCGGGGATTTCGTCGAACAAGGCACTGTTTCAGCGGGTGGCCGACCTGTGGGACCGAAAGGATGATCTGAACCTGACCGACGAACAGGCGCGGGTTCTGATGCTGACCCATCGGGGCTTTGTGCGCGCGGGCGCAGCGCTGACCGGCGATGCGGACGCGCGGATGCAGGCGATCAAGGCGCGGCTGGCCTCGCTGGGTACATCCTTCACCCAGAACCTGCTGGCGGATGAGCGCGCGTGGTTCATGCCCCTGTCCGAGGATGATCTGGACGGTTTGCCCGATTTCGTAGTGGACGCGGCCCGCGCTGCCGGTCAGGAAAAGGGTGCGGACGGCCCGGTTGTGACCTTGTCGCGGTCGATCATCGTGCCGTTCTTGCAATTCTCGCCCCGTCGCGATCTGCGCGAGGTGGCGTATAAGGCCTGGACCGCGCGTGGCGCCAACGGTGGCGAGACAGACAACCGCGAGATCGCCGCCGAAATCCTCGCCCTGCGTGAAGAACGGGCCAAGCTGCTAGGCTATGACAATTTCGCCACCTACAAGCTGGAAACCGAGATGGCCCGCACGCCGGACAAGGTGCGCGACTTGCTGATGCAAGTGTGGGAGCCCGCCAAGGCCCGCGCGGATGCGGATGCCGAGACCCTGACGCAGATGATGCAGGCGGATGGGGTCAATGGCCCACTGGCCGCGTGGGACTGGCGCTATTATGCCGAGAAACGCCGCAAGGCCGAGCATGATCTGGATGAGGCCGCGCTGAAACCCTACTTGCAACTGGACCGGATGATCGAGGCCGCCTTTGCCTGCGCCAACCGCCTGTTCGGGTTGGAGTTCGCGCCGCTGGACGTACCGCTCTACCACCCCGATTGCCGCGCGTGGGAAGTCACGCGCAACGGTCAGCATATCGCGGTGTTCATCGGGGATTACTTCGCGCGGGGTTCCAAGCGATCCGGCGCGTGGTGCAGCGCGATGCGGTCGCAGGCCAAGTTTCCTACGGTGCAAGCTCCGGTCGTGATCAATGTCTGCAACTTCGCCAAGGGCGATCCGGCACTGCTGTCTTATGATGATGCGCGGACACTGTTTCATGAATTCGGCCATGCGCTGCATCAGATGCTGTCAGATGTGACTTATGAAAGCATCTCGGGCACATCAGTGGCGCGCGATTTCGTGGAACTGCCCAGCCAGCTTTACGAACACTGGTTGGAAGTGCCCGAAGTTCTGGCCGAGTTCGCCACCCATGCCGATACTGGCGCGCCGATGCCGCAAGACATGCTGGACAAGGTGCTGAAGGCCGCCAATTTCGATCAGGGGTTTCAGACGGTCGAATATGTCGCCTCGGCGCTGGTTGATCTGGAATTCCACGACGGTGCGGCCCCCGTCGATCCGATGGCGAAACAGGCAAAGGTGCTGGAGGGTCTGGGAATGCCCCCGGCCATCGGAATGCGCCACGCCACCCCGCATTTCGCGCATGTGTTTGCGGGCGACGGCTATAGCTCGGGCTATTACAGCTATATGTGGTCCGAGGTCATGGACGCCGACGCCTTCGCTGCCTTTGAAGAGGCTGGAGGCGCATTCGACCCCGACCGCGCCAAGGCGCTGGAGGAAAACATCCTGTCCACCGGAGGCTCGCGCGAGGCCGAAGACCTGTATCTGGCCTTCCGGGGCCGGTTGCCGGGGGTCGAGGCGTTGCTGAAAGGACGCGGGCTAGTAGCCTAAAGCGCGGTCGACGAGGTGCAGGTAGGGTTCGCCCGCCTCGCCACGTCGAATGTTCTCAACGATCACCTGCGCGGCTGTCACTGGCCGCGTTTCTGAGGCGATATGCGGCGTGACCGTCACATTCGGATGCGCCCAATAGGGGTGGTCGATTGGCAAGGGTTCAACCCGGAACACGTCCAGCGTAGCGTGGCCGATGTGTCCGGCGCTCAGCGCATCCAGCAGGGCGTCGTCGTCGATCAGAGGGCCTCGGCCCGGATTGATCAGACATGCGCCCTTGGGCAGTTGGGCGAGGGTTTCCGCGTTCAGCAGGTTCTCGGTCGCCGGTGTGTCGGGCAGAAGTAGAACGGCGATTTCGGCGCTGGCCAGCGCGTTGCGCAGCCCTTCATCGCCATGTAGACAGGAAACACCGGGGATGTCCTTGGGTGAGCGGCTCCAGCCTGTGACGTTGAAACCCAGCGCCCTTAATGCCCGCGCGGATGCCTCGCCCAACATGCCAAGGCCTAGAATGCAAACGGTACGTTCAGGGGCCAGCGGTGGGGCCTCGGGTGTCCATGTGCCGTCTTGCAGGGTGATATGGCGGTCCATCCCCAGATGATAACGCAGCACATGGCCGACCACCCATTCGGTCATGCCTTGCGTCAGCCCGTGATCGACCATCCGCGCCAGCGGGACGGTCAGAGAGTCGTTGCCCGCGATCTTTTCGACCCCGGCCCAGAGGCTAAGCACGGCCTTGAGGTGCGTATAGGGGGTGAAATCCAGCAGCCCTCCATTCGGGGCATAGACCACATAGTCGACCTGATCGGCCGGCAGGACGGTGGCAAGATGGGCATCCACGCCTGCTTGTTCCAACCCTTTGGTCAGCAGTGGTTCATACACGGGCCACAATTCAGGGCGCGCGGAAAACAGAACGTTTACGGGCATCGGGGGCCTTTCAAATCAGCGGGGACGGTGGATATGGGCGCTTTGCACAATACCGAAGGCCGCCATCAGAACAAGCATCGCCGAGCCACCGTAGCTGACCATCGGCAGGGGTACACCCACCACCGGGGCCAGCCCCATCACCATCGACATGTTGACTGCAAAGAACAGGAAGAAATTCAACGCGATGCCTAGCGTCACCAGCGACGAGAACCTATCCTTGGTCGACAGCGCCGTGACTAGGCAGAACACAAGGATCAGCCCGTATAGCGTCAGCAGGGTGATGCCGCCGACAAAGCCGAACTCTTCGGCCAAGGTGGTAAAGATGAAATCGGTGTGTTTTTCCGGCAGGAAGTTCAGGCGCGATTGCGTGCCTTGCATGAAGCCGCGCCCATTCCACCCTCCTGATCCCAGCGCGATCTTGGACTGTGTGATGTGATACCCTGCGCCCAGGGGATCGGTCGATGGGTCCAGAAACGTATCAATGCGACGGAACTGGTAGTCTTTGAGCAATTGCCACTCGGTCCCGCGGCTGTTGAACACAGTGGCGATCAGGCCGACCACCGCCGCGATGACGGCGGCAAAGTAGGCCCAGTGGACACCGGCCAGGAACATCAGACCTCCGCCCGCCGCAAGCAGCAGGATCGACGTGCCTAGGTCAGGCTGTTTCAGGACCAGCGCCGTCGGGATCAGGATCAGCGCAACCGGGATCAGAACCCATATCGGGCGTGAGGTTTTATGCGAAGGGAGCCAGTCGTAGTAAGCGGCCAATACCATCACCAACGCCACTTTCATCACCTCGGAGGGTTGCAGCCGCATGAAGCCCAGATCAATCCAGCGCTGCGCGCCCATACCGATTGTTCCGAAAAGCTCAACCATGATCAGCAGCCCGATCGAGCCCAGATAGGCCAAAACAGACATGTTTCGCCAGAACCAAATCGGAACCAGCGCGATGATGAACATCACTGTGAGGCCCAGACCAAAACGTTCCATCTGTGGCTCGGCCCACGGGGTCCAGGATCCTCCGGCCACGGAAAACAGCATCAGGAACCCGGCGCTGGCTGTGCTGATCAGCAAAAGCGTCAGGGGCCAGTTCATGTACAGGAACTTGCGGAACCCCGATGGCGTGGATTTGACGGCGTATTCAAGATAGCTCATGCGCGGTCCTTTGTGGTTGGACGCGCTTTGGGGCGGCGGTCGCCTTCAAGCTGTTTCTGTTGTTCCTTTATGCGTTCCCGGTCTGCGACAGGATAGGCTTCGAGTGGGGGCGTGCCGTTGTAAAGCGCCTGTAGCATAATGTCCCGCGCAACAGGTGCGGCGGCCTTAGAGCCGCCTCCGCCGTGTTCCACAACAACAGCGATTGCGTATTTCGGTTTGTCATAGGGGGCAAAGCTGACGAACAGCGCGTGGTCGCGGCGTTCCCATGGCAGGTCTTCATTTCGGATCACGCCTGCGGCACGTTCGGCCTTGGTGATGTTGCGCACCTGACTGGTGCCGGTCTTGCCAGCCATGCGCAGATCGTCAGCAATGATGCGGCTGCGATAGGCGGTACCACCCCGGTCATTCGAGACCGAGAACATGGCCTTGCGCACCTGTTCAAGATTGTTCGGGTTCACCGCCAAAGGTTCACCCAGGCCCGAGGGTTCTTCGACCCCATTGATCGAACGAACAAGTCTTGGCTTCACTTCACGTCCGGTGGCGATCCGTGCAGTCATGACCGCAAGCTGCAGAGGTGAGGCCAGCATGAAACCCTGACCAATCGACGCATTTGCTGTGTCGCCCACAAGCCAGCTTTCACCGTGTACCCGCTCTTTCCATGCCTGGTTCGGGGCCAGCCCGGCCGCAACTGCCGACATCGGAATGTCATGTTTGACGCCCAGCCCGAAAACACGCGCCATGTCGGAAATCTTGTCGATACCGGTCCGCAGCGCCACATCGTAATAATAGACATCACAGCTGCGCTTGAGCGAAAGGTTCAGATCGACAGTCCCATGCCCGCCGCGCTTCCAGCAGTGGAAACGGCGGCTGCCCACCTTTAGATGGCCGGGGCAATAAACGGTATTGCCGGGGCCGATCACTCCGGCCTCAAGCGCGGCCATGGCGGTGATCATCTTGAAGGTTGATCCCGGAGGGTACGTGCCTTGGACTGTCTTATTCGCAAGCGGGCGGTAATTGTCTTGTGTGAGGGTTCGGTAATCCCCAACCGAGATACCGCGCACAAACAGGTTCGGGTCGAAACTGGGTGCTGAACTGATCGCGCGGATATCGCCGGTCTCACAGTCGATTACCACCGCCGCGGCGCTTTCACCCGCCAAACGGGCTTGCGCGTATTGCTGCAGATCGGCATCGACGGAAAGTTGCAGATCGGCGCCGGCCTCGCCTTCTTGCCGGTCCAATTCGCGCATGACGCGACCGGTGGCGTTGACTTCGACCCGCTTGGCCCCGGCCTTGCCGCGCAGGGTGCTTTCCTGCTTGGCCTCAAGTCCAACCTTGCCGATTTGAAAGCGGGGGATGCGCAAAACCGGCTCGGGGTCGTCGATCTGGCTTAGGTCATAATCACTGACTGGGCCGACATATCCGACCACATGGGCAAAGTCCTCGTAGCGCGGATATTGCCGCGTCATGCCGACTTCGGGTGTCACCCCCGGCAGGGCAGGCGCATTGACGGCGACTTTCGAGATATCCTCCCACGTGACCTGATCAGCCAACGTGACCGGAAGAAACGGGGCCGAACGGCGCATCTCGGTCTTGGCGCGTTCCATTTCGTCTTCGGTCAGCGGAATCAGGGACGACAGCCGCGTCAGCACTTCGTCCACATCGCCTGCGTCCTCGCGGACCATCACGATACGGTAGGAAGGAGAGTTTTGCCCGATGATCTGACCGTTTCGGTCATATATACGTCCGCGCGTCGGAGGGATCAGGCGGATGTTGATGCGGTTTTCTTCGGCCAGCAGGCGGTATTCATCGGCCTGATCGACCTGCATATAACGCATGCGGGCGGCCAAACCCCCGATAAAGGCAGCTTGCAACCCGCCAAGAATCAAGGCCCGACGGGGTAAGCGTTTATAGGCCATTCCTTGTGACTTGGGCTTCTGTTGCTTCATCAGCGTGCCCCCATCGTGCCGGTTTCGGCGGCGGATATGCGTTGAACGCCGAATGCGCTCTGTGTCAGCAGAACGATCAAGGGGTAAATAGCTATTGTCAGAACCACTTGAATCACGACTGGCCCCAATGCCGCCTGTTGCACGGACACAATAGCAAGAATAACGCGGTTGAGCACAAAAACTGCCGTGATCACGACCGCTGATGTCATCCACTCACTTGGAAAACCGGCATCCCTCATGCCCAGCGATGCTGTTCGCAGATAGGCCGCGCCAATGACCACCAATGCCGCCATCAGGCCCGGCGGGCGTTGAAGCAACAGGTCGGCGGTCAGCATCACAACCGCTATCAACGGAATCGGCACAAATTCGGGCCGCCGCATGACCCACGCGAACGTCAACGCGATCAACAGATCGGGAAAGGGCCAGCGGTCCGGTTTTGTATCCAGCGGAAGAAGGTGCATGAACAAGATCAGCATTGCCAGAAACAGATACAATGCACGCTTGGTCCAAAGCTGAGACGCATTCCTATCCATCTCCGACCTCTGCTGGTGTCAGGGCGGCTTCGGGACGTCGTGGTCCGACGATATCCCCCGAGTCTTCGATGGCAGGAGCCGAGTGGAACCTAAGAACACGCAAGAATTCCAGCCGTTCGAAATCCGCAGACAAGCGTACGCGCAGACGCCCGCCCGGATCGGCCGTGATCTGGCCAATCAGCAGGCCGCCGGGAAACACTCCGCCATCACCTGACGTGACAACACGGTCGCCCGGTCGTACAAGTTCGCGATTTTCCACAAACTCGACGGCGGGTGCGGATGTGTTATCGCCCGCGATCAGTGCAGTCTGGCCCGAAGGCTGAATCGTCGCGGGAATAGCGCTTGAGGCATCGGTCAGCAGGATGACCCGGGCCGTGTCGGGGCCAACGCCCGAGATGCGCCCCACCACGCCAATACCGTCCATCGTTGCCCAGCCATCCATTATGCCGTCGCGTTCACCAACATTCAGCAAAACCGATTGCCGAAAGGGCGAGCCACTGTCGGCCATAACGACACCGGTGATATAGGTCAGGCGCGGGTCAAGCCGTACGTTGTTGAGATCCAGAAGGCGCGCGTTTTCCTGTTCCAACTGCAGGGCGGCCTCTTTCCAAGCGCGCATCAGGCGCAACTCGCTGCGCAGTTCCTGGTTCTGTTCGCTCAGCCGCTGATAGCTTTGGAAGTCACGGGCCAGATTGACGATTCCTGTGACTGGCACCATCGCCCATTCCATCGAGGGCACAACCTTGTCGACCACTTGCGCGCGGAATCGTTCAACCCGAGGGCTGTCGATGCGCCAGACGAGAAAGATGCCCAACAGGCAAAGCACAACAATCCCCAGCAACAAGCGGCGCAGAGGTGCCGTGTATTCATCGCGCTGTGATCGGTCGTTTGCCACAGGTTACCTTCCCGTGCTGCTCTTGCCCGAGTTCTTACCCCGAAAGGGTGCGCGCCTTAGCTTTCGTAGTCAATCGCGTGGCGCAGTTGTTTTTCGTATTCCAGCGCTTTGCCGGTACCCAAAGCCACACAATTCAGGCTTTCATCGGCAATCGACACAGCCAGACCGGTCTGTTCGCGCAGGGCAAGGTCCAGATCGCCCAGCAGCGCGCCGCCGCCGGTCAGCATCACGCCCCGGTCCACGATGTCGGCGGCCAGATCGGGCGGTGTGGTTTCCAATGCAGTCATCACCGCTTCGCAAATCTGCTGGACAGGTTCTGAAAGGGCCTCGGCCACTTGGGCTTGGCTGATCTCGATTTCTTTGGGCACGCCGTTCAGCAGGTCGCGGCCCCGGATATGCATTGACTGGCCCCGACCATCGTCTGGCATCCGGGCGGTGCCGATGGTGGTTTTGATACGTTCTGCAGTAGATTCGCCCACCAGCAGGTTTTGCTGACGCCGCAGGTAAGAGATGATCGCCTCGTCCATACGGTCTCCGCCCACGCGGACCGAGCGCGCATAGACGATGTCGCCCAGCGACAGAACGGCCACTTCGGTGGTGCCGCCGCCGATATCGACAACCATGTTGCCGGTCGGATCAGTGATCGGCATGCCAGCACCAATGGCGGCTGCAATCGGTTCGGCAATCAGGCCCGCGCGGCGCGCACCTGCCGACAGAACCGACTGACGGATCGCGCGCTTTTCAACTGGCGTCGCGCCATGGGGTACGCAGACGATGATCTTGGGCTTCGAGAAGGTCGACCGTTTATGCACCTTGCGGATAAAGTGCTTGATCATTTCTTCGGCAGTGTCGAAATCGGCAATCACGCCTTCGCGCATCGGACGGATCGCCTCGATCGAGCCGGGCGTTCGACCCAGCATCAGCTTGGCATCTTCGCCCACGGCCAGAACCTTTTTGACGCCGTCCTTGACGTGATAGGCCACCACCGAAGGTTCCGACAGGATCACACCGCGCCCTTTGACATAAACCAGCGTGTTCGCCGTCCCAAGGTCAATCGCCATGTCCGCTGTGAACAGGCCGCCCAGATTGCCAAAGATTCCCATGTTTTCAATGATCCCGTTCGTCAAAATTTCCACTGCCCGCGACTCGACGGTTCCGGGACGGATGTCTTATAGGGTGCCATCTCGCCCGGTAAAAGGGCTGATTCCGCGTCAATCAGCACCTTTCCGCCTTATTGATAGGGACTTTAGAAGGCAACATGCTCTCATATCAACATATTTACCATGCTGGAAATCTGGCTGATGTGCAAAAGCACGCTTTGTTGGCATGGGTGCTGGAATATTTGACCCAAAAAGACAAACCATTGACCTATCTCGAAACACATTCAGGTCGTGGTTTGTATCACTTGGACGCGGATGAAGCAGTGCGAACAGGCGAGGCTTTGGCCGGGATAAAGCGGGTGCAGCGCGAAGGTTGGTTCAAAGCGGATCATCCGCTGTCACGTGCACTGACGCAGGTTCAGGCGACACACGGACGGCACGCCTATGCAGGTTCACCCCTGATCGCGGGTAATTTGCTTCGCGATCAGGACAGCATGCATTTGGCCGAACTGCATCCACAAGAATTCGGCGCCTTGTCGCTGGCCGTGTCGCGGTTCGGAACAAAAACCTACAAGCAGGACGGATATGAGTTGGCGCATTCGCTACTGCCGCCAACGCCACGGCGAGGAGTTCTGTTGATTGATCCGAGCTACGAGGTGAAGTCAGAGTATGACCGGCTGCCGGGTTTTATCTCTAAAGTGCATCGGAAATGGAACGTAGGCGTTATTGCCTTGTGGTATCCAATCCTTGCGGATGGGCGGCACAAGTCGATGGTCGCGGCGCTGCAAGGGCAAGACTTACCAAAGGTCGAGTGTCACGAAGTCCGCTTTCCCGCCGCGCGCGAAGGGCATCGCATGATCGGATCAGGGATGTTCGTTGTAAATGCGCCATTCGGAATTGCGGATGAGATGCGCCGTTTGGATGCGTTGTTTGCCAAGCTCTGAAGATGCCTGAATACACTTGATCAGGGCATTCGCGTCTTCGCGATACACGCCTTGGGTGTTTTTACAAAATCTGTTTTGGAAATGGGGTGTTCGGTCCTAGACTTTGGTCAGGGAGGTGCGCGATGGATCGCCGACTAGCTACGGTTCTGGCCGCTGACATGGTGGGCTATAGTCGGCTGATGGAAGCGGATGAACAAGGCACGCTTGCCCGTCTGCGTACGCACCGTATCGAGCTGATCGACCCGGCAATCGACAAGAACCGCGGAAAAATCATCAAAACAACGGGCGACGGGATGCTGGTTGAATTCCCCAGCGCCAGCGAAGCAGTGACCTGCGCGGTCGCGGTGCAGAACCGGATGTTGCGTCGCAATGCAGATGTTCCGAAGGACCAGCGCATTCATTTCCGCATCGGGATAAATCTGGATGAGATCATTTTTGAGGATGGCGATATCTTCGGCAGCGGTGTCAATATCGCCGCGCGGCTTGAGCAATCTGCAAATGCTGGTGAGGTTCTGATCTCGGGCGCGGTGCATGAACAAGTCTCGGACCGATTGGAGTTGCAATATGATGATCTAGGCGATCTGACACTTAAGAACCTGTCTCAACCTGTTCATGCCTATCGGGTCGCTTTGGATGGCACGGTTGCAGACGATGCGCCAGCAGGTGATGGCGATACCAAAGTGGTCAAACCCTCTATCGCGGTTTTGCCCTTCGCAAACATGAGTGGAGATACCGAACAGGAGTTTTTTGCCGACGGTCTTACCGAAGATTTGCTGACCGAGTTGAGCCGCCGGCATGAGCTGTTCGTGATCTCGCGCAATTCCAGTTTTGTCTACAAGGGACAGGCTGTGAATGTACGCGAAGTGGGTGCTAAGCTGGGTGCGCAATACATCGTCGAAGGTAGTGTCCGAAAGGCTGGCAACAGGGTACGTGTCACCGTTCAGCTGATTGATAGTTACAGTGATGGCCATGTCTGGGCTGAGAAGTATGATCGCGACCTGGATGACATTTTCACAATACAGGACGAGGTTATCTCGGCCGTGGTTGCCACACTTCCCGGTCGTATCGAAGCTTCGCAGCAAGAGGGGCTGACGCGCAAGAAACCTTCCAGTTTTGCAGCCTATGAATGCGTTTTGGCCGCGAAAGTCCTGCATCACCGCAGCACGCGCGAGGATAATGCCGAGGCGACAAAGTTGATCGATCGCGCTATCGAACTGGATCCGGATTACGCGCACGCCCATGCCTGGAGCGGTTGTATCCGCGGTCAAGCTTGGGGATATGGTTGGTGCGATGATCGTGAAGCCATGCTGGGTGAGTGTGAAAAGGCGATCCTCAAGGCCGCTTCTCTGGATGATAACGACGCGGATGTTCATCGTTTGATGGCTGCGGTAGAGATTTTGCGAAACAACCTTGGCCGGGCGCGGTATCATCAGGAACGCGCGCTGTCGCTGAACCCGAATTACGATCTGGTTGTGGTTCAGATGGGCGAATTGCTGACATGGTCGGGTCGTGCCGATGAAGGTGCCGAGTGGATACAAAAGGCGATGCGTCTGAACCCTCACCACCCTGCACGGTTCTGGAGCCATCTTGGAAAGGCGCGCTTCGGTGCTAAGAAGTATGATCAGGCATTAGAGGATTTCGCCCGGTTGCCTGCCCTCGACTCGCTTCAGAACGCATATGTCGCTGCCTGCCATGCGTGGCTGGGAAACCAGGACGAAGCGCGAGCGTACGTTGACGCAATTTACGAGGCCCAGCCAAAGTTCAAGATCGCTGATATTGAAGGCATGCTGCACTACGCCAGCGATGAAGATTTTCGGCATTTTGTGGATGGGATGCAAAAGGCCGGGTTGTCCTGACCTTTGCGACGAAAAAGCGGCCCGCAAAGACGGGCCGCCGTTCGGTCAGGTCAAATCTTTGTAGCTGATCTCGCGCGCATCAGCGCCCGGACCCGCTTTTTCACGTCTTACAATCAGGCGGTTCAGCGCGTGGATGTAAGCTTTGGCCGAGGCGACGACGGTATCGGTGTTCGCCGACTGACCGGTAGCGATCATGCCGTCCTCTTCCAACCGAACAGACACCGTGGCTTGGGCATCGGTTCCTTCGGTCACTGCGTGGACCTGATAGAGTTGCAGATGCGCTTTGTTGGGATAGATCGCACGGATTGCCTTGAAAGTCGCGTCCACTGGACCGTCGCCATGTTCGGTGGCGATGATATCCTTGCCATCCATCTCAAGTTCGACCGTAGACTCGGCTTGGCCGCCTGTGCCGCAGGTCACCTTCATCGACACGAGCTGCAAATAGTCGTCGTGCTGATCCATGGTCATCAAGGCAATGAGGTCGTCGTCAAAGACCTCTTTCTTGCGGTCGGCCAGATCCTTGAACCGTACAAAGATGTCCTTGAGCTGATTGTCGCCCAAATCAAAGCCCAAGGTCTCGAGCTTGTCGCGCAGGGCCGCGCGGCCCGAGTGTTTGCCCAACGGCAAAGACGTGCCGGACAAGCCGATATCCTCGGGGCGCATGATCTCAAAGTTTTCGCGGTTCTTCAGCATCCCGTCCTGGTGGATGCCGCTTTCATGCGCAAAGGCGTTCTTGCCGACGATAGCTTTGTTGAATTGCACATTGAACCCGGACACCGTCGCCACACGACGCGAGATATGCATGATCTTGGTGGTGTCGATACCTGTGTGCCACGGCATGATGTCATTGCGCGTGCGCAGTGCCATCACGACCTCTTCTAACGCGGTGTTGCCGGCGCGTTCGCCAAGACCATTGATGGTACACTCGATCTGTCGCGCTCCGCCCGCCACAGCGGCCAGAGAGTTCGCCGTCGCCATGCCGAGATCGTTGTGACAGTGGGTGGCGAAAACCACCTCATCTGCACCCGGTACGGTCTCGATCAGGCGTTTGATCAGGTCGGCGCTTTCGACCGGAGCGGTATAACCCACCGTGTCGGGGATGTTGATCGTCGTCGCGCCCGCCTTGATCGCGATCTCGATCACGCGGCACAGGTAATCCCACTCGGTCCGGGTGGCATCCATCGGCGACCACTGCACGTTGTCGCACAGATTGCGTGCATGGCTGACCGTTTCGTGGATCTTCTCGGCCATCTCGTCCTGGGTCAGGTTCGGAATGGCGCGATGCAGCGGAGAGGTGCCGATGAAGGTATGAATGCGGTTCAGGCGTGCGTGTTTCACCGCCTCCCAGCAGCGATCAATGTCTGCGAAATTGGCGCGGGCCAGACCGCAGATGCGGCTGTTTTTCGAGCGCTCGGCAATCTCGCTGACAGCTTTGAAATCACCCTCGGAGGCGATTGGGAAACCGGCCTCGATGATGTCGACGCCCATTTCGTCCAGCAGCTCGGCAATTTCGAGCTTTTCGTTATGGGTCATGGTTGCGCCGGGGCTTTGTTCGCCGTCGCGCAAGGTGGTGTCAAAGATCAAGACGCGGTCTTGGTCGGTCACGTTGGTCATGGGAATCTCTTTCTTCTTCTGTCCTAAAGCCTATGGCGCGCGGGCGTCCTCCTCTGAGCGGGCGCGCCGGATGGCACGCTCAGAGGCGGATTAGGATCAGTAGGCCACGCAGCGACGCACCGCCAAGGGCGGTGTCGGCAACAAGGATATCTGCGCGGTTGATCATGGGGTTGAGGTTATACAGACAGCGCCGCGAATGAAAAGACGGAATTTGCAGCTTGTTACCGGTCGTGTTTGTTTTTCGGGAAATATTGATTGGTGAGGGCAGGCTGCTAGGTGAAGAAGCATGCAAACGGCACTTATCATCGGCGCGTCCGGGGGGATTGGTTCAGCCCTTCACGCGCGGCTACTTGGGCACTCTGTTTCAGTCACGACCCTGTCGCGGTCTATGGACGGGTTCGATTTGATGGATCCGGACAAATCCAACGCGATTCTCGGCACGCTAACTGGCCCTTATGACATGATCTTCGTCGCGTCCGGCGCGCTTGAGATCGACGGGGCCACGCCGGAAAAGTCGATAAAGGCAGTGTCTGCGCAGGCCATGATGGATCAGTTTGCGTTGAACGCGGTAGGCCCCGCTTTGGTTCTGGGGCACGCAGCCAAACTGATGCCCCGTGACAGGCGCTGCTTGATTGCCGTGCTTTCGGCCCGCGTAGGGTCCATCGGCGACAACCGGTTGGGTGGATGGGTCAGTTACCGCGCGGCCAAGGCCGCCGTGAACCAGATTGTGCATACAACCGCGATCGAGTTGGCGCGGACGCATAAACAAAGTGTGTGCGTAGCCTTGCATCCTGGCACGGTTCAAACCGCGTTCACCGAGAAATACGTAGGTCGTCATCCGGCAGTTAAACCGGACAAGGCGGCTCAGAACCTGCTGGCTGTGGCTCAATCACTGACCCATGCTGATACCGGCGGCTTCTTCGATTGGGCGGGTCAGACCGTTCCGTGGTAGCCTGAGCTACCCGTCCGAGGGCGTCTCGGTCGGTTGGGCCGCGGGCGGGGTTTCCTCTGGCGCTGTCGTCTCAGCCTCGCCGCTGCTGGGCAAGACGTCGTTTTCCCAGGTGCCAGTCTCGACCTCTCCATTGGCATAACGCATGGTGCCGTCACCGTGGCGTTTATTGTCGCGGAAATTGCCCTCGTAGACGTCGCCGGTGGCATAGGTCGCAATACCGCTACCACTGATTTTTCCGTCAACCCACCCACCGGTATATGTGAAATTGCGTGCCGTGGTGACGGTGCCTTGGCCGTGCCGCTTGCCGTTCAGGAATTCGCCTTCGTAGACTGTGCCATCCGGAAAGCTGGCTTTGCCAGTGCCTTGGCGGTTTCCGTCAACCCATTCGCCCTCGTATATATAACCATTGGCCAATTTCAGCACACCTGAGCCATGGCTCAGGCCGTTCCTGAACTGGCCCGAATAGACCACGCCGTTGGGATAGGTGACGGTTCCGCGGCCTTCGTAGATGCCAGCGATCCAGTCACCGTCGTATATAGTGCCATCCGGGTAAGTGTGTACGCCTTTGCCGTGGGGCAGGTCGACGCTGAAATCCCCCACATAGACCGAGCCGTCAGGATAGGTCATCTCGCCGAACCCGTCGATCTGGCCTCCGGACCATTCGCCGTTGTATTCAAACCCGTCTGCGCCAACAAAGCGGCCCTTGCCTTCTCGACGGTCATCGACATACGCGCCTTCGTATGTCGTGCCGTTCACATAGGTCGCCTTGCCGGTGCCCTGACGGCGCCCGTCCACCATGTCGCCTTCGTAGACGTCTCCGTTCGCCAGAACCTGCCGGCCCTTTCCGGTCATCCGACCTTCAAGCCACGCACCGCTATAGGTCATGCCGTCGGGAACGGTCAGAGTGCCTTCACCATGGCGCTGCCCATTCAGGACGTCGCCTTCATAAACGTTGCCGTTTGCCCAGGTGATTTTGGCTTTGCCCTGCTTGACGCCTTCGACCCAATCACCGTCATAGGTATAGCCGTTCGGATTGGTCAGAATGCCTTTGCCGTGACGCTTGGCATCTTTGAACCCACCTTCGTACCGTTGACCGTTCGCATAAGTCGCAATGCCGGTGCCGTTGATCGTGCCGTTAGCCCAGTCGCCCTCATAGCTGCCACCGTCAGCATAGATGATCTTGCCACGCCCCTCGGGCTGACCCTTTGCAAACATACCTTGGTAGATCGACCCATTCGCGTATCGGGCGATACCGCTGCCTTGAATTTCACCCTCGGACCACTGGCCAGTGTATTCGAAGCCGTCCGGTAGGCGATACGTGCCGGTTCCGTGGCGCAGGCCGTTCAGAAACGTACCTTCGTAGACGCCGCCGACCTCGTCATCGGCCGTGATCACCTGTCCTTCCTGCGCGCTAACGGTTCCGGCCATCAAGGCCAGGGCCGTTACAGCAATTGAGGTGCGGAATGCATTCATGATCGTTCCAACCTGCCCGGTTATCATCCTTTTGCGCAAAACTAAGATACCGCAGGGGGCAGGGCAACGGCTTTTGCCGCATTTGCCTTTCACTCGCGCCGCGATCTGCTAAATGGCATAAGACTGACGAGGGCAAGAGGGCAGCATGGCCGACCGTTTCCGCATCACTCTGGCGCAACTCAACCCGACTGTGGGCGATATCGAAGGCAATGCGGCGCAGGCGCTTGACGCATGGGAACAAGCGCGCACCGCAGGGGCCGAGATGGTGGCGTTGCCGGAAATGTTCATAACCGGGTACAATACGCAGGACCTGGTCATGAAGCCTGCTTTCCATCGCACGGCCATGGCCGCTGTCGAGGCTTTGGCCGCGAAATGTGCAGATGGGCCTGCTCTGGCGATCGGCGGGCCTTGGGTGGAAGACGGCCACCTATACAACGCTTACCTGATTCTGAAGGGCGGCAAGGTCAGTAGCAAGGTGTTGAAACATCATCTTCCCAATGAAACCGTTTTCGACGAAGTGCGCCTTTATGATTCAGGCCCTTTGGGGGGGCCTTACTCAGTTGGCAATACGCGCATCGGCAGCCCGATCTGCGAGGACAGTTGGCATCCGGATGTGGCCGAGACGCTGGAAGAGACCGGGGCCGAGTTCCTGCTGATCCCGAATGGTTCGCCCTATTTTCGCGACAAATACGATATCCGCCTGAATCATATGGTTGCACGTGTGATCGAGACCGGGTTGCCCCTGATCTATCTGAATATGGTCGGTGGACAGGACGACCAGGTATTTGACGGCGCGACTTTTGGCCTGAACCCGGGCGGAGAACTTGCTTTCCGAATGCCCGTTTTTGACGCGGCCCTGGCTCATGTTGATCTGGAGCGTGGGGACGACGGGTGGCGTATCGTTCCGGCAGATATCGTGCCGCAGCCCGATGCATGGGAGCAGGACTACCGCGCCATGGTCCAGTCTCTGCGTGATTACATGGGTAAAACGGGGTTCAAAAAGTGCGTGCTTGGACTGTCCGGGGGGGTGGATTCGGCGCTCGTTGCCGCGATTGCCGTGGATGCGCTTGGGGCCGAGAACGTGCGCTGTGTCATGCTGCCGTCGGAATATACCAGCCAGGCTTCGCTGGACGACGCCGAGGCCGTCGCCAAGGCGCTGGGCGTGCATTACGACTATGTTCCGATTTCGGATAGCCGGGCGGCCGTTACTGGGACTCTGTCCCAGCTCTTTGCCGGGCGGGACGAGGATCTGACCGAGGAAAACATTCAATCCCGTCTGCGCGGGCTGCTGCTGATGGCGATATCAAACAAGTTCGGCGAGATGTTGCTGACCACCGGTAATAAATCCGAGGTCGCCGTGGGCTACGCCACGATCTACGGCGATATGAATGGCGGCTATAACCCGATCAAAGATCTGTACAAGACACGGGTTTTCGAAACATGCCGTTGGCGGAATGCCAATCATCGCGACTGGATGAAGGGCCCCAATGGCGAAGTTATTCGGCCGTCGGTTATCGACAAACCCCCCAGCGCCGAGCTGCGCGCGGATCAGAAAGACAGTGACAGCTTGCCGGATTATCCGGTGTTGGACGCGCTTTTGGATATTCTAGTCGATCAGGACGGCTCGATCGCTGATTGCGTTGCTGCTGGTTTTGACGAAGCGGATGCCCGCAGGGTCGAGCATCTAATCTATATCTCAGAGTACAAGCGGTTTCAGTCTGCGCCCGGAACACGTCTGACAAGTCGTGCCTTCTGGCTGGATCGCCGCTATCCGATAGCGAACCGGTGGCGCGACCGCTCCTGAGATAGATTGTCGGTAATCCCGATCCAATTTCCCTAACTGTGATAAAGTGTTTCCACTCAATCCCCTTTGAGTGGGGTGGTAGCCCTTGTTTGGCAGTTTTCCTTGTCGACAGGCCGCTTTTTCGCCACATTTTAGCTGTATTATCGCCCAATGTCGGGCGGGTGTGACGCAATTGGGTTGGACAAACCGGACGGTTGACTCGACCAGGTAAGTTTGCGCGTCGCCTCAGATGTCTGTGTTAACGATTTGGTATCGCCATGCGTGAGGAATACGATAAACCGCTGCATTCTCCGTTACCGTGGAAGTCCATGGAATCGGAAGGTCAGGTTCTGGATGAAACCAAGCTGGACCTGGCGATTGCCGACCTGATGAACCAAGAGCATTCGGTCAAGTCGGAACCAGAGCCAACACCGCCAACGATTCCGGCATCCGAGGACAAGCCGCAAGAAGCTGCGCCTGACACTGTCATCGGGTTTTCTGCCTCTCTACGGCAAAAATGGGCTGAACTGGTCGGGGCAGCCTGAGCTTTTACGTTTTTTGGAAACTGTGCGCGATAGCCACAGATCACGAAAATAGTAACAACCACGACTTCGGTCGTATTGCCACTGGTTGTGCGACGGGCATTCATTGCGGTCCGAGCAATGATAAAAGAGCGGTAGATGCCCGGCCCGAAACCCACCCACGTGGAACCAGATTTGAACCTTCCGAAATCCGTGGATGTCGTGGTGATCGGAGGAGGAATTATTGGTGCCGTAACCGCTTTGGAGCTGTCCGAGCGGGGCGCACGGGTTCTACTTTGCGAAAAAGGCCACATAGCTGGTGAGCAGAGCTCGCGCAATTGGGGTTGGGTGCGATTGGGTTTGCGGGATCCTCGCGAAATTCCTTTGATGCTGGAGGCCCAGAAACTCTGGGATGGGCTTGATGACCGTGTCGGGCGCAAAACCGGATTTACCCGGTCAGGAATTCTGTTTGGTGCTTCGGGTCGCCGCGGGGCCCAAAACCTCGAACGGTGGGCGCAGCATGTTGAGGGATTGCAGACAGGCGCAGAATTGCTGTCTGGCACTGAACTGGACGCTGTGTTGCCGGACCACAAAACTGGATTGAACTACGCGCTTTACATGCCTCGCGATGGGCGGGCCGAGCCGCAGTGGGCAGCCCCTGCGATCGCCGAGGCAGCCCGCGACAGGGGTGCGGTGCTCATGACCAACTGTGCAGTGCGCAGCGTGGATGTGCAGGATGGGCGCATTGCCGGGGTTTTCACTGAACGCGGCCGTGTCGCCTGTGATTCCGCGGTATTGGCAGGAGGTGCCTGGTCCCGCCTTTTCGCAGGCAACGCGGGTATAGATTTGCCACAGCTCAAAGTGCTGAACACGGTGTTACGGGCTTCTCCGGTTGCAGGTCCCGAGACAGCTTTATGGTCGGATGACTTCGCAATTCGTAAACGTGCGGACGGAGGGTACACAATAGCATCTGGCCATGAGAATACGGTGGATATCGTCCCTGACAGCTTTCGATTGGCCCGGCGTTTTCTGCCCGCATTTCGGCAGGAATGGCGATCACTCCGGTTCCGATGGTCCAAACGTTGGGCGGTCGAAGCACAAGAGGACAGATCGTGGCTGCCTACCGATGTCACGCCGTTCGAGCATACCCGCGTTCTGGACCCCGATCCTTCGGGCAAGGTTCTTCGCCGCGCTTGGGCGAGTGCGCAGAAAGCAATTCCGGCCTTACAGGCAAGTGAACTGGTTCAGAGTTGGGCGGGGATGATCGACGTTACACCCGATGCCATACCTGTCATTTCGGGTGTGGATACGATGCCGGGTATGTTCATCGCCACGGGCTTCTCCGGCCACGGCTTTGGCATAGCGCCCGGCGCGGGCCGCCTTATGGCTGATCTGGTCGCGGACACAACACCATGTGTTGATCCGGCCGCGTTTCGTCTGTCACGTTTTACCGATGGCTCACGCGTGCGGCCGGACCCAGGGTATTAAGGGTTAACCCATCATCTGATAGCTGACGGGGACAAAGCGGAAACCATCCCCGCGTGTTTCAACAAAACCTGCTGCGGGGAACGGCATATGGAATCCGATCATCGGGACTTTATCTGCGGCCAGCATACCCAAAACCTTACGGCGTGATGCTGTGGCTGCAGCTTTGTCCATGTCAAAGCGCACTTCCCATTCGGGATGCGCGAAAGACCAGACGTAATGGTTTGCGAGGTCAGCTGTCAGCACCAGACGCTGCCCGTTGCTTTCAAGGTGATAGACAGTGTGGCCCGGTGTATGGCCATACGCCGCGACGGCTGTGATGCCTGATGCGACTTCTCCGCCATCGCCAAGGAATGTTATCTTTTCAGCTTGCGGAGTGACCTTGGCGGCAACGAGATCGCCGACGCGGTTCCCTGCATCCTGAGCTGCCCAGAAATCATATTCGGGCGAAGCGGTCACAAAACGCGCGTTGGTAAAGGTGGGGGCATCATTGGTTGTCATGCCGCCGATGTGGTCGGGATGCATATGGGTAAGTACGACGACGTCGATCTGATCAGCGGTAACCCCCGCATCTGCAAGAGCGGCCTGAATACCCCCCTGACCCAGGCCGGTGTCGAACAGAACCAGCTCGGATCCGGTGTTGACCAGCGTCGGGGTAAAGAAGAATTGTGCTTGGTCGGCAGGGATGAAGTTGTCGGCCGAGACCTTGGCAAATTCCTCGTCCGAGGCACCGCCGCCGAAAATCTCTTTGGCACCGTCACGCGGCAAACTGCCATCCAAAAGCGAGGTGACCGTGAAATCGCCCAGTTGAAACGATTTGGCGATTGTCGAGTTCGCTTTGGTTTCGTTCGTTGCTGCCAGCACCGGGGTTGCAGCGGCGGCAAAAGGCAATGCTGCGGCTGATCCGAGCGCTGCGCGGCGTGTCAGTTTGATGGTCATGTCTCATTCTCCCTGTCAGAGCACCAGTTCTAATCCTAGATCGGTGAAGGCCACTTGCCAGTTCACACATCAGTGAAATGGGCTGCGTGAGCGAACATAGCATGTTAATTTTTGCTCATGTTGCGATCCGCGCCGGATCTGAAGACAGATTTGTTTCCTGCCGCCCCGTTTTCCTGCATGTGCTGGACAAAATGCCCATCCTGTGACAAGAGCCGCGCCAACAGGAGACACCTATGACAACCACCCGTTTCGCCCCGTCGCCCACCGGTTACATCCATGTGGGCAACCTGCGCACCGCGCTGATGAACTATTTGATCGCTCGCAAGGCAGGCGGCACGTTCATCCTGCGCATCGACGACACCGATCCCGAGCGGTCGCAGGAAGAATATGTCGACGCGATCAAGCAGGATCTGGAGTGGCTGGGTTTGCATTGGGACCGGGTCGAGCGTCAGTCCGACCGTCTGGATCGCTATGCCGAAGCAGCCGACAAGCTGCGCGAGATGGGTCGTTTCTATGAGGCGTTCGAGACACCGACCGAGCTGGACCTGAAACGCAAGAAGCAGCTGAACATGGGCAAGCCGC
Organism: Ruegeria sp. SATB045; assembly: GCF_059613525.1. Lineage (NCBI taxonomy): Bacteria > Pseudomonadati > Pseudomonadota > Alphaproteobacteria > Rhodobacterales > Roseobacteraceae > Ruegeria > Ruegeria sp. SATB045. The sequence continues at coordinate 168,133 of NZ_JBXWSR010000028.1, read as the reverse complement.
CGGTCTACGACCGCGCCGCGCTGAACCTGTCGGCGGCCGAGAAAGAGGCTCTGCGCGCGGAACGTGGCAATGGTGTGTGGCGCTTCAAACTGGATCACGAACGGATCGAGTGGAATGATGGTATTCTCGGCGACATCTCGATTGATGCGGCGTCAGTGTCTGATCCGGTGCTGATCCGGGGGGATGGTCAGGTTCTGTACACCATCGCGTCGGTGGTCGACGATACCGAGATGGGCGTGACCGATGTGGTGCGCGGTTCGGACCATGTGACCAATACCGCGACGCAGATTCAGATCATTCAGGCGCTGGGCGGAGACTGCCCGCGCTTTGCGCACCACTCGCTGCTGACTGGCCCGCAGGGTGAAGCGCTGTCGAAACGTCTGGGTACGCTGGCCTTGCGCGATCTGCGCGAACAGGGCGTGCAGCCGATGGCTCTGCTAAGCTTGATGGCGCGTCTAGGGTCCTCTGATCCGGTCGAATTGCGTTCGGATATGGCCGAGCTGATTGACGGGTTTGACATTGGCCGTTTTGGCGCGGCGCCGACCAAATTCGACGTGCAGGACCTGTTTCCGCTGACCGCAAAACACCTGCAATCGTTGCCACTGGCCGATGTGGCCGATGCGGTCGCCGATGCGGGTGTCCCGGCTGAGCTGGCCGAGTCGTTCTGGGCCATGGCGCGCGAGAACATCACGACTCTGGCTGATCTGAAGGGCTGGTGGGATCTGTGCCGCGACGGGGCCGAACCTTTAATCGCTGACGAGGATCGGGCATTCATCGCCGAAGCTGTTGCGCTGTTGCCAGAAGGACCGTTTGACGGTGAAACCTGGGGAGCCTGGACCAAGGCCGTCAAAGAGGCCACGGGCCGCAAAGGTAAGGGGCTTTTCATGCCGTTGCGCAAAGCGCTGACAGGGATGGAGCGCGGACCGGAAATGGCGACTTTGCTGCCCTTGCTGCAAGTGATCCGCGCGCGCGGGTGATAAACGCGCTCTGCGGCGCACGTATTTTCTACCAAAGAATGGCCGGGCAAGCGTCCCCGGCCTTTTTTACAAAGAGTGGACCAGTTTTGCAGAAAGATGCTGCAGGCGGGTATCCACAAATTCGGTCTCGTTCGGTTTCAACTGCTGGTGACGCGGATAGCGAGGTTCGGCGCGGTCGTTTAGGATCGGAGCATCCCATCCATCAGTGGTGGCAAAAAAGCGGTCCGCCCCGGCTTCGCCAAAGGCCCGCAGATAGCCTTGTACAACCACGTCGATATAGCTGAGCAGCAAGGGATGGCGATTGGTCGGTTCGGCGTGACGGCCATGAGGCACTGCATAGACGGCGATTTCCACATCATGAGTCAGGGGATGTGTCACGGCTTGGGTTGCGGGTACTCGATCATAGGCCCATTCGCGTTCATCCAGAGCGGCCCAGTCGTTTCGAGGCACATGTGCGATCATGCCTTCGATTTCGCTGTTCGGATCAGGGATGGCCGTTAGAAATGCCACCGGGCGAAGGTCCGTATGCCTCCAAGCGCGACGCCAGCCCTTCAGGCGGGCAGGGCGGGCATCCGGAAAATCGTGGGTCGCAAGGTTGACCAGGCTTCCGTAGCCAAAGAAGTAAGGGTCTGCCATGTGCCACTGTGTCCTTTGCGCCGATTGATGTATGTCAAACCGCTTTTTTGCCGGACATGCAATAAGGTCGCATCTTGAAATTTGGGAGGCGACCATGCGCATTACCAAACGGACGAATATTGCGGTGCGCCTGCTGATGTATTGTGCCGCGCATCAGGACAGGCTTGTGACCAAATCCGAGATTGCCGAAGTGTGCAACATCTCGGAAAACCATTTGGCACAGGTGATTAATCAACTGAGCCAGCTTGACTATCTCAGTACGCAAAGGGGTCGAAACGGAGGCATGACGCTTGCCAGACCCGCTGACCAGATTCGCATCGGGTCGGTCTTTCGCCATGTCGAAGGGAATCTGCCGCTGGCCGAGTGTTTTGCTGATGCAGACAACACGTGCCCATTGACCGATGCGTGCCGTTTGCGGTTGGCGCTGCAAGATGCTGCCGAAGTGTTTTATGCGTCGTTAGATGACATCACGCTGGACGCGCTGGTATGCGACAACGACCAACTGTTGCAGATACTGCAACCCGTGGCCTGCGTGCGATAGGATCAGTCACTGGCGCGCAGAATGCGGGCCGGTCTCACTGCGAGAGGGCGCAAAGCGAAGATCAGACCTGCGCCCAGCGTGACCAGAACCCCGGCCAGAACAATGCCAATGGCCGAGGGCCAGATGACCGCAAAACGGGTGTCAAAAATATAGGTGGCGACGGCCCATCCGCCCAGAATACCCGTCAACAGTGCCACGCTTCCGGCAGCTGCCCCCAAGAGAGCTGCGCGCATGGTGAAGCTGAGCAGGATGCGACGCCGGTCAGCGCCCAGCGTTTTCAGGATCGCGGCTTCATATCGTCGGGCCGGTTCGCCCGCTGCAGCGGCGCCGATCAAAACCAGAAACCCGGTCAACAGCGATACGCCTGCACCGTAAGACGTCGCAGCGGCCAGACCGGCCAGTAGGTCTGACACCCGGTCAATTGCGTCGCGCACCCGAATAGCAGTGATATTGGGAAACTGCCCGGCAAGGTCACGCAGTATCGGACCTTCGGCCTGTTCTTCGGCGTAGACTGTCGCGATGAAACTGTGCGGTGCTCCGGCCAAGGCGGACGGGTTTATCGACATGATGAATCCCATGCCAGCATTGGAAAAGTCGACTTCGCGCAGGGATGTCAGCTCTGCCGTGATGTCGCGCCCGAGGATGTTGACTGTCAGCATGTCGCCAAGGTTAAGCCCCATCTCTTCGGCTTCTTCTGCGGCGAAACTGACCTGAGGGGGGCCTGCATAGTCCTCGTCCCACCAGTCCCCTTTGGTGACACGCGCGTTGCTTGGTGGCGTTGCTGAATACGTAACGCCTCGGTCGCCGTCCAGAACCCAGTGATCACCCGCCACATCACGCGCAGGGCTGCCGTTGATCTGAGTGATGATGCCGCGCAGCATCGGAGCACTCTCGATGCGGTTGACCGCCGGGTCGGTTTCCAGACGTTCGAGAAAGCCGGGCATTTGGTCTTTTTGGATGTCTACGAAAAAATACGACGGTGCCACATCCGGCAGATTTCCCGAGATCGCATTGCGAAGTGTGCCGTCGATCTGGCCAACTGCCGCCAAAACAGACAACCCCAAACCAAGCGAAAGAACAACCGACGCTGCCCCTTCCCTTGGATCGGAAATGGCAGACAGCGCCCATCGCATTGCGGGTTTACCGCGTGCCCAGGGGGCGCTGACACGAGCCAGCTTGCGGATGGCAAATGCCGATAGGGCCAACAGCGCCAGCGCGCCGACCAACCCTCCGGCAGTCCAGAGCGTCAGGCGGGTCGATCCGCTGAACCAAGCTGCAGAGGCAACAAGCAATCCCAGCCCGATGACCGTCGCCATGAGGAATACAGGGCGCGGAAAAACGTGTGCCGATGAAAGGGCATCGCGGAAGAGTGTTGCCGCGCGGACCTGTTCAGTGCGGGCCAATGGCCAAAGGGTAAACAAAAACGCAGTTAGCACTCCATAAAGTGCCGCCTCGGCCAGCGGTTTGGGGTAGAAAGAAAACACTGCGGGTACGGGCAGGCGCGCCTCGATCAATGGGGCAAGAAGCACGGGTGTCAGACCACCCAGCACAAGGCCCAGCAGGATCCCGATACCAGACAGGATCCCGATCTGGATCATATAGGTTTGGAAAATTGTTGCTCGATCCGCACCCAGTGTGCGCAGCGTCGCAATCGTTTCCGTTTTTTGTGACAAATAGGCCCGTACGGCGGCTGATACGCCGATGCCTCCGACCGCCAGTCCGGACAGGCCAACCAGCACCAGAAACGCGCTGAGCCGATCTACGAACTCGGCGATGCCGGGTGCCCCGTTTCGGGCGTCGGTCCATCGCATTCCGGTGCCGTCGAACGTCTTTTCTGCGGTCGTGGCCAGCTGGGCAAGGTCAGTGTCGCGTGGCAAGTCCAACCGGTACTTGGTTGAAAACAGTGTTCCGGGTGCCAACAACCCCGAACTGCCCAAATCCTCGGTGCGAACCAGTGTGCGTGGGCCCAGCCCGAACCCGTCTGCCGCTCCGTCGGGTTCATGGATAAGCGCAGCTGTCAGCACAAAGTCTTGCGAGCCAAGAGCAAAAGTTTGGCCCACCGACAGGTTCAATCGGTCCATTAAAGACGGGTCCATGACCGCACCGGGCAAACCCTGATCGCCCTCAAGAGCTTGGGACAGAGTCATGGTGGGCTCTAATACGGTTTCGCCCACCAAAGGATAGGCATCGTCCACGGATTTTACTTGCGTCAGCGCGCGCTGCGCGGTCTCTGCCTGCCCGGTTACGGCCATCGACCGGAAATCGACGACTTCGGAGGTTGCCTCGGCCGCCTGTGCCATCCAAGCACGCTCATCGTCGGACGCGAACCGATAGGTGAACTCCAACTGTGCGTCTCCGCCCAACAACGCGGCCCCTTCCTGTGACAGGCCGTTCTGAATTGCGTATCTGACCGAGCCAACAGCTGCGATGGCAGCCACCCCAAGCGCCAGACAGGCAAGGAAAACGCGGAAACCACGCAAGCCGCCGCGCAACTCGCGCCGCGCTAGCCGCCCCGCAAGGCGCAGGCTCATTCGGCGGCCTCTTGCCGTGTATCTTCGGTAATCCTGCCATCGCGCAAGCGGATCACACGGTCGCACTTACGGGCCAGGCTATGGCTGTGGGTTACAAGGACCAATGTCGCGCCGTGGCGGTCCCTCAGGTCAAACAGAAGATCGACGATTGCAGCGCCGTTGGTTTCATCAAGGTTTCCAGTTGGCTCATCCGCCAGCAATATTTTCGGTCGAGGAGCAGCCGCGCGCGCAAGTGCGACGCGCTGTTGTTCGCCACCCGACAGCTGTGCAGGGTAATGTTCGTGCCGGTGGGAAAGGCCGACCGCATCCAATTCCGCTTGCGCACGGGAGAATGCATCTTTCTGGCCGGCAAGCTCCAGCGGCGTTGCTACATTTTCCAATGCTGTCATAGTTGGGATCAGGTGAAAGTTCTGGAACACCACGCCCATCGTGTTACGACGGAACCGAGCCAGAGCATCTTCGTCCATACGACCCAAATCCTGGCCGAGTGCGTTGATCTTGCCGCTGGTTGCCCGTTCCAACCCACCCATCAGCATCAGCAGCGAAGACTTGCCAGACCCGGACGGCCCAACCAGCCCCAGAGTTTCATTCTGAGCAACCGAAAGAGTGATGTCATGCAGGATATCCACCCGACCGGCATTGCCATCCAGCGATAAAGCGGCATGTTCAAGGGACAGAACTGGTAGAGTCATAGGGCGATCCAAAGCGGGGGCGTTGATGATTGATATGGAGCGGTTATGATGTTGCGCAAGGCTTTGATCACGATGCTTTTTGCCTGCTGGGGCGTCATGGCAACAGCGGAAACCGTCGTGATTGCGGCATTAGGAGATTCCCTGACGCAAGGATACGGCCTGCCAGAACGTGATGGGTTTGTACCGCAACTTGGCCGTTGGCTTGATGGTCAGAATGCTAACATCCGCTTGATCAACGCCGGTGTTTCAGGCGACACAACCGCTGGCGGTGCTGCAAGGGTGGGTTGGACCCTGACCCCCGAAGTTGACGGGTTGATCGTCGCACTCGGTGGAAATGACCTATTGAGGGGAATCGATCCGGCCGTTTCGCGTGCCAATCTTACAGCCATCCTGAAAACCGCGCAGGAGGCGGGTGTTGAGGTCTTGCTGGTCGGCATGCAGGCCCCGGGCAACTACGGGGCTGAATACAAGGCGGCCTTCGATCAGATGTACCCTGATCTTGCGCAGCAATTTGACACCGCCTATGCCCCTAGCTTCTTCACGGGTCTCACATCTGACGCAGACCCGAATGCAGCGCGCCGATTAATGCAACCTGACGGCATCCACCCCAATGCCGAAGGCGTTGCGTTAATCGTTCAGGACCTTGGGCCCTACGTTCTGGATCTTGCCGAGTAAGCCATAGAATGGATCAAATGACTGTAACCACGGTTCCGATCAGCACACGTTCGTAAAGATCGACAACATGAGAATTCAGCATCCGGATGCATCCGTTTGATGCGGCGGTGCCAATCGTCTGTGGCTGCGTGGTGCCGTGAATGCGAAAATACGTGTCGACCCCGTTCTGAAACAGGTACAACGCCCGCGCGCCAAGCGGGTTGTCCCCTCCGCCGGGTTGGACGTAGTCGTTATCCTTGAAACGGGCATAGGTTACCGGCTCGCGCTCGATCATCTCGTTGGTGGGGCGCCATGTGGGCCACTCTTTCTTGACGTCGATGGTCGCTGTTCCCGTAAACTCGAGCCCTGCTTTGCCGACTCCGCAGCCATAGCGAATCGCCTTGCGCGGTTCGGTCACGAAATACAGGTAGAAAGACCTCGGTACGACCAGAAGCTGGCCGGGCAGGAATTCTTTCTTGATCCGAACGTACTGGGGCGTCGGGTCGTATTCAGCAGTCTTCGTTTTTGCTGATGCAACGCCCGGAACAAGGCTTAGGGCGGTGGCGCTTGTCATGAAGCTTCGGCGTGTGAACATGTCGTATCTCTTCACTCGAAAAACAAAATCTTGAACAGAGTGTCGGAATGATATCCGATCCGGTCAATCTGCGGTGAAGAGTAACTGAAATGTGATGTCGTCAACGGGCCACACTATTCGGGCCCGTTGAGAAAAAGGGCAGAGGAAAGCCGCTGCCCTTTCAATGGCTTATGCCAGTTGAATGTCGTCGGCGCTTTCGCGGCCGTCACGACCCGAGCGCAGCTCGTACGTGACTTTCTGGTTGTCGGCCAGACCGGTCAGGCCCGAACGCTCGACAGCCGAGATGTGAACGAAGATGTCTTTGCCGCCATCTTCGGGTGCGATAAAGCCGTAGCCTTTGGTGGTGTTGAACCATTTAACGGTGCCTGCGGGCATATCCGTATTCTCCTGTTTGGTGCTGCCCACGGGGATGCGGCAGCCTGGCGTCGTAGTCTGGATCGAATGACTGAGCGCCGGAAAAGGAGACAGTAGGTCGAAATAGAAAAACGTTAGCCCTTTGGATATGGCATTGGTGTAGGGATGTGGCAAGGGTGATCGTCTTTGTGTACCGTAATCGGTTCATAAGGCGTCATCGATCGCCCGAGTTAGCGGGTTTGCGCTGGCCTTCCGCTTTGCACCTAAACCGGAAGCTTGGCGACAATATCAGCGTATTTGGGTGATGCTATGAAACACCTTGGCAGTTCTTCGACAATTTCATCAATCGAATCGTAGACTTGGCTTGCCGCCGACCTGAGTTCAGTCGGAATCTCTTTGGGCGCGCGCTGTTCACGTTTCGGGAGCTTCATTTTCAGGCCGGTAAATTCCGATATGTCGTTTTGATGATCCCATATCGCATCGTAGTGAACGCATAAAACGGGGACGCCCTCAAATACGGCCCATTCTTTTATCTGCTTGGCTTGTTGTAGGATATCCCGCTGAAACAGATCGCAATATTCGCCAGTCGCATGAAGGTGATAAAAATGCTGTCGGATCCAGTCTTCACCATACCGCTCTTTTGCCGAATAGACGGAAAAGGCCGAATCTTTGGTGGAACCGAAGCAAAAGACCACTCTGGTATTGGCCGGCCACTCCAACAACGCCTGCGGAAAATCGTGGGTTTTGTAGATGAACGGCGCTTTGAATTCGGCGTCCTTGAGACGAGCAACGAAGGCCGAGCGTTCTACAGCTGAAGGGTTTCTTTTTCTAAGTGCCTTGCTAAGGGCAAGATAAGTAACGGTACTTCCGGATCGACCGTTGCTTGCGACTATGACGCAATGGTCGCGGTCCGATGTCTTTCCAAACCTTGCAATGCGTCCAATCGCCAAGAACAGCGATTGGAACATACGTTTGGAAATTCGGGTTCTCACCGGGCAAACTTCTTATGCTTCAACCGCTTGGGCTCTAGCGCGTCCGGTCCCAGACGGCGCTTTTTATCCTCTTCGTAGTCCTCGAAGTTGCCCTCGAACCACTCCACATGGGCATCACCCTCAAACGCCAGAATATGCGTGCAGATACGGTCGAGGAAAAAGCGGTCGTGCGATATCACAACGGCGCAGCCGGCGAAATCGACCAGCGCGTCTTCCAGCGCGCGAAGGGTTTCGACGTCAAGGTCGTTGGTTGGTTCGTCGAGCAGCAAGACGTTGCCGCCCTCTTTCAGCAGGCGGGCCATGTGGACGCGGTTGCGCTCACCACCTGACAGCAATGAGACCTTCTTCTGCTGGTCACCGCCCTTGAAGTTAAACGACGAGCAATAGGCGCGGGAATTGACCTGCGCGTCGCCCAACTGGATGATCTCGGCACCGCCGGTGATCGCCTCCCACACGGTGTCGTTGTCGGCAAGGTCGTCGCGGGACTGGTCGACATAAGACAGCTCGACCGTGTCACCCAGCGTGATGGTGCCGCTGTCGGGCTGCTCCTGACCGGTGAGCATTTTGAATAGGGTCGATTTACCCGCGCCGTTGGGACCGATGACGCCGACGATGCCGCCGGGAGGCAGGGCAAAGTCCAGCCCTTCGATCAGTTGCTTGTCGCCCATGTGTTTCGATAGACTCTCAACCTCGATCACCTTGCCGCCAAGGCGCTGGCCATTGGGGATGACGATCTGGGCACGGGTCAGCTTTTCGCGTTCGGACTGCTCGGCCAGCTCGTTATAGGCGTTGATCCGGGCTTTGGACTTGGCCTGACGGGCCTTTTGACCCTGACGCATCCATTCCAATTCGCGCTGCAGGGTCTTCTGTTTGGACTTGTCCTCGCGGGCTTCCTGCTCCAGCCGTTTGGCTTTTTGTTCCAGCCATGCAGAATAGTTGCCCTCGTAAGGAATGCCGCGGCCACGGTCGAGTTCCAGAATCCAGCCGGTGATGTCATCCAGGAAATACCGGTCGTGCGTGACGATCAGGATGGTGCCCTTGTAGTCGATCAGGTGCTGTTGCAGCCAGGCGATGGTCTCGGCGTCCAGGTGGTTGGTCGGCTCATCAAGCAGCAACATGTCGGGCGCTTCCAGCAGAAGTTTGCAGAGCGCCACGCGGCGTTTCTCACCGCCCGAGAGGTTGGCGATGTTGGCATCGTCCGGCGGGCAGCGCAGCGCCTCCATCGAGACGTCGATCTGGCTGTCGAGATCCCAGAGGTTCTGGCTGTCGATCTCGTCCTGCAGCTTGGCCATCTCATCGGCTGTTTCGTCCGAGTAGTTCATGGCGAGATCGTTGTAACGGTCGAGGATCGCTTTCTTCTCGGCCACGCCCAGCATAACGTTTTCGCGGACGGTCAGCGATTCATCCAGCTGCGGTTCCTGAGGCAGGTAGCCGACCTTGGCACCTTCGGCGGCCCATGCCTCGCCGGTGAAATCCTTGTCGAGACCGGCCATGATCTTCATCAGGGTCGATTTACCCGCGCCGTTGACGCCGACAACACCGATTTTCACGCCGGGCAGAAAGCTGAGGTGGATGTTTTCAAAGCACTTCTTGCCACCGGGATAAGTCTTTGAGACACCCTGCATGTGGTAGACATATTGATAGGCGGCCATGTCGCGTCCTCTGGGTCGGGGAAATTGGGTTGATCCGCTTGATATCCAAGCGGGGCGGGCGGGGCAAGCTGGTGGTTTTGTGAATTTTGCATTCGGATGCGCGGCGGTAGTTGTCCGATTGTACCAAAGGGGGAAGCATGGCGGATTTGGCGGCACTGATTGCGGGATGGGCCAAGCCGGGTCGGCTGGAATGGATTGTTCTGCGACCTGATCGCAGAGCCGAGGTTCAACGGGTCGATACTGTTTTGATCTCCGCCGATGGTTTTGAAGGCGACCGCGCTCGTGCGGGCAAGCGTGCCGTGACCCTGATCCAGCAGGAGCATCTGGTCGCGATTGGATCGTATCTGGGTCGGGGGCCGGTTGCGCCTGAAATCTTGCGGCGCAATCTGGTTGTCTCAGGGATCAATCTGGCCGCTCTCAAGGGGCGTGAGGTGCAAGTCGGTGAAGCGATTTTGCGCTTTACCGTGATCTGCGCGCCCTGCAGCCGGATGGAGGAGGCTTTCGGTAAAGGCGGCTATTCTGCCGTGCGCGGCCATGGGGGCTGGTGTGCTGAAGTCGTCAAACCCGGCCGGGTCAAGCTGGGCGATGTCGTGCAGCCCGTTGATTGACAAGCCGTCCCAGTTCTGAACAACAGCAAAGGATGGAACGTTTTGCCATACCATACGCGAGGCCCGGTCAGGTAATCGGTCTGTTCGGGGGGTCTTTTGATCCACCGCATCAGGGACATGTTCATGTCACGCGAGAGGCTATGAAGGCATTTGGGTTGGATCGGGTATGGTGGCTGGTATCCCCAGGAAATCCCCTGAAAGCACGCGGGCCAGGGCCATTGGCGGAGCGTGTCCGGGCCGCGCAGAACGTGATGCAACATCCGCGTGTCGAGGTCACGGATATCGAAGCGGTGACGGGGACCCGGGCGACCGCAGATACTCTGGCGGCATTGCAGCGATTTTATCCGCAGGTACGGTTCGTATGGATCATGGGGGCTGACAATCTTGCCCAGTTCCACCTCTGGAAAGATTGGCGAACCATCATGGATAACGTGCCTGTCGGTGTTGTCGCACGCCCAGGTGATCGTATTTCAGCGCGAATGTCTCCGGCGGCCAAGGTCTATGCGACGTATCGCATAGACGGGCAGGCGCGGCATCTTCTGGGGCGGGCGCAGGCCCCGGCGTGGTGTTTTGTCAATGTCCCAATGCTTGATGTGAGTTCAACTGAACTTCGCAATCGCGGCATCACGGCGAATGGGGTGTTGCCGGAATAGCCCCCACCGGAGCATAATCCTTTTGACCGGTTGTTCGCCCGCGATCTGTAGGATTTTAATTGGCTATGGCTGATCGTTTCACACGTCGTTTTGTTTTGGCTGGCCTTGGGGCAGCGATGGCTCCGGGTGTTGCCCTGGCGAATGCACCGCTGGTTTCCCTTAGGCCGCAACTCCGGGGCGCGCAACCGCTAGGGGCGGAACGTCTGATACAAGCTGCGGGTTTGCGCGGTGAGGTTGCTTTTGCCGTTGCCGATGCGCAGACCGGGGTCGAGTTGGAAGCGGTCGGAGGAGATCTCGGCTTGCCGCCAGCGAGCGTGGCAAAAGCACTGACCGCGCTTTACGCGTTGGATGTTCTGGGCCCGGAATTCCGCTTTGAGACAAAGCTGGTTGCGGATGGCACCATTGAAAATGGCGTTTTGAATGGCGACCTGATCCTTGTGGGTGGCGGCGACCCATTGTTGGATACAGATGCGTTGGCAACTATGGCAGCCAATCTGCGCGAGGTTGGGATCACCGAAGTTCGGGGCTCATTCAAAGTGTATGATGGGGCGTTGCCTTACGTGTTCAGCATTGATCCGGGGCAACCTGACCATTTGGGTTACAGCCCTGCCATCAGCGGGATATCCCTAAACTTCAACCGTGTTCATTTTGAATGGAAACGGGCCGGAACCAACTACGATGTGACCATGGATGCGCGCAGCGCTCGGTATAAGCCCGCGGTGGACATGGCGACGATGTGGGTCGAAGCCCGCAAGGCCCCGATCTACACCTATGAAGCCAGTGCCCGGCAGGATCGCTGGACTGTTGCGCGCGCTGCCCTTGGCAACGGCGGAGCGCGATGGCTACCGGTGCGCAAACCCGCCCTTTATGCGGGAGATGTGTTTCGGACGCTTGCCCGATCCAACGGGATTGTCTTGGATCGGGTGCAAGTGACGCGCCAAGCGCCAGTCGGTCTTGCTTTGGTTGTGCATAACAGCGATCAGCTGGACAGCATTTTGCGCGGAATGCTCAAATACTCGACCAATATTACCGCCGAATTGGTGGGTATGACGGCATCAAGAGCGCGTGGCGCGGAATTGCAGAGTCTGACGGATTCGGCGGATGAGATGAACCTTTGGGCCGCCGAGACTTATGGGGTTGATGGCGTCGCAATGGTGGATCACTCGGGATTGGGGGATGCGTCCCGCATAGCCCCGAGCGCTCTGGTCAAGATGCTGGTCGAGGCGCAAAAATCTGGCGCGCTGCGTCCATTGCTGAAACGGTTTAATCTAACTGACAGTCAAGGCCGGCCTGTCAAGAACCACCCAATCAAGGTGGACGCCAAAACCGGGACGTTGAATTTCGTGTCCGGCCTGGGTGGGTTTATTACGACGCCTGACGGGTCTGAACTGGCTTTCGCCATCTTTACCGCCGATGTTGATCATCGCGCAAAAATACCACGCTCTCAACGCGAACGCCCGTCAGGCGCACGAAGTTGGAATAGCCGGTCGCGCAGATTGCAGCGCGCCCTCATTGCAAGATGGGGAACCCTAAGCGGCAGTTAAGTCGTGTGACGCGCACGCGCGCCACGCTCTATCGCTGCAGCATGCAAGCGGTCGATATTCAACTCGTACCGGATTTCTTCCAACAAACGCAGCTCGGTTTCCGCCAGCGACCCATCAGCGGCTGCCACGTCGCAGGCCAGTGCATAGGCTGTTTCGTTCAATCGCGCGGGCAGGTTTTCGCGGATCAGGCCGAACAATGCGTCTAACCCGTCCTCTTGCTCGAACAGGTCGAACACGATTTGCGATACGCGCCGGGTGCGGTCGGCATCGTATTCTGCAAAAACCGGCAGCATGTTCACCGCGCCTTCGATTTTGACCAGTTCAGCCGTTCGAATGGTTTCGTCCGACGCTGAAATCGCTACCATGATCGCAACAAGGCAATCCTGTGGGGACATCGGGTGAGGCACTTGATCGGTCATGGCGGGGTCCTGATAAAGCTGTTCTGAGGGCGCACGATAGGAGGGACCGGGATCGGGTTCAACGCATTTCGGCGGCCAAAGCGTCACAGGATGGGCAGAGGTCCGCGCGTTTTCGTCTGACGTAACACGAAATTGCTGCGGGTATCTCTGACGAGGCCGGACTTCAGTAAGCGCTGCATAATGAAATGCTCAAGGTCTTCGGGCGTACGCGCATAGACTTTCAAGATGAAGTCGTGATCTCCGGTAATCGATGCGCATTCGACGATCTGGGGTTCTGTCTCGACCAGACGCAGGAAGGCCGCGATGCTGTCTTCTTGGTGGTCTTTCAGGGCGATGTGAACGTAGGCGATCGCGTTCAGCCCCACCGATTTTGCGGGCACGCGCGCGGCATATCCTGCGAGGACGCCTGTGGCCTCAAGATCTCGCACACGCCGCCAGCATTGCGAGGCCGACAGCCCCGTCCGGTCGGCGAGATCCTGCATGGACAGACGTCCGTCTGACTGAAGCTCTTGTAGAATGGCGATGTCGGCAGACTGAAGGATTTGGGTCATAATTTAAGAATTATCGAAATGTTTTGGTCAAAAATCCAGCAATTACTCACACCATGAGGTCAATTTTACCACGAGTATGGGCTAAAATTCTATCAAGGAGGACGTTCCATGCCCAAATCCACCAAATACGTGGCCAAACAGGCCGACGCGCGCGGCCATATTGCTTATACTGCCGAAGAGGATGCGGTTTGGGCGGACCTTTATGCAGCGCAGCAGAAAAATGTGCAGCGCTACATGGCGCGTGAATATCTGGACGGGTTGAAGCGGTTGGAGATGCCCGAAACCCGCGTTCCGTCCTGCGCGGATATATCCGAGCGTCTTCTGGACCTGACCGGGTGGCGGGTTCAACCGGTTCCGGCGCTGATCGGGTTCAAAACCTTTTTTGGTATGCTGGCGGATCGAGTTTTTCCTGCAGCCTCGTTCATCCGGTCGCGGGAGGATTTTGACTATATTGAAGAACCCGACATCTTTCACGAAATCTTCGGCCACACGCCCCTACTGAGCGATCCGCGTTTTGCGGCTTTCAGCCATGCGATCGGCAAGGCCGGGGTGCAGGCGGAGGACAAGGACTATGCGTGGCTGATACGCCTCTATTGGTTTTCGATTGAATTTGGATTGCGCCGACAGGACGGGCAGATCAAGGCGCTGGGCTCGGGGCTGGCGTCCTCGCCCACGGAACTGGTCTATGCTGTGGAAAGCGACATTCCTGACCGGGACCCGTTCGATATCCCGACAATCTTACGCACGCCTTATCGGATCGACATGCACCAGATGGGGTACTTTGTACTGGGCGACCCCGAACAGCTGTTTGCCGCCGCTGATAGGGATCTGCTGGCTGATGTGCATAAGGCACAGCGTTTGGGTCTGTTGCCCAATAAGTTTCCACCGAAAGTAACGGCAGCCGAGTAAGCCGCAGTCAGGGTTTCCGTTCAGAAAAACAGCGCGCTTTATTGACTCATGCTGCACCGGCACAATAGGAGGGGCCGGTCGGGTTGCATGGGGCGTCCGGCGCTGTATTTCCCGATGGAGCACCTAAAAAATGTCTGAACTGCGTGAAACCGCGATGTCGTCCAAGGCTTGGCCTTTTGAAGAGGCGCGCCGGGTCCTCAAACGCTATCAGAAGGGTGCGCCTGAAAAGGGGTATGTGCTGTTCCAGACCGGCTATGGCCCGTCGGGCCTGCCGCATATCGGTACCTTTGGCGAGGTCGCGCGGACCTCGATGGTGCGGCATGCGTTTGAACAGATCAGCGATATCCCGACCAAGCTGATCTGCTTCTCAGATGACATGGACGGCTTTCGCAAGGTTCCGACCAATGTGCCGATGCAGGACGAACTGAAAGAAGACCTGCATCTGCCGCTCACCAAAGTGCGCGACCCGTTTGGCACGCATGAAGGGTTCGCGCAGCACAACAACGCTATGCTGTGCGATTTTCTGGATAGTTTTGGGTTCGACTATGAATTTGCCTCGGCCACTGATTACTACACCAGCGGCAAGTTTGATGAGGCTCTGCTGACCGCTTTGGAGCGGTTCGACAAGATACAAGAAATCATGCTTCCGACCCTCGGGCCCGAGCGGCGAGAGACCTATTCATGTTTCTTGCCGATCAGCCCGAAAACCGGCCACGTGCTGCAAGTGCCGACGCTGGAGCGTAACGTGGCCAAGGGCACGATTGTTTATCAGGAGCCCGATGGCGAAGAGGTCGAAATCCCGGTCACGGGCGGCAACGTCAAGATGCAGTGGAAGCCCGATTGGGCCATGCGCTGGGCCGCGCTGGGCGTGGACTATGAGATGTCGGGTAAAGACCTGATTGACTCGGTCACGCAGTCGTCGAAAATCTGCCGGGCGCTGGGCAAACAGCCGCCCGAGTCGCTCAGCTATGAGCTGTTCAATGATGAGCAGGGGCAGAAGATCTCGAAATCCAAGGGCAACGGCTTGTCGATGGAAGAGTGGCTGACCTATGCTGCACCCGAAAGCCTGTCGTATTTCATGTACCAAAAGCCCAAGACGGCCAAGCGTCTGTATTTCGACGTCATTCCCAAGGCTGTGGACGAGTATCATCAGCAGCTGCGCGCCTATCCCGGGCAAGAGCTGAAGGCGCAGTTGAACAACCCTGTCTGGCATATCCATGGCGGTGAGGTTCCCGAATCCACGCTGATGGTGCCGTTTGCCATGCTGCTGAATCTGGCTTCGGTATCTGGTGCCGAGGACAAAGAGACGCTTTGGGGCTTTATCCGCCGCTACGCGCCGGAGGCTACGGCTGAGACCCACCCCGATCTCGATCAGGCGGCGGGATTTGCGGTTCGCTACTTCAACGATTTCGTCAAACCTACCCGTCAGCACCGCGCACCCACCGATCAGGAACGTGAGGCGCTGGAGGCGTTGAAAGCTGCGCTTGAGGCTTATGACGGCCCGATTGAGGATGAGGCGCTGCAATCGGTGGTCTATTCCATCGGGCGCGAGCGGTTTGATCCGATGCGCGGCTGGTTCACGGCCCTGTACGAAGTGCTGCTGGGTGCGTCGCAAGGTCCGCGCTTTGGCGGGTTCATCGCACTGTATGGCGTGCCCGAAACCATCGCTCTGATCGACAAGGCTCTGGCCGGAGAACTGGTCTGATTTGACCTGATGCCGTGTGGGGCTACCCTTGGTTTAGGAGGTAGCCCCATGCGTCGACTATTGCTTGCTTTGTCCCTGAGTGCCGGTCTGGCCACGGGTGCGTTTGCCCAGAATGCCGAGATCGAGGCCAATATCGCCGCCCAGATACAGGCGTTTCAGGCGGATGATTTCGCTACCGCTTTCACCTTTGCCAGCCCCAACATCCAACGTCTGTTTCAAACACCCGAGAATTTCGGCGTGATGGTCAAGCGCGGCTATCCGATGGTTTGGCGTCCGTCGGATGTGCGGTTCCTGGAACTGCGCGAAATCTCAGGGCTGCTGTGGCAGAAGGTGATGATCACCGACGTCGACGGCCGGGTGCATATTCTGGACTATCAGATGGTGCAGCGTGAAAACGGCTGGAAGATCAATGGCGTGCAGCTTCTGGGTAACGGCGATCCGTCGGCCTGAGGCAACACCAACGTGCGCTGGCATGAGCGTCGGTTAATTCCTTTTCCTTACTCAGACTTATGCGTTCGGGGCATTCCCCGGGACACTGGGTTAATGCGCGTAGCTTTTGGCTGTGGCGCGATTGGGAAAGGGATTTCTATGAACAAGGCAATCACCGACGGCATTGTGTTCATGCCGCCTACTTTCGCAAACGGTTTGAACGTCTGGTCCAGCGGAGACGGCACACCGGGGTCGCCCACTTATGACGGATCGGGCACTGGCGCGTTCGTTCCTGCGGATGCGGATTTTGGCGGCTGTCTCGAAATCCTGAAGGTCAGCGCCACGCAAAAGCTGCGGTACATGGGTCAGACACCTTTGCAGCCGGGGTGTTATCTTCAGATCAAAGTGAGGGTGAAAGCGATCAGCGGTCCCTTGCCCGAAGTTCGGATCGCCGCATGGGCAGGGGGTGCAGGTGACTCGCATGTGACAGGAGTGATCGAACAAGGCCCCGCAACCCAGCTTTCGGGATATGGCAGGGTTCAGGAAATCACCGCGATTGTTGGCACGGGTCAGCGCAACGGTGTTGATATGCCGTGGGGCGTCGCAGCGCTGTACGGCCACTTCGGATTGGACTTGGTCGGGTCAAACGGTGCCGTTGTTCGCGTTGATGATATCGAGATCACCGATGTCACAAGTGTTTTCCTACGCGATATGATCAGCCTTGTGGATGTGCGTGACTTCGGTGCGATTGGTGATGGCGTCGCAGATGATACGGCTGCATTTGTGGCTGCTGATCAGGCGGCGGCCGGGCGTCGTGTTTTCGTGTCAGAAGGGACATATGCGCTGACGCAAAACACGACCATCGCTTCTGAAATCGAGTTTGAAGGCACTGTCACAATGCCTGACGACAAGATGTTGCTACTGACGAAAAACTTTGATCTGCCCGCCTACATCACGGCTTTTGGGGACGAAGAGCTGGCCTTTAAAAAAGCGTTTCAGGCGTTGCTGAACAATTCGGATCATGAATCGCTCGACATGGGTGGGCGCAAAATTTCGGTCAACGGTCCGATAGATATGGCTGCGGCGGTTCCAAACCGACAGAGTGGTTTTTCCACGCGCCGCGTCATCCGAAACGGCCAGTTTGATGTGAAAAGCAATTCGGCTTGGGATACCGAAACTTTCACTTCGGTCGCCACCTATAACCCTTCGGACCCGACTCGCCTGACCAATGTCGCCAATGTGGCCAATATACCGGTTGGTGCGTTGGTTCAGGGAAACGGCGTTGGTCGCGAAATATATGTCCGGTCCAAAAACGTGGGCGCGGGTGAAATTAGGTTGAACGCCCCCATTTTTGACGCCGCTGGCACCCAAAATTTCACGTTTTATTCGTTCAAGTATCTTTTGGATTTCATCGGCTTTGGCACTCTGCGCAAGTTCGGCATGGAGGAGATTGAGTTTCAGTGCAACGGTCGCTGTAGCGCGATCCGGCTTGCTCCGTCCGGGAGTACCTTTGCGGTGGCCAACTGTTTCATAAGCCGTCCGAAGGACCGGGGCATCACCTCGATTGGAACGGGATGTCAGGGAATGCTGATTGATAATTGTCAGTTCCTGTCGAGCGAGGAGTCGTTCAATGTGCCGGACCGCAGGTCCATTGCCTTGAATGCGACGGCCAATGACGTCAAATTGCGGCACAACCGAGCTGTCAGGTTCCAAAGTTTCGCTGTTCTGGCGGGGACGAACAACCTGGTGCTTGGTAACCATTTCTTCCAAGGGGACAGTATTGCCCAAGGCGTGCGCAGCGCAGGGCTTGTCATGATTGGCACATATAACAGCTCGACCATTTCCGAGAACTACGTCGACAACTGTTTTGTGCAATGGACGAACGAGAGGGATGCGAACCCGACTTACACGGCCGGGTTTTCGTTCAGTGCCATGACCATCACTGACAATATCTTTTACTGCAACGAGGTTGCGCCGTGGTTCAGCAATATCGTGATCCGCCCGCATGGCCCCGGGCATTTCCTGAATGGAGTCGTCATTGCTGGGAACAAATTCCGGTCGGTCAACGGGACTATTGATCGTGCTGAACGCGTGGACACGACTTTTGCGGGGCTGAACCACTTTAGGCATCTGAACGTAAGTGTCAGGGACAACACGTTTCACGGTGTTACGGCCAAGGTCGAAAATCCTTTGCGTTTGCGGTTTTCGCAGAACTCAAACTCGCAAGTGTGGGGAGTTTGGGCTCAAGGGCGTTTACCATTTGGGGGAAAAGCACGTGGGTGTGATGCGGTCACAGTCCTGGGGCCGCTGAGGAATAGTTTTGGGCAAATCGTGCATGACACGCCTTATGTCCAACTTGAGCAAGGTGCAGGCAATGACGTGATCAACCTTCGCTGGTCGCAGTCACTTCGCGGAACGGTGTCTACCATGATCCGAATGGAGGTCTGATCTGCGGGTTTCAGAAATCCGCCCATATTGCGACCTTGATGCCCGTATCATTGCGGGCATCTTTTCGTTCCAACCCCAGAACCCATGTTGTCGGTCTGTCCTGCTTGCGGATCATGACTGAAGGGCGCACACGCCAATACAACGGGTCCCCGGAGCGATAGGATGTTTCTATCTGCAACAGCGGGTTGAGCAATCTGGGTGCGGACAGACCGGTCGTAATATCCAGCTTTCTGAAAAGCGCATCGTGAGTTCGGTATTCCAGCGTTGTGTCAATTGCGACCCACCCGCTGCCCCAGCCGGTCTGGAAACCTTTGCCGTAGGACAGTGTCGCCTTGTAAAGGGCACATGCGTCACGGTGTCGATGATGCACTCCGACGCCGAACTCTGCTGCGAAGCGCCCTATATTGTTCAAATCGGCAACCGGAACGCGGGCGAAAACGGTGGCGTGCCCATAAATGTCACGGTTTTCTTCAAAGTCGAAACCCAGTGTCAGGTTCTCGCGGTACCCCCATTCCGCATACAGAGCTGACTTATAGTCGTACCCGTAGTCAACTGTGAAAACTGTGACCGACGCGGCAGTAAATGCCGAGTCCTTGGCGCGCAGCCAGGCGCCTGGCCACGCGGGGGACGCCATAAACAACAGAGCAAAAAGACAGCCAAGCCGGAACATGCGCAAAGCATCGGGCAGCATAGTTAACGGAACGTTAGTTATTCTTACTTTTTCGCAAATACCGGTTTGTGGCGCACCGTTCAGGAAACCCCGGGACCTTTTTAGAACTTGTGTTAGGCTCGACCAGAACAAGGGAGATTCCAGATGCCGCACATCGCGAAAAATGCCAGCGTCCAGACCGTAATCACCACATTCGAGATGACGCCGGGCACATGTCATGACCTGCTTGAAGCGCTGACCGATGCCTATGCCGAGTTCATTTCTAAGCAGCCGGGGTTCATCGCCGCAGGTTTACATGTCAATGATGCACAAACTCGGATTGCCAACTATTCGCAATGGGAACGGCGCGAGGATTTCCTGGCCATGCTACGCACGCCGGAAATGCGCGACCGCAATCGTAGAATAAACGAAATGTGCAAAAGCTTCGAGCCGGTGATGTATGACGTTGCCGAAACATTTGGTACTTAGTGACCTAAATCAAAGCCGACCCCTTGGTATTGGTGCAAATTTCCGATGAATGAAACGGAGGTACGCGTCATGTATCACAATATTTTGGTCCCGATTTCCTTTGATGCAGAACGGGATATTTCCGGCCCTTTGAAACTGGCAGAGGTTTTGGCAACGCCAGATGCTCAGGTCACTCTACTTCACGTGGTTGAACATATCCCCAACTATGCCATCTCGTACATGCCACCCGAGTATCTGACCGAGGCGCGTAAAGCGCTTCAGGCCGAGTTGGACAGCCTTGCCGCCAAATTGCCCAATGCAAAGGGTATCGTGATCGAGGGGCATTCAGGCCGTACTATCCTGGATTGGGCCAGTGAGCATAAACCTGACTTGATCATTATGGCATCGCACCGCCCAGGTATGCAGGACTTGCTGTTGGGCTCTACGGCGAACCACGTTGTGCGGCACGCGGCGTGTGCGGTTCATGTTGTGCGTTGATCGGCTCGAATATCTTCAGGGGCAAGGCGCCATGCCTTGCCAAAACCGCCATTCAACAGCGCGTCAGTGACTGCAAAGCGGACAAATCTGAAATCCGAAAAATCGACATACAGCTTGGCTTTTGGGCGTTGGCTTAGGTAGCTGTTACGTAGGTCAAAGTGTTCAGGTGTACCGGGCACGACAAATCCGGCTTGAGCATGCAGGGTCAGCCGCGGATGGGTCAGCGGATCGCCGGTGTCGCCGGGTTCACCAACTAAAATGGCGCAGTTTGGATATGCGGTCAGGGCGCGCGTATGATCGGCTAACGCAGAGATCAGCGTCATGGGCAATCCATCTGGTGCCATGGCCAGCGCGATCCGAGAGACAGATGGCAACCCTGTATCCGGGCGGTTTACCGCCAACGCCCCGAAGGTCGCCGACGCAATAAGGTCGTAGGCCAGTTTTCGGGCGTGATCATCTACGGCTCGAAAAGGGTTCGTTTCTGTCATTCTGTGCCCCGCCTGCTCTGGTCCAAATTACTTTAACCTTTGATGTCTCGGTTCGCGACAGTTCCGATCACCAAAACTTAATCACTCGTGTTCGGACTCAGGGGGCTCGGAATTGCCACAAACCGTGTATACTCAGGCCGTATGACGACCCGAGAATCCTCCCTGCGTCCGGTCTTTACCGATCCGACCTGCCCAGAACGCCAGCGGCGTGCGGAAGTGACCCGTAAAAGGGCGCTGTCGCCGGTTCGGATTATGTTGATGATTCTGATGCTTCCGGTCACAACTGCGGCGATTGCGCTGAGCGTGTTCATACGCACATCGGATTTTGAGCGGGAAGAGGCCGTGTTTCACCTTGCGGCGCTTGTTGGAGGGTGCCACGCGGCGCAAAAAATCCTGCCCGGTCCGTATTACGAAGGGCAGCCTGGTTATCATTTGCGCAATGACCCGGATGCAGATGGAATCGCATGCGACTCTGGCCGACAAAGCGCGGTAGAGACGCCTTTGCAAGCGGAGAAACAGGTCGGTAACGCCAAATTCCTGCGCCCCTGATCCCTGCATGACCCGCGACGAGTTCAACAGTTTCTGCGACACTCTCAAAGCGACCACCCATGTGGTGCAATGGGGTGATGCGGATGTTTGGAAAGTGGGCGGCAAGGTGTTTGCGATCTGCGGCTGGAACAATGGCCAGGATGCTTTCACCTTCAAAGCCACCGATCTCGCCTTTGAGGTTCTAAGCGACGAGCCCGGTATCCGCCCAGCGCCCTATCTGGCTTCGCGCGGGATGAAATGGCTGCAGGTACACGAGGAACTCGGGATGAGTGACGCGTCGCTGCGCGAACATATCGTGACCTCTTATGATCTGGTCGTTGCGAAGCTGACCAAAAAGTTGCGGGCAGAGCTGGGGGTTTAACCCTTCATCGCCTGCAGCAATTCCAGCAACTGTTTGCGGTCATCATCATCGGCATAGTCACCGGTAGCCAGACGCTCGGCAATGCGCAGGCGCAGGCGTTCCCGTTGGGTGCGGACCTCTTCACCTGCGGTCTCAGCCAGGGTTTTCATGATCGCCGCCACGGCCTGCTGGCGCTTGGTGGTTGGGTTGGCGATGTAATCCACAAGGCTCTGCTGCCCGGAATCGAGGATGTTTTCGGCCAGATCGCGCAACTGCTTACCATTGGGCAGCAGCGGGGCGGGTGCATCCTCGGGCGGCAGGATTTCCGGCGCGCTGCGCGGGGTTTCGGCCAAAGTATTCGCTCCGTCGACAAAGGCCTCGGTAATCATCCGCGTGATCCTGATCGCACGCGGGTCCTTGAACAGGGCCGAGGCGATGGCCACGCCGTAGTCGGTATAGACCCAAGGATTGACCCGCCGCCCGCCGCGGCCCTTGGGTTTTGAGATCACATTTTGTGATTGCAAATCGGCGACTTCGGCATCGGTCAGTTGAAAGCGGTAGCCCTCGAACAGGTCCTTGTTGCGCGACACGGCCTGATTGAAGGCGCTGACGGATTTTCCATAGAACTGTGCCAGATCCTCGGCCAGCACCACGCGGGTGCCACGCACGCGGTGAATGGCGCTTTGGACCTCATGCGTGCTGGGCAAGGTGTTCGTCATGGCAACCTTTTGGAATCACAATTTGTGATTTCAAACGTGAAGCAGAGAGCGCTGGGCTGCAACTGTGAAGTGTCAGCCGTCGCAAACTGCTGAGGCTTAAAGTTGAAATTACCTTGAATAACAAACTCTCAATATGAGATTATTTAGCGGCGTGTTAATATGTTCTTGGCGAGGTTGCACAAACCCAGCACAGCGCAATCTCGTCCCATGAGGGAGGAAAATGATGTTTGCGCGAATTACTCAATTTAAAATGAAGCCCGGCACCCGTGACGCCGCAACTGAGAAGATGAATGCACTGAAATCCGAAATTATGGGCATGCCCGGCATGCACAGCTTTACCAATGTCATGAATGAAGACGGTTCAGGCTATGTGATCTCGGTGGTCGAGAGCGAGGAAACATCGAACGCGAACGCCTCGAAAGTGGCCGAGCTCTGGGGGCATTTTGCTGAATTTATGGAAGGCCCTCCCTCACCAGTTGGGTATGATGTGATTGCCCATTGGGATAAGGGGTGAGCACGGACCCGCGCGAGAAGCACTCGCGCGGGGTATAGGCGTTCGAGACTTATGCAATCAAACTAAATACCGTGGAAACGCGCTGAGGCAAAAATCAGGAATGGTCATATTCCGGATGGGTTAGGACAGTTGAGCCCAAGCACATTCGCGGAAAATCCGCACCGGGTCAGCAGCGCCGTCCAGCGAGAATGTGGCCACGTGATCCTGTGTGAATGCGTAGGCTATTTGGTTGTACTCCAACCCATCAAGCACGTTTCCGAAACCCGTATTTGTAACCGTCAATGACTTTGCGTCGTCGGAAAGAACATGGCGGGATGTGGCAATTTCGATCGGGGACGATCCTTCGAAGCGCATTGCGAACCACGGAGTCTGTGTCCAATCAGAATTCGCTTGGGTCACGGTGATTGTATAAAGCGGCTTGGACGGCTCGTAGGTAAGGAATATTTTCGCCGCGTCGGTCTCGTGCGACAGGGTGCAAATTTCATCAACGGTTACATCCCACGCGTAGGCAGGAGTGCTGAGGATCATTAATAACAAAACGGCTCGCATAACCTGAACCTAGCTACAGAACGCAGCTGGGCAAGGTGGCAGAATCAAATTTCGCCATGCGCGGCATCTTTGAATTACGTCTTTAACGGTCTACCGTTTCCTCCGCTTCACATTCCCACCCCGCTGCCCTGGCCGTCCAGCTGTTGACCGTCCGCGCGCTTTCACCGCGTCTTCCGAGGCTTTCTCGACCGCCCATTGACGCGCCATGGGGTCGTCGGCGACGGCCAGATCGACTGCTTCCAGACGTTTGATCTCATCGCGGATATTGGCGGCCTCTTCGAATTCCAGGTTCTCGGCGGCTTTGCGCATCTGTTCGCGCAACCCGTCCAGATGCGCCTCAAGGTTGGCGCCGTGCATCGGTTTGTCGATGGTGGCGGTGACGCGGTTCATGTCGACGTCGCCCTCATAAAGCCCGGCCAGAACGTCCTCGACATTCTTCTTCACCGTCTCGGGCGTGATGCCGTGTTCCTCGTTATAGGCGATCTGTTTGGCGCGGCGGCGGTTGGTCTCATTCAGCGCGCGTTCCATAGAACCGGTGATCTTGTCGGCATACATGATCACCCGGCCATCGGCGTTCCGCGCGGCGCGGCCGATGGTCTGAACCAGAGAGGTCTCGGACCGCAGGAAGCCTTCTTTGTCGGCGTCCAGAATGGCGACCAGCCCGCATTCGGGGATGTCCAAACCTTCGCGCAGCAGGTTGATGCCGATCAGGACGTCGAAGGCCCCTAAGCGCAGGTCGCGCAGGATTTCGATCCGCTCGATCGTGTCGATATCCGAGTGCATGTAGCGCACCTTGATGCCCTGTTCGTGCATGTATTCGGTCAGGTCCTCGGCCATGCGTTTGGTCAGCGTCGTGACCAGCGTACGGAACCCGTTGGCTGTGACTTTGCGTACCTCGTCCAGCAAATCATCGACCTGCATGCTGACGGGGCGGATTTCGACCTCGGGGTCCAGCAGGCCGGTGGGGCGAATGACCTGTTCGGTGAAGACACCGCCGGTCTGTTCGATCTCCCATTTCGCCGGAGTGGCCGAGACAAAGACGGATTGCGGGCGCATGGCGTCCCATTCCTCGAACTTGAGGGGGCGGTTGTCCATGCAGGACGGCAGGCGGAAGCCATGTTCGGCCAGCGTGAATTTGCGCCGGTAGTCGCCCCGGTACATGCCGCCGATCTGCGGGACCGAGACGTGGGATTCGTCGGCAAAGACAATTGCGTTGTCGGGGATGAATTCGAACAGGGTCGGGGGCGGCTCACCCGGTGCACGGC
Source organism: Ruegeria sp. SATB045 (assembly GCF_059613525.1). Classification (NCBI taxonomy): domain Bacteria; kingdom Pseudomonadati; phylum Pseudomonadota; class Alphaproteobacteria; order Rhodobacterales; family Roseobacteraceae; genus Ruegeria; species Ruegeria sp. SATB045. Next base: position 143,204 of record NZ_JBXWSR010000028.1, on the reverse strand, counting down.
CCGTCAGATAGCGCGAGTAGTTCTCGATCCCGTTGCAGACGCCAGTGGCCTCGAGCATTTCCAGATCGAAATTGGTGCGCTGTTCCAGACGTTGCGCTTCCAGCAATTTGCCTTCGCCAACAAGTTGATCCAGCCGAATGCGCAGTTCCTTTTTGATCCCGATGATTGCCTGCTGCATCGTTGGTTTCGGTGTCACGTAGTGGGAGTTCGCATAGACTCGCACCTGCTCCATCGTCGCGGTGCGCTCGCCGGTCAGCGGGTCGAATTCGGTGATCTGTTCCAGTTCTTCGCCGAAGAAGGACAGCTTCCATGCACGGTCCTCAAGGTGGGCGGGCCAGATTTCGAGGCTGTCACCCCGCACACGGAACGACCCGCGCTGAAACGCCTGATCGTTGCGGCGGTATTGCTGGGCGACCAGATCAGCCATCACCTGCCGCTGATCATATTCGCTGCCCACCTTCAGATCCTGCGTCATCGCCCCGTAGGTCTCGACCGAGCCAATACCGTAGATGCACGACACCGAGGCCACGATGATCACGTCATCGCGTTCCAGCAGAGCCCGCGTGGCCGAGTGGCGCATCCGGTCGATCTGTTCGTTGATCTGAGATTCTTTTTCTATGTAGGTGTCGCTGCGCGGTACATAGGCCTCGGGCTGGTAATAGTCATAGTAGCTGACGAAATACTCGACCGAGTTTTCGGGGAAGAAGCCTTTGAACTCGCCATATAGCTGCGCGGCCAACGTCTTGTTGGGCGCAAGGATGATGGCGGGGCGCTGGGTTTCCTCGATTACCTTGGCCATAGTGAAGGTCTTGCCCGTGCCGGTCGCGCCCAGCAAAACCTGATCACGTTCACCGTCCTGAACGCCGCCCGCCAGTTCCTTGATGGCCGTTGGCTGATCCCCTGCGGGCGCAAAATCAGTGTGCATGACAAATGCCTTGCCGCCTTCCAGCTTCAGGCGGGCGCGGACATCTTCAGAGATCAGTTGCGTCTTGTCGGAATGTGCATAGGCCATAAGGGGGGATTCCTTTCGGGCCTGATTTTGGTCTGTTTTTGTTCTTGTTCAAGGGGGCATTTCCAATCGCTTCAATTGCGACAATTGCGGGCTTGTCCGGGCGGCGCGTCTGACGCATAAACACCCCTAGCCAAGCGAGTACGGAGAGGCGACATGCGCGCACGGATTTACCAACCTGCAAGGAATGCCATGACTTCGGGAATGGCCAAGACCCGCAAGTGGGTTCTGGAATATGCCCCTGCGTCTTCGCGCGAGGTTGATCCGCTGATGGGTTGGACGTCGTCGTCCGATACGCAGACACAGGTGCGCCTGAAATTCGATACCAAGGAAGAGGCGCTGGACTACGCCAAAGACAACGGTATCGAAGCCACTGTCAGCGAACCGCATAAGCGCAAACCAAATCTGCGTGCACGTGGGTATGGCGAGAACTTCGCTACCGACCGGCGCGCGCCCTGGACGCACTGAATGGTCCACATTCGCCTGGCTGATCCCACCTCGGATGGTGTGCGGCAACTGGTGCAGGCTCACTTTACACATAGTGAAACGGCAGGACCGGCTGAAAGCAATCATACTATGGATGCGCAGGGACTGGCCGGGCCGGACATGCGGTTTTGGGCTGTCTACAACGACAGCAGGCCTGTCGGATGCGGCGCGCTGAAAACATTGCCGGACGGCACCGCCGAGGTGAAGTCCGTACATGTTCTTTCATCTGAACGGGGGAAAGGGCTGGCGCGCGAGATAATGAACCACCTGGCAACTTTGGCGCGGGCCGAGGGCGTTTCGGCATTGGTTCTTGAAACCGGAGCGGCGCATCTTGGGGAATATGACGCCGCACGTAAGCTCTATGAAGCTCTGGGCTACGCATATTGCGGACCGATTTACGGATATGAGGCAGACCCAAATAGCGCGTTCATGCGATTGGACCTTAACCCAAAGGCTTGAAACTCGGCCGCGCGTCAGGGTCGCAATTACCGCGTTGACTTATGGGTTGGCGTTGTCCAATAAAAGCGAACTTGCGCCCACGTAATTCAACTGGATAGAATATCCGACTTCTAATCGGGCTGTTGGGGGTTCGAGTCCTCCCGTGGGCGCCATTTCATCTGATGGCTGAGTTTTGATTAAAAAAACCGAACCCTTGGCGACTAGCCAAGGGGAGTTAGCACCATTGTCGCTATGGTTTTGCCTATTTGGCGAAAACCAGCCGAGCCAGAAAATACAATCCAACCACTGTGATGATCAGGAAAACCGGGTTCCCGACGATTTGACCGATCCAGGTTGATACGCCGAATTCTCCGAAATTGAACCCGCCCAAACTGAATTTCGATGTAATTCCATAATCAAACATTTTGACAGCACCCCACAAAACAATGGGTCATTATGACATAAATTTTGCAAAAATTCTTCGTCTCAGGTGAGTGACACGTAAGTATCTGAAAATTAGGCCTTACACCGCCCATGTTTTTTGGGAGCGTGAAGGCGCGCCACCAGAATCACCCAGGTTTCAGAAAGGTTTCTGACTTCGAAACGTTTGAAATCGTGAAGGTATCATTCGATCTTCGATCTGCAATCGAGTCTGAGTAGCGCTTGTGACTTGCAATACGGATGCCCCGACCGCGAGAAAAAGCATTGCAACCGGTTGCAAAAATGAACATTGTTGCGCTGAGAAGAGGATTCGGGAGGCCCCCATGCTAAAGATTGGATTACTGGGAGCAGGACGTATCGGACGCGTGCATGCAGATGCAATCGCCGGGCATCCCCAGTCCGAGTTGGTGGCAATTTCTGACGCAGTGACCGAGGCGGCGGATACACTGGCGACCCAATACGGCGCCAAGGCGGCCAGTTCTGAAGAAATTATCGCTGATTCTTCGATAGATGCGGTCCTCATTGCTACGCCAACCGACACGCATTCCGATTTGATCCAAGCCGCAACCAGCGCGGGAAAGGCTGTTCTGTGCGAAAAGCCAGTGGATTTGGATCTGGAGCGTGCTCAAGCCTGTCAAATGGCGGTTGCTGAGACAGCTCAACCTGTGATGATCGGGTTTAATCGTCGGTTCGATCCCAGCTTTTCGGCCCTTAAAGCTGCGGCTGATCAGGGGGAGATCGGAAAGCCCGAGATGCTATCTATCACTAGCTTCGATCCGGCGCCTCCTCCGATCAGCTATGTCAAAGTGTCTGGCGGCCTGTTCCGCGACATGATGATACACGATTTTGATATGGCGAACTATTTGATGGGTCAGTTGCCGGAACAGATTTCTGCCATTGGCAGCGCGATCGTCGATCCCGAAATCGGACAAGCAGGTGACGTGGATACGGCTGTTGTAACAATGACTTACAGCAGCGGTCAGATCGCCGTCATCAAGAATTCACGGCGTGCGGTCTACGGTTATGATCAGCGGATCGAGTTGTTGGGGTCCGGCGGATTGCTGCAAGCCAACAACATATTGGAAAACGCTGTGGTGAAATCCACGGCTCAAGGCGTCACAGGTGCCAAGCCAACGTATTTTTTTCTTGAGCGTTATATGCCAGCGTACCGCGCCGAATGGGATGCGTTTGTGAGGGCAGCGCAACACTCATCACCTATACCGGTCACTCTTGCAGACGGAGTGGCCGCCCTAGCCATGGCCGAGGCCGCGACCCTTTCGCTGCGATCTGGCCGGGCAGTTAACCTATCTGATGTTTTGAAACCGGTTGCAAAATGAGTCGATATACGGAAACTGGGAACAGCTCCGTCAGCTTCCGGAGTGGAGGAGATTCGGTCCGTCCGAATGATTGGGGCTGAGACCCCGGCAAAAAAGACAAACTGTTCTTATGGGAGGAAACCAAATGAATAAGTTCGTAAAAAGCGCTCTGGCGGCCAGTGCGATGGCGCTGGCGACCGTGACCGGCGCGGCTGCGGAGGGCGAGAAGTACATTCTGGTCAGCCACGCCCCTGACAGCGACAGCTGGTGGAATACGATCAAAAACGGCATCGCCTTGGCGGGCGAGCAGATGGGGGTCGAGGTGGAATACCGTAACCCTCCGACCGGCGATCTGGCGGACATGGCGCGGATCATTGATCAGGCGGCTGCCTCTGGCCCGAACGGGATCATCACCACGCTGGCCGATCCAGACATCCTGGAAGGTCCAATCCGGGCTGCGGTGGATTCCGGTATCGACGTTATCATCATGAACACCGGCACGCCTGAGAAAGCGCGCGAAGTGGGCGCTCTGATGTATGTTGGCCAGCCAGAATATGACGCGGGCCTCGCTGCCGGTCAGCGCGCCAAGGCTGACGGCATCGGGTCGTTCCTCTGCGTGAACCACTACATCGTACAGCCATCCAGCCAGGAGCGTTGTCAGGGCTTCGCCGATGGTCTGGGCGTCGAACTGGGCGAGCAGATGATCGACGCGGGGCAGGACCCAGCCGAAATCAAGAACCGGGTGCTGGCCTATCTGTCGGCTAACCCGGACACCGACGCTGTTCTGACACTTGGCCCGACCTCGGCTGATCCGACCATTCTGGCGCTACAGGAAAACGGCATGGCCGGTGACATCTACTTCGGCACATTCGATCTGGGCGGTGAAATCGTCAAAGGTATCAAGGACGGCACCATCCAGTGGGGCATCGACCAACAGCCCTTCCTGCAAGCCTATCTGCCGGTTGTAGTTATGACCAACTACCACCGTTATGGCGTTCTGCCGGGCAACAACATCAACTCGGGCCCCGGTTTCGTAACCGCAGACGGTCTGACCAAGATCGAAGAGTTCGCGGGCGAATACCGCTGATCTTCTCAATCACAGCGGGCACCAATTGGGCGTGCCCGCTGTACCCCCCAAAACTCAGAACCCCGCGCGAGGGAGGACCACGATGTCTGAGTCAGTTCAATCCACGGCAGGCGGCGACGAACGGATCAAAGAGATCTCACCACTGCGCCGCGCTCTGATCCGCCCCGAATTGGGTGGGATGGTCGGCACTGTCGCCGTATTCACCTTTTTCCTGCTGTTCGCCTTTGACAGCGGCATGTTCACCGCTCAGGGGGTCATGAACTGGTCGGTCGTTTCGGCTCAGTTCATGATCATCGCTGTTGGGGCCTGCCTGCTGATGATCGCCGGTGAATTTGACCTGTCCGTTGGGTCGATGATCGGGTTTGCGGGCATGATGATTGCTATTTTCTCGGTCACGATGAGCTGGCCGGTCTGGATGGCTATCATAATCACGTTTGTCCTATGCGTCGCCATCGGAGCGCTAAACGGCTACATCGTTGTCCGAACAGGCCTGCCCAGTTTTATTGTTACGCTGGCGTTTTTGTTCATTCTGCGCGGATTCACGATTTACCTGCCACAGACGATTGAACGTAAAACCATCATCGGCGGGATCAAGGACGCAGCCGAAGGCGATTGGCTGGCATCTATCTTTGGCGGTAAGGTCGGGCAGGGCCTGTTCGTTTGGCTGGGTGACAACGGTATTATCGAGGTTTTCGAACGGGGTACGCGTCAGGGTCAGCCGGTGGTGGACGGCATTCCAATGCTGATCATCTGGGCTATCGTAATCATCATCTTTGGCCATGTGCTTTTGACCAAGACCAAATTCGGCAACTGGATTTTCGCAGCTGGTGGCGATGCCGAGGCAGCCCGGAACTCGGGTGTTCCAGTCAACAAAGTCAAAATCCTGATGTTTATGTTCACGGCCTTCTGCGCCACGGTTTTCGCCACCTGTCAGGTGATGGAGTTCGGATCAGCCGGTGCGGATCGTGGTCTGCTGAAAGAGTTCGAAGCGATCATTGCTGTGGTTATCGGTGGCGCATTGCTAACCGGCGGCTATGGCTCGGTCCTTGGCGCGGCGCTCGGCGCGCTGATCTTTGGAGTGGTTCAACAGGGACTGTTCTTTGCCGGCGTGGAAAGCTCTCTGTTCCGGGTGTTCTTGGGCGTGATCCTGCTGGGCGCGGTGATCCTGAACACCTATATCCGTCGCATCATCACAGGAGAACGCTGAGATGACCGAAGATACCAAGTTCCATCATGGCGACGCGCAGGATCAAAAGCCGATCATTCGGATGGTCGACATCCAGAAACACTTCGGCTCGGTCATTGCGCTGGCTGGTGTCAGCTTTGACCTAAAACCAGGGGAGTGTCATTGCCTTCTGGGCGACAACGGTGCGGGCAAGTCGACCTTCATCAAGACCATGTCCGGTGTGCACAAGCCAACCGCAGGCGAGATATTCTTCGAAGACAAGCCTATGCACTTCGAAGACCCGCGCGATGCGATCTCCGCTGGGATCGCAACGGTGCACCAGCATCTGGCCATGATTCCGCTGATGAGCGTCAGCCGCAATTTCTTCATGGGCAACGAGCCGACGCGCAAAGTGGCCGGGATCAACTTCTTCGATAAGAAGCTGGCCGATGAGATCACCATGGAAGAGATGCGCAAAATGGGCATCAACCTGCGTGGTCCGGATCAGGCCGTTGGCACATTGTCTGGGGGTGAGCGTCAGACGGTGGCAATTGCGCGGGCTGTGCATTTCGGCGCGAAGATTCTGATCCTGGACGAACCGACCTCGGCCCTTGGCGTGCGTCAGACCTCGAATGTTCTGGCGACCATCGACAAGGTGCGCAGTCAAGGTGTGGGCGTTGTCTTCATCAGCCACAACGTGCGTCATGCTCTGGCCGTGGGGGACCGCTTTACCGTTCTCAATCGGGGTCAGACTCTGGGCACTGCAAAACGTGGTGAGATCACGCCAGAAGAGTTACAGGACCTGATGGCAGGTGGTCAGGAACTGGCTCAGCTGGAAGGCTCACTGGGCGGAACTGTTTAACGCCGTTCCCCCAACCCTGGGCTCAAGCGTCCAACATTTAACGAAAATTCTGGAATGGCCAAATTGGCCTTGTGTTGAAAGGGATCACAATGGGCAAAACAGTCCGACTGACCACAGCGCAAGCTTTGGTGCGCTATCTGGGCGCGCAATTGAACGAGGCTGGGGAGCCGTTTATCGCAGGCGTCTGGGCCATCTTTGGCCATGGGAATGTGGCTGGGCTGGGCGAGGCGCTGCATGCAGTGAAAGACAGCCTGCCCACCTATCGTGGCCATAACGAGCAGACCATGGCCCATTGCGCAATTGCCTATGCCAAGCAAAAGCGGCGGACGCAGACGATGGCGGTGACGTCCTCGATCGGGCCGGGAGCCACGAATATGGTGACGGCGGCGGCGCTGGCCTATGTGAACCGGCTGCCGGTCTTGCTGTTGCCGGGTGATGTGTTTGCGACACGCGGGCCTGATCCGGTTCTGCAACAGCCCGAGAATTTCAGCGACGGTACGGTCAGTGCCAATGACTGCTTCCGCCCGGTCAGCCGTTACTTCGACCGGATCACTCGGCCTGAACACCTGCTGACCGCTCTGCCGCGGGCGTTCCGCACCATGACGGACCCCGCGGATTGCGGGCCGGTCACGTTGTCCTTCTGTCAGGACGTGCAGGCCGAAGCTTATGACTATCCCGAAAGCTTCTTTGAGCCCCGCGTCTGGTATCAGCGCCGCATCCGCCCGGATGAAGGTGAGCTGGCCCGCGCAGTGGCGGCGCTAAAGGCGGCCAAACGGCCGGTGATCATCGCGGGGGGCGGGGTGCACTATTCGGATGCGACGGAAGCGTTGCAAAGCTTTGCGGAAATGCACAACATCCCCGTCACCGAAACGCAGGCGGGCAAGTCCGCGTTGGCCTGGGACCATCCGTTGAACCTGGGCCCCGTTGGCGTGACCGGGGGTGAACCGGCCAATGATGTCTGCGCCGAAGCTGATCTGGTTTTGGCAGCAGGGACGCGGTTGCAGGATTTCACCACCGGGTCATGGGGCCTGTTCTCGAACCCGGATCGCGAGATGGTGTGCCTGAACACCAATGCTTATGACGCTGAAAAACACAGCGCGATGCCGTTGCAATCGGACGCGCGCGTCGGATTGACCGAGCTGAGCGCGGCTCTGCAAGGCTATCGCGCCGATCCGGTCTCGGACAGGCTCAAGGCCGATTGGTACGGCAAGGTCGATAAGCTGACGGACGCGCCCGGCGACGGGAACGCTCTGCCGACGGATATGCAGGTGGTGGGCGCAGTCCAGCGCGCCTCGCATAACGATACGGTGGTGATGTGCGCGGCCGGGACCATGCCGGGTGAACTGCACAAACTGTGGAAAGCCCCGCGCCCTGGCGCATATCACATGGAATACGGCTTCAGCTGCATGGGGTACGAGATCGCGGGTGCCATGGGCATCAAGATGGCCGAGCCCGAGCGCGACGTGATCTGCTTTACCGGCGACGGCACCTATATGATGGCCAATTCCGAGATGGCCTCAGCCGCGATGATGGGTGTCTCGTTTACCGTGGTGATCACCGATAACCGGGGCTTTGGTTGCATAAACCGCCTGCAGATGGGCACCGGTGGGGCCGAGTTTAACAACCTGTTGGACCATGCGGTGCATGAGAACCCGTCCAATATCGACTTTGCCGCCCATGCGGCGGCGATGGGGGCGACCTCGGTCAAGGTGGGCTCGATTGCCGAGCTCGAGGACGCGCTTGCCAAACGCGCCGATATCAAGGGGCCGTATGTGGTTGTTATCGACACCGATCCCTACCCCTCGACCGAATATGGTGGCACGTGGTGGGAAGTGGCGGTGCCCGAGGTCAGCATCCGCCCTGAAGTGAACGAAAAACGCGCGGCTTACGAGCTGGCGATCAAGGAAAGAAATACCAAATGAGCGTGAAAATCGGAATCTCTCCGATCGCGTGGCAGAATGATGATCTGCCGGATCTGACCGCTGCCTACACCATGGAACAGGCGCTGAAAGAGTCGCGTGCGATCGGCTATACCGGCGTCGAACGCGGCCAGCGGATGCCCGGCGATACTGAAGGTTTGCGCGCCTATCTTGAGGCGAATGACATCGCGCTTTGCGGTGGTTGGTGCTCGGGCGCGTCGCTGGTGAATGACTTTGGCACCGAACGTGAGGCCGTACGCGAACAGGTCGAACAATTCGTGGCGCTGAACAGCCCCTGTATCGTATACGCCGAATGCTCGAACACCGTTCAAGGTCAGATCGGAACCCCAGTGAACGACCGCCCGAAACTGTCGAAGGATGAAGTTCTGGCCTACGCCGCCAAGATCACCGAATTGGCCAAGTGGATGGCGGATCAGGGTATGCCCATGGCCTATCACCATCACATGGGTACGATCATCGAAAGCGAAGATGACGTGAACTGGCTTATGGAAGGGTCGGGCCCCGAGGTCAAGCTGTGCTTTGACACCGGCCATTTGCTGTTTGGCGGCGGCGATGTGCTGGCCACCCTGAACCGCTGGGGCAACCGGGTGCATCATGTGCATTTCAAGGATATCCGCCCGCAAGTCGTGCAGGATACGCGCGAGAACAATCGCAGCTTTCTGGATGCCGTCATTGCTGGGGCCTTCACCGTGCCGGGAGATGGCTGCATCGACTTCCAAGCCGTCGCAAACGCGCTGAAGACGATGGATTACAGCGGCTGGATCGTGGTTGAGGCCGAACAGGATCCAGCCAAAGCGCCACCTTACGAATATTCGAAGAAGGGTTACGAGCACATTGTCGAAGTCTGTGGGGGGGCTGGGCTGACGATCACTGCATAACTCACCGCCCGATGGGCAACACCGAAGCCATGAGAAAGGAGAAAATCATGGTAAGCCAAGAACTTGGATATGTCGGATATTTTGACCGGGAATCCTGTGATCTGGATGAATTCAAGGTGTTGACCTCTCAGGCCCTACAGGCGTCAGCGGTGCCCCATGCGGCGGACATTGAAAAGAACGTACCCGTTTATGACATGAATGCCCTGCGGCCTGCGCTAGAGGATGGCGCACAGCGTCAAGCTCTGCTTGCGGAATGGGGGCAGGTGTTGAACAGCTCGGCCGGAGTGATCGCGCTGAAAGGCGCTTATGCGGATACCACCGTGATCGACCGGGCGACGGAGGTGTTTCAACAGATCATCGACGAAGAGCGCGAAGGTGGGGCAGGCGAGGGCGATCACTTTGCAGCCTCGGGTGCCAACGACCGGGTGTGGAATGCGCTGCAAAAGCAATGCATGAAGGATCCCGAAGGCTTTGCGCTGTACTTCGGCAACACCTCGATTGCCGCCGCGTGCGAGGCGTGGCTGGGTCCGAACTATCAGATGACTTCACAGGTCAATCAGGTCCGCCCCGGTGGTCAGGCACAGCAAGCGCATCGGGACTATCATCTGGGGTTTCAAAGCGCGGATGGTGCCGCGCGGTATCCGGCCCATGCGCATTTGGTGACAGCGACTCTGACTTTGCAGGGCGCGGTGGCTCATTGCGATATGCCGGTCGAAAGTGGCCCGACCAAGCTGTTGCCGTTTTCGCAGCTTTATGCGCCGGGCTATCTGGCGTTTCACGATGCGGCCCATCGCGACCATTTCGAAGCCAACTATATCCAGCTGCCGCTGGATAAAGGCGATGCCGTTTTCTTCAACCCGGCGCTGTTTCACGCGGCGGGCGAGAACCGCAGCGCGGATATCGACAGAATGGCAAACCTGCTTCAGGTCTCTTCAGCCTTTGGGCGCGCGATGGAGGCCATAGACCGGCGCGCCATGTCGCTTAAGGCGTTCCCGGTGCTGGTGAGGTTGAAGCAGCGTGGTGATTTGTCGGGGCCGGAGTTGGATGCGGCTATTGCGGCCACTGCCGAGGGTTATCCGTTTCCGACAAATCTGGATACAGACCCACCGGTTGGCGGGAACGCCCCCGCCAGTCAAGCCGATATCCTGCGCAGCGCGGTATCCGAAGGGTGGACAGAAGAACAGCTGGCACAGACGCTTGCAGCGCTGGAAACCCGACAGGCGGCATAAGGCAATATCGGGCGGGCGAACATGCCCACCCAACACGGAGAACACGAGATGGCAGACCTTTTGAAAAAACCCTTCGGCACGCGCGGTAAGGTGCACGATATCACCCCGGCCAGTGCCGGTTGGCGCTATGTCGGGTTTGGCCTGTACCATCTGCGCGCGGGCGACACCGCTGGCGAGGTGACTGGCGACCGCGAGGTTATTTTGGTCATGGTAGAAGGCAAGGCGCAGATCACCGGAGCCGGACAGGACTGGGGCGTGCTGGGCGACCGGATGGACGTGTTCGAAAAGACCCCTCCGCATTGCCTGTACCTGCCCAACGGGACCGACTGGCAGGCGGTTGCGGAAACTGATTGCATCATCGCGGTATGCACGGCCCCTGGCAAAGGCGGACATCAAGCGCGACGTATCGGGCCGGACGGCATTACTTTGACCGAACGGGGCAAGGGTACTAACACGCGCTACATCAACAACATCGCGATGGAGGGCGAAGACTACGCCGACAGCCTGCTTGTGACCGAGGTCTTTACGCCCAACGGCAACTGGTCCTCTTTCCCAAGCCATCGCCATGACGAGGATGATTATCCCCGGATCACCTATTTGGAAGAGACCTATTATCACCGCCTGAACCCCGCCAACGGGTTTGGCATTCAGCGCGTCTATACCGATGACGGTCAGTTGGACGAGACGATGGCCGTATCCGATGGCGATGTTGTGACCGTGCCGCGGGGCCATCACCCTTGCGGCGCGCCCTATGGGTTTGAGATGTACTATCTGAACGTCATGGCAGGCCCCTTGCGCAAATGGCGGTTTGTCCCGGCCCCCGAGGTCGAGTGGATCATGGAGCGAGACAGTTGACCCAAGATTTTGCGAATTACCCCAGTTTGAAAGGCAAAACCTCGTAATTACCGGCGGCGCCGGTGGTATCGGAGCGCGGACCGTCCGAGCGTTTGCCCAGCAAGGCGCGAAAGTCGGGTTTCTGGATATCAACGCTGATGCCGGGCACGCACTGCTGGCCGAGCTGGAAGGCGAGCACGCATTCGCGCAGTGCGATCTGCGCGACATCGACGCGCTGCGCGACGCACCGGAGCAACTGTCCGAGGAACTGGGCCCGGCGCATGTTCTGGTCAACAATGCGGCCCATGATGATCGCCACGACTGGCGCGAAGTCACACCGGACTATTGGGATGAACGTATGGCGACGAATATCCGCCACATGTTCTTTGCCATTCAGGCTGTTGCGCCCGGTATGATTGCGGCGGGCGGCGGCTCGATCATCAATCTGGGTTCGAATTCCTGGTGGGAATGTGGCGCAGGGTTCCCGGCCTATGCCACGGCGAAATCCGCCGTGCATGGCCTGACCCGCACAATGGCGCGCGAATTGGGCGATCACCGCATACGCGTCAATACCGTCGTTCCCGGCTGGATCATGACCGAGCGCCAAAAGGACCTGTGGGTCACGCCCGAGGCGCTGGCCAAACAGGTCGACCGCCAGTGTTTGCCGGACCCGATTGACCCGGTCTATGTGGCGCGGATGGCGGTTTTTCTGGCCTCAGACGACGCCGCCATGTGCAGCGCGGGGAATTTCATGGTCGAGGGTGGCTCGATCTGACCCTGCTCTTTCGCGGCATCAGGCTTGTGGGGGCCGCGACCCGTTGACCGAGTGTGTCTTACTTCTGCGGTGGTGCCCCAAAAGCGCGGATCACGGCGCGGGCGGCGGCCTCGACCGGGTTTTGCGTTTCTTTCAGGATAGTCACGCGATCAAATCGGTTTGGGTCGCTGTTGACCGCTGCGCGTAGGGCATTCCCAAAGGCCATCCGCAGTTCGGTGCCGATGTTGAACTTGCAGATCGACGTGTCGCGCGACAGCCGCGCGCGCTGTTCCACCGGCACGCCCGAGCCGCCATGGATCACCAAGGGGACCTCGGTCAATGCGTCGATCTCGGCAATGCGGGCCTCGTCCAATCCGCCTTCTTTGTCTTGTTGCAAATGTACATTGCCGACCGAGATCGCCATCGCATCGACACCGCTTTGCCGGGCGAATTGCGCCGCCTCGGCGGGTTCTGTGCCGTTCGATCCTTCCCCGCCGGAATAGCCGACAAACCCGATCTCACCCTCGCAGGAAATTCCTGCCTTATGGGCCATTTCGGCGATGGCGGCGGTCTCGTCAATATTCTGCTGCAGAGGCTTGCGCGACCCGTCGAACATCAACGAGGTAAAGCCGCTGTCCAGCGCGATCTTGCACTCCTCATACGTATAGCCGTGATCCAGATGCGCCACGACAGGGACCGAGGCGTTTTCAGCCAGGTGCCGGAACATTTTTCCCAGAATGGGTAAGGGCGTATGCTCGCGACAGCTTGGTCCGGCTTGCAGGATGACGGGCGCATTTTCGGCTTCGGCTGCGGCCACATAGGCGCGCATGTCCTCCCAGCCCAGCGCTACCAGCCCGCCAACAGCATAGCCCTGCGCGTAGGCCGGTTGCAGCACATCTTTCAGCGTAACAAGGGTCATTTGAACTTGGCGATCATGTCTTTGATGCCCGGAATCGTTTCGATCTGATAGGCATGGGTGGGTTGGAAGTACTGCACCAGAGACCGTTGGGTCAGGCCACCGAGGATGGTGAAGTAATACATCTCGTACCCTGGCAAGACGCAGCAGGGGTGATACCCGGTGTCTATACAAACAGTCGAGCCATCGACGATGTGATAAGCATCGCCAGGGGCGTTATCTTCGCGCTGTAACATCTGCAGACCCGAGCCCCAGTTGGGTTTGAAGCGGAAATTATAGGTCTCATCATGCCGCGTCTCATCGGGTAGGCGGTTGGTGTCGTGCTTGTGGCTGGGGAACCCTGACCAGCCACCTTGACCGACGGTGAACAACTCACTCACCAGCAGCCGTCCCACTTTGTCGTGCTGCTTTTGACCTAGAATATGTTTGATCTTGCGATGGGTCTTGGTGTCATCGCTGCCATATTGCACAAGGTCATGTTCACGCACGTCGAATGGATCCAGCACCTTGTCGTATTTCGCACCAGCTACAAAGACCTCGGCGGATTCAGATACGCAGACCATTTGCGCTTTGGCACCCACGGGAACATAGGCCCCTTCGGGTTCGCCATCCCAGACGTCTTCGCCCCGGTTTCCCAAAGCGGGGAAGGGGACGCCTTCCACGTCGACATTGACGCTGCCGGTTGCCGGAACAATGCAGGTTTCATATCCGGGTACCTGATATTCGAACGCCTCGCCCTTTTTCAATTTGACGATGTTGAAATAGTTCAACGGCACTGTCGGGTCATCAGTATCCACAATGGGTTTGTTCTGGTTGTCGAATGGGGCAATATGCATGAGACCTCCTAGGTCGTTGGACCGGGATGGGACGCCAGAAACGCATCCAGCTCAGACGTCGTTGGCATGGCTGGAGAGCATCCGGGTTTAGACACGACAATGGACGCACAGGCCGACCCGCGCATCACCGCGTCTTTCAGCGGATACCCCGCCGCGATCGAGGCCAGCAGACCTGCCATAAAGCTGTCGCCAGCGCCCACAGGCTTGATCGCGTCGACAGGGTAGATGCCGGTTTCGATTTCTTGTCCGTTGGCCAGTGTTACTGCGCCTTTTTCACCCATTTTGTAGATTACGACGCGCCCCGGTTTCCCAGCTAGTTCTTGCGCTTTGGCAAAGCCCTTTTCTATACCGCCAGCCATGAAGCCGAATTCTTCATCGTTTCCGACAATCAGATCGCTGGCCGCGCCCGCGCGCGACAAAACATCTGCCGCCACTTCCGCAGACGGCCAGCTGTAAGGACGGTAGTCGATGTCGAAAATCACCGGCAATCCGGCCGAGCGGGCGTTTTGAAGGGCGCGGAATGTGGCGCTGCGCGAGGGTTCAGCCGCAAAGACAGTTCCGGCGGACAGTACGGCTGTGAATGAAGTGTAGTTTACTCGGTCGACGTCTTCTTCGGTGACCTGAAAGTCGACCGCTCCGTTCCGGTAAATGACGTTCTGGAAATCCTCGGTCCGGCTTTCATACAGCGCCAGAGAGGTGCGATATTCACCCCCCAGAACGCGGACGTAAGATGTGTCCACTCCGTAATGGACCAGCCTGTTCATGCAGAACCGCCCTACCGCGTCATCCGAAATCGACGTGACCAAAGATGCCTGACTGCCAAGTTTTACCAGCCCGGCGCAGATATTGGCTGAAGATCCACCCAAGTCGGCTCCAAAGGCGCCGGCATCTTCGCTTTTGACACCGACAGGATCTGCAAACAGGTCAATGCCCGCGCGCCCGAAAACAGCAAATCGGTTTCCTTTGATCCCATCCATCAGGGTGCTCACGTCGTGTCCTCCGGCGAAATAGGGCGGGCAGGGATGGTTGGTCCTTGCGTTGAATCGATTCACACGATACTCATTTTGCAACCGGTTGCAAATACATTGTTCGGAGCGGTTGCAAGTGCCAGAAATCGGAATTGGAATCGTCGGCGGCGGCTATATGGGCAAGGCTCATTCGGTCGCAATGGCCGCGGTGGGGGCGGTGTTCAACACAGCATTGCGACCCCGACTTGAGGTGATCTGCGCGTCGACGTCGCAGAGCGCAGAGCGGTATCGCGCAGCCTATGGGTTCGCGCGGGCGACCAGCGACTGGCGCGCCCTGGTCGCCGACCCAAAGGTCGAGGCAATCGTGATCGCCTCTCCACAGTCTACGCATCGCCAAATAGCCGAGGCTGCCATTGCGCTGGGCAAGCCGGTGTTATGCGAAAAGCCTCTGGGCGCGTCACTGGGGGACAGCCGCGCGATGGTGGCGGCCGCTGAAGCGGCCGGTGCAATCAATATGGTTGGGTTCAACTATATCCGGACCCCCGCCAGTCAATATGCAAGACAGTTGATTGCCAGCGGCGAGATTGGCGACGTCACCTGGTTTCGGGGGGAACATACCGAGGATTTCTACGCTGATCCGGATGCTCCGGTGTCATGGCGCACAACGGGTCGGGCTAATGGGACGATTGGTGATCTGGCGCCACATATGGTGAATGGCGCGCTTGCTTTGATCGGACCTATCGCACAGGTGATGGCAGATGTGGAGACCGTCCACCGCCATCGACCGGGCGGAGAGGTCACGAATGACGACCACGCCCAGATGATGTGCCGGTTCGAAAATGGCGTCATGGGGAACCTCTATTTCAGCCGCGTCGCGACGGGACGGAAGATGGGGTACGCCTATGAGATCTCTGGCACCAAAGGCGCGATCCGCTTTGATCAGGAGGATCAGAATGCCCTGTGGCTGTACCGCCGAGAAGGGCCTGAGGCGTCGCGGGGCTTCACCAAGATCCTGACCGGTCCGGCGCACCCGGACTACGAGCCCTTCTGTCAGGGACCGGGCCATGGCACCGGGTATCAGGACCAAATCATCATCGAAGTGAAGGATTTCCTGCAGGCCATCCATACAGGCCAAAACATCTGGCCGACCTTCCGCGACGGGCATGAGGTGAACCGCGTTCTGGCGGCGGTGCTTGCGTCCTCGGACCAGCGGCAATGGCAGGACGTCAGTGATTTCTGATCGAACAAACGACAAGATAACAGAGAGACTAAGATCATGGCAAAGCTGAAATGGGGCATGATTGGTGGGGGTGAGGGCAGTCAGATCGGGCCCGCGCACCGGTTGGGCGCGCTGGCCGATGGGATGTTTGAATTCACCGCGGGCGCGTTGGACCATCGCCCAGAAGTCGGGCGAGAATATGCGCAGCGTCTGGGCGTGGCGCAGGACCGTGCCTATGGCGACTGGCAAGAAATGTTGGCTGGTGAAAAAGACCGCCCCGACCGCATTGATCTAGTGACGATTGCCACCCCGAACGCGACCCATTTCGAGATCGCCAAAGCCTTTCTCGAGGCCGGTTTCCACGTGCTATGCGAGAAGCCGATGACCATGACCGTGGAAGAGGGCGAAGAGATCGTGCGTGTGGCCGAAGCATCGGGCAAGATCTGCGCGGTGAACTATTGCTATTCCGCCTATCCGATGGTGCGGCAGGCCCGTGCGATGGTGCGGGCGGGCGATATCGGCAAGGTGCGTCTGGTGGTGACGAATTTCAGCCACGGCCACCACGGCGATGCAACTGACGCCGACAATCCCCGCGTGCGTTGGCGCTATGACCCAGCAATGGCGGGCGTCTCTGGTCAATTCGCCGATTGCGGTATCCATGCGCTGCATATGGCGAGCTTCATCAGCGATGACGAGGTCAAGACCCTGTCGGCGGATATGGCCTCGACCATCCCCAGTCGCGAGCTTGAGGATGACGCCATGATCAACTTCCGTACCGAAGGTGGCGCAGTGGGGCGGTTATGGACATCCTCGGTGGCGATTGGTCGGCAGCACGGATTCGACATTCAGGTCTTTGGCGAAACCGGTGGTTTGCGCTGGGCATCCGAGCAGCCCAACCAGCTTGTCTATACCCCGGTGGGAGGGCGCACTCAGATCATCGAAAAAGGGGAAGGGGGTTTGCACGACGACGCGCAGCGCCTGTCACGCGTGGCGATTGCCCACCCCGAAGGCTTCCCTCTGGCCGTGGCGAATATCTATTGCGATCTGGCCGATGCCATTCAGGGAGAGGTTCGAGATGGTCTGCCGACCCCTGCCGACGGCGTCCGATCCATCGCAGCCGTTCACGCAGCGGTGGCGTCATCCAAAAAAGATGGTGCCTGGACCGACGCGCGCCCACCGATGTTTCGCTGATTAGGGGTAGGGGCGCAATGTGCCCCGCTCAATCACCCGACAGGGAAAGATGCGGGCCTCGGGGTAGCGGTCGGGGTCTTTCAACATCTCTTCCACAAGATCGACCGACGCCGTGATGATCTGCTTGATCGGCTGGTGGATTGTCGTGAGGTCAACGCTTTCCCAACGCGACATCTCCATGTCGTTCAGGCCGATGATTCCGATATCATGACCCGGCTTTATCCCGTGATCGCTCAAGGCTGACAATGCGCCGATTGACAAAATATCGTCGCCACAAAAATACCCTTCGGCAGGGGTATCCGCCAACAGACGCAGCATTTCGGCGCGACCTGCCTCGAACGAATAGGCCCCCGCGAAGGAATGCGAAACGTTCAGGCCGGGGTGTTTTTCGACCTCTTCCATGAAGCCGCGATAGCGGTCCATGGCAGAGGTCGCATCTTTGGGACCGCCCAGATAACCGATGCGTCTGTACCCTCTTGCAAGCAACTCTCGTGCAGCCATGCGCCCGCATTCCACGTTGTCGATCCCCACCACGTGAACCTCGGGCGACGTGGCAGAACGCCCGAATGTATGCACCACGGGAACGCCTGCATCGTGGAACGCCTTGGCAAAACTTGGCGGCAACGTCGAAGAAGCCACGATGGCCGCATCGACCGAGTATTGCCGCAACATCCTGACAGAGTTTGCGGGCTGAACTTCGTCCGTCAGGTTGACGATCAGGGGCCGCAGGCCGCGTTCCTGAAGGGTGCGGGTGAACAGATCAAACACCTCAAGGAATATCGGGTTGTGAAAGTTGTTCGAGATCAGGCCGATCAGTTTGGTTCGCCCCGTTGTCAGTGACGACGCCAAAGCATTTGGGCTGTAGCCTAGTTCGGCAGCGGCCTTTTCGACTTTGCTGCGGGTTTTGGCTGAAACCGAGGCGCCTTCGGTAAAGGTGCGCGACACAGCAGACCGCGAAACTCCGGCCAGCGCCGCGACATCTTTCAGTGTGACACTCATGATGTGGGCCTAATCGGTTTTAGGGAAGAAATTGGTGCGGTCATAAGGAAATACTACGCAAAATTGCACCGTGGTTGCAATCGGTTGCAACGGCATCGTTGCGGCAAGAGCAAAGAAAACTGGGCCTGTATGCGAAAACTTGGTCGACCCCAAGGTTAGCAGAAACAGGTATCATCGACACAAAAGGCACTTTCGGCTGCATCAGACAGAAAAGTTGCGGCCTGATCTTTCCTGACGCATCAGGCAAAACAACGGGCAGCTGCTCACGCTAGTCAATGTCCTCAAAGCTTGATTACAGCCATCTTGTCCTGAGTCATGTCATGCATCGTATAGCCGATGCCGCCTGTGTTGTATCCCGATTGCCTCCGTCCCGCGAAGGGCATCCAATCGACCCGGAATGCCGAGTGATCGTTCACCATAACGGCGGTTGCATCCAGATGTCTGATGGCTTGCATGGCCGAGTCCAGAGCTTTGGTGAAGACAGCCGCCTGAAACGCGAAAGGCAGGCTGTTGGCGGCGGAGAACGCATCCTCGACCCTGTCGTAGCTATAGACGCAGACCACGGGTCCAAAGACTTCGGATGTTGAAACCCGAGCGTCGGCGGGTGGGTTCAGCAGGACGGTGGGCGCATATGTAGTCGGGCCCAGCTTTCGTCCGCCAGTCAGCAAGGTTGCGCCACCCTCAACGGCCTCGTCCACCCATTCGGCAACGCGATCAACTTCACCTGGGCGGATCAGGGGACCGCATTCGGTATCTTCCTGACGCGCATCGCCAACCTTAAGTGCGGACGCCGCCTTGGCCAGCTTTTGTGCAATGTCCTTTGCGATGCCCGTGGGCGCGAAAACGCGCTGGACCGAGACGCAGACCTGCCCGGAATGATAGAACCCGCCTTTGGTCACGAGTGGGATCATTCCCTCAATATCGGCGCTTTCATCCACGATCACGGGTGCGGCCCCGCCATGTTCCAGCGCACATCGCACTCCGGGGGCCAGCTTGGACCTCAGCATCCAACCCACCTTGGCCGAGCCGATGAAAGAAAAGAACCCAACGCGCGTATCGGTGATCATCTGCTCGGCCACGTCGTTGTGGCAAATCGCGAGGTGGCACCAATTCTCAGCTAAACCGGCCTCATGCAGAATTTCGACAAATGCCTTGCAGGACAGTGGCGTATCCAAAGCGGGTTTGACGATCACCGGGCAACCTGTAGCCACTGCGGGGGCGACTTGGTGAACGATCAGGTTGAGCGGATGGTTGAACGCGCTGGCCGCGACAACCACGCCTATCGGTTCGCGCTGTGTAAAGGCGACCCGACCCGAGCCCGCCGCTGTCAGGTCCATCGGGATTTCTTTGCCAGCCATATGGCCAATCTCGTGGACGCACAGCTCGACCCCGTCGATTGCGCGGGTCACTTCAATGCGCGCGTCGACCAAAGGCTTGCCACCTTCACTGGCGATCAGCATCGCCAGTTCGTCGGCCCTTTCGGACATGATACGGGCTGTGTTTTTCAGGATCTCGATCCGCTGAAAGGCTGGCAACCACGCGTCGCGCGACCGGTGCAAACCATGGGCCACGTCCAACATGGAATCCACATCATCCCACGTGTTGATCGCAACACTACCGATCTTCTCAAGATCAAAAGGGTTGAGAACGTCCAGAGTGTCGCTCATATCAGGCACACCTTTGCAGCCAGTTCATCAATCAGCACACGCTGGTTTTCGCTGTAGTCCACCGGCAGGTCAATCAGGTGAACGCCGCCCGCCTGGAACGCCTTTTCGAAGGTTGGGACCAGATCCTCGGTACGTGCGATTCGATGGCCGGTCGCGCCGTAACTGTTCGCGTATTGCACGAAATCGGGGTTGTTGAATTCCAGCCCCCAGTCGTCGAACCCCGCATGTGACTGCTTCCACCGGATCATCCCGTATGAGCTGTCATTCAAAACGGTCACAACCAGATTGAGGCCAAGTCGAACCGCGGTCTCGATTTCTTGACTATTCATCATGAACCCGCCGTCGCCACAGATCGCCATGACTCTGCGGTCGGGGTAAAGCTTGGCCGCCATCATGGCCGAAGGCAACCCGGCCCCCATGGTGGCCAGAGCATTATCCAGCAGGACGGTATTGGGCTGATAGGCAAGATAGTTTCGCGCGTACCAGATTTTATAGATGCCGTTGTCCAGCGCAATGATATCGCAATCGTCCATCACTTTGCGGGTATCGGCTACAAAACGCTGTGGGATTACGGGGAAACGTGGGTCATCGGCACCTTCAGATGTGTGCTGGTCGGTCTCTTGCTTGACGCGCTGGAAATAGCTTCGGTCGAAATCTAGCGGGCCGCCCAGTTTATCACCCAGCCGCGCGATGGATTGTGCCAAATCACCGACGACTTCGACCTGCGGGAAATAGACCTGATCGACCTGCGCGGCCTTGTAATTCACATGGATCACCTTGGTGCCGCCTTCCTCCATGAAGAAGGGCGGTTTTTCGACTACGTCATGGCCCACATTGATGATCAGATCGGCCCGTTCGATGGCGCAATGCAGGTAATCGCCATCCGACAGCGCAGCCGTCCCAAGAAACAGGTCGGATCGTTCATCCACCACGCCCTTGCCCATCTGCGTGTTGAAGAAGGGGATCTGCGTGTCTTCGACAAATTTGCTTAGCGCGCTGCGAGCGTGCTTGCGGTTGGCTCCGGCGCCCAGCAACAACAGAGGCATTTTCGCCGACCGGATCATTTCAGCGGCTTCGTTCAGGACCGTGTCGCCCGCGACAGCGTAGTGGCGCGGATGCGGCTCGAGCACATGTTCCGTTGTGTCTTCAGCAGCGATATCTTCCGGCAATTCAAGCAGGACCGCGCCAGGGCGTTCCTCTTGTGCGACGCGGAACGCCTCGCGGATCAGGGACGGGATGGTGTTGCCGTGAACGATCTGCTTGGACATCTTGCAGATCGGGTCGAACAGGCCGACCACATCAATGATCTGAAATTGGCCCTGTTTCGACTTCTTGATGGGCTTTTGGCCTGTGATCATGATCAGAGGCATGCCGCCCAGATGCGCATAAGCGGCAGGAGTCGCAAAGTTGGTGGCCCCTGGCCCCAGTGTTGCCATGCAAACTCCCGCCTTGCCGGTCAAGCGCCCGTAGGTCGCCGCCATAAATGCCGCGCCCTGTTCATGGCGGGTCAGGACCAGCTCGATCCTTGAGGTCCGCAAGGATTCCAGCACATCCAGGTTTTCCTCACCCGGTACGGCAAAGATATACTCGACCCCTTCGGCCTCAAGCGCTGCGACGAGCAGATCAGAGGCTTTTGTGACAGACGGTGCGTTTTGCGAATGATCGGACATGATGTCTCCTGATAGCGCACCGGATCCGCGCACGAATCCGGCGGTGGCAAAGGTCACAATTGAACTGAGATGAATGGTGCGATGTTATTCCGCTGCTTGCAATTGCGCAGGTTCGGGATACAGCTCGTGCATCGAAATGGATCGGCCATTGTCCAACACGATACGCGCGTGGTGACGCTTCAGCTGGCGCGGTTCGGCCACACCGCAGCTGTGGGCGATTATGCCAACCTCTTTCTTCATGTTCCGGGCATAGCTTGCCACACGTTCCGATTTACTGGTTGGATCAAGGCCGAACTGCAGCTTGGTATTATGCGCAGTGATTCCGGTCGGGCAGGTATTCTTGTTGCACTGCAACGCTTGAATGCAGCCCAGTGCAAACATGAACCCACGCGCTGAATTCACAAAATCCGCACCCGCGCAAAAGGCCCATGCCACCTCGGACGGGTTGATCATCTTGCCGCTTGCGCAAACCTTGACCCTGTCGCGAAGCCCGTATTTCTTTAGCATATCTACAGTCAGAGGCAGGCTTTCGCGCAGTGGCATCCCCATGTTGTCAATCAGGCTCATCGGGGCCGCACCGGTACCGCCATCCGAGCTGTCGATGGTCACAAAATCCGGCGCGCTTTCTGGCCCACGTTTCAAAATCTCTGCGCACAGATCGTCAAAGAACCCATATGATCCGATCACCGCTTTGAAGCCGACCGGCTTGCCGGTGATATCACGCACATGGGCGATCATATCGAGCAAATCGCCGACGCTGTCGATCTCGGGGTGACGGTTGGGGCTGATGGCGACTTCACCAACTTTCAGCCCTCGGATTTCGGCGATGTCCTCGGTCACTTTGGCGCCGGGAAGGATGCCACCTTTGCCGGGTTTGGCGCCTTGGCTCAGCTTGATTTCAAACATCTTCACCGCATCATGGGCCGCGACAGTGCGCAACTTGTCCTCGTCAAACCCGCCCTCGGGTTTGCGCACCCCGAACTTGCCCGTGCCGATCTGGAACACGACATCCGCACCGCTTTCCAGATGATAAGGCGATAGACCGCCCTCGCCGGTATTGATCCACATGCCCGCTTTCTTCGCCCCTTGGGACAGCGCCCGCACAGCTGGGATCGAGATCGCGCCATAGCTCATGCCGGAAATGTTGAACATTGAATCCGTCGTATAGGGGTGGCGTGCAAAGGGGCCAACTGTAACATCCGATGGTCCTTGCGCATCCTGTTCCAGTGTCGGGAAGGGGCAGTTGGCGAAATATACGGTACCCGTGGGGCGTAGATCCCGTGTCGAGCCAAATGCGACGGTAGAATCCACGTTCTTCGCAGCCCGGTAAACCCAGGATCGTTCCGCCCGGTTGAATGGCATTTCCTCGCGGTCCTGGGCAAAGAAATACTGACGGAAGAATTCCCCCATATGTTCAAAGAAATACCTGAACCGGGCCACAACCGGATAGTTCCTTCGCAGTGTACTTTCCGTTTGTGTCTTGTCCCGAAAGTAGGCGACGACAACCCATAAAATCGCAAGTCCGACAGCAAAGACAAAAACCAAGGACAGGATTTCCAAAACGCTGAAGAGGGACGTTGATAATTGCGACATGGCTTGGCTCGTCTGTTGTGATCGACCAAAATTCGCAAGGATCAAGCGGACTTCTAAGTCGAAGAATAATGATGCAACCTAGATTGGGAGTTCCGGGTCTTTGTTCCAGCAGCAATCACGATTTTGCTAATAAGCGTCAACAAAGCCGTGATGGCGAAAGCCTGTTCACTTTTATATTGGCCTCTGTTTCCCAGAACACTTTTGTTTTTTCTTAGCCGATGAGCAGTGCACACACATCTTTGGGGATTAGTACTCAAAGCTTAAGCACTTCAGGCTCCGCCGGATCGTGTGTGCTCACAGAGCGGTCACACAGGTTTGACCCGCTGTCGTACCGCGCTGTGTTAGGCAAAAGCACTCACACTTTTTATGTCCACGTCCTCAACGCAAAGGCCACCAAAATGATCCGAGCCGTCCTCATCACTGCCAGCATACTCTTTGTGGCCGCCTGCGAAGGTCCAAGCGGCGGCAGCGCAGAAAATCAAACGCAAGAGTTCGAAGAGAGCTTTCGCAATCAGGGCAGCTGATGCTCCAACGTCGGGCTGAATTCGTTTCGGCCCGACGTTTTTGGGGCAGACGCCGCAAGACTGGTAGAACAATAGGTTCTGAAACCGCGCACCTGTCGTGCGTTTTGCAGTATCAGAGGTTACGCATTCTGAACCACGGGTTGTTGGGCATCTGAGCTTGATGACAGGTTCAATCCACCTATCTGCGCCAGCAGGTCCACAATCCTGTCGACGCTCTGTCTATGTTTCAGAGATGCAAAGACAAACGGCCGCCCGTTGCGCATCCTCGTCGCGTCGCGGTCCATGACGTCCAGCGATGCACCGACATGGGGCGCAAGGTCGGTTTTGTTGATGATCAGGATGTCGGATTTGGTGATCGCGGGGCCACCCTTTCTGGGGATTTCTTCGCCAGCAGCCACGTCAATCACATAGAGCGTCACATCCGCCAATTCCGGACTGAAGGTGGCAGATAGGTTGTCGCCGCCGCTTTCGATCAGAACAACGTCGACATCGGGGTGCCGGGCCTGCATTTCAGCCACGGCCGCAAGGTTGATCGAGGCGTCCTCGCGGATCGCCGTATGCGGGCAGCCACCGGTTTCGACACCGATGATCCTATCTTGGGGCAGAATCTGCATCCGCATCAGGGCCTCGGCGTCTTCACGGGTGTAGATATCGTTGGTAATTACACCGATCGAAAGACGGTCGCGCAGTGCCTCAGACAGTGCTGCGGTCAGCGTGGTTTTGCCAGCGCCGACAGGGCCGCCAATGCCCACGCGCAGAGGGCCGTTCATGTTGGTCATGTTCGGAACATCCTTGAATATTGGGTTTCATGTTTCATCGACGCAATGTCCGACAGGAAAGCTGTGGACGTCAGATCGTCCAGTGTCGCATCCAGAGCGTCCGTTGCCACGTGCTGACATAACGGGGTCAGATCTCGGATCAGGCGTTGGCCTTCGGTTTGGCCCAAGGGCACCAGACGCATTGCGCATGCGACCAGATTGGACATGAAGGCTTGCAGATACATCTGTGCCGTCAGCGGCAGAGGCAGGCCGTTCAGTTTTGCGGCATAGCCCAGAGCCACGGGATAGGTCAGGGATCGCAGGTCAACTGACCATACTTCTGCCGTGACAGTGCTGAACGCTTCCCCCAAAAGGCGCGTTTCCATCAAACGCTCGGACGAGGGGCAAAAAGCGCGCGCCATCCTGTTGATTTCAGCAGTCGCATCCGCCGACCCAGCGTGGGCAGCGGCCAGAAAGATGCAATCGGCGCGCCCTGAGCCGTGCTGGATCACATCGGCTATCCACTCCCCTGTTTCGGCGGCCGAGGAAACGCTGCCACTTTCAATGGCCCATTCCAGACCGTGGGAATAGGCGAAGCCGCCCACAGGGTATGCGGGCGACAACCATTGCGTCAGCGTCAGGATATCGGCGTCAGTGGGCGTGGCCATGGGTCCTGCCGTGGCCATAGGCGCCACCTTCGGGGGTGAAAGGCTCGCGGATTTCGCGCACAGTTGCCCCCAGTTTCAACAGCATGTCGCGGATGACGTGATCGACCTGTATCAGAAGGCGATCCGGCTCGACCTGACACGGTGTGTGGCGGTTGCCGATATGCCACGCGATGCGGGTGAGATCGTCGGATGTGACCTCAAGCAGCGCTTCAGGCGCTGCCTGAATGAGAACCTCGCGCCCGTCTTCCAGAACCAATGCGCCGCCATGGTCCAGTGATGTGGTCTGGGACAAATCAATAAGGATTTGTTCGCCGCTGTCGCAGGTCAGAACTTTACGACGCAGAAAACGGTCCTCGTAGGTAAGCGACAGGTGATCCGCGGGATCACCGTGCGTATGGTCACTGTATCGACGAGCAGTGCAGAGCAGGGCGGTCATAGTTTGGCCCCCTCTGCAGCGCGTGCGGTCAGAGCCAGATCGAGTCCGCAAACACCCTGTGAACGATCCGGTCGCGGGTCAGGCCGCGTTTGTGCAGTTCCTCGTCGCTGAGCGATTGTAGGAACTCGACTTGCCGAACCCGTGTCTGAGCTTCGGCCATGCGGAACAGCATGGAATTGACGCGTGTTGCGAAGTTTGCGATCAGCCCGAATAGCGAGAACCGCGTCGGGGTATGAGTTGCTGAATGTGCCATTTGGACCCTCGTTTCCGTTGGTCCTCCCATGAGCTTGAAAATGTGTCATGTCAGCCTCATTGAGTAGTGGGTTTTTGGTCATGGCCGCGTTGCAAATGCAGCAACGCAGCACAATTTTTGGTCAAAACATAAAGTACCGCTGGGCCATCGGCAGAACCTCGGCCGGTTGGCAGGTCAGCAATTCGCCATCGGCGCGGACTTCGTAGGTTTCGGGATCAACCTCAACCTGCGGCGTCGCGTTGTTCAGCAGCAGGTCGCGTTTGCCGATATTGCGGGTGTTCTCTACCGCAACGGTTTGCTTTGCCAGCCCCAGTGTATCACCAATCCCCGCCGCCTGCGCCGCGCCCGAGACGAATGTGATCGCCGAATGCTCGACCGAGCGCCCGTAGGCCCCAAACATCGGTCGGCTATAGACCGGCTGCGGTGTGGGGATCGAAGCATTAGGGTCGCCCATCTGCGCGCAGGCAATGGTGCCCCCCAGTAGAACCATCTCGGGTTTGACCCCAAAAAAGGCGGGGTTCCACAGCACCAGATCGGCGCGTTTGCCTTCTTCGATACTGCCGATCTGATGGCTCAACCCGTGGGCAATCGCCGGGTTGATCGTGTATTTGGCGATATAGCGGCGCACGCGCATATTGTCGTTTTCGCCGGTTTCCTCGGGCAGGCGGCCGCGCTGTTTCTTCATCTTGTCTGCGGTCTGCCATGTGCGGATCAGAACCTCTCCGACCCGACCCATGGCCTGACTGTCGGACGCGATGATGCTGAAGGCACCCATGTCGTGCAGGATATCCTCGGCGGCAATCGTCTCACGCCGGATGCGGCTTTCGGCAAAGGCCACGTCCTCAGGGATGGATTTGTCGAGGTGGTGGCACACCATCAGCATATCCAGATGCTCCTCAACCGTGTTCACGGTGAAGGGGCGCGTCGGGTTGGTCGAGGACGGCAGAACGTGGTTCTCGCCACAGATCTTGATGATGTCCGGGGCATGGCCGCCGCCTGCGCCCTCGGTGTGGAAGGCATGGATCGTGCGGCCCTTCATGGCGCCCACGGTGTTCTCGACAAAGCCGGATTCGTTCAGCGTGTCAGTGTGGATCATCACCTGCACGTCCATCGCATCGGCCACCGTCAGGCAGCAGTCGATGGCGGCAGGGGTTGTGCCCCAATCCTCGTGCAGTTTCAGAGCACAGGCCCCTGCGTTGACTTGTTCTTCCAGCGCGGCGGGCAGCGAGGCGTTGCCCTTGCCTGCAAAAGCCAAATTCATGGGGAAAGCGTCGGCGGCCTGCAGCATCCGCCCGATATGCCAGGGGCCAGGTGTGCAGGTGGTGGCTAACGTCCCATGGGCCGGGCCAGTGCCGCCGCCCAGCATGGTGGTCAGGCCGGAATGCAGCGCATCTTCGATCTGTTGCGGGCATATGAAATGGATATGGCTGTCGAACCCGCCGGCGGTCAGGATACGCCCTTCGCCCGCGATGGCCTCGGTGCCGGGGCCGATGATGATGTCAACACCGGGCTGCGTGTCGGGATTGCCGGCCTTGCCGATCTTGGCGATGCGTCCGTCTTTCAGGCCCACATCCGCCTTGTAGATACCCGAGTGATCCACGATCAGCGCGTTGGTGATGACCGTGTCCACGGCCCCCTCGGCACGCGTGGCCTGAGACTGCCCCATCCCATCACGGATCACCTTGCCGCCGCCGAATTTGACCTCTTCGCCGTAAAGCAACGCGTTGTCTCCGGTCCCCCCGGTTGCAGCCGCGCCCGCACGTTCTGCGGTCAGGTCGCGTTCCACCTCGATCACCAGATCGGTATCGGCCAGCCGCAGCTTGTCGCCGGTGGTCGGGCCGAACATTGCAGCGTAGTCAGAGCGTTTGATTGTTGCTGGCATCAGAGTGACCCCATGACCTTCTGGTTGAACCCGTAAACCTTGCGTGCCCCTCCGATGGGGATCAGCGAGACCTCGCGCGCCTGACCGGGTTCGAACCGAACGGCGGTGCCCGGCGCGATGTCCAGACGCAGGCCATGTGCGGCGGCGCGGTCGAAATCCAGCGCCGGGTTGGTTTCGGCGAAATGATAGTGCGAGCCGACCTGAACCGGGCGGTCGCCGGTATTGGCGACCATGAGGGTGATCGCCTCGGCATTCGCGTTCAGGGTGATCTCACCCTCGGCTGGGAACAGCTCTCCGGGGATCATTTGTTTAGCTTTACCATCAATGCGACGGCGGCCAGCGCGACAACCGCCAGACCGACGCCCAAAGTGGCATAGTCTGTTCCATGCGCGTGGACATGTGTGCCGTTGTGGGCCGCAGCGGGGCCAGCAAGGATCAGGGCGGGGAAGAGCATACGGGTCATATCAGTTTTCCTTTGTTAGCGAATAGGGTTGTGGACGGTCACCAGTTTGGTGCCATCAGGGAAGGTGGCTTCGACCTGAACTTCGTGGATCATCTCGGGTACGCCTTCCATGCATTGCGCGCGGGTGATCACTTCGGCCCCGGCTTGCATCATGTCAGCCACCGATCGGCCGTCACGCGCACCTTCGACCACCGCGTCGGTGATCAGGGCGATCGCCTCGGGGTGGTTCAGCTTGACGCCGCGGGCCAGCCGTTTGCGGGCGACCTCGGCGGCCATGGCGACCAGCAGTTTGTCTTTTTCTCGGGGGGTCAGGTTCATGTCAGATCATCCAGCATCGGGGAAGCGTGTCATTGTTCAGCCGCCGTAGCATCGGCATCAGCGTGCGGCGGAGGGCAAAGCTGTTCTCGGCCAGCACCCGGATCACCAGCAGATCGTCCTGGATCAGCGAGGCTCCGGCGGTGTCGGGCAGCATGTCGCGGATGGGGCCCAGCTGGCCCTCGGCGGTGGGTGAGACAAAGGCCACCAGCGCCATCGCCCCCGCGCCGCCTGCGATATGCGGTTTGGCGAGATGGGCGTGCAGATCACCGGTGAACTGCATCGCGTCCAGAAACAGGGGGGTGCTATCGCGCAGGATCTCGATCCGGTCGCGCAGGCGGATATCAGTCAGGGTCTCACCCATGGCCATGCGGCCAAAGACCAGCGGTTCTACCATCAGTGCAGTGGCATCCGGGGCAAGGTCGATCTGCAACCGGCGATCCAGCGCACTGCCATCAAACAGGATGGTTTCCTGCGGCAGCCAATTCAGCCGCGCGCCCGAAGCGACGTTCAGGTGGTTCACGATCTGACCCGAGGGGCCGGGTTTGGCTTTGTACGCGCGTTCGCAGGCTTGAGTGGTTAGCGTCAGGGTCGTGTCTTTGCCCGCGTGGCCGGTAAAGCGGAACGTGTCGCCTCCGGTGATCCCGCCAGCGGTGTTCAGCAGCACCGCGTCCAGCGCGTCACCATCGGTGCGCGGGAACAGGCATTTGAAAGAGCCTGACTGCCGGAACCCATCCAGAACCGAGGTTTTGCCCAATCGTTTGGCACTCAGCCGAATCGCACCCTGTGCGCGCGGCGGTTGCGCGGCCTGCGTGGGCAATATCGAGGCATGATGTGTAATGGGGCACCTGCGGATCACCTTGTTATGCCGCCTGTTTCACCGTTTGGGCGTCGGAACTCTATTCTTCCGTGTCGGATTTGGGTGGTGTTTCGGTGCGGCGGATTAATTTTTAGGCGATCACGTTAACGACTGCCTTAAAATTAAACAAACACGACGGATCGAGGGAAATGATCTGTCAACCATTTGCTAAATTCTCTGCGATGCAGAAACCGTATGGGTGCCCGCCACGGGGACGATCCCTGGGGGTGTGTGACGGCTGCGCGAATTGGACCTCGGACACAACCGCCACACGGAACGCAACAACAGTTGCGGGGATCAGGTAGAAGAAAGGCGCGCTGCTGCGCAAGCCCTCACCTGCGCCCTGCCAGGAGGATCTTTATGACATCTCTCAAATCCACACTTGCCGGTTCGCTTGTCTTTGCTGCCATGGCAACCGCCGCGCTGGCCGAAGAAGACACCATCAAGGTGGGCGTGCTGCACTCGCTGTCGGGCACAATGGCGATCTCGGAAACCACGCTGAAAGACACTATGCTGATGCTGATCGACCAGCAAAACGCCAAGGGTGGCCTGCTGGGCAAACAGCTTGAGGCGGTTGTCGTCGACCCCGCATCGGACTGGCCGTTGTTCGCTGAAAAAGCACGCGAGCTGCTGACTGTGCATGAGGTGGATGTGATCTTTGGCAACTGGACTTCGGTCAGCCGGAAATCGGTTCTGCCCGTGATCGAAGAGCTGAACGGCCTGCTGTTCTATCCGGTTCAGTACGAGGGCGAAGAATCGTCGAAAAACGTCTTCTACACCGGCGCCGCGCCGAACCAGCAGGCGATCCCTGCGACTGACTACTTCCTGGACGAGCTGGGTGTCGAGAAATTCGCGCTGCTGGGCACTGACTATGTGTACCCGCGGACCACGAACAACATTCTGGAAAGCTACCTGAAGGGTAAAGGCATCGCGGACGAGGATATCTTCGTCAACTACACACCGTTCGGTCACTCCGACTGGTCCAAGATCGTGGCGGACGTTGTCGCGCTGGGCGCGGATGGCAAAAAAGTTGGAGTGATCTCGACCATCAACGGTGACGCAAACATCGGCTTCTATAAAGAACTGGCCGCCGCAGGCGTCTCAGCCGATGACATTCCGGTCGTGGCCTTCTCGGTCGGTGAGGAAGAACTGTCCGGCCTGGACACCACCAACCTTGTGGGCCATCTGGCCGCGTGGAACTATTTCCAGTCGGCGGACACCGACGCGAACGCCGAATTTGTCGAAACATGGAAAGCCACCATGGGCGACGAGCGCGTGACCAATGACCCGATGGAAGCACACTATATCGGCTTCAACATGTGGGTGAACGCCGCGACAGAAGCCGGCTCGACCGAAGTCGACGATGTACGCGCTGCGATGTACGGCCAGGAATTCCCGAACCTGACCGGCGGTACGGCGGTCATGCTGCCGAACCACCACCTGGCAAAACCGGTTCTGATCGGTGAGATTCAGGAAGACGGTCAGTTCGACATCATCAGCGAGACCGATGTTGTGCCGGGTGATGCCTGGACCGACTTCCTGCCGGAATCGGCGGTTCTGATCTCGGATTGGAAAGAGCTGGGCTGCGGCATGTACAACACCGAGACCAAGACCTGCGTTCAGACGCTGTCGAACTACTAAACGACACGCAAGGCGGGTGTGATCGCCCGCCTTGCCCCTAAGACACCTCGGGTTTCACCACATGTTACGACTATTCCTTGCGGGCCTCGCAATCCTGTGCGCCTGCCTGACTGCCAACGCGCAAGAGGGCGGTTTGCAACCGATCCTGCAAGAGCATCAGGAGATCATCGCCAAAAGCTCGCGCAAGACGATCGGACCGGCGATTGAAGCGATTGCCAGCAGCGGGTTGCCGCAAGCGCAGGTCATGCTTGAGACGTGGGCCGCCAAAAACGTGTGGATGCGCAAGTCCGATGGCCTGTTCTTTGCCGGCAAAAAGGGTGAGGGGCGGTCGTATGAGCTGACCGATTTCGACACTGGAGAGGTCGTCGGGACGTTTGAGAAATCCGACCTGAAACAGTTGAAACCCAATAGTGGCATCCGCGCGATGATCGGCACGGCGCTGGTGCAATTCCAGCTGACCGACCCGGATCGTGCAAAACGACTGGCCGCTTTGACGTCTATCCAACGCGATCCCGAGGGCGCTCTGCTTGAGCCGTTGCGCGCGTCGATTGATGAAGAACCCGACGCCGATCTGAAAGCGCAGAAGCAACGCCTCGAGCGGTTGCTGACCATCGGCTACGACGAAGATACTGCAGCCCGTGTGGCCGCGATCGAGGAGATGTCCGACGATCTGGGTGTGGACGTGCGCGCGGCTTTGAACCCTCTGGTCGTGACCAAGCTGCAGACGGCGACAGATTTACCTTCTGATGTGAATATCGCTGGTGTTCTGCAACCCGGCTCGGATGACCTGTCGCGTGATGCGGCCTATGACCTGTTGGTTGCCAGCGATTTGGCCGCGCCGCGTGTTTCGGCGGATGACATCCGTGCGGCGTTGGCTGCCAATATCGACGGAGGCCGCGTGGGCGGTGTTCCGGTCGCGCAACTGAACTCCGACGCCGCCCGCGCGCAGGCTTATGCGGCATTGGCCGAAGCCGGAACTGTTCCCGCGTTGATAACGCAGACTGACATCGATGCAGCGCTGGGCGCGCATGTGTTCTTTGAAACCTATGCAGAGCCGTCGGGCGAAGTCACAGCCGCCGCGGAAAAGGCGCTGGAGCAGATCGAGCTGAAGGTCGGCCTGAACCAGACCCTCGACCTGACGCTGGACGCGATTTCTCTGGCCTCGATCTATTTCCTTGCGGCCATCGGTTTGGCCATCACCTTTGGCGTGATGGGCGTCATCAACATGGCCCATGGTGAGTTCATCATGATGGGCGCTTACACCGGATATGTGGTGCAGCAGTTCATCCCCGATCATACGCTGTCGATCATCGTAGCTATCCCTATGGCCTTTGCCGTCACTTTCGCCATGGGCGTCGCGATGGAGCGGTTGGTGATCCGTTGGCTGTATTCGCGTCCGCTGGAAACGCTGCTGGCGACATTTGGTATCTCGATTGCCCTGCAGCAGTTGGCCAAGAACATCTTCGGCACGCAGGCCCGCCCGCTGACTGCGCCCGGCTGGCTGGACGGAGCATGGGTGCTGAACGATGTGGTCTCAATCAGCTATATCCGCATTGCGATATTCGTGCTGGCGATGATCTTTCTGGGGCTGTTCCTTTATATCATGAAACGCACACGGCTGGGGCTTGAGATGCGCGCCGTGACGCAGAACCCGCGCATGGCTGGGTCTATGGGCATCAATCCGGGTCGGGTGAACATGCTGACCTTCGGGCTGGGCTCAGGCATCGCCGGGATCGCCGGTGTCGCGATTGGCCTGTTCGCCAAGGTGACCTCCGATCTGGGCAGCGACTATATCGTGCAGAGCTTCATGACGGTGGTTGTCGGCGGTGTCGGCAATATCTGGGGGGCACTGGCGGGGGCCGGCATGATCGGCTTCCTGCAAAAGGGGATCGAGTGGATGAACCCGTCGAACACCCTCGCGGCGCAAACCTACATGATCATCTTCATCATTATCTTCATTCAGTTCCGGCCAAGGGGCATCATCGCTCTCAAAGGCCGCGCGGCGGGGGATTGAGCCATGGAACGCAGCTTTGTCGCCAAAAACCCATCGGTGCTGGTCTTTCTGGCCATCCTGTCCCTGTTCACCTTGGGCGTCACCGTCCTGTCCGAAGGGTTCGGGATCGGCGTGATCTCGACCAGTTTCGTCAAGACGCTGGGCAAAACCCTGTGCCTGTGCCTGATTGCCGTGGCGATGGATCTGGTCTGGGGTTTCACCGGCATCCTGTCCCTTGGCCATTTCGCCTTTTTCGGGCTGGGCGGTTACATGATCGGCATGTGGCTGATGTATGAACGCACGCGGCTGATCGTGGTAGAGTCACTTTCGCAAGCCGAAATTCCTCCGACGTCATCCGAGGTCGTGGACGCCATTGGTACGCAAATCTTCGGCGTGGTTGGTTCGTCGGAATTCCCGTTGATCTGGGCCTTTTCGGACAGCCTGTTCCTGCAACTGGCGCTGGTGGTGCTGGTGCCGGGCCTTCTGGCGCTGATCTTCGGTTGGCTCGCTTTCCGCAGCCGGGTGACGGGTGTCTACCTCTCGATCCTGACCCAAGCCATGACCTTGGCTTTGGCGCTGTATCTGTTCCAGAACGACAGCGGCTTGCGCGGCAACAATGGCCTGTCGGGCTTGCAAAACCTGCCGGGTGTCACAGCCTCGCAGGACGTAGTGTCGATCTGGTTCCTCTGGGCCTCGGCGCTGGCCCTTGGGCTGGGATACATGCTGGCGGCATGGGTGGTGTCGGGCAAGTTCGGCTCGGTCATTCGCGGCATCCGCGATAACGAGGCGCGGGTGCGGTTCCTTGGCTATTCAGTCGAGGTCTACAAGCTGGCCGTCTTCACTCTGACCGCCTGCATCGCGGCCATCGCGGGCGCGCTTTATTACCCGCAGGCGGGCATCATCAACCCCGAAGAGATGGCCCCCATCGCTTCGATCTATCTGGCCGTCTGGGTCGCCATCGGCGGGCGCGGTCGCCTGTACGGTGCCGTCATTGGTGCGGCGTTCGTCAGCCTACTCAGCACGTGGTTTACGGGCGGGCAGGCCCCGGACATTCCGCTGGGGTTCTACACGATCAAATGGGTTGACTGGTGGCAGGTGCTGCTGGGCGTATCCTTCGTGTTGGTCACACTGTTCGCCCCGCAGGGGATCGGGGGGCTGTTCGACCTCTGGACCAACCGCCGCACGCCGCAGCGCCACGGCGCGGCCCTCGGGCCTGATGAAAGCGCACTGCGTGAGAATGAGGCCACGGAATGAGTACTCTGCTAGAAGTCAGCGGCGTTTCGGTCACCTTCGATGGGTTCCGCGCCATCAACAACCTGTCGTTTCAGATCGGCAACGCGGAACTGCGCGCAGTGATCGGGCCGAACGGCGCGGGCAAGACCACTTTCATGGATATTGTCACCGGCAAAACCCGACCCGACGAAGGCCGCGTTATATGGGGCGAGAAATCCGTTTCCCTGCTGCGCATGAGTGAGGCCAAGATTGCGCAGGCCGGGATCGGGCGGAAGTTCCAGAAACCTACCGTGTTCGAAGACCAGAGCGTGCAGGAGAACCTGCTGATGGCGCTGAAGAACAAACGCGGATGGCTGGGTGTGCTGTTCTATCGCCCTTCAAAGGGTGATCTGGAGAAAGTCGAGGAACTGGCCGCCGAGATCGGCTTGAAGGACGAATTGACCCGCAAATCGGGCGAACTCAGCCACGGGCAGAAGCAATGGCTTGAGATTGGGATGCTTCTGGCACAGGAGCCGCGCTTGCTTTTGGTAGACGAACCCGCTGCCGGGATGACCCCGCAGGAACGTGAACACACCACCGACCTGCTGGTGCAGGCCGCCAAGACCCGCGCCGTGGTGGTCGTGGAACACGATATGGAATTCGTCCGCCGCCTAAATTGCAAGGTTACGGTGTTGCACGAGGGCTCGGTTCTGGCCGAGGGGTCTCTGGACCATGTGACTTCAAATCAGGACGTCATTGACGTCTATCTGGGGCGTTAGACGATGCTGACACTGACTGACTTGACTCTGCACTACGGGCATTCGCAAATCCTGAACGGCATCTCGATGCAGGCCGCGCTGGGCGAGGTGACCTGCGTAATGGGCACCAATGGTGTCGGCAAGACCAGCCTGATCAAGGCGATTTCCGGCACCCACCCGCGTTCGGGCGGTGGGTTGGAGCTGAATGGCGAAGTGTTGCCGCCCTTGCCCGCACATAAGATGGCATGGAAAGGAGTGGCGTATGTTCCGCAGGGTCGCGAAATCTTCCCATTGATGACTGTTCGCGAAAACCTTGAATCCGGGTTTGCGTGCTTGCCAAAGGACGAGCATTTCGTCCCGGACGAGATTTTCGATCTGTTTCCCGTCCTGAAGCAAATGCAAAATCGCCGGGGAGGCGACCTGTCAGGCGGCCAACAGCAACAACTGGCAATTGCGCGTGCCTTGATCACCAAACCCAAACTGCTTTTGCTGGACGAGCCGACCGAGGGTATCCAGCCCAATATCATCCAACAGATTGGCGATGTCATTCGGCATCTCAGAAGCAAGGGTGAGATGGCC
The DNA here is from genome assembly GCF_059613525.1 of Ruegeria sp. SATB045. NCBI lineage: Bacteria > Pseudomonadati > Pseudomonadota > Alphaproteobacteria > Rhodobacterales > Roseobacteraceae > Ruegeria > Ruegeria sp. SATB045. Next base: position 107,365 of record NZ_JBXWSR010000028.1, on the reverse strand, counting down.
ATCGTTCTTGTCGAACAGTATTTCGACTTTGCCTACGATCTTGCCGACCGTTTTGTCGTGCTCAGACGTGGTTCCATCCTGATGGCAGGGGCAAGGCAGGACTTGTCGCGAGAGCAGGTTTTACAGGGCGTGACGGTCTAACATCTAGTAACTTAAGACGAAATACGCTGTACGACCCCCGAGCGAGCGAGGGGTCGTTTTGCATTTTGTGGCTTAGGTTTTCCGGTCAACTTCGGAAAAGTGCACTAGTTTTCGGTGTTTTGTCGGGCTTTTGGGCTTACGCGAGCTGTCAAAGCACGATTCGTGTGGGTGGCGAATCTGTGAATTTTTGTGTTTGGCGGTCATGTTCAGTCTAACTCTGGCCACAAATCCGCCCAAGTTGAAAAAAAATTCCCGTTATGCGGGAAAACCTTTTCGTTTGGGGGGAGGTTCCATCGCGACTCGCTTGGTATCAATTTTGTTAACGGGGATGTGAACCTCGTGTGTGTGCGGTCATTTCGCACTTGGTAAAACAGTCTGGAGTACAAATTATGAAGAATTCAATTCGCAAGATTTTCCTGAAACTGCGTGAAGACGAGCGCGGCGCGACCCTGGTTGAATATGGTATTGCCCTGTTCGTTGCCGTGGTTGTTGGTGGTACGGTTTTGACCGGACTGGCCAACGTTACAAGCGACAACTTCTCGGATGCGGTTAGCGCCTCAACTCGTACTGGCAACACCGACTAAGTCGACAGGCGTGATAATCTGATTTCCCGCCGGATACTGGCGGGAAATCAAACACTTTTAATTTTGTCAGTTTGAAAGCCGATTTGTTCATCAGAAAAAAGCAACTCGCCTACACCTGACAACAATTGCCGACTTCGGAAATTGGAGGGCACTATGCGCGTTAAGTCTTTTTTGATGACATTCTTGGGTGTCGGTTTGGCAGGCGGTGCCGTTCTTATTGCCCAGGACCAAATTCAACGAAATCAGGAAGCCGCTGCAGACGCATCTATCGTCCGCGTTGTTGCAGTTGCTGAAGACATCCCATTTGGAACGCCGATCGAAAGGTACAAGCTGACCACGATCGAATGGCCGGCAGAGTCGGTACCGGCTGGCGTGTTTACCAACTTTGATGATGTTCTACCTGAACCCGGAGCAGACCCGCGCCGCGCTAAGCGCGCATTGGCACAGGGTGAGATTCTGTTGGCCTCAAAGGTCTCGGACTTTGGTGAGAAAGTCACGATTGTGCAGACGATCGGGGAAAACAACCGTGCGGTTGCCATCAGTGTTGATGCGCAAACCGGCGTTGGTGGTTTCGTAACACCTGGCGATTTTGTAGATATCGTGTTGACCCGCGGGTCCAACGATGAGCTGCGCGCCATTACCATTCTTCAAAATATTCGCATTATCGGCGTCGACCAAACTGCGGACGAGGAACTGGATCAACCCGGTATCGCACGGACCGTGACGGTCGAAGTCACCCCGCAGCAAGGTCAGCGTTTGGCCTTGGCGCAAAAGGCAGGCCAGTTGAGCCTCTCACTGCGTTCGCTGAACACAGAAGACGATGAGCCGCTCGAAGCAGTGCGCCTGAGCGATATTCTCCTTGAAAAATCACCAGCAGAAGATGGTGAACCGCAGCCGATTGTCAAAGTACGTCGCGGTATCTCCGAGGTCGAGGAGTTCAGGGTGGAAAATCCCACTGCGGCCTCTGCCGAACAGGACGTCCCCGTCACGGACACGTCCGGGACAGTGAACTAAATCACGGAGTGTTTGGGAGGGTTTGACAATGTTTTCGGTTAAAGAGTTCAAAAAAGAAGAAGACGGCGCAATTCTGGTATTTGTTGGAATGAGCCTGGTTTTCATCTTCGGCTTTGTCGCGCTGACTTTTGACCTTGGCCGTGTCGTTTCCACCCAAACCGACCTCCAATCCTATGCTGATCACGTTGCGCTGGCTGCCGCCGGTGAACTGGACGGCGAAGGAGATGCGATTACCCGGGCTGAGGCCGCTGCCGCTGCGATGATTGCGGACGAACAGTTTTTTGCCGAAGGCGATCGTGCATTGGCCTCGGCCGCAGACTTCGATATTCGGTTTTTGACCGGTTTGCCAAATGACGCGCGCGACGAAGCCTCTGTCGCCAGTTTTGTGACAACCGACCCGACTTTGGCCGTCATGGCTGAGGTTACTGCAACGCCTCGGACAGTTTTCCTTCCATTCTCGCGCGCTTTGGCAACTTTGCTTGGTGCGACCCCGCAAGATGCCGAGGTCAGCGCACAGGCGATTGCAGGTTTCACGGCCTACGCGTGTGACGTGACTCCGCTTATGTTCTGCATCCCTCCGGGTTGGACTGCGAACGCGAATATCGGATCCACGATCAAACTGCGTACTGGTCAGGCCAATGCTGAATGGGGTCCGGGTAACTTTGGGTTTCTTGATCCGATTGATTTTGGCATCAATCCGGAGGGGCCATGTGCGGGGCTGAACGGCTCGAACCTATACATTTGCCTGATCGCTGCCGAAGGTAACAAAGGTCGTTGCGTCGTGCAGCGGGGTGTTGATACCGAACCCGGTCAGCGCCAGGGCATCGGCGGAGCAATCTATAACTCGCGCTTTGACTATTTTACGTCGACCTTGACCAACGAAAGAAATGATCCCGATTACGCGCCGGGGCCGCAGGTTATTTCAGGATGGGTTCAACCCACTAGCAATGGAAATGGCAATGGAAATGGCAACAGCTGTATCAGCGGTCAGCCCACGCTGTCCACAGATACCATGCCTTTCCCGCCGGATGACTGTTTTGCAACTGATACTTGCGGTTCGCTAGTCCCCAACAGCGGTGGTCGGTTTGGAAATGGCGATTGGTCCAATGGTCGTCAGGATTATCTGGATGTGAACTATGGCGCGGGCCTTGATCCTTTGAACAATCCGCTGCCGGTAAACAATTCCGACGGAGCCAATGTGATCCGTAACATGCCGACTGGACTGCCATCTGCAGGCGGAACAACGCGCTACCAAATGTATCTTGAAGAGATCAATCAATTCTCAGGCGGCCCGATCCTGTCTAATCGCTCGGAAACTGGGCGCGCGCAGTGCTCCACGCCTGCGTCGACTGATCCCGACCGCCGCACCTTTATTCTGGCTGCGATCGACTGCGCCGCGAACAACGTTCAAGGCCGTGCCGTAGATGTTCCGGTTGAGGAATATGTCAAAGGCTTCATGATCCAGCCTCTGGCGAATTCATCGGGTACCGATTTCGACATCTACCTTGAAGTGGTCGAACAAGTCGGCGGCGCCGGTCTGGGCGGCAGTGAAGATGACGGTATTTTCCGCGATGTCGTGAGGTTGTACCGGTGAAACGTTTGATCTCGCATATCCAACGCCTCAAGCGCTGTGAATCTGGCGCACCGATGGTCGAATTCGCGATGGTTCTTCCGCTGCTGCTGCTGTTCATTGCAGTGATTATCGAAGGCAGCCGGATCACCTGGGCGCATCAGGCGGCTGCTGCCGGTGTCCGCGACGCCTCCCGGATGATCGCAAGGACGGCTCCGATTGACTTGTGCGCGACGGCCACGGGGCCGGTCACATTGGGCGGTGACTACGAAACGACAGCGACGACAATCGTCACAAACCAGCTTGGCGGCACATCGATCATGCCGATTGGCACATCCGTCGTGGACGTGATCCCCACCTGCCTGCGTCGCGATGGCGCCTATAGGGTCAACCCGGCCTCGGTGGTGGAAGTGACCGCTCAGGTTCGCGTCGAGTTCTTGTTTGGCAACGTTTTCAGCTTGTTCGGTGGCGCTCTGGGCCCGTTGAACATGGAAATCTCGGATCAAAGCAGGGTGTTTGGCATATGACACGTCTGGTTAACATCTTTCGCAAATTCCGTACGCAAGAACGCGGTGCAGCCCTTGTTGAAATGGCGCTGGTCGTTCCGATGTTCCTTCTACTGATGTTTGGCATCGTGGATTATGGTCGCCTGTACTGGTCGACAACAACGGCTCAGAAGGCGATGCAAAAAGCAGCCCGGCTGGCAACTGTCGGTCCTGCGCAGTGCGGAGCGTTGCCTGCGTCACATGAGTTGGTAAACAATCCAACAGGCACTCCTCGGTTCGGAACGTTGTGCCGCGTAGGTGGCATCTGTGAAGTGCCGAACTTGCCTGCCCCGTGCCGTCTGGACACAAGCACTGCCTACGGTGAGCGTATCTGGGATGAAATCCAACCGCTTCTGCCACCGGGCACAACCCCGACGAATGTGCAGTTCGCCTATACTCACGATCCACGCTTGGGTTTTCTGGGTGGCCCTTATACGCCGGTTGTTACGGCCGAATTGATTGATGTGGACTTCGATTTCGTAATGCCGCTGGCCGGACTGGCAGCACTGGCTTCCAATAGCCCGGCGGTAACTTCAAACACCCCAAATAGTATTTCCCTTCCCGCGATGAGCACTTCGGTTCCTGCCGAAGACTTGGGCATCGGGGCAGCAGAGTAAGGAGAAAGATAATGAGTGGAAAACAGATTTCAGTATTGTTGATTTCGCCCGACGAAGAGATCTACTCGGCGATTGAAGGGTCTCTTGCTGAACAGGAGAACTGCCAGTTCACTGGCCGAAAAGACACGGTCTCGGGTGTGAACGGTTCGGCCATCTCGCTTACGGCGCTGAATGATGTGGTTCTGTTCGACGTCGAGGAAGACAGCGACAAAATGCTGGAAACAGCACAGAGAATCTGCGATGCGCGGATGCCCAACGCAATTATCATTGCGCTGGCCCCGGAAGATCTGCCGCTTGAAAAAGCTCGACAGCTTAAGAAATTGGGCGTCGATGACGTTTTACCCCGGACCGCGATCAACGAGGAGATCGTGCCGCAGGTTGATGCGATCCGGACTCGTCGCCAAGCTCAGTTGCCTGCGGTTTGGGGCGGTCATGCAACGCTGGGCAAAGTGATTGCCGTGGCAAAATCTCGTGGTGGTGTTGGTTCTTCGCTTGTGGCTGCAAACATGGCCAACGAGTTGCAGCAGAAAGAAGGTTTCTTCAAGAAGAAAGCGGCCAACGAGGTTGCAGTGGTTGATCTGGACTTCCAGTTTGGTTCCATCGCGGCCCTGATGGACGTGGAAGAAAGCGATGCCATGTGGCGCATGGCAATGGACGAAAGCATTCCTGACACTGCGTTTCTGGATCAGGCAATGGCCAAAGCACCATGCGGTGTAGATGTTCTGGCAGCTCCATCACGTTATGGCCCGCTATCTGCCATCAAAGCCGAACAGATTGACGCTATTCTGGACAGTTTGCGCCGGTCTCACGACTACGTTGTGATTGATCTGCCGCGTGCTTTGGTCGAGTGGATCACTCCGGTGCTCGCTCAGGCGGACCGGCTGTATCTGGTTACGGATGTGGCCGTACCGTCGGTGCGCTCTGCCCGCAAGCTGATTGATTTTTATCACAGCGAAAACCCGGCTTTGGACATTCAACTGGTTGCAAGCCTTGAGAAAAAGCCCTTGTTCCCCGCGGCCCATCACCGCGCGGCGACCAAGCTACTTGAAAAAGACTTCTCGTATTGGGTGCCAAAGGACGAGCGTACAGTGCGCGAGTCCGTTGATCGAGGCGTTCCCTTGCAGGACGTGTCCAACCGGGCACCAGCGACACGGGCGATCAAGAAGCTGGCGGATGACACGCGGGCTTCTCTGCCGCCGCGCGTGAACAGCTGACGCCCGTTCCCCAAGCCGTGATGTAAGATAAAGTAAAAGGTTGAAAGAATGTTTCGTGAATTTGACAGAACGAGCCGTACAGCACCCAGCGCACCCAAGGTCGTTCCCTTGGATACCAAGAAGCTGGACTCTAACGTATCAGACATCGCAGCCTTTGAAGCCGAGAAAAAGGTCGTTGATCGCGAAAGACAGCAGGATCGTATTGACCTGAAGGCGCGGATGCACAACTCGCTGCTGGACAAGCTGAACCTCGCTGTAATCGACAAGGTTGAAGAGGACACTCTGCGCGGCGAGATTGGCAAGCACGCTACGGATCTGTTGCGCCATGAAGGCCGTGCGATGCGCAGCGAAGAGATCAAAGAGCTTGTCGAAGAGCTGATGCATGAAGTCCTGGGCCTTGGCCCGCTCGAGCCGTTGCTGGCCGACCCGACGATCAACGATATCCTGGTCAACGGCCATGAGCAGATCTTTGTCGAACGCGCTGGTATCCTTGAAAAAACTGAAGCCCGGTTCCGTGATGAACGCCACCTGCTGCGTATCATCGACAAAATCGTTAGCCGGGTTGGTCGCCGTATTGATGAACGTCAGCCTTGGGTGGACGCGCGTCTAGAGGATGGTAGCCGTGTGAACGCTATTATTCGGCCTTGCGCTTTGGATGGCCCTGCCCTGTCGATCCGTAAATTTGCACGCGTTCCTTTGACGATGCAGCGTTTGGTGAACAACGGCGCCCTGAACGACAGTGCCGCAAATCTGCTGAGAGGGCTGGTTGACGCCAAGATGAATGTTCTGATCTCGGGCGGTACAGGCTCTGGTAAGACGACGATGCTGAACGCGCTTTCTTCTTACATTGGTGCGAACGAACGGATCGTGACAATCGAAGATGCTGCGGAACTCCAGCTGCAGCAGGAACATGTGCTGCGCATGGAGACGCGTCCGGCTGGTCTGGACGGAACAGGAGCGGTGGCGCAGCGTGACCTTGTTCGAAACGCGCTGCGGATGCGCCCGGACCGTATCGTCGTGGGCGAGGTACGCGGTTCGGAAGCCTTTGACATGCTGCAGGCCATGAACACAGGCCACGACGGATCGATGACTACGGTCCACGCGAACAGCCCAAGAGATGCCCTGTCGCGTGTCGAACAGATGGTCCAGATGGGTGGAATGGAACTGCCGCATTCGGCCATTCGCGCCACCATTGCCTCGGCAGTGCACTTTGTTCTGCAGTTGAACCGCATGTCAGACGGTACCCGCCGCGTGACTTCCATTGCTGAAGTGACCGGCATGGAAGGGGACATTGTGACCATGCAAGACATCTTTGTCTTCAAGCGCGAAGGTAAAGATGAGAACGGCAAAGTTTTGGGACGGTTCATGGCAACCGGTATCCGGCCGAAGTCGAGCGAAGCATTGGCCGCTGCTGGGGTAGACCTGTCCACCGTCCAGTTCACCTAAGGAGGCGGGTCATGTTCGAGCAAATTCGATCATTCTTTTCCAATCTCGATATCAACGGAATTGTTGGGCCCGAGATGGAAATCTTCGGTTTTGATGCGCGCTTTGTTCTCGCGTTGGCTGTTTTCCTGGGGGCTCTGATCGCATGGGAAGGGCTGCGGCAATTCCTGCGGCGGGGTGAAAACCGTGAAGAAGCGATCAATCGTCGCGTTCAGCTGCTAAACGAAGGTAAGAGCGGCGAAGATGTTTTAAACCTGCTTAAACCGCAGGAAGCCAAGCCGCTGATCCGGAATTTCCCGTTTGTGGGGGATCTTCCGGCAGCGTTGAAAGCGTCCGGTTTGAACATGGCCCCCGAGGTGTTCCTGATAGCTTGTGCTGCGGCCTTTCTTGTCTGCGCAATTGGCGGTTCGCTCGTGTCCAATCCAGTGCAGGTTGTGCCAATCTCGGCCGTGGTTTTCTTGTTTGGCCCGCTTGTTGTCCTCGGAAGCACGTTGAGAAAGCGTAAGGCCATGCTGATCAAGCAACTGCCTGATGCGCTGGACCTTATGGCCCGGGGTTTGAAAGTTGGGCATCCGCTGAACACGACGTTGCAGAGCGTTGCCGAAGAAATGCCTGATCCTATCGGCACCGAGTTCGGGCTGATTGTCGACCAGGTTGCCTACGGCGAAGAACTGCCGGATGCCTTGAAAACCCTTGCTGAGCGTATTGACGAAGAAGACATCCAGTACCTGGCCGTTGCGTTGATGATGCAGCACGGTACCGGGGGTGATCTTGCCGGAATCCTCAGAACTCTGGCGCGGGTTATTCGCTCGCGGATGTCGCTGCGTCGTAAAGTCAAGGCGATCTCGGCAGAAGGTCGAATGACCGCATTTATCCTATCCAGTATTCCCGTCCTCATTGCCGTCTTTATGACGATCATGACGCCGACCTACTACGGCGATGTTTCGGATGCTCCGTCGTTCTGGCCGGTAATGGGGTTGATCGCGGCGGCAATAGTTCTGAACGCCATCATATTGTTTAAGCTGGTGAATTTCCGGATATAAGGAGTTTCCCCGATGGAATATATCAACTCTATTCTTGCTGACGAAATTGGGTCACAATTCCTTTTGCTTGCAATTGTGGTCCTTGGCGCAGTGCTCGCCTTTTTCGGAATTTCGTCCGCTTTCAGAGAACGTTCAACCGCTGCCGATCGCATGGTGCCAAGCCGGCCACGCCAAAATCTGGCTCGGGGAACGCCAGATAAACTGGAAGGCGAAACGCCGACTGGCCTGAGCGCAGCGCTTATCCCAGCCGATGCAAGCGAGCGTCTCGAAGTCGGGCAGGTGCTAGCCAAGTCTGGCTTTCGCGGGAAGAACGCGATTGCGGGTTACTACTTTATCCGGTTGGGCCTGGCGACGTTTTTGCCGATGACCTTTATCTTTTTGCTCAACTGGCAGCCGCCGAACAACTTTGGCGCGCGGATTGCAGAGTATATGGGCGGTCTGGACTTGCTGGCCACTCTTAGAAACGTGGTCATTTTGGGTGCGATCGGGTTCTACGTTCCTCATCTGTGGATGAGAGCCCGCATCAAAGAGCGCAAATGGCAGATGGAGAGCGCCTTCCCGAACATGCTGGATCTTCTGCAGATCGGTATCGAAGCTGGTATGGGATTCGATCAGGCTCTGCTGAAAGTGGCTGTCGAAATGCAATTGGTTGCTCCAGAACTGTCCGAAGAAATACTGATCGCGCTAAGCGAGATTCAGGCAGGCCGGGATCGTGACACAGCTCTTATGCGTATGGCACGTCGAACCGGGATCGAGGAAATGAGTGCTTTTGTAAGCGTTGTTCTTCAGTCGACCCGGTTTGGTGTTCCGCTTGCTTCTGCCTTGAACACTTATGCAGAAGAGATGCGAGAGCTGCGTGAAGTGCGTGCTCAGGAAAAGGCTAATAAGCTACCTGTTCAAATGTCTGCGGTCTTGGCTACCCTGATGTTGCCAGCTATCGCAGGTCTGATCCTGGCTCCTGTTGTGATCCGTTATATGGAGACCTTTGGTGGAAACTAAGGCTCAATTCGGTGTTAACTGAAGGACAGAATGCAGGGCCAAAACCAGCCCCGAAGACCCGATCGCGATCCCCATTGGAAACTCTCGCGATTGGGCAGTTGATTTGAAGCGCGGAGACAGGGTTTTGGCATAACGTCGTACCAAGGCCATCCCAACAAGCCCTAGACCCATACCTGCGGCCAAGAGCAGTAAATAGTCGGGAACTGCTGGGCTTGGAACAATGAGAAACACGACAGGAAGCATCTTGGCGTCCCCGCCGCCCAGCCATCTGACTGCGAACAGGCCAAAGCAAAGCAGAAAGCACGCTCCGCCAATCATGAGGCGCATGAACAACTCGTGCCATTCCAGAAACGGGGCGGTGGCCACGAAAATGACCAGGCCGATGATGCAATAGGTGTTAGGAATTCGCAGCTGAGTGAAATCAGTCCACGCTGTAGCCGCAAACAGCGGCGCGAACAGCCATAGGGCAATCCAATTTTGCCAGTCTAATTGAGGCATTAAGCCCTTGCTTGATGCAGTTTCCCGTACAGCGCCTCGCGCTCTTCGACCGACACTAGTCTGCGTGCCAGCATATGGAAATTATCCAGACCGGTTTTCGAATAGATATGTTTGAGGTGTGTCCTGACAGTTGCAGGTCCAATTCCCAACTCAGCGCCGATACCTTGGGATGATATGCCACGAGACACCAATACGCACACACGCCATTCGGCACGGGTAAGCCCCGCAGGGTTTTCGGTGCTCAGGATAGGCACTTCAATACTTGTCTTGCGGATGGTTGCGACGGTCTGCCGGGACAATGCCTCGGTCACAAGGCCAGCGCGCCGGCTCTGAAACGTCTCGGATAACTGTGGAGCAATCTGTTCGATTGCCTCCTTATAGCCGGGTTCGGGATTCTGACCAAAGTGCAGCTCAAGAAAGTCTATTTCGCCAGCCTGATGGTCCAGACACAGGAACAGGATGTCCGAGATTTTGCGATGCGCAATCCAATCCGTCAGGACCGGTGACAGTTTCGCAGGGTCCTCGCCATCTTCACGCAAACTGAAAACAGATGCCCTTTTCGGCACGTTGCGAAAAGGTCCAAGCGCGTCATTGGCATAGGACAAGAACAGAGGGCGGCTGATTGATGGATCGCGCGTGTCCGAACGCGCGGCCACCCTGTGGCCGCCTTTGTTCAGCCACAAACGGCTTATGACGGCGCAGTCTGCGCCGAAGGCTTCCACTATACCATTGAGAGCTGCGTCCAGAACAAGGCCGCCCTGACTCCAATGAATGAAATTTATGATTGCTCGTGCATGAAGCGCATTTGGCAGCCACGCTCCAGTTTGAGCCTTCCCCCCATTCATACGTCACCATTCCATACTAATTACAACAAAAATGCGGCTTACGCCAAAAGCGGACAAATGCCCACTCGATTCTTTAACGATTCTTTTGAAAGTCTAACGTACCACCTAAAAAATTAACTGAAAATTAATGGAACATAAATTTAGAGCAACGAACGAAAGTTGTGACTTTATGGCCTCCTTTCTGGGGACAAACGAGCGAGCTCCTTTAGACTGTTTCTTTCATGGCGTGTTAAGCGCTCTGGCTTGGGTCATTATGAGTGTTCATAATGTGATTTATGACGATAAAAAAGTTCATCAAAGATCAGCAAGTTTAAGCTCTTCAGGATGTGCTCTCAGGTGTTTGAATGCGGCGCGGATAAGTGTCATTGTGAGAACTCTTCGCATTTGGCCCTAAGGGTGCATCTTGAATCAGCGAGCTTGGCGACGGTTTTAGGTTTTTGACAAGAATAATGGATTCACAATTAAACATCTGTAATTAAAAAGTAAAAAATTCCAAAATGACTAAACATTAACTGATTTTCTCATCTCTTGTGTATTTGTTTACCTAACATCGTTGCAAGTTTAATAGGTTGTTGAGAAATTTTCGGATGGGCCTCCATACTCATAGAACGCAGAAATGCGCCTTCACTCGCTGGAAGAGGAGCCAGAGAGTGAAAATTGGGAAATGGGAGGAATGAATGACTAACAAATCTGTCACACGCCGCGGCGTGCTGAAGTCCGGTGCCGTTGCGGGAACCGGTCTGGCCCTGCCTACGATCTTCACCGCTTCGTCAGCAGCAGCCTACACTAACGAGCCCACAGGGTCTTCGGTTACCCTTGGTTTCAACGTCCCGCAGACCGGGCCATATGCCGAAGAAGGAAATGATGAACTTCTGGCGCAACAGCTGGCGGTCGAGCATCTGAATGGCGAAGGCGATGGCGGTTGCCTGAACACCTTTACGTCCAAGGCGCTCAAGGGGAACGGTATCCTTGGCAAAAAGGTCGAGTTCGTAACCGGTGATACACAAACCAAATCGGATGCAGCCCGCGCTTCGGCCAAGTCGATGATCGAAAAAGACGGGGCCGTGATGATCAACGGCGGATCGTCCTCGGGCGTGGCCGTTGCGGTTCAGGGTCTGTGCCAAGAGGCGGGCGTGATCTTTATGGCGGGTCTTACCCATGCCAATGACACCACCGGTAAAGACAAGAAAGCCAACGGTTTCCGCCACTTCTTCAACGCCTATATGTCGGGTGCCGCGCTGGCGCCGGTTCTGGCGGCTGAGATGGGCAAGGAACGCCGCGCTTATCACCTGACAGCTGACTACAACTGGGGCTGGACCCAGGAAGAGTCGATTGTTGCTTCGACCGAAGCCTTGGGATGGGAAACGGTCAACACAGTCAAAACACCACTCGCGTCAACGGACTTTTCGTCCTACATCGCTCCGGTTCTGAACTCGGGCGCGGATGTTCTGGTTCTAAACCACTATGGCGGCAACATGGTGAACTCGCTGACCAACGCGATTCAGTTCGGCTTGCTGGACAAGGTGGCCAACGGCAAGGACTTCAAGATTGTCGTGCCGCTGTATTCCGAACTGATGGCCGCTGGTGCGGGCGAGAACATCAAGGGCGTGCTGGGTTCGATGAACTGGAACTGGCAGCTGCAGGATGAGGGCACCAAGGCCTTCGTGAAATCCTTCGGTGAAAAGTACGGCAAGCCGCCATCCAACTCGGCCCAGACCTGCTATGCGCAGGTTCTGCTATATGCCGATGCGGTCGAGCGTGCGGGTACGTTCAACCCCTGTGGCGTTGTTGAAGCGCTGGAAGGGTTCGAGTTCGACGGTCTGGGCAACGGTAAGACACTGTACCGCGCCGAAGATCACCAGTGCTTCAAAGATGTGCTGGTCGTGCGTGGCAACGAAAACCCGACAAACGCCTATGACACGCTGGAAATCGTCGAAGTGACCCCGGTCGAACAGGTGACCTATGCACCTGATCATCCGATGTTCGCCGGCGGTGACCTGGGTTCTTGTAACTCGGGCGCATAATCCGCGCCTCAGAATTTTCGACGAAAATTCTTGTACCTGAAACTGGGCTCTCCTGCTGACGCAGGGGAGCCTGCCTTGAAGGCAATAAAAGGGGGGGACAATGGACGCCATACTTCTTCAAATCCTAAACGGGCTCGATAAGGGATCGGCATATGCGCTTATCGCGCTAGGGCTGACATTGATCTTTGGCACGCTGGGTGTTGTGAACTTTGCCCACGGGGCGCTGTTCATGATCGGCGCTTTTTGTGCTGTTACCCTTCAAAAGCTGTTTAGCCTCAGCTTTCAGACCATCGACGAAACCCAGACGGACTTTCTGGGTAATCCGCTGAAGGTCGAGACACCTTATGTCGAGGCATGGTTCGGTCCCGAGGTCGGTGCGTCAATCATCGACTGGTCGGTGCCTCTGGCGATCTTGTTCGCGATCCCGATCATGCTGTTGGTCGGCTACGTGATGGAGCGCGGGCTGATCAAGCATTTCTACAAACGCCCCCATGCGGATCAGATCCTTGTGACATTTGGTCTGGCTATCGTACTGCAAGAGGTCGTCAAGTATTTCTTCGGGGCCAACCCGATCCAGACCCCGCCGCCCGAAGCGCTCAATGGCTCTATCGATTTGGGCACCATGATCGGGTTCGATCCGAACGCAATCATTTATCCGATCTGGCGTCTGGTCTATTTCGGCTTTGCGGTTGCCATTATCGGTGCAGTCTTCTCGTTCCTGCAATTCACCACCTTCGGCATGGTTGTTCGCGCAGGTATGGCCGACCGGGAAACCGTAGGTTTGTTGGGCATTAACATCGACCGCCGATTTACCATCATGTTCGGGATCGCTGCTGCGGTGGCAGGACTGGCCGGGGTGATGTACGGGCCGCTCAATCCGCCGAATTACCACATGGGGATGGACTTCTTGGTACTTAGCTTTGTTGTGGTTGTTGTAGGTGGCATGGGATCGCTGCCTGGTGCCGTGTTGGCGGGGTTCTTGCTGGGGGTCCTCGAGAGCTTTGCCTCGACCACTTGGGCCACGACCACGATTCCGGGCATCAACCAGATCATCATCTACCTTGTCGCCATCATCGTGCTGCTGCTGCGGCCACGCGGGCTGATGGGGCGCAAAGGCGTGATGGAGGACTAATCCATGTTTGGACTGAACAAGAAAGACACCGGGCTGCTGATCATCGTTGGGATTCTGACGCTGCTGGCCCCCTTCATCCTGAACCCGTTCCCGGCGGACAGCGCCATGGCGCAGTTCAACGCGGGCTACCCCGACCTGATGCAGCGGTTCGTGATCTTTGGCATCTTCGCCATCGGGTTCAACATCCTGTTTGGCCTGACCGGATACCTGTCCTTCGGCCATGCGGCCTTTCTGGGCGTGGGATCGTATTCGGCCGTTTGGATGTTCAAGCTGCTCAGCTATAACGTCATCCCCGCCATCGCGCTGAGCGTGGTGATCGCTGGGTTGTTCTCTTTGCTGATCGGTTATGTCAGCCTGCGGCGGTCAGGGATTTATTTCTCGATCCTGACGCTGGCCTTCGCACAGATGAGCTTTGCGCTGGCCTATTCGGTGCTGTCGAACCCCAAATTCAACCTGACCAACGGGGAGACTGGCCTTCAGGTCTATGCAGATGACCCGCAGATCCTGCAGGGGGCCAATGCGCCCGACCTGCCGCACCTGTTCGGATTACCCATGCGCGCGACTTATACGCTGGACATAGGCGCGTGGAGCTTTGACTTCAACGCAGGCTACTACCTGTGTGCGGTGGTTATGATGGTCGTGTTTTATCTGGCGATCCGTATCTTCCGGTCGCCTTTCGGGATGATGCTGCGGGCGGTGAAGTCGAACCAGCAGCGGATGAACTACACCGGGCTGAACTCGAAACCCTATACGCTGGCGGCCTTTGTGATCTCTGGCATGTATGCCGGTCTGGCTGGTGGCCTGATGGCCGCGATGGATCCGCTGGCCGGGGCCGAGCGGATGCAGTGGACGGCCTCGGGCGAGGTGGTTCTGATGACCATTCTTGGCGGTACCGGAACGCTGATCGGTCCGGTTCTGGGCGCGGGCTTCATCAAGTATTTCGAGAACATATTCTCGAAAATCAACGATAACGTCCTGCACAGCTGGTTTGCCTTCCTGCCCGACGGGTTGGAGGACGCGGTGGTGTTCATCATCCACCCGTTCATCGGCAAAGGCTGGCACCTGACATTGGGTATCCTGTTCATGTTGGTGGTGATTTATCTGCCTGGCGGCCTTGTCGAAGGCGGACAGCGGGTATCGAACTGGTTCAAACGTCGGAAATCCGGTGCGGATGATGCGCCTTCGGGCAAAACCGAGCCAGCGGAATAAAGGAGGCGACTATGGCAATTCTACGTGTAAAAGACGTCAGTAAACGCTTCGGTGGCCTAAAGGCGCTGACGGACGTGAACCTGAACGTCGAGGAAAATTCGGTTCATGCCATCATCGGCCCCAATGGCGCCGGCAAGTCGACCCTGCTGAACTGTCTTGTGGGTAAACTGATGCCGGATACCGGGTCGGTCCTGTTTGACAACAATTCGGTGCTAGGGCTCGAGCCGTTTCAGATCAACCAGATGGGCATCAGCCGTGTGTTCCAGACCCCCGAGATATTCGGTGAGCTGACTGTGATGGAGAACATGCTGATCCCGATTTTCGCCATGCGAGACGGGGCGTTTCGGATGCACGCCTATGAGACGATTGCCAATGAAAAGGACATCGTCGAACAGGCCGAAGCGATGCTGGTCGAGATGAACATGGCCGACAAGCGCGAAATGCACGCCGCTTCCTTGTCGCGTGGTGACAAGCGTCGGCTTGAGATCGGCATGTGCCTTAGCCAGAACCCGCGTCTGTTGCTGCTGGATGAACCGACAGCCGGAATGGCGCGGGCCGATACCAACAACACGATCGACCTGCTGAAACAAATCAAGGATGAACGCGACATCACCATCGCGATCATTGAGCACGATATGCATGTGGTCTTCAGCCTTGCCGAACGGATTACCGTGCTGGCACAGGGCACACCCTTAGTGGAAGACGTGCCAGAGAACATTCGCGGTAACCCCAAGGTTCGCGAAGCCTATCTGGGCGAGGCAGCGTAAGGAAAAGCTATGAATGAGAAACCGGACTTTTCGAAAAACGCCAATATGGCCACAACTGCGCCCGCCTTTCTTTCGGTGTGGGATATGCATTCGTACTACGGCGAAAGCTACATCGTTCAAGGTGTCAGCTTCAACGTGCACGAGGGCGAGATTCTGGCTCTGCTCGGCCGGAACGGGGCTGGTAAGACCTCGACCCTACGCTCGATCGCGCGTCTTGGTGACCCCGAAGTGCGCCATGGCGAGATCTGGCTGGACCACCAGCCTCTGCACAACAAAACAAGCTATGAGGCTGCAGCGGCCGGTCTTGGTCTTGTCCCCGAGGATCGCCGGATCATCCCTGGCTTGACGGTCGAGGAAAACCTGCAACTTGCTCAGATTGCGCCACCAATTGGCTGGTCGCTTGAACGTATCTACGAGTTGTTCCCCCGTCTTGGCGAGCGACGCAAGCAAGAGGGTGTGACCCTGTCAGGTGGTGAGCAGCAAATGCTGGCCATAGCGCGTGCATTGGCACGCGACATCAAGGTTTTGCTGTTGGACGAGCCCTACGAAGGATTGGCCCCGGTGATCGTGGATGAGATCGAAAAGACTCTGATCCACGTAAAGCAACAGGGCATGACCACGATCATCGTTGAACAAAACGCCGTGCGTGCATTGGAATTAGCCGACCGCGCAATCATCCTGGATACAGGTAGTATCGTGTTTGACGGCACTGCCAGCGAAGTGCTGGAGAATACGCAACTGCGTGAGGAATATTTGGCGATCTGATCCAGACAATCCGTTGCAAAGCGTTAAGGCGGGGTGGGGAACCACTTCGCCTTAGTTGTTTCAGGACTGCAAAAAGGGCGATTGAATTCGAACGACGGTTGGATGTTTTCCGGCCTCTACGGGAAACCCCCAATATCTTGCAAATACGAAATACCTTAACTGTAAAGCATCCAAGGTTTTACCAAGGACATTTCCCCCTTTGAGGGGCTGGCTTCTTACCCCCTCGGCCGGCCCCTCAGTTCCTTGGATCAGGCCGTTTCTTCCAGCTTCGATATCGCTTGCTGGACCAACGAGGGCAGCTTTTCGTTGTGGTCGTAGTTAAGTGCATGCGGGATTTCGGATACGGGTGACTTCCGATACCCTTCGGTGAACAGCAGAAACGGAACCTGCGCACGTTGCGCGGTTTCGGCGTCGACTTCGCTGTCGCCAATAAACAGACGCGGACCGGTCGGGGTGACGGCGGCGAAACTGGCGTGAAGATGCGCGGGGTCGGGCTTGCGTGTGTTCAGAGTATCACCGCCAAAGACGGTTTCGAAATGATGGGCGAGGCCCAAATCCCGTAGAATATCGCGGGCGGGAGCCTCGGGCTTGTTGGTGCAAATGCCCAATACGCATCCCATATCGCGCAGCTGCTGTAGCGCCTCGGAAACACCGGGATAGGGCACGGTCAGCGCACTGGATACGGCGGAATAATGTGCAAGTGTACGCTCAGTCAGTTCTTCATGGCGATCAAGTGGCATGTCGCAATGCCTGATGACACGTTCGACCAATTTGGGAAGGCCATTCCCAACGAATTGCTGGATTGTCTTTTGTGGAAGATGGGGGCGTCCCTCGTCCTGCAGCATGCGGTTCGCGGCGGCCGCGATATCAGGCAAACTGTCGATCAGCGTTCCGTCCAGATCGAACATGAGCGTTGCAGTCATGGAAAACCTCGGGCGTTTGAATCGTCGCATCAGGCTTAGCCCGATCGCCAAAGCAGCGCAATTCCACGCGGATGAATGAGGTATGATATTGACGCTTGACATACCTGAGTAAAATTATCAGATTAAGGATTAAGACAACAAGCCAACCCGGATTCGGGTCAGCCAGCCACTGAAAACGCGAACAAAAATCGGCCTTTTGCCCGTGACCCTCTGGAGTTGACCTGATGAATGTGCAGAATCCGAACCCCACGCAATCCTACCCCGTATCCATGCTGCCGGCACATAAAGCCGAAGAACTGACGAAAGGCGGAAATCTGGCTCATATTGAGCTGGGTGATCAGCTTTACACCCTGCGCATCACCCGCGCTGGCAAACTGATCCTGACGAAATGAGCGCGCGTTTTGCCCGCGGCGGGGCTACCGTTGGTCGACTGACAGACCTTAGCCCTATTGAAGCCAGCGCGGTTCTGTACTTGCGGCAGTGGAGCGATGCAGCGTTGGCGCGCGCAGATGGTTTGGCGCAAGAATCCGATCAGGACAGCGTTGCGATGAGTGTTATGGATCGCTTGTGTTCACTCTGTGCTCATCATGGCAGACGACCGTTGATCCGCCACGGACTGGGGTGTTCCTGTCTGGGCGCGGATGAGAACTGTTTCGCGCAGATGATCGCCGCAGCCTCGGAAGGTGCGCGGGAAGACACAATGATGTTGGCGGCGCTTATCGTCCGTCCGGATTTCGCGCCCGCCCTTGCTGCCTTGTCCGAGGAATTGGCGCTGGCATTGCGTCGCATGTCAGTCGCGGCCCCGCTTTCTTCGACCGGCCACGTAACCCCCTCTGCCGTGTTGCATTAACAGCTCGGTCAGGCTCAGACCCCCGTTCCAGTTAGGCCGGGGGGTTGTTCATTCAGCAACACCCGCAACCGGCATGGTGGTGATCGCAGGAGGGGGCAGGGGCATAGTCACCGACCTCGGTCAGCACATCGCGCAGCGCCCACAGGATCATGTCGACATCACCCGCCTCGATCGTCAGGGGCGAGCGGATTTTCAGGATGTTGTCCCTGGGCCCTTCGCTGCCGATCAGAATGCGGTGATCGCGCATCCGGTTCTTGACGTATTTGCAAATCTCGGTGCCCTCAGACCCGTCGGGGTTGACCAACTCAACCCCCAGAAACAGACCCATACCGCGCACGTCGCCGACACAGCCGAAATCGGCCTCTATCCCGCGCAACCCGTCCATCAGTCGCGCGCCCATCACGCGAGCATTGTCCTGCAGCCCCTCGTCATCGACGATGTCCAACACCTCTTTCCCGATCCGGCAGGACAGGGTCGATCCGCCAAAGGTCGAGAAGAACTCGATCCCATTGTCAAAGCTTCGGGCGATTTCTTTGGTGGTGACCAACACGCCTAGAGGGTGCCCGTTGCCGATGGGTTTGCCCATGACCACGATATCAGGCAGCGCGCCCTGATGCTCAAAACCGAAATAATACTCACCCAGACGTCCCAGCCCAGTCTGCACCTCATCAGCGATACACACCCCTCCGGCGGCGCGGATTTTTTCATAGACCGCAGGCAGATAGCCTTTGGGCGGGATGATCTGCCCGCCGACCGAGGGGAAGGTTTCTGCGATGAAACCGGCGATGCCGTGGCCCTTGTCCTGCAAGGCGGCAATCGCAGGGTCCACAAAATTCGCGAATTTTGTGGCGCGGTCGGGATCGTCGCGCTTGAATGATCCGCGATAATCGTCGGCCACTTCAACCAGTTCGACCCAATCCGCCTGACCCACGCCGCCGGGTTTGTTGAACTTATAGGCCGAGATCGCGACCGCCGCATTCGTATTGCCGTGATAGCCGTGATCGGGCGTCACGATCCCCTTGGCCCCGGTATGGGCGCGGGCCAGCCGCAGGGCCAGCTCGTTCGCCTCGGTGCCGGAATTGACGAAAAAACAGACCTCAAGGTGGTCAGGCAGTTTCGACAGCACCTTATCGGCAAAAGCGGTCTGCGCCGGGTGCAGATAGCGCGTGTTCGAGTTCATGCGCCGCAGCTGATCCGCCGCCACCGCCTGAATGCGCGGATGCGCGTGGCCCACATGGGGGACGTTATTATAGGCGTCCAGATAGGGGCGACCCCATTCATCGAACAGGTGGTGTTTCCACCCGCGCACCAGCATGACCGGATCGTCATAGGTCAGGCTGAGATTGCCGCCAAAATGGTCGTGCCGCCCCTGCAGGATCGCCAGCTTGTCGGTCGGTTGATAGAACACCTTGTCATCAGGCAGGTTCAGCAAGGCCGCCGGGTTGGGGCAAACCGCGTGCCACAGCTCCATCTCATCGGGGTCACCAACACCGGGCCAGTCGTTCTGCATCCCGTCCGTGGTCATCGCCAGCTGGAAATGCACATGCGGGGCCCAGCCGCCGTTCTGTGTGGCGTCCCCCAATCGCGCGAACGCAGCGCCCTGCGCCACCGGATCACCGGGTTTCAGCCGATCGCACACCTCAGGGTCCAGATGACCATAGAGCGTATAGAACGTGTCCCCCTCAGGCGTTTCGTGATGCAGGATCACCACGCCGCCATAGTCCAGATGGGCGTCGCGGTTTTCCACCGCCTCAACCCGTCCACTCATCGGCGCGTGCAACACGGTGCCCGCCTGGGCGAACACATCCACCGCCAAGTGCACCGTGCGACGGTCCGAGGCTTTCCACGGCCCCTTACGGAACCCCGGCTCGGCATAGATCAGGCGCGGCTCATTGTAATATCCCAGCCACAAGCCCTCGCCATATTCCTCGCCCACGCGGGCGGCCTCGGCCAGTGGCATATGAAACGGGTTCTGCGGCCAGACGCAGTTTTCCACCGACAGCGACCCCATCGGAAGATCAACCAGATCTTGTCCAAACATCGGTGCGAACTGACCGCGATGAGCGGTCAGATAGGCGTGGACGCGCTCGGCCCCATCCGTCACAGGCAGCCCGCAGGCCACGCGCAGCCGCGCCGCCATCAACCCGCCATTGACCGAAGCGTTCTCCAGAAACCGCCAGGCGGGGGCCTGGCTGATGGTCACATACGGATCATCGGGATTGTCGATGGCCATCAGGGTCGAATTCACCACCGACACCGCCAGCCGCATCCGCAACAGCGGCCAGATCAGATCAACCTCATCCGTGCGCAAGCGGTTCGCGGCGTGATAGCCCTGCACCAAGGCGGTCAGCGCGCGTTCAGGCTGGGGATGGTCCAACACGATATACGCCCCGGCAATCGCCAGATCACAGATGCGGGGTGCCGCGCACATATCCCCCAGATCAATCAGGCCCGAGACGCTCTGCCGCTGACCCATCTCCCCTTCGACCAGAATGTTATAGTCGTTGGCGTCATTATGGATGGCCTGTTTGGGCAGTCGGGACAGAACCGGTGATATCGCGTCAAACCCGGCACAAACCTCGGCCAGCAAAGCGCGCCGCGCGGGATCGGAGATCGCCTCAAGCTGATCCGTGATCCAACCCGCCTGCATCATGTCCCACTTGAAATCCCTGCGCTGCAAGCCGTCATGGGCAAACCCCTCCAGCGCCCGGTCGGTCGCCCCCAAAACGCGGCCCAGCTTCAGGATCAGGGCCTCGGATTTCGGAGCGGCCTTGGCATAGCACTCGCCAGGCAGACGCTCCAGCAACCAGACCAGCCGGGGCTGTCCGTCCTGATCCGCAATCTCGGGCAGCAGACGGCCGTTCAGATCAGGGAAAACCTTGGGAAACGGCAGACCCGGTGCCTCAGTCGCGATATGCTCCAGCGCCTTGACCTGAAGATCGACGAATTCGGCCTCGCAGCCCGCGCGCATGACCTTTAGAACGTAATCCTGACCATTGGTGGCATGGACCATGAAATTCAGGTCATACTCGCCATCCAGCCGCGTCAGCTTGGCCTCCAGACCCCAATGCTGGAGCAATGCATTGGCCCAGAACTGCGTCATGTTTTCCATTCCCAAACCTGCCCCGTTTGCAAACGGGATCCTCTTCATCTGGCTAAAAATATCTTCGGGGGGAATCGCGCCCCGGCGCGATGGGGGGCAGACAGCCCCCCCTGACCCATTACCCCAAAGCGCGCAACCGCTTGATCAGCGAGGACGTATCCCACCGCCCGCCGCCCAGCTTCTGCACATCCTTGTAGAACTGATCGACCAAAGCCGTCACCGGCAGCGATGCCCCGGTCTCATCCGCCGTATCCAGACAAATCCCCAGATCCTTGCGCATCCAGTCGACAGCAAAACCATGGTCGAAATGGTCGTCCAGCATCGTCTCATAGCGATTGGCCATCTGCCAGCTGCCGGCCGCCCCCTGGCTGATCACTTCAACGACCGAGCGCCCGTCCAATCCGGCCTTTTCAGCGAAATGCAGAGCTTCACTCAAACCCTGCACCAAACCCGCAATGGCGATTTGGTTGCACATCTTGGTCATCTGCCCTGCGCCACTTTCGCCGATGCGGCGACAGATTTTGGAATAGACCTGCATCACCGGTTCTGCTGCATCATAGGCCGCTTGATCCGCACCACACATGATCGACAAGACCCCATTCTCGGCCCCGGCCTGACCGCCCGAGATCGGAGCGTCCACAAACGCGATACCTGCGGCTTTGCCTGCGTCGTATAGCTCACGCGTCACCTTGGCGGATACGGTTGTGTGATCGACAAAAATTGCCCCGTTGGACATGCCGTGAAACGCGCCGTTCTCTCCGGTGCAGACCATGCGCAGGTCATCGTCATTGCCCACGCAAGCCATGACAAATTCCGCGCCCTCAGCGGCTTCGCGCGGCGTTGTTCCCATTGAGCCACCATGTTGGGCCACCCAAGCCTCGGCCTTGGCTGTGGTGCGGTTATAGACGGTGACATCGTGGCCTGCAGCCTGTAGGTGACCGGCCATCGGATAGCCCATTACACCCAAACCCAGAAACGCGACTTTTGCCATGTGGAGATCCTCTCTGCTGTCCGACAACCACCTAGCGCAGCAGTCCGGAATGTTCAGCAGAGACAAATCAAAGCTGCGAGGAAAGGGCAACCCTGTGCTAAGGGTTCCCACCCAAATCTTGAAGGATTGGACAGTTTGGACGGTCATCGCCCGCGCAGGCGTCCACCAGATGACCGAGCGTATCCCGCATCGCGTTCAGGTCGGCGATTTTGGCCTCGATCTGCGCCAGATGCGCGCGCGCGACTTTTTTCACATCAGCGCTGGCGCGGGTCTCGTCTTCGTACAAAGCCATCAGGGTTCGGCAATCTTCGATGGTGAATCCCAAGGCGCGGGCGCGGCCCAGAAAGTTCAGCTTGTGCACGTCCTGGCTGCGAAACACACGGTATCCGTTGTTGTCCCTCAGTGGTTTAACCAGCCCGATGTCTTCGTAGTAGCGGATCGTCTTGGCGGGCAGGCCCGTCTGGGTCGAAACATCTCCGATATTCATGAGGTCACCGTCTGAGGTTGGTGTTCTGTCTGCCGCTCGGGCAGCGTGGCCCGCACCCGTCGCAGGCGCAGGGCGTTGGTCACGACAAAGACGCTGGACAAGGCCATCGCCCCTGCCGCCAAAGCTGGGGACAGCAACGGTCCGCCGAAGGGGAACAAAACACCCGCCGCGACCGGAATCAACACTGCGTTATACCCGAATGCCCAACCCAGGTTCTGGCGGATGTTGCGCATTGTTCGGCGGCTGATCTCCACCGCATTGGCGACGCCGCGCAGATCTCCGGACATCAGCACAACATCGGCCGTTTCGATCGCCACATCCGTGCCCGTGCCGATGGCAATTCCAGTATCAGCAGAGGCAAGCGCAGGCGCATCGTTGATACCGTCACCCACAAAGGCCAGCGCACCGAACCGGTCGCGCATTGCGTTGATCGCCTTTAGTTTGCCGTCGGGCAGAACCTCGGCGGTGACATGATCTATGCCCAGCTTGTCGGCCAAGGCTTGCGCTGTACGTGCGTTGTCTCCTGTGACCATGGCCAGAGTCAGGCCCATCGCGTGCAACCGGTCTAAAGCCTCGGCCGTCCCCGGCTTGATCGGATCGGAAACCGTCAGCAAAGCAGCAGCCCGACCATCCACGGCAACGAACAAAGGCGTGGCCCCTGCGGCGGCGCGTTGATCTGCCTCGGGCGTCAGCTCAGACAGGTTCACGCTACCCTGATCCATAAACCGAGGCGACCCGATCAACACCTCGCGCCCTTCGACCACGGCCCGCACGCCCAATCCGGTCAGAGACTCAAATTCGACTGGCTGCAGCAGATCCGCAGGTCCGGCGCGTGTGATCGCGGTGGCAATCGGGTGCTCGGACCGCGCCTCAATCGAAGCGGCCAGACGCAGAACGTCATCGCGGTCGAATCCGTTGACGGTGGTGATGCTTTCCAATTCGGGCCGACCCAGTGTCAGAGTGCCAGTCTTGTCCAACGCGACCACCTTTGCCTGCTGCAACTGCTGCAGAGCGTCGCCCTTGCGGAACAAAACACCCAACTCAGCCGCGCGCCCGGTGCCAACCATGATCGAGGTCGGCGTCGCCAGACCCATCGCGCAAGGGCATGCAATGATAAGGACCGAAACACCGGTGACCAGCGCCATTGGCAGCGCCGGCGCGGGCGCAAAGATCAGCCAGACCGCAATGGTCAGCAGCGCAATGACCAGCACGGTTGGAACGAACCAAGCAGTGATCTTATCGACCAACCCTTGAATTGGCAGCTTAGCCCCCTGCGCCTGTTCGACCATGCGAATGACCTGCGCCAGGACCGTGTCGGCCCCAACCCGCGTTGCACGGACGCGCAACGCGCCGGTGCCATTCACCGTGCCACCCACAACCGGGTCGTCTGGTGCTTTGCCGACCGGAATGGGTTCGCCACTGATCATGCTTTCGTCAATGTATGACGTACCCTCCAGCACCACGGCATCCACTGCGACGCGTTCACCGGGGCGGATTTGCAGAATGTCACCCACCACGATCTGGGCAATGGGACGATCTACAGTGGCACCACCTTGTTCAACCCGAGCCGTCTTTGGTTGCAGGCCCACCAATTTGCGGATCGCAGCGCCGGTGCGGCCCTTGGCCCGCGCCTCCATCGCGCGCCCCAGAAGAATAAGGACAACGATGACCGAGGCGGCCTCGAAATACACATTCGCGCTGCCTTGCGGCAGGAGACCCGGTGCGAATGTGGCGACAATCGAATACAAGTAAGCCGCACCCGTGCCCATCGCGACCAGCGCATTCATTTCCGGTGCGCGGCGTAACAGGGATGGAACACCCTTTGCGTAAAACACTCTTCCCGGTCCAGCCAGCAAAGCCGTGGTAAGCGCGAACTGAATCAAATAGCTGGTCTGCATCCCAATGGTCTGATGCACCCAGTGATGAAAGGCCGGGACCATGTGCCCACCCATTTCAAGGACAAAGACGGGCAGAGCCAGTACCGCAGCTATGAGGGTCGTGCGCGTCAGTGCTGTGGCTTCTTGCGCCTTATCCGTCGCGCCCTCATCCACCTGCGCGACATGCGCTGGATAACCCGCGTCAGCGCATAGCCTGGCAAATGCTAAGGGATAGCTGGCCCCCTCAACGTACTGAATTGTTGCGCCTTCGGTAGCGAGGTTGACTTGGGCGCTGATCACGGCCGAGTCGGCCTGTAAGATACGCTCGATCCGGTCCACGCACGAGGCGCAGCTCATCCCCTCGATCTTCAGCGATGCTGTGGCTGTTGCGGCGGGATATCCGGCGGCGTCCAGCGCATCGGTTAGCCGGGTGATCGGGCCGTCGTGGGTAACCTGCGCCACTTTGGTCGCGAAATTCACCGACGCATCGGTCACACTATCCACGGCGCGCAGGGCCGTTTCGACACGTCCCACGCATGATGCGCATCCCATTCCGGTTATGTTCAGCCTGGTTTCGTGTACGGCTGTCATCCGACTCATCCCGTGTAGATCTTCGTTCCCTTAAATGGGGGTTCCAGTCACGGGAAGGTCAAGGGGTTGCGTGGGTTTTCAACGCATAGCTGCCATGCGTTTGGGGTCAGCGATCTGAAAAAACCTCGAGCAAAAGCGAGTTGTATTGGGCGGGCGGCGCGCTGCGGACAGCTTCTGGAGACGCGAAAAACCCCAGCATCAGAATGGCCACACACATAAACATGCCAAAAAGGCAGAAACTGGCGAGGTTCAGTGTCGAACGCAGCATGATGGTAATCCCTGTTTCCAATATGAGGGCGGATCGCAATTCGGTTCAGCCCCGTTTTGCCAGTTCCTGTTTTAATTTTTCGTTCTCGGCCTGAAGTTGCGCCAATTGCTGACCAAGCGTGTTCAGATGGGGGCGCAGTTCGGCCTCGGTAAAGCGAGGTGTGATATGGCGGGGGCAGTTCCAGTCCAGCCCCTCGACCCGGATGATCGCGGCGCGTTCCGCGGGCGTTTCCGCTCCGTTGGGATAGAGGCTGGCGGCGGCGGCTTCGCCTTCGGTAAAATCGACCCGACCCAGTATTTTCAACCGCCGTTGGTTGGCGTAATCCATCAGGATCATGGCAATCCGGTCGTTTCCGTCCAAATTCCCGCGAGAGATATACTGTTTGTTGCCCGAGAAATCGGCGTATCCGATGGTTGTCGGCCCAAGCACCCTTAGAAACCCGATTGGCCCGCCGCGATATTGCACATAGGGCCAACCGGTCTCGGACACAGTAGATTGGTAAAACCCGTCCCGCGCCTCGATAAACGCTTTTTCCGCAGGGCCGATCTGATGCCCCTGCTGTGGCCCGCCTTCTATGAATTTGGCATAGGTCTTGGCCGATCCCATTCTTTCCTGATGGGCGCGGACGGCGGGAGTAAAGGTCAGTTCAGAAAAGGCGCGGGGCATGGGTGATCCTTTCTAGAGACCCAGATCAGACAGGCCGGGGTGGTCTTCGGGTCTCGGGCCTTGGGGCCAGTGAAACAGACGATCTTCTTCGTCAATCGGCAGGTCATTCAGCGAGGCGTGGCGTTTGGCCATCCGACCATCTTCGGCAAATTCCCAGTTCTCGTTGCCATAGGACCGGAACCACTGACCGCTATCGTCATGCCATTCATAGGCATAGCGTACGGCAATTCGGTTTTCCGTAAATGCCCACAGTTCCTTTATCAGCCGGTAGTCGAGCTCTTTGTTCCATTTACGGGTCAGGAAGGCGTGGATGTCTTCGTGGCCCGACAAGAATTCGGCGCGGTTCCGCCATTGGCTGTCCTCGGTATAGGCGGGTGTCACAAGATCGGGGTCGCGGCTGTTCCAGCCGTTTTCCGCCATACGGACTTTTTGTGTGGCGGTCTCAAGGGTGAAGGGTGGCAGAGGGGGTCGGCTCATATCTCGGTCTTTCAGGTCAGTGCGGCGGCAAGCAGCGCAAGGGTCAACAGGAACGGGACATACTGAGGGGAAAATGGGCTGTTGCGGCGTTTCATCGTCTAGCTCCAAGGTTTACTGATCGGTACATCGTGAGGTCAATGTGTACTGATCTGTAAACTTTTGCAAGTCTCAATTTGAGAAAATTTTTGAATGACCTCTAAAGAGCTATAATTTAAAGGCTTCAGGGGTTGAGTTCCCGGCAATCTTGTCGCGAAATGAAACCATGGTTATGTACTGATCAGTACACTCAGGAGCCGAATCATGCGCCCGAACAAACGCGACGAGCTGGTCCGCAATGCTCTGCAGGTTTTTTACCGGGATGGCTTTCACGCCACCGGTATGGACAAACTGGTGGCAGAGACAGGTGTGTCGAAGACCTCGATGTACAAGCATTTCCGAACCAAAGAGGAATTGATCGTTGCCGCCTTGCGCTTGCGGGATGAGAATTTCCGCAACTGGTTCTATGGCCGGATCGACGCGCTTGCCGACACGCCCGCGCAAAAACTGCTGGCCAGTTTCGATGCCTTGGGAGAGTGGTTTGAAGAGGACGGCTATCGCGGTTGCATGTTCATCAAAGCCGGGGCCGAATATCAGGACAAAGACCACCCCATCCATCTGGAAGCAGCCGAGCACAAACGTCTGCTGCTCGAATATTTCACTGATTTGGCCCGCGACGCAGGCGCCCGCGAGCCTGAAAAACTGGGATGTCAGATTTTGCTGTTGAAAGAAGGTGCGATTGTCACCGCTGTTCTGCTAAAAAGCTGTGATCCTGCGCGCGACGCCAAGGAAGCAGCGCGGGTGTTATTGGCGAATGCGCTGCCGGTCTGAGGCGTTACGTTTAAAAGACGTTGCGTAGCAAAGCTCCTGGCGCATTGGATTGCCGGATCGCGGGGGTTACCTTCAAGGAAACTGACTTGAGGGGACACGAAATGTCTTTGTTTACGAATGCCGCCAATTGGGTAACCGAAGAGCATCGGATGTTCGCAGAGATGGCGGACCGTTTCATGCAGGATGAATTGGTCCCCAACGCCGAACGCTGGAACGATCTGGGGCAAGTTGATCGAGCTTTCTGGCACAAGGCTGGGGAAATGGGTCTTATGGCCGGGTCGATTTCCGAGGAACATGGCGGTGTCGGGGGCGGTCTTGGTTTCGACGCGGTTACGATGTACGCGCAGGCGTCGCACGGAGATTGTGGATGGGGTTACCCGATCCAATCGATTGTGACCCATTACATCACCGCTTATGGCAGCGAAGAGCAAAAGCAAAAATGGCTTCCCAAGCTGGCTTCGGGTGAAATGGTCGGCGCTCTGGCGATGACTGAGCCCGGCACTGGTTCCGATGTTCAAGGCATTCGGACAACTGCCGAGAAAGATGGCAATTCATACCGCATAAACGGCTCGAAAATCTTTATTACTAACGGTCAGTCGGCTGATCTTATCCTTGTCGCAGCAAAAACGGACAAATCGCTGGGCTCGAAAGGTGTTTCGTTGGTGGCGGTCGAGACCGGAGGCGCGGACGGGTTCCGGAAGGGGCGCAACCTCAAGAAGTTGGGGATGAAGGGCAACGACACGGCCGAACTGTTCTTCGAGGACGTAAAGGTGCCGATGACCAACCTGATCGGCCCGGAAGAAGGGCAGGGCTTTTATCAAATGATGAAGCAGTTGCCGTGGGAGCGTATGACGATTGCGATCATCGCACTTGGTGCGATCGACTTCGCGATTGCCGCGACGGTGCGTTACACGCAAGAGCGCAAAGCCTTCGGTCAGCGGGTTATGGATTTCCAGAACACACGATTCAAACTGGCCGAGTGCAAAACCAAAGCCGAGGTTCTGCGCAGCTTTGTGAATGACTGTATCGCTCGGCTTGAAGCTGGAACGCTGGACGCAGCGACGGCATCGATGGCCAAGTATTGGGGTTCCGAGGTGCAGAACGAAGTCATGCATGAATGCCTGCAGTTGTTCGGAGGCTATGGGTTTATGATGGAGTACCCTATCGCGCGCCTCTACGCCGATGCGCGCGTTCAAATGATCTATGGTGGCACCAATGAGATCATGAAGGAACTCATCGCACGTTCCTTGGACACATAAAGCCCGACGGGATACTCCCGCCCGTCGTCGACGTTTCTGAAGAAACATCTCCTTCCGTTGGGCCGGGCAGGCGCGGGCGCAGCCCGCGCCTGCCCGGCCCTTGCTGTCCGCTGTACGCAAGGCGGGAGGCCGCGCAGTTTTGCTCGGTAAGTCTTGTCTATTGGTTCAGGCTAAAGAGATTTGATCCTGTAGCCATGTTCGAAACGATCGGAGCGGTTCAGATTCCGCTCGGGATTGGGGCCAGACAAGAAAAAAGTCGCCAAGGCTGACACTCGGGCCGTTCCATGCAAGCACCAGTTTGCCCGTTTTCAAGTCGTTTTCGATCAAATAAGTCGGCAGCAACGCGACCCCCAGCCCGTGGATTGTCGCCTGACCCATCGTCGAAAACTGGTCAAATAGCATGCCAGAAATACCGCTAACGGATCGACCTTGTACAGCGAACCACCTTTCCCACGCATCTGGCCGCGTTTCCAAGTGCAACAAGGGTGCACTCAAAAGCCAGTCGGGGTCATCGTTCTGTGTCGGAAGCAGATCTGGCGCGCAGACCGGCAGAACATCTTCCCGCATGATTGGCAAGTAGTTCACACCGGCCCATGTCCGTCCGCCAAAGTGAATCGCGGCGTCGAAGTGTTCGTTTTCAAACTCAAACGGTCTAAGACGCGTGTTCAGGTTTACGGTGACTTCGGGGTGTTTGCGGGCGAAATCCTGAAGGCGGGGGGCCAGCCAGTGCATCCCGAACGCTGGCAGAATCGACAGATTGAGTGAGCCGCCGGTCGGGTTGGCCTTCAGCTTCAGAGACGCCTGAGCAAGCTGACTCAGGCTGGACCGGGCGACCTGAACATATTCTTTTGCCGCGGGCGTCAGGTTCAGTCGCATCTGGTTGCGTTGAATCAGATCGACGCCCAGTTGCTCTTCCATCGCCTTGAGTTGTCGACTGATCGCGCTTTGGGTCAACGACAGCTCTTCGGCTGCAGCCGAGGCGCTGCCTAGCCGGTCTACCGCTTCCAAAGCCAGAAGCGACGGGATTGAGGGTAGGAAACGACGGGGCGCAATCATATGACAAATCCTCATACCTTTGGGACGGAATATCACTGGCATTTGCGCTGCGCCAGCCCGATACACATCACAGGCATTTCCTTTGCTTAAGCTGCTGAATGCCTGCAAGAAGGGGGCGCTGTATTTCTGATGTTGCCGCCAGGTTGAACCAAAAGGACCCGCAAATGGATCGCGCTCAGATCGTTCATGAGAATTTCCTGACCCGTGTTGCGCAACGCGATTTCCCCCATGGTGCGCCTCCTCCGTCGGGACTGCCTGCGCCCGAAGCGGTATCTCTGTTTCGCTCGCAGGTGCTAAGCCGGGCACTGGATCGCACCAGCCGCGCGATGCAGAAGGCGGGGCAGGGGTTCTATACCATCGGCTCATCCGGGCACGAGGGGATGGCGGCTGTGGCCCACGCGCTGCGCCCAACGGATATTGCGTTTCTGCACTATCGCGACGCCGCCTTTCAGATCGCCCGCGCGGAGCAGGTGCCGGGCCAGCAGATCGCCTGGGACATGCTGCTGAGTTTTGCCTGTTCTTCCGACGACCCCACCTCGGGCGGACGGCACAAGGTGCTGGGGTCCAAAGCGCTGACCATCCCGCCACAGACCTCGACCATTGCCAGCCATCTGCCCAAGGCGGTCGGCGCGGCTTATTCTCTGGGCGCGGCGCGGCGTCACGCACCTGACCATCGCGAACTGCCCGAGGACGGGATCGCCATGTGCTCGTTCGGCGACGCCTCGGCCAACCACTCGACCGCGCAGGGGGCGATCAACACGGCGGGCTGGACCAGCGTTCAATCGACGCCGCTGCCCTTGTTGTTTGTGTGTGAGGATAACGGGATTGGTATCTCGGTCAAAACGCCCAAAGGCTGGATACAGGCTTCGATGGAGCATCGCCCCGGCATCACGTATTTTCAGGCCAACGGGCTGGATATCTATGAGACCTTTGCCGTCGCGCAAGAGGCCGCCGATTATGTGCGTACCCGCCGGAAACCTGCCTTCCTGCATCTGAAAACCGTGCGCCTTTACGGCCATGCGGGGGCGGATGTGCCGACGACATATATGCCCAAATCCGAGGTCGAGGCGGACGAGGCCAACGATCCCTTGCTGCATTCCGTGCGCCTGCTGGATCAGGCCGGGGCACTGTCACCTGATCAGGCGCTGAAAATATACCAGGACACTTGCGCCCGCACCGATCGCATCGCAGCCGAAGCTGCCACGCGCCCTCATCTGGGCGGCGCTGCCGAGGTGATGGCCAGCCTGATCCCGCCCAAACGCGACTGCAAACCTACCAACGGACCCAGCGCCGAGGCGCGCAAAGATGCGTTTGGCGGGGATATGCGAGCAATGAATGACCCTCAGCCCATGAGTCGCCTGATCAATTGGGCGCTGACTGATCTGATGCTGGAACATGGCGAAATCGTCTGCATGGGTGAGGATGTTGGCCGCAAGGGGGGCGTCTACGGCGTCACGCAAAAGCTGCAACAGAGGTTCGGGCCGGACCGGGTGATCGACACGCTGCTGGATGAGCAATCGATTTTGGGGCTGGCGATTGGCATGGGCCATAACGGGTTTGTGCCGATCCCCGAAATCCAGTTCCTCGCTTATCTGCACAATGCCGAGGACCAGATCAGGGGCGAGGCCGCGACGCTGCCGTTTTTCTCGAACGGGCAATTCACCAACCCTATGGTCGTTCGGATTGCTGGCTTGGGCTATCAGAAAGGGTTTGGCGGGCATTTCCACAATGACAACTCGCTGGCCGTGCTGCGCGATATTCCCGGAGTGATCATCGCCTGCCCCTCGACAGGAGAGGATGCGGCGCAGATGCTGCGCGAATGCGTGCGATTGGCGCGCGAGGAACAACGGGTGGTTGTGTTTCTGGAGCCCATCGCGCTCTATCCCATGCGTGATCTGCATGAGGCGCAGGATGGGGGCTGGATGACGACTTATCCCGCGCCGGATCGACGGATCGCGCTGGGTGAGGTGGGGGTGCATGGCGACGGCACCGATCTGGCCATCGTGACCTATGGCAACGGGCATTACCTGTCGAAACAGGCGCTGCCTGAGTTGGAAGCGGCCGGGTTGAACGTGCGGATCATCGACCTGCGCTGGCTGGCCCCGTTGCCGATGGATGCCCTGCGCGCGGCCACCAAAACATGCGCGCATGTTTTGGTCGTCGACGAATGTCGTCGCACCGGCAGCCAGTCTGAGGCGTTGATGACTTTCTTCGTCGAAGAAAGTCCCGCCACCCCAATCGCCCGTGTTGTCGCCGAGGATAGTTTCATCGCAACCGGCCCCGCCTATGCAGCCCCTTTGCCGTCAAAAGACGGGATCGTTGCCGCTGCATTAAACCTAACCGGAGGCCGCGCATGACCCGTACCGCTGTTCTGATCTGCCCCGGTCGAGGCACCTATAACAAGCCCGAGCTGGGATATCTGCACCGTCACCACGCGCAGCGGATGGAACTGTTTCACAGCTTCGACGCCCTGCGTGCCGAGGCGGGGCAGCAGGCTGTGACTGCGTTAGATGGGGCCGACCGGTTCACGGTCAGTACCTATTCGCGCGGGGATGTGGCTTCGGCTCTGATCTATGCGGCGTCTTTGGCGGATGCGCAGGCCGTGGCTGATGATATCGAGGTTGTTGCGGTCACGGGGAACTCGATGGGCTGGTACAGCGCGCTTGCTGCGGGCGGGGCGTTGTCGCCGCAGGACGGGTTTCGGGTGGTGAACACCATGGGTACGCTTATGCAGGATCACCTGATCGGCGGGCAGTTGGTCTATCCGTTCATCGGTGACGACTGGGTAAACGACCCTGCTCGGAAGGAGGAGTTGCTGGCCGAGGTCGCGCGGATCAATGCGCAGGACGGCCACACGGTTGGCCTGTCGATTGATCTGGGCGGGATGCTGGTTCTGGCCGGGGATGAGGCGGGGCTGACTGCGTTCGAGGCGTCTCAGCCCGCCCTGCAGGACCGGTTCCCGATGCGTCTGGCCAATCACGCAGCGTTTCACACGGCGCTGCAAGCCCCGGTCGCCGCCGAGGGCCGCGCGCGGTTGGGGGCCGACCTGTTTGGCCAGCCCGAGCGCCCTCTGATCGACGGACGCGGCAAAATCTGGTGGCCTGCAGCGACGGATACGCAAGCGTTGTGGAACTACACTTTAGGTCACCAAGTCACCGAACCTTATGACTTCACCCGCGCCATCCAAACCGCAGCGCGCGAATTTGCACCGGACCTGTTTATCGTTGCTGGACCTGGGGCAACCCTTGGGGGCGCAGTGGCACAGTCTCTGGTATTGGCGGATTGGCGCGGCTTGGCGGACAAACCCGCGTTTCAGGCGCGGCAGGACGCGCAACCCTTCCTGATTGCCATGGGCCGCGATGATCAGCGCGCACTTGCAACCGGCTGACACAGTCTTGATGATCTGCTTATTCGCAAGGAGCCCGACGTGAGCGACCATGACCAGTCCCTCTGGCTGAATACCAGTAAGGAGCACGTTGCCAGTAGCCTTTTGACCAGTGATCTGACGGTTGATCTGGCTGTGATCGGTGGTGGGTACACTGGCTGCTCAGCGGCTTTGACCGCGGCGCAGTCCGGCGCATCGGTTGCTCAGCTTGAAGCGCAGGAAATCGGGCATGGTGGATCGGGCCGAAATGTCGGCTTTGCCAATGCAGGTCTGTGGCTGCCACCGGACGAAATTCGTGCGTTTTTGGGAGAGGCGGCAGGCGACCGCCTTATCGACCTTTTGGGGGCTGCGCCGGGCGATGTGTTTGACCTGATCCAGCATCATGGGATCGACTGCGCGCCCGTGCGCAACGGTACCCTGCATTGTGCGCATTCGCCTGCCGGGCTTAAGGACCTGAAAAACCGTCATGCACAACTCAGCGCGACCGGTGCCCCGATTGAGCTTTTGTCAGCCGACGAAACCCGCCAGCGCACCGGTAGCGCGGCTTTTCACGGTGCGGTTTTTGATCCGTGTGCGGGGACGATCCAGCCGTTGGACTATGTCCGCGGGCTTGCGCGTGCGGCAGTTGAGGCGGGGGCGCAGGTCTTTACGCAAAGCCCGGTTCAATCGCTGTCGCGTGACGGCGATGTGTGGGTGTTGACCACAGCAGAAGGTACTGTTCGGGCCAAAGCATTGATCCAGGCGACAAACGCTTATCACCGGGGTTTGCCCGGAACGGCGCCTGCATATGTACCGGTTTACTATTTTCAGTTCGCGACAGCCCCGCTTTCGGACAACCTGCGCGCCAGTATTCTGCACCAAGGCGAGGGTGCCTGGGATACTGGCCTGATCATGACCTCGTTCCGGTTGGATCACGAGGGACGCTTTATCATCGGGGCGATGGGCGATCTGGGGCATGCAGGTAGCGGGGCCCACAGGGCGTGGATCAGACGCAAGATGGCCGAGCTTTATCCGCAGCTGTCCGACCAGCCCCTGACCCAAGGTTGGCATGGTCGCATTGCGATGACGTCGGACCATATTCCCAAAATCACGCAGATTGGCCCGAATGCCTTGGCAGCGCATGGGTTCTCGGGCCGTGGTATCGGCCCGGGTACCGTTTTTGGCCGTCAAATGGCCAAAAGCCTGTTGCGCAACGATCCGGGTCTGCTGCCTGTCCCGGCAGTTGCTGAGTACTCGGAAAGTTGGACCGGCCTGCGGCGCGCCTATTTCGAGACAGGCGCGGCGCTTACGCATCTGATTAAGGCGCGGTTCTAATCCTAGACGGATCGCGTGATGCCACCGTCTACGCGTATGTTTTGCCCTGTGATGTAGCCTCCGCCTTCGGATGCCAGCATTGCCACGACCGGGGCGATCTCATCATAGCTGCGCCCATAGCGGCCCAGCGGGATACGGGCGCGGAACTCTTCTTTCTCGGGCAGGCTGTCGATAAAGCCGGGCAGGACATTGTTCATGCGGATATTGTCGGCGGCGTATTGGTCCGAGTACAGCTTGGTAAAGGCTGCCAGTCCGGCTCGGAATACACCAGACGTTGGGAAGACCGGGTCCGGTTCGAAGGCGGCGAAAGTCGAGATGTTGATGATCGACCCGCCCCCTTGCGCTTGCATGATCGGTGTAACCAGACGGGTGGGGCGAACGGCGTTCATGAAATAGACGTCCATGCCTGTGTGCCAATCCTCGTCCGTCAGCTCCAGTACCGACGCGCGGGGTCCATGCCCGGCCGAGTTGACCAGGACGTCGACACGCCCCCAATGGGACATCGCGGCGTCGACCAGCTTTTGCAGATCCTCTGTAGATTGGTTTGAACCGGTCACGCCAACACCGCCCAATTCATGCGCCAGTGCCTCGCCTTTACCCGAAGAGGACAGGATACCGACCTTGAAACCGTCTGCAGCCAGCCGCCGGGCGGAATCCGCACCCATTCCGCTGCCACCGGCTGTGATAAGCGCCACTTTGGTCATTTGATCTCTCCGTTTGTTGATGACCCGAAAATGCGCCTCGTCGGCGCATTTGACTAATCAGTTCTTCTGTTTCTATGCTGTAGAAAATCTACAGGATGGTCATATGACCGCATTACCCCCGCTCAATGCTCTACGCGCGTTTGAAGCCTCGGCGCGGCATCTCAACTTTCGACTGGCAGCAGAAGAGTTGGGCGTGACGCAAGGGGCGGTTGCCCAACAGGTGCGCGGACTAGAAGCGCGATTGGCCGAGAAGCTGTTTGATCGCCTGCCGCGTGGCCTTGCGCTGACCGAAGCCGGACGCAGGTTTCATGCCCCTCTGCGCCGCGCTTTTCGTTTGATCGAAGAGGCGGTCACTGATCTGTCCGGCGACAGACATGTTACGATTTCGGTCACACCCAGTTTCGCGTCGAAATGGTTGGTGCCACGGCTAAAGGACTTTTCCTCGCGTTATCCGGATATCGCCGTTCAGATCGACGCGCGCGAGCGGTTGGCAGATTTCAAAAGCGACGGGGTCGATATCGCCGTGCGACAGGGTCGAGCCCCATTTGGCAGCGACTTATCATCGGTGCCTCTGTTTTCCACTGAATTCATTGTGGTCTGTAGCCCTTCGATGGCCAACAAAGTCAAAGCGCCGCAGGACCTGTCAGGCGCAATCCTTTTGAACGACACCCACGGTCTTTGGCCTCTGTTCCTTGATCGGGCCGGAGTCGTCGGCAAGCCACGAATGATGAACTTTAGCCAGACGAGCCTTGCCATTGACGCGGCTGTGTCCGGGCAAGGGATAGCGCTTGCTAATGCGCCATTGGTCGCGGCCGAACTGGCGTCAGGACGCCTTGTTCAACCTCTGCCTGACGTATTGGTCGAGGATCTCGGTTTTCACATCGTCATGCCAAAACGCCCCCGACAACCGGAACTGGTCAAGGTGGTGCAAAAATGGCTTTTATCTCAGGTCTGAAGGGCGCGCGCGGTGGACTCGATCCTGTTACGTACCCAGCGATGAGCGGGATCATTGGCCGACCTTTGATGCCAGACCATGTAGATTGAGACCGGCTCGCATTTAAACGGCAAGGGCGCGCAGTCCAGCGCAGCCAGTGGCCCGCGTTTCATCAACGCGGTGTCGGTCGAGATCAGGTCGCTGCCTTTCACAAAGGACGGGATGGCGTTGAAATGAGGCAAGGTGACGGTGGGTGGTCTGATCTGGCTTTGGTCTACGCCCCGCATCACGGCTCGCGAACTGCGGCCATCGGGAAACCGAACGTCAACATGTTCAGTCGCACAGTAGGCGTGCCAACTGTCCGGCGGACAGCGTCGTTCTGCATCGTAAAAGATCATCAATGGGCTGCTGAGAATACGTTTCTGAAAGATGTCCGGCCCATCAGGCGGCAGGGGCGTCAGCATCAGCTGGCACCGGTCGCTGCGCAACAAGTCCGGATCGGGAACGCCCGAGGGTATGAACCCTAGCCGCAACCGGACGCCTTCGGCCCGTGTGGCACGCAGCAGTTCGGGAAAGATCAGTTCGCGCGGCATGTCGTTGGTGGCGATCTGAAATTGCATTTCCTCGAGCATCGGATCAAACGGGCGGTCTTCGGTCAGCGCCCGCATTGCATCCAGCACGTTTTGCGCTGGGTCTTTCAGCGACAAAGCCCGTTCGGTCGGGGTCAGCCCCTGACCCGAGCGGACAAACAGCGGATCGCCTAGAACCTGTCGCAATTTGGCCAGCGTATGGCTGATCGCTGATTGCGTCACGCCCAACCGGTCGGCCGCTTTCGATACCGAACTTTCTTCGAGAATGGTCAGAAACACGCGCAAGACCTTACCGTCCAGATCAGTAAAATCAGTTTTCCTCATGACGTGTATGATAATTCATGAATGGATTTGCAGTCCAGTGCGCAATAGGTGACTGTCATCATCAGGAGGTGCGCGATGGGAATCCGCTTTTTCTCGGACAAGAACCGCCCGGTTCATATGGGGCAATACCCGCTAGAACGGTTGGCACGGCAGTCGGATTTGCCTGATCTTTCCGAGGTGATGCCCATGCCAACGCTCAGCTTTCATCGCCCTGAGCGCCCTGAGAGCATTGTCAATGCGATGGGTGAGTTTCAAGCGATGCTGGATACGATCCGGGATGGGTTCGTGAATCCGGTGGAGTCCGAGGTGCCTGCCGATCTGACCGGTCGTGCCAACCATCTAAAAGCGTTCGGCTATTTCAATGATGCCTCAATGATGGGGTGTGGTCCTCTGCCGCCCGAGGCATTGCTGACCGAACCCCGCCGCAACCCCGATATCGACCGTCTGGCCCATGCGCTGAAGACACGGCAGACCAAGACACTGGCTTCGGGGATCGACCTGATCATGGCCGATCTGAAAGAAAGCATGGAGGCCAAACCGCGCCCCATGGACACCCATCGCCATGCGATTGTCTTTCTGTACGAACACAACCGCGACCCGGACCCCAACGAGCCCGGCGCAGATTGGATCATGGATGCGCAAGACCACCGCGCTTGTCTTCTGGCGACCGAAAACGCCGTGGTCATTGCCAACTACATCCGCATTCTGGGCTTTGACGCCCGGGCGCATACGGTCATGTCTTCCGAGGTTGATCTGGGTAAGCTGGCCGTCGCGGCGGGGCTGTGTTCGGTCGAAGACGGAGAGCTGGTCGCGCCGTGGCTGGGTAAACGGTTCGGACTGGCTGCGGTCACGACCGAGATGGAGATCGCCCACGATCAGCCCCTGCGCCCCATGGCGCAACAGCCGTGGTTTCGCACCCAAGGCCCGGCGTGGTGGCTGGGCGCGGGCTTTGCCAAGAACGCGCTGAACCGCGACCCTTATGCCAAACGGCGCTATGTGGACGGGGCGCATCCGTTTGAGACCCTCAAGCGGGTGGAAAAACCTACAACTTATATCGACGAGGAAAACGTCGCCCGCGTCCCCAAGCGCGCCGACATGTTCGCTCGCGCGCAGTTCGGGGATATGGGCAAGCATCTGCAAGACGGGGCCAAGGGCGGGTATTACGTGCGCAAGGCCGCGCCCAGTACCGCGCAACGCCGCGCGCTGGGCGCGTTTGTTCTGTTGCAGGATGGGGAAAGCGCCGATACCGCGCCGCCGACGGACGCCGCGCGCAATGCCGCGAATATCAAGGCGGCCACGTATTTTCTGGGGGTCGATGCGGTGGGCCTCAGCCGGTGCCCGGACTGGGCGTGGTACTCGCATGACGCAACGGGCGAGGAGATCACGCCACCCCACGACCAGGCCATCAGCATGATCATCGACCAGGGTTATGAGACGATGGAAGGCGCCAGCGGTGATGACTGGATCAGCGTGGCCCAGTCGATGCGCGCCTATCTGCGGTTTTCGTTGCTGGGTGGAGTGATCGCGCAGCAGATCCGCAATCTGGGCTATAAGGCCCGCGCGCATACCGTAATGGATGGCGAGGTGTTACAGCCGCCACTGCTGTTGTTGTCTGGGCTGGGAGAGGTTAGCCGGATCGGGGAAGTGATCCTGAACCCCTATTTGGGGCCCCGCCTGAAATCAGGCGCGGTGACGACGGATATGCCGATGGCGCATGACAAGCCGATCGATTTCGGTCTGCAGACCTTCTGCGAAAGCTGCAACAAATGCGCCCGCGAATGCCCCTCGGGTGCGATCACTGCTGGTCCGAAGCTGATGTTCAACGGCTATGAAATCTGGAAATCCGACAGCCAGAAATGCGCCACCTACCGGGTGACCACGCCGGGCGGCGCGATGTGCGGGCGGTGTATGAAGACCTGCCCTTGGAACCTTGAGGGCATCTTCAAGGAACGTCCCTTCCGCTGGGCCGCGATGAATATTCCCAAAGCCGCGCCCGCGCTGGCGCGGTTGGATGATGTGGTGGGCAATGGCGGGCTGAACGATGTCAAGAAATGGTGGTGGGATCTGGAGCTGCAACCGGACGGCGCCTATCGCCCGACCGACCACCCGCTGAACCGGCGCGATCTGCAAACCGACCTGGACCTGAAATACGAAGATCAGACTCTGGCGGTCTACCCCGCCTATCTGGCCCCGCATCCCTGGCCCTATCCGTTCGCCATGGACCGTGAGGCTGGGATCGCAGCCTATGAGGCCATGGTCACGGCCGAGGAATACAAGGCGCGCAAAGCGGCGGGTGATCTGTCGGTGATCCACCGCTATACCATCGCGGGCGATGCCCCGGTTATGCGCGTCGCACTGACCAAGGTCGACAAGATGACTGCGGATGTGACCAAGTACGAATTCTCGACGCTGGACGGTTCACCACTGCCCGAATGGACGGCGGGCGCGCATCTGGACGTGCTGGTCGCGCCGGAATTCCTGCGGCAGTACTCTATGTCCGGCGATCCAGCAGACCGCGCCACCTATCAGATCGGCGTGCTGCGTGAGGATGAGGGACGCGGTGGCTCAGCTCTGCTGCACCGCATTTTCAACGAGGGGCGCAAGGTCTTCATCTCGAAACCCATCAACCACTTCGAACTGGACGAGGGCGCAACCAAGACCTTCCTGATGGGCGGCGGGATCGGCATCACTCCGATGATCGCCTTTGCTCACCGTCTGTATGCCTTGGGCAAACCGTTCCAGCTGCACTATTCGGCCAGTACCCGTGCCGGGGTCGGGTATCTGAAGGATCTGGCAGCGATGCCTTGGGCGGATCGCGTGCACTATCATTTCTCGGACGAAGGCACGCGGGCCGATCTGGAAGCCGTCCTGTCGGGTTATCAAGACGGTTGGCACGTTTATACCTGCGGCCCCGATCGCTTCATGGACGGAGTTATGCAAGCGGCTGAGCGTCAGGGCTTTCCCGAAGAAGCGCGGCATCTGGAGTATTTCTCGGTCCCCGAGCAGCCGGACTATGAGAATCACGCCTTCACTTTGCGGCTGGCAAAATCGGGTCGAGATCTGACTGTACCCGCCGACAAAGATGCAGCGCAGGTGCTGAACGAGGCAGGCATTCACGTGGATGTGAAATGCGCCGATGGCATCTGTGGGGTCTGCAAATGTGGCGTGATTTCGGGTGAGGTCGAACACCGCGATTTCGTTTTGTCCAAGAAACAACGTGAGAGCGCTGTCATCCTGTGCCAAAGCCGGGCGGCGCAGCCGGATGGTGTGATCGAGATCGACCTCTGAGCGAAGGTCAGGAAACGACTTTTTTATCTCAAAAATTGGTCGCTCCAACCATGGACGTTGGGGAGCCGCTGCACTAACGTCCCTGCCGAACCCTAGTGAACCCTGATCAACAGGTGCGAGGTATTTTCATGGATTATCACAGCCCCGCCAGTTTTGCCGAGGCGTCGGCTCTGGCTGCAAACGCAACGGGCGTCACCCGCTTTCTGGCGGGTGGAACGGATGTTCTGGTGCAGTTGCGCTCGGAACTGGTCACGCCCGATACGCTGATCGACATCAAGAAGATCGACGGTGTCAGTGACATCACCCGTAATTCAGACGGCAGTTGGACCCTCGGCGTTGCCGCAACCGGTGCCGAGATGAGCGAACATGCTGAACTGAGCCGCGACTGGCCCGGCGTGGTTGAGGCGATGGACCTGATCGGTTCGACGCAGGTGCAGGGGCGGGCAACGCTGACCGGAAACCTGTGTAATGGCTCTCCGGCGGCGGATTCGGTGCCTGCGATGGTTGCCGCTGGTGTGACCGTGTCTGTCACCGGCCCTGATGGAACGCGTGAGGTTGCTGTCGAGGATATCCCAACCGGACCCGGTAAGACCTCGCTGTCCAAGGGTGAGGTGATCTCGGCCGTAAACATCCCTGCGCGCGGGGACAATGCGGGTGACGCGTATCTGCGGTTCATCCCGCGCACCGAGATGGACATCGCCGTTGTTGGCGTGGGTGTCAGCCTGCGTCTGGACGGTGATACCGTGACCGAGGCCCGCGTCTCGCTGGGCGCGGTCGCGCCGACCGTCCTGCTGGTTGAAGACTGTGCCAAGGCCATCATCGGCAGCACGCTGGACGACGCAGCGCTGGAGGCACTGGCCACTGCCGCTTCGGCTGCCTGTAACCCAATCGACGACAAACGCGGCACGATCGCATTTCGCACCGAGGTCGCTGGCGTTCTGGCCAAGCGCGCCGCGAAAATCGCCTATGCCCGCGCGAAGGGAGAGAAAGCATGAGCAAGCTCCACGTAACGACCACCGTGAATGGCGATGAGGTCGATTTTCTGTGCGACCCGCGCGAAACCCTGCTGGATTGTCTGCGCGACAAGCTGAACCTGACCGGCGCGAAAGAGGGTTGCGGTACTGGCGATTGCGGCGCGTGCTCGGTCACGGTTGATGGCCGTCTGGTCTGTTCCTGCCTGATGCTGGGCGCTGAGGCCGAGGGTAAGACCATCGAAACCGTCGAAGGTATCGCGGATGGTGACGTGCTGCACCCGCTGCAACAGAAGTTCATCGAACATGCCGCCCTGCAATGTGGCATCTGCACGCCGGGCATTCTGGTGGCGGCCAAATCGCTGCTGGAGAAAAACCCCAACCCGACCGAGGAAGAAACCCGGTACTGGCTGGCGGGTAACCTGTGCCGCTGCACCGGCTATGACAAGATCATTCGCGCCGTCATGGAAACGGCAGAAGAATTGCGGGAGGCTTCGTAATGGCTCTGGACGATCGTAAAACGGATTTCACTTTTGTCGGCACCCGTCCGAACCGCCCTGACGGGTTGGACAAGGTGACGGGCCGCGCCAAGTTCGGCGCGGATATGTCTGCGCCCGGCATGCTGCATGGCGCGATCCTGCGCTCACCCCACGCCCATGCGCGGATCGTGAAAATCGACACATCGAAGGCCGAGGCGCTGAAAGACGTCAAAGCCGTGGTCACACGCGCTGATTTCGCCGACGTGCCGTTCAAACCCGGTTTGGCGGGCGAATTCTGGAACGTGCTGGAAAACGTCATGGCGGGCGAGAAAGCTCTCTATGATGGTCATGCGGTGGCTGCGGTGGCGGCGACTTCGGCGCTGGCCGCGCGGGATGCGCTGAAGCTGATCGAGGTCGAGTATGAGGTGCTGCCTCATGTGACCGACGTTGACAAAGCGATGGCCCCGGATGCACCGGTCATTCGCGAAGGTGCGGCGGATTATTCCGTGCCCGAAGGGATGCACCCCAACGTTGTGCGGTATCACGAAAGCGGTCATGGCGATGTCGACGCAGGCTTTGCCGAGGCAGATCTGGTCCTTGAAGATAGCTTTGTCACCGAGGCGACCCATCAGGGCTATATCGAGCCGCACGCCTGTCTTGGCCTGCTGGGCAATGACGGCAAAGGTGAGCTGTGGTGCACCACCCAAGGCCATTGGATCGCGCAAAAGACCTGCGCGGCGTTGCTGGGCATCGAAACCTCGCAGCTGCGCGTTACCGCGTCCGAGATTGGCGGTGGATTTGGCGGCAAGACCACGGTCTTCATCGAACCGGTCGCGCTGGCGCTGAGCCGCAAGGCGAACCGCCCGGTCAAGCTGGTCATGACCCGATCCGAAGTGTTCCGGGCGACAGGGCCAACCGCCTCGGCCTCGATGGATATCAAGATTGGCATGAAGAATGACGGCACGATTACCGCAGCACGCGGCGAGTTCCGTCTGCAAGGCGGCGCGTTCCCCGGAGCGCCGGGCGATATGACCGCCATGTGTGCCTTTGCGGCCTATAACCTGACCAACGTCAAACAGATCGGCTATGACGTGATGGCCAACCGCCCCAAGCAAGCCGCTTATCGCGCGCCGGGCGCGCCGATGGGGGCTTTTGCGGTCGAGTCGGTCATTGATGAGATGTGCAACAAGCTGGGTCTCGACCCGATCGAGGTGCGTCTGAAGAACGCCGCGCATGAGGGTACCAAGGCCAGCTATGGCCCGCGTTATGAACGCATCGGTCTGGTGGAAACGCTCGAGGCCGCCAAGGCGCATCCGCATTATTCGGCGCCGTTGAAGCCGGGGCAGGGACGCGGCGTCTCCTGCGGTTTCTGGTTCAACCACGGGGGTGAAACCTCGGTATCCCTGGCATTGTCCGAAGATGGCTCAGCCCAGTTGATGGTGGGCACGCCCGACATCGGCGGCTCGCGCGCGTCGATGGCGCTGATGGCGGCCGAGGTGTTGGGCATTCCATATGAGAACATCCGTGTCACCGTCGCAGACACCGCAACGCTGGGGTATAACGACGTCAGCCACGGTAGCCGGGTGACCTATGCTTCGGGTCTGGCAACGATCAAGGCGGCGCGCCATGCGGTCGAAAAACTGTGCGAACGTGCAGCGGCCAAATGGGATATCCCGGTTGAAGCCGTAAAGTGGGAAAACGGTTGCGCCGTGCCTTCGGGCCCGAACGCGGGTGACTTTAACCCGATGCCGTTGGCAGATATCACCGCCAAAATGGGACGCACCGGGGGTCCGATCTCGGGCCATTTTGAGGCGACGCCCGAAGGCGCAGGCGTGTCCTTTGGCACCCACATTGTTGACGCCGAGGTCGATCCGGAAACCGGCAAGACCATGATCACCCGCTACACGGTCATTCA
Source organism: Ruegeria sp. SATB045 (assembly GCF_059613525.1). Lineage (NCBI taxonomy): Bacteria > Pseudomonadati > Pseudomonadota > Alphaproteobacteria > Rhodobacterales > Roseobacteraceae > Ruegeria > Ruegeria sp. SATB045. Next base: position 63,636 of record NZ_JBXWSR010000028.1, on the reverse strand, counting down.
GGACGCCGGTAAGGCGATCCACCCGACCTATGTCGAGGGCCAGTTCCAGGGCGGTGCCGCGCAAGGTATCGGCTGGGCGTTGAACGAGGAATATATCTATGGCGAGGATGGTCGGTTGCAGAACTCGATCTTCCTTGACTATCGCATCCCCGTTGCCAGCGACCTGCCCATGATCGACACGGTGATCGTCGAAGTGCCCAACCCCGGCCACCCCTTCGGTGTGCGCGGTGTGGGTGAGACGGGCATCGTGCCGCCTTTGGCCGCCATCGCCAATGCTGTGTCCAACGCGGCTGGCGTGCGGATGAAGCAACTGCCAATGTCCCCGCCGCGCATTCTGGCGGCGCTCAAGGACAATGGTTGAGGTCCACCTCTGGTCCGGCCTCCGGTCGTTGACCGGGGGTCAGCAGGTGGTGGAGGTCGAGGCCAAAACCACCGGCGATCTGCTGCGGGAACTGGTCAGGACGCATCCGCAACTGGAAGGCCCAATTGAGGCGGGCGTGTCCATCGCCATCGACGGACGCGTCATCGCAACCGGTCTGACCGAACCGATCCCCGAAGGCAGTGAAGTTTACCTGATGCAGCGTCTGCGCGGCGGTTAGGACGGCGACCAAGGCTCGCGCCCGACCATGCGGTCGGCCTCGGCCGTGATGTCATTCATATGTTGTTCAAGGCTGAGGCGCAGGGCCTTGATCTGCTCGTCCGAGGCTTTGCGCGGCACGGTTTTGGTCCATTCCCGGCAAATAAACACGCCCTTGTTGCGCCAGGGACGCGGCATTAGCAACCGGTCCCATGTGCCTGCCTCGCGACCATGTTCCGCGGAAAAAGTAATCCCGAACACCCGCTTGCCTGAGGTCCTTGCCCAGACTAAAGGCACCGTGGACAACACCCTTTCCGGCCCGCGCGGACCGTCGGCGGCGATGCCGATGGAAATGCCCTGTTTGATCTTGCCGATCACCGCCCGCGACACGGCAATGTTGTTCGATTTCTTGCTGGTCATGGCGATCGTGTCCATACCGAACAGCTTTTGCACTCGACCAACCATGCTGCCCGCGCGCGCAGACGAGGTGATGGAGCAGATGGGCCCCTTGTCCAGCGGATAGAAATAGGGCGATTGCGCCAGCCTTTGGTGCCACAGCACAACGATGACCGGTTCGCCCTGTTCGGCCAACTGGTCCAGTTCCTCATAGCCAATACGCTGCCATTCGGTGTTGCGATGGACCAGCCGGATATACCACGCAATGCGCCGCGCGGCCCAGTTCAACAGGGCTTCACTATCAGCGATCTTCTTGCGGATACTCACGGGCGGGGTCCTTCTGCCAAGCAAATTGTGTCTTATAGAACTCAACGCCATGCGCAACTTGTTTGTCGCATAGGTTTAGAGCAACAGAATCTGAAAAAGCCTCTTGAGTCCGCCGCGCGGCTGGCATATCTGATGCGCACCTTAGGGGTATAGCTCAGTTGGTAGAGCGACGGTCTCCAAAACCGTAGGTCGCGGGTTCGAACCCTGCTGCCCCTGCCAAATTACACTTTGTATCAGTATGTCGAGAGATCGGATCACGGGATCCGGGGCTTTTTGTGTCAATACACAACTAACGGCCGGTGTTGACACTGCGCGTAGAACGGGCAGGTTCGTAATAAAATTACGAGGCTCAGATATGGACGCACCTATTATCCAACTTGTTCTTTTGCTCTTGTTATTGATTTTCGTGATCTGGCTCTACATTCTGCCAATCACGATGGCGGGGCGCCGCAACCGATCCGGTCTCATCTGGTTTCTGATAGGTCTTGTCGCATCACCCTTATTGGCGATCCTGTTGTTGCTTGCATTGGGTGACGCACCAGGGCGACCGACGGCCTGACCGTACGCGAAGATAATGTAATTTGCTCCAAAATCCCTGACGACGGACGGTCAATTTGGGCTATTCCTTCGCATTCTGGTTTCCTCGGCCCAGCGATTGGCATATTGTCCGGTGAAACACCCAAGGGCCGGATGAGGATACATGTCGCGTTTCGATGGATATTTCCTGCGACAATTGCTGATTCTGTTCGGCTTTTTCACTCTAATTCTGGTGGGGGTCTTCTGGATCACTCGCTCGGTCAGCCTGTTTGACCGGGTAATCAGTGGCGGGCAGTCGGCGCTTGTGTTTCTGGAATTTACCGCTCTGACTCTGCCTACGCTAATCCGAACCGTGATGCCAATGGCTGTATTTGCTGCGGCCGTCTACGCAACCAACCGGCTGAGTCGTGAAAGTGAATTGACCGTAATGCTGGCGACCGGGTCCAGCCCGTGGCGCCTTGCGCGCGCGGTTTTCCTGTTTGGTCTTGTGTCTGGCGCCATGATGGCGTCGATCAGTATTTTCCTGCGCCCTGCCTCGGTCGAACAGCTGGAACTGCGTCAGGCCGAAGTCGCAGGCGACGTGACCGCTCAACTGTTGAACGAAGGTGAGTTTCTGCACCCGACCACTGGCGTCACGGTATATATCGGTCGGATTGACCTGGATGGGACTTTGCACGAGGTCTTTGTGTCCGACCGCAGGGATGAGGCAACTCCCGTGAGCTACTCCAGTAAAACGGCCTATCTGGTCAGTGGCGGTTCGGGTATCCATCTGGTTATGGTGGACGGTGTTGCTTTGCGCCTGGATCAAGAGGGCAAAACGCTTTCTTCGACACTGTTCGAGGACGCCTCGTACGACATCTCAGGGTTAACGAACACCAATCGGATGACAGAACGAAGCCTCGAGGCGATCCCGACCAATGAGCTTTTTCAAAACCGGGCGGAAATAGCAGCGGCGGAAGGGTTCACTGAGGGTGAATTGATCGAGGAGCTGCATCAGAGGTTCTCGTGGATTGCCATTTGCGTCGCCGTTTCAATGGCCGGATACGCAACCCTGATGCTGGGTAGTTTTTCGCGATTTGGCCTATGGCCGCAGATTTTCGGTGCCTTTACGATTTTGGTGCTTTTAGAGGGTGTGCGCGGTTTTGTTTCGCCCATTGTCGTTGCCGATCCGGGGTTGTGGATCGTGCTGTATTTGCCAGCAATTATCGGTATCCTGATATCATGTCTGTTCCTGCTAATCGCAGGGAGGCCGTTGGTAAGAGGACGGTCCAGACTGCGGCAGGCGTCTGCGGCTTAGACAGGTTTTCTCAGATCAGTCAGGCAATCCCGAATGTTGTCAAACGCGGGGCTGGAACGGCGCGTGACCAGATAGAGTGGCAACATCAGATCGCGCGCGTCGGGCACAGCCGTCAATTCGCCAGATGCCAGATGGCCGGCGATAACGTAGTCTGGAAAATAGCCGATCCCGCCCCGCCGCAGGATATAGCGAAGCGCCATCATGCAATTGCCCAGAAACACTGTTTGTCCCGATGCACTGCGCGCGGTTGAGCGAACATGGTCCTGATAGACCTCACCTAGTTCCAGGTTGACGAACACCGGGTCGCCGCCCGAGCCTGCGGATTTGACGAGCCGCAAGCGCTCTGGGGCTAGTTCGTCAGAAATGATCCGTGTGTCTGACGGTTTTTCGTAGGTAAGGGCCGCGTCCAATACATGTGTGGCGACCGCGTCGATCATGTCCAGATCGTGGTCGTAGTTAAGGGTCAGTAGCAACTGGCCCAGTTTCTGCTCAAATCGAACAGCAAGATCGACAAGCAATGGATCCCAGATGCTGAGTTGCGCTCCAAGACGCAGAGCTATCCGGTTTGTCGATTGAGCAGGCAAGTCCCGCGAAGCAAAAGACCACAGAGACAGCATCTGCTCGGCATAGGGGCGGAATTGTCGACCAAAATCAGTCAGGGTGGTGCCACCTGCACCGCGGTTAAACAGTGATTTTCCGGTCGATTCCTCGATCGACCGGATACGGGCACTGACTGCGGTCTGTGTCACGTTCAGCTTGCGGGCGGCGGCGTGGAACCCTCCGGTTTCGGCCACGCATAGGAAAGTCTCGAGCGCTGTGATTTGCATGTTGAAAGTATTTTTTCATCGAATTGATAAAATCAAATCATTTTTTTGGAGGCATGGTTCCGCGCTACTCTGTTGTGAACGATGTGCATAAGGACCGTGTCATGCTGGACAAAAGCCACAAACCCACCTGGACTAGTTTCGAAGAGGCGACGAAAGCCGATTGGGATGCGGTCATGGAGTATGAAGAGGCGTACAATGCCGCTTTGCCCGACCGTATTCTGGACGCGATCCGATCGCTGGACGAGGAGTGGACGCCATACCCGGTCAACCGCTATCAGCATAGTTTGCAGGCCGCGACCCGCGCCTATAAGGATGGGGCTGATGAGGAACTGGTGGTCGCTGCTCTGATCCATGACACCGGCGATATCCTGTCACCATACAATCACGGTGAGCTGTCAGCGGCGATGATGAAGCCCTATGTCAGCGAGAAGACCTATTGGATATTGAAACATCACTGCGTGTTTCAGGGTTACTACTACAACCACCACCTTGGCGGCGATCGAAACGCCCGCGACAAATACCGCGACAGCCCGTATTGGGAAGACTGCCGCTATTTCTGCCATGAATACGATCAGAAGGCGTTCGACCCGAACTACCCGACCAAGCCGCTGGAGTTTTTCGAGCCCATGCTGCGTCGCGTATTGAACAAGGGCGAAGGGCATATGGAATTGAATGAGACTTCCGAAGGTTAACAGGACGCCATCAGCCGATAGACGATCTGCGCGGCGGTGAAATCCCACGCAGCGTTGCCATCGGGGGCCAATTCGACCACGTCGAACCCCACGCATTTGCGGCCTTTAAGGGCATGTTCGACCAACCGTAGGGCTTGGTAGTAACCGAGCCCGCCCGGAACCGGGGTGCCGGTGGCAGGCATCAACGAAGGGTCCAGACCGTCCACGTCAAAGCTGACATAGACCAGCTCGGGGAAATCCTCGGGCAGGTCGACGGCGTGGATATTGCCGGTGACCAGCTCCTCGGCATCCACATGGAAGACGTGGTTTTTCAGACGGCTTTGCGCCTCTTCGGTGGAAAACGCGCGGACGCCGAATTGGGCCAGTTTGATGCCTTCTTCAGCCAGCAGATGCATAACTGACGCGTGCGAATGCTTCTCGTCCTGATAGGCATTGCGCAGATCCGCATGGGCGTCGATCTGGACGATGCCGACGGGTTGGTTCAGCGCACGTGCCACGCCCATCACTGCGCCGTAGCTGAGGGAATGCTCTCCGCCCAGCGTTACTGGCACTTTGCCTGCACGAATGGCGGCCTCGGTGCGTTGGGCAAGGCGTTCCATGACGTCAGGGAGGGCGCCTTCGCAATCCAGCGGGTTTTCGGTGAAAATGCCCTCGACGCAGGGCTCGGTATGGCCGGTGATACGCTCCAGTTCGTTGCTGGCTTCGATGATGGCTTCGGGGCCTTTGGCGGTGCCCGAACCGTAGGACACGGTGCGCTCCAGCGGCACCGGGATCACGCGGAACCGCGCGTCTTCGGTGCGCTCGGACGTGGTCAGTTCACTGTCGAGGAAAATGCTCATGAGAGGCGGTCCTTAAAGTCGTCATAGCCGAATTGTTTGATGATCTTCAGCTCGTCCGTTTCGCTGTTCCACAGGGCGATGGTCGGCAAGGGCACCCCATTGAACGTGTTGGTCTTGACCATCGAATAATGCGCCTGATCTAGGAAGGCAAAGCGCTGCCCTATCTCCAGCGGTTTGTCCCATGTGTAGTCGCCGATAACGTCGCCTGCCAGACAGGAGGGGCCGCCGAGGCGGTAGGTATGGCCTGCATCTGCCTCGTCCATCAGGGCGGGACGGTAAGGGGCCTCGATCACGTCGGGCATGTGGCAGGTGGCCGAGATATCGGTGATGGCGAGATTCATGCCATTGATCGGTAGGTCGAGGATTTCTCCGACCAAAATACCCGCGTCCAAGGCGACGGCCTCACCGGGTTCCAGATAGACGTCGACGTTGTACGTTTCTCGGATAGTCTTGATGAATGCGATCAGCTCTTCGCGGTCATAGTCGTCGCGGGTGATGTGGTGCCCGCCGCCGAAGTTCAGCCATTTGAGCTGGCCGAGGAGGGGTTTGAGTTTTGGTTCGACCGCATCCCATGTGCGTTGCAATGGCTCGAACCCCTGTTCGCAGAGCGTGTGCATGTGCAGCCCGTCGACGCCGCTCAGGGTCTCGGCGGTGAGTTGGCTGACGGGTGTGCCGAGGCGCGAGCAGGGCGCGCAGGGGTCGTATTTGGGGATCTCGCCTTCGGAATGCTCCGGGTTGATGCGCAGTCCGACCTGAACGTTTGCGGCTTGGGCTTTCGTGAGAAACCGGTCCTTTTGCGCGGGCGAATTGAAGATGATGTGGTCCGACAGCGACAGGATTTCTTCTATATCTGCGTCTTTGTAACCAGCGCAGAAGGTAGCGACTTCACCGCCATATTCCTCGCGGCCGAGGCGGGCCTCGTAGATGCCACTGGCGCAGGTGCCGCCGAGGTGCTGGCGCACCAGCGGGGCGAGCGAGAACATGGAGAAGGCCTTGAGCGCGCTCAGGACATGCGCGCCAGATTGTGTGCCGATATCGGAGAGGATGCGCAGGTTTCGCTCGATCGCCTTTTCGTCGACCACGAAGCAGGGAGTGGGGACGCGGCTGAGGTCGAAATTGCGAAAGGCACCGGCGTCGCCGGCTTGGGTGGTCATCATGTCGGACATGTCAGGCGTCTCCGATTGTGGAGAGGCCGGGGGGCCAGCCCCCCGGTCCCCCCCGAGGTATTTTTAGCCAGATGAAGCAGGGCGGCCGTGGGGGCCGCCCGCGCGGATCAGAAGGTGACCGGGCCGTCGAGTTCGTGGACCTGCCACGGCAAGCCGTGGGTGTTCAGCATGTCCATGAAGTCATCAGGATCGAGCTGTTCCATGTTCCAGACGCCGGGCTCGGTCCAGTTGCCTTTCAGCACCTGGGCCGCGCCGATCATTGCTGGAACGCCGGTGGTGTAGCTAACGGCCTGGCTGCCGACCTCGGCGTAGCACTCCTCGTGGTCGCAGATGTTGTAGATGTAGAAGGTCTTTTCGCCTGAGCCATCCTTGGCCTGACCTGTGGCGATGTCGCCGATGCAGGCTTTGCCCTTGGTTTCCGCGCCCAGATCGCCGGGATCGGGCAGCAAGGTTTTCAGGAACTGGATCGGGATGATTTCCTTGCCGTCATGCATCACCGGATCGATGCGAGTCATGCCGACGTTTTCCAGCACTTTGGCGTGCATGATGTAGGCGTCGCCGAACGTCATCCAGAAGCGCGCACGCTCGATCTCGGGGAAGTGGGTGCTGAGGCTCTCCAGTTCCTCGTGATACATCAGGTACATGTTCTTTGGGCCGATGGCGGGGAAGTCGAACTCGACCTTATGGGTCATGGCGGGGGAGTGTTTCCACTCACCACCTTCCCAGTGGCGGACTTCGGCCAGCACTTCGCGCAGGTTGATTTCCGGGTTGAAGTTGGTGGCGAATTCCTGATCGTTGCTGCCGCCATTGGCGTCCAGAACGTCGATCTGGCGGATCGTGTCGAGCTTGTGTTTCTTCAGCCATTTGGCGAATACGCTGGTCACACCCGGATCGAAGCCAGACCCGAGAATGGCGGTCAGGCCGGCCGCTTTGAAGCGCTCCTGATAGGCCCATTGCCAGTGGTATTCGAACTTGGCCTCGTCCTCGGGCTCATAGTTCGCGGTGTCGATGTAGTGGATACCGGCCTCAAGGCAGGCATCCATCAGCACCAGATCCTGATAGGGCAGGGCGAGGTTTACGAGGATCTCGGCCCCGGTTTCCTTGATCAGTTTGACCGTGTCTTCGACCTTGTAGGCGTCCAGTTCGGCGGTCTTGATCTCGACCCCAACGCGTTCTTTCACGGCTGCGGCGATGGCATCGCATTTCGATTTCGTGCGGCTGGCGAGAGTGATCTCGGTGAAGATGTCCGAGTTCATCGCCATCTTGTGCACGGCGGCGTGGGATACGCCGCCTGCGCCGACAACCAGTGTTTTGCCACTCAAAGTTCCCATGGGGGTCGTCTCCTCTCAGGGGGTTATTCGTAATAGGTGTAGCCGTTGATGGAGTCGCGATACGCGCTCATCAGGGTTTTGCGGTCTTTGGCCATCAGAGTACCGGTCGAGATCGCCTCGTCCACCATTTTGCGGAAGGCGGCGACACAGTCTTGGGGGTCGAACTCGACATAGGACAGGACCTGACTGATCGTATCGCCCTCTTGTTCATGCAGCAGGTCGAAGCCACCATCGGCGCGCAAGTCGATTGTGACGACGTTGGTGTCGCCAAACAGGTTGTGAAGATCGCCCAGCGTTTCCTGATAGGCACCGACGAAGAAGACGCCCATGAAGTACTCACCGTCCTCGGGCAGGGAATGCACCGGCAGGCTGGGCGAGACGCCGTCGGCCAGAATGAACCGGTCGATCTTGCCGTCACTGTCGCAGGTGATGTCGCTCAGCGCCGCGCGGCGGTCCGGCGTTTCGTTCAGCCCTTGCAGCGGGACGATTGGGTGAAGCTGGTCGATGGCCCAGACATCGGGCAGGGATTGGAACAGCGAGAAGTTGCAGTGGTAGATATCAGCCACTTTCTCAAGCTGGTCGTCCACATCCGTGTCCAGTTCCTCACTGGCCGCCAGCGCCTTGAGGCGGGCCATCAGCGACAGGTAGATACGCTCGGCGCGGGCCATCTGGCGCAGGTCGACATAGCCCCGGCGGAACAGGGCGCGCAATTCGTTGCGGTAAAAGGTGGCGTCGTTCCAGCATTCCTGCAGACGGTCTTGGCTGAGGTACCCGTGAACGGCGGCAAGGTCGGCGACCAGATGGTGATCGTCGGGTTCAACCTCGGGGCCTGTGGGGGCGTCGTAGAGCGTGCTCTCCAGCACGTTGAAGACCAACATCGAGGATGTCGCCACCACCGCACGGCCGCTTTCGGTGACCAGAGTGGGGTGCGCAATTTCGGCCTCATCCATGGCATAGGCCACGGTTTCGACCACATTGGCGCAATATTCCTCGACCGTGTAGTTGATCGAGTTCTCGGCGGCCTTTTTCTCACCGGTATAGTCCACGCCCATACCACCGCCGAGGTCCAGATGGGTCAGCGGTACGCCCTCGCGTGTGAGTTCGGTGTAATACCGGCACGCCTCGCCCACGGCGCGGCGCACATCGTTCACGTCCTGCACCTGCGACCCCAGATGCGAGTGCTGCAGCTTCATGCAATGCAACAGCCCCGCCGCCTTCAGCTTGTCCACCGTGGCGACCAGTTGGTCCGTGTTCATACCAAAGGCCGAGCGGTCGCCCGAGCTTTCTTCCCACTTGCCGCTGATCTGGTTGGTCAGCTTCACCCGGACGCCGATCAGGGGTTCTATGCCCAGCTCGTTATAGACATCGATCACCGTGTCGGCCTCTTTCGGGCTTTCCAGAACGATGACGGTGTTGAAACCGATCTTGCGGGACAGGATGGCCAGTTGGATGAATTCGGCATCCTTGACGCCGTTGCAGACGATCAGCGCCTCGGGGGCCAGACGATGGGCTAGCGCCACGACCAGTTCGGGCTTCGATCCGGCTTCAAGCCCATAGTTGTATTTCTTGCCGAACTCGACGATGCGGTCGACCACCTGTGCCTGCTGGTTGACCTTGATCGGAAACACGCCGCGATAGGGGCCTTTGTAGCCCACGCGTGCGATGGCGTCGGCAAAACTTTCGTTCAGATGCGCGATCTCATGTTCCAGATAGGAACTGACCCGCAGCACCATCGGCGCCTTGATCCCCCGGTCATCCAGATCGGCCAGAATACCCGGCAGGCTGATCGCAGCCGCGTCGGGGACCAGTGGGTTTCGCAGGCCGATCTCGCCCTGCTCTGTCACCTCGACAAGGCCCTTGCCCCATTTCTCAACTCCATAGATGGAATGCGGTGCGTCGGGCGTCTGTTTCAATCAAGTCAGTCCTTTGATCCGTGGGGGTGCGGTTTTGCGCCTGCCCATACGGCAGCAGTTTGATTCGTCCAAGTGTAATCTATGTGACGGGAAGTAACGAAGTTACGCGCAAGTGCCGACCGGGATCAAGTGATTGTCCCAATGGCAGTCTGGGTGGGCTGAGATGCGGACTGAGGAGGTGAAGGCTCCGATCTGCCCGGTTCCGGTGGTAAAGACAAATCCCGTGGGGCCGGGGCCGATGCCGCAGACATCCTCAAGAGTGAGAGCGGCGGTCAGCGCGCCGGTAGTGACGTCGAATTGATGCAACGCATTGCCGCGCGGGCATGTGATGGCGACGCTTTGGCCGTCTCTAGTAAAGGCGATGCTGCCGGCGTAGCCCTGAAGCGTGTTCTGGTCGGCTGCTGAGGCGGCCAACAAGAGGGGGTCCTCGCCGCGCTGGTGTAGACCCAGTAGCGGAGGATGCTGCGTCCTGTCCCCCTGCCATTGCATCGCAAACGCCACCACCCCATCAGACCGCACCGCCACATGGCGGATCGAATTCTTGTGCAGCGCTCTTGGCAGCGTGACCTGCTCTAGCACCGTGCCCGCCAAGTCCAGATAGGCCAGGCTTGGCTGCATCACGGGTAGGTTCAGCTTGGTGCGCCCCGTCTCGGGGTGGGTTTCTATCCCGCCATTTGCCACGACCAGCGTCTTGCCATCAGGCATCAGGCGCACGTCGTGCGGACCAACCCCGCCCGAGGGAAACTCGCCTTGTCGGGAATATGTCGCCGTGTCCCAGACGCCGATCAGACCCGTGCCCGCCTCATAGTCGTTTTCGGTAGTGAAGAGTTGCGAGCCATCCGCTGAAAACACGCCGTGGCCATAGAAATGGCGACCTTCGGGTGCTTTCAGCCGAGCCATCTCAGCACCTGCCGCGCAGTCGATGACCACAGCGAAAGTACCTGGTCGTCGGGCAAACGCGACGGCCTGCGCGCGGGATGGGTGGGCAGCTGCAGCATGGCCACGAGCTGGCAGCGGAAGGGAAAACTGAATGTCACCGTCTACTGCTAGCCCGACAAGCCGGTAGGAGTCGTCTGGAAAGAGCGCAGCGGCTAGAAAATCAGGCGCGCCGACCGCTGCCCAACCGCGCATCGGGACGAGACCTGTAGCCACCAGGCCGGCCAGAAAATGACGTCGGTTGGTCATCCGTCAATCCCCGTCCAATGAGTTGAACCCGGCGCTGATACCCAAAGTCGGGCCTAGCCGAGTTGCGGCAATCTGACGGGAATCTTCGATTGACTGCTGCAAAGCCTCGATACGAAGCCGTCCTTGCGGTGACGACACTCCGTCAAGTGTCGGATCATCCAAGGATTGTGCGCGGAGGATTGCTTTTTCGAATGCACGATTGAGATCGGCCGAAATTTCGGGGTGGTTTGCGGATAGATGTTTCGCCAGGTCTTTCAGTGCGATCAAAGATAGCTCTACGTGCCTCAGCGAGCGGCCAGAGCGACGTGCCTCAGCGCGCTTGGGACGGGGTCGATCGAAAGTCCCCATCGGACGCCCCAAACGTGTTTGGGCGGTGAATTCCAGCCCTGTGACCAGCGATTTAAATAACTCTTGCAGGGCTTCGTCATCCGAGCGGTAAGGGCTGTCGGCACCTGGCTGGAACAATGATGGCGCGTAAACTTTCCATTCTTCCGACATGGCGTTGGCATTGCTGTTGATGTCAGTCGTGATGGCACGAATGAGCGCGCAACGATAAACCTCGGTACCCTGGTCCGAAAAATGAGGTTCGAAAATCATCTGTTCCAAAGCAAAAAATCCGCGACCGGCGATCGAGGTTTCAGCGAAGAGTTCAGGGGTTTCGACAGCGGTGTCCTCCGAAGCAATCAGCCCGGACAACGCTTTGGCTGTGAATCCCTTGGTGTCGGGCCAGAAAGCCAAAGCAAACGCACGATCGTCCACTTCGGATGGACCAAACCTAAGGTGGCTGGCGGAAATCCATTTGTCGAAAGCAGCGTGATAAGCGGCGCGCAGTTCAGACGATTCAGATGTACAATCGGCCTGCGCTGTTGCGGACAGCACAAAGGTCGCCTCTGACAATTCAGAAAATCTGGGCAGTATGTGTTCTTCAGTCAAATCCGCAAGAACTTGCCCACGATCCTGTGCCGACACCACTGCAGGCAGACATATTGATAGGGCCAAAGCGAATTTACGCATCATAGACTCTCTAGAAAGCGGATCAGGGCGTCGCGATCGGGTTTTGGCATGGCAACAACTGTGTCACGAGCGGTCTGTGCTTCCCCTCCGTGCCACAAGATCGCTTCGAGCAGCGAGCGTGCGCGCCCGTCATGCAGAAACTGGGTATGACCCGAAACCTGTTGTGTCAGGCGCACTCCCCACAGAGGAGCAGTGCGCCATTCCCGGCCTGTGGCCCGCGCTTCGGGGCGGTTGTCGGCCAAACCTTCGCCCATATCGTGCAGCAACAGATCGGTGTAGGGCCAGATCAATTGGAAACTGTGCTCGGGGCGGTCTTCCAAGCGGTGAGTCACATATGACGGGGTGTGGCACGACGTGCATCCCGTTTCGTGGAACACCTGTTTTCCGCGGAGAACTTGTGGATCGCCCAAGTTGCGACGCTCGGGCACCCCCAGATTCCTGCTGTAAAAGGTGATCAGGTCCATGCCTTGCTGGTCGATCTCGAAAGTGCGGTCGTCGCCATCGCCATGCGGCGCCTTCACGCAATTCACCTGCAATTCAGTGCAATCGCCGTGGCCAGCAGGATAAAGCGGGCTTGAAATTCCGATATCTCCGGCAAAGGCCGCTGCCGATTGCTCCATGATCGTGGGCATTCCGGCCTTATGGCCAAAGCGGCCCATCATGGGCTGCGCATATTCTGTGGCCCAAACGATATTGGGTCGCCCGGAAATGCCGTCTCCGTCTGCGTCGTCGGGATCGGCCTTGGCCAGTAGGTCTTCGACCGGAATCGCTTCCAGCAATCCCAAGCCGATCATTTGTGGCGCGACCCGCGGGCTAAGCATGGCCTGAGGGTGTAACGGCCCGTAACCCAGATCTGCGGCGACATATGTCGGCTTGCGCAGCGTGACAGTTTCGCCATCTGCAAGCGTAACGGGGACGTCCTCATAGGTGATGTCCAGCCGGTATTCTGCCGGATGGCCGGGCAGTGCCAGATCCTGCATCTGCCCGCCATAGTTTGGTTCAGGTTGCGTGGCGATGTAATCTTCGATCTCGGTAGGGTTGGCCCCGCCGGGGATCGATATGCGCAGGAACATCGACACGGCACTGTCATTCAGCCCATTTGGCGTATGACCGCGCCCGTCTTTGATGTGGCATCGCTGGCACGACCGCGCATTATAGAGCGGGCCCAGCCCATCTGACGCCAATGTCGATGACGGAGAAGAGACCCAGAGCTTTTTAAAAAGCCCATTGCCGACCTTGAAGTCCAGCTCCTGTTCGAACTCCAGATTGCCTGACGGTTGCGAAAACGCGTCCGCATCCGTGCGCAAACGAACAGTCGCCGCCCCTGCGGGCAACTCTTCGAACTGTTGCGGTGCGCTGAAATCTTCAGGCGGGGCGGTCACTTTGGCGATCCGCGCGGCCTCGTCTTCGGTTCTCGGCAGAAAGTTGAGGTGAAGGTCCTGCAATTCGCCGGACAGTGAGGGGGTGGCCGCCAAAGCCGCCACCGCCAAGATCGAAAGTTTACTCGCCTTCGTCCATTTTCGATGCGTTGAGATGCGCATAATTGGCTTCGCCAATCCTTTCATACAGATCAAGCTGCGTTTCGAGGAAGTCGATGTGACCCTCTTCGTCGCTGATCAATTCTTCAAACAGGGACATGGTTACGTAGTCCCCGGCTTCGCGGCAGTATTCGCGGGCCTCAACATACAAAGCGCGCGCGTCGTGTTCGGCGGCCAGATCGCATTCCAGCGTTTCTTTGGGCGTTTGTCCGATCCGGAGAGGGTCCAGCTTTTGTAGGTTGGGGTGGCCTTCCAGAAAGATGATCCGTTCGATCAGCTTGTCTGCGTGGCCCATCTCTTCGATGCTTTCCTCGCGGCTTTTCTTGGCCATATGGCCAAGACCCCAATCTTCCTGCAAACGGTAGTGCAACCAATACTGGCTGACCGCTGTCAGCTCATGCCGCAGGGATTTGTTGAGGTATTCGATTACTTTGGGGTCGCCCTTCATCTGCACTCTCCTGTGATACTTCGCTGCGCAACGCGCGAAGTTGCATGGGGACTTCCAGCTTATCGCTGGAACGCATCGTGTCTAGGAAAAGTGGCATGCATCCGCCACAATCCGCTGATTTTCCAAGGGCATGATAGATTTTGCCCGGGGTGATCACTGCATGGGTGTCCGACGCGCGCATCCAGTCGATCGCGGCATGGATTTCGGTGTCCGAGATGTTCGTGCAATGGCAAACGATCATGGCATGGTGCCTTAGGCTGCTAATCTGACTATAATAGTAGGTTAATTGGCAGTAGTCCTGCGTCATACTGTCATTCAGCTCTCAAAAGCCCGAGAGGCGGCGGTGAGCCGCCTCTCGGCCAAGGTCACTGAAATACTGCGTTCGGGTTATCCAGACTGTCCGAACCTTCGATGCTGATCTGATCCAGCTCCAGCGTCGCAACGATCCGTTCGATCGTTTTGGTCTGGTCGACCAGACTGTTCACGCCGCCCATAATCAAGGCCTCGCCACCTTCGTTGCCGCGTTCCAGCATCTGGTCATAGGCAAAACCGGCTTCAGCAGTCGATTTGATCAGGCCCAATGCCTGCATGGTGTTGGCCAGCTTAACCTTCATCTCTGCGTCCAGCGCCGGGTCGGTCGCGGTGACCAGATCAGACAGCGACGCGCCCGAAATCGGCGTTCCGTCGATCCGGGTGTAGCTGCCCAGATAAACGTTCTGGATGCCCAAGCCGTCGTAATAGTGGCTGTTATGGGTGTTGTCAGAAAAACAATCATGCTCTTCTTCCGGGTCATTCAGCATCAGGCCAAGACGCATCCGCTCGCCCGCCTGTTCGCCATAAGACAGCGAACCCATACCAGTTAGAATTGCGCTGACACCTGCAGCTTCGTTTTCGGTCAAAGCAACGCGCGCATCACCACCTTCGGCCCACTGGGTTGCCATCCACTCCAGATCGCTGACCAACAGGTCGGTGGCTGCGCTTAGGTATTGACCGCGTCGGTCGCAATGTCCGCCGGTGCAGTCGTCACCTTGGGCATAATCGGTCCACGGACGGTCACCTGCGCCAGCATCATGGCCGTTCAGGTCCTGACCCCACAAAAGAAACTCGATCGCGTGGTAGCCAGTGGCCACGTTTGCCTCGATCCCGTCTGCTTCGTGCAGGGTTTCTGCCAGCAATTCAGGTGTGATTTCCGATGCGTCGATTGTTTCGCCCGACAGCGTAAAGCTTGGATTGGCGATGACGTTCAGTGCTGCAAGCTCGTTTTCATCCGACGGCCCGCCGTAGGCGGCATCGACATAGTCGATCAGACCTTCGTCCAGAGGCCACGCGTTCACCTTGCCTTCCCAGTCATCAACAATCGCGTTGCCAAAGCGGTAGACCTCGGTCTGTTGATAGGGAACACGGGCGGCGATCCATACCGCGCGGGCAGTGTTCAGGGTTGCATCTGACGGGTTGGCAATCAGCGCGTTCACTGCAGATTGCAACGTCTGGGCTGCAATCAGGCTGTCTTGATACTTGGCTTCGGCAATATTGGCGTAAGTGGTCAGAACATCAGTTTTCGCCGGGGCAGCGACCGCAGAAACGGCGCAAAGTGTCAGTGCGCTTGTGGTTGCAATCAATCTGGTCATTGGGGGCAGGTCTTTCATCTCAGAAATTCAGGTCCGGCGCCACGAAAGCGTCGGCTGCCTGATAACTGAGTGAATTAGTCGACTATGTCAACCTGAGTTTTACTGTCAGGTATTTGGGTGTGGAGACTTCCCCAAATATAGTGGGCTTCCATCTTCAAGGCCGCACCTGTAGGAGGTACTACCAGTTTAAGTTAAAGTTAGTTGATTGGTTTTTTTGTGCGTAGGATTTGTTTTTCGACTGTTTTAGCGGCACTGTCGTTTTTATTTTTCAGCCAGGCTGGTCCGGCAACAGCGTGGCGCGATAGAGAGCCGAGTGGTGAAGCAGTTCACTCTGGTTCCCGCCTTCTGATATCCATGACAGTCGCCACTTTTGATGTGCTAGGGGACGTCTCCGCCAGTGGGGTTGCAGACGACAACGCGCTGATCGCTCGGGCGATCTCGGATTTGTCAGACCCTCATGGATTTTTGGGCCTTCCGGTCGAGGCCGAGTGTTCAGTAACGTCTGCGCGTGTGGTTCTTTCGGGTCACGGGCTAGGTCGCGGGACCTTGGTGGCCGGTGATGTTTTGGATTTGAAGTTCGAAGCGAAATATGAAGTTGCGTGTAAGGATGCAGCTGTGTTGAAGCGCCTTGGGGAAACTCTTACCCCTTTTGCCAACGCTAAAGGTTTCAGCATCCATATGGCAGATGCGGGTCTATCCTTGCAAAGCTCCTGAAGTGCGGGGCCAAGCTGGGCGTCAGGAATTACTTCGCCCGGCTCAGTCTTAAAAGGTAATGCGACTCCAGACGCAGTCATGATCCGAGAGTGGCTTTCCATCTTTTGATATGGACGTCACGATACCTGTCTCTAACGGGGTCAGTTTCCGACCAGCCAGCCAGTCCAGTTTCATCTGACGTTCGGGATGCGGCGTGATAAGGCTGGGGCGTGTGGTGAAACCCGGCGCGGTGAAACCCCAATCATAGCCCTGAGATTCGGCCAATCCGAACAGGGTTTCGTCCCTCCAATCAAAGGCGGGGGGTATATGATTGCCGGTGTTCAGGTCTCCTCCGATCAGAACGGGCAGACCGGGCGCGAATTCGTCTATAGCTCGCAACAGCTTCTGGAATTGACCGAAACGATGCGCAGCATCAGCATTGCTTTCCAGATGTGTGGACACCAGGCATACAAGCCCGCGGCCGTATGGAACCACCGCAGCGATCGCCATGCGACCTCCGATTCTTGGCTGCTCTGGGTCAGCGGCGCCGGAATCGGTGCAGAACCAGTGTCCGTGATCGTCCAGTCGAATAAGCGCCGTACGTTCGAACGGAACCGAGGACAAGATCGCGTTGCCATGCCAACCGAGAGAATTGGTAGCGTCCGTGCAATAGGCGCGTTCGGTTGCTCCGCCCAAACCAAGCTCGTGAAACTCGACCCCGAAAGCATAGGTCATGCCAAGTGCGCTCGCCATTGCCTCGGTCGTGTGCCGTTGCGCCGTGCGGGCCATGCCGTGGTCTACTTCGGACAACAGAACGACATCAGGAGAGACACTTTGCAGATGCGCGGCCGTCTCTTCCGGAAACAAACAGCGCTCAACGTTCCAGGCGGCGACCGTGAATTCTGACGGCAACTGGTCTGCCTTAGGTGTTCCACCGACCTGGACAGCATTCAATGCCGGAAGATCACCAAGCAAATGGCGGTGTGATTGCGCCGTGCGATCCGCCGACAGGATTGCGGCCCGCTGGTTCGGTGAAACCGCAGGTAGCGTCGCAAGGGTTTGAGTAATCACAGGCGCAGCCCCGTATCCTTGTCGAACAGGCGCAGTGCTTCGGGCTTCAACTTGATCCGTGTTTCACCTGTATGGGCTGTATCTTCTTTACCAATCATGACCGAGAACGGCTGGTCATCGATCCGCCCGTGCAGCAGGCGATGAGCGCCCAATTCCTCAAGGATATCGACGTGAAACTTCACCTGGCCTTGGGCGTCTAGCTCTACATCTTCGGGGCGTATTCCCATTGTGATCGGGCCGCTAAACGCCTCAGGGGCGACCATTAACGCGTCATACCCATTTATTTTGACCTGTTTCTGATCGATTTCAGCCCGGATCAGGTTCATCGGTGGTGCCCCCATGAACGAGGCCACGAAGGTCGAGGCGGGGTTGTGGTAGATTTCCGACGGCGTGCCGATCTGTTCGATCCGGCCCGCGTTCAGGACGATGATCCGGTCGGCCATCGTCATCGCCTCGACCTGATCATGGGTCACGTAGACGGCTGTGGTGCCAAGGCGGCGTTGCAGGGCCTTAATCTCGATCCGCATCTGGTTGCGCAGCTTAGCGTCGAGGTTCGACAACGGTTCATCAAACAAGAACAGCGCCGGGTCACGCACTACGGCACGGCCCATGGCGACGCGCTGACGCTGACCGCCCGACAGCTGCGCTGGTTTGCGGTCCAGATACTCGGTCAGGTTCAGCATCCGGGCTGCGTCTTCGACCTTGGCCGCGATCTCGGAGGCCAGGGTGCCGCGATTCTTGAGGCCATAGCCGATATTCTTGCGCACCGTCATATGCGGATATAGCGCATAGTTCTGGAACACCATCGCAATGTCCCGGTCCGCCGGATCCACGTCATTGACCACCCGGTCGCCGATCTTCAGTTCACCTTCGGTGATCTCCTCCAACCCCGCAATCATCCGCAGCAGGGTGGATTTGCCACAGCCCGAGGGGCCGACCAGCACGACAAACTCGCCGTCCTGAATGGTGAAGCTGGTGGTCTGAACCGCCTGAAAGCCGTTGGGATAGACCTTGCGGATGCCCTCTAATGAAACCTGAGCCATGCGCGTATTCCTTATTTGTCGGATTCTGTGAGGCCCTTAACGAACCAGTTTTGGAAAAAGACGACGATCGCCACGGGTGGGATCATCGCGACAATGGCCAGCGCCAATGCCTGCCCGTGTTCTGGGATCTGACTATCTGTGTAGGACAGCACGATCTGTTTGATGCCCCGGACCAGGGTGAAAAAGCTCTCATCCGTCGTGATCAGTGTCGGCCACAGATATTGGTTCCAGCCAAAGACAAACATGATGATGAAGATCGCAGCGATCATGGTCCGGCTAAGCGGTACAAGGATATCGACAAAGAACTTCCATGGGCCTGCGCCGTCAATCCGGGCGGCCTCGGCCAGTTCCTCGGGGACGGACATGAAGAACTGACGGAAAAAGAACGTGCCGGTTGCGGATGCGATCAGCGGTACGATCAGACCGGTATAGGTGTTTGTCAGGCCCAGTTTCTGGATCGCCTCGTATGAGGGCAAGATGCGGACTTCAAGCGGCAGCAGAAGCGTGGTGAAGATGACCCAGAAAGCCAGCGTCGCGAACCGCAGACGGAAATAGACGATGGCATAGGCCGCCATCATCGAAATCACGATTTTGCCCACCGCAAAGCCGATGCCAAGGATGAACGAGTTCATCAGCATCAGCGTGCCATCCACCGTCTGGGTGAACCCACCCTTTTCGAACATGGCGGCATGGAAGTTCTTGCCCAGATCGTCGCCCAGCGTCAGCTGCAACCCCTCGCGGTGGATCGTCACCGCATCATGGCTGGCTGTGGTCAGCGCCAGCAGCGGTGGTATCATCATCAGCAAAGCGCCTAGGATCAGGACGGTGTGATCGCCGATCGCGCCCCATTTGATGCGGCGGGGACGATGGGTTTCAACGGGAGTTTCGAGTGTTGTCTCAGCCATGTCCAAAGCCCTTACGTATAGTGAATCCGGCGTTCCACCAGCCGGAACTGAAACACGGTCAGCAAAAGAACCAGCACCATCAGGATGACCGATTGCGCCGATGATCCGCCCAGGTCGTTGCCTCGAAAGCCGTCCAGATAAACCTTGTAGACCAGCGTCATCGGGTTGTTGCCCGGCTCGCCCTTCATCAATGCGTCGATGATGCCGAACGTGTCGAACAGGGCGTAGGTGATGTTGATGATCAGCAAGAAAAATGCGGTGGGGGCCAGCAGCGGGAAGGTCACCTGCCAGAACCGTCCGGTGGCGGATCGGTTGTCGATCATCGCGGCCTCGCGCACCGATCGGGGGATGGACTGCAGGCCGGACAGGAAAAAGATGAAGTTCACCGGGATCTGCTTCCAAACGGCCACGATGACCATAGCGGTGGCGGTGGCGTTGTAATCCACGCCCAGTTTGAAATCCCACCCGAACATCTGAAAGAACTTGGTCAGCGGTCCGGTGCTTTGATCAAAGAACAGGATACCCATGAAGCCGGCGACCGGCGGCGCGATGGCATAAACCCACATCAGCAGCGTGCGATATGTCTTGGCGCCTCGGATTACCTTGTCTGCCTTCACGGCCAGCAACAGCGCGATGGCCAGAGAGAAGAACGTCACCAGAACCGAGTAGATGATCGTAAATCCGGCGACACGCTTGTACTGGTCGTTGCCCACAAGCGACGTGTAGTTCTCGCCACCCACAAAGGTCGAGCCAAACCCGAAAGGGTCCTGCAGATACAATGAGGATTGCAGTGCCCAGCCCGCAGGCCAGTAGAAAAAGATGGCGATGATCACCAGCTGTGGAAGCAGTAGCGCCACAGGCAGCCAGATATTGTCGAAGCCCGCACGTTTCATTGAGTGGTCCAGTAAGAAAAAGAGCGATGGCCGCGCAGTGACAGCGCGACCATCCCTGGGGGTGATACGGGTGCTTAGCCCTGGGTCTTGGCGAAGCGGGCCAGCAGTTCGTTGGCTTCTTCTTCGATAGTTTTGAACGCGGTTTCCACGTCGGTTTCACCGGTCAGGATACGGCCATATTCGCGGTTCATGATGTCGCGGATCTGCACGTAAAAGCCCATGCGGTAGCCCTTGGTGTTGTCGCCCGCTTTGGCCTGCAGCTGGTTGACGCCCACTTCGGCGGCCGGGAAGCGATCATAGTGGCCGTCCGCCTTGGCGGCGTCATAAGCGGCCTCGGTGATCGGCACATAGCCGGTTTCCTGATGCCAGAAATACTGGGTTTCAGGCGCGGTCAGGAAGCGGAAGAATTCGGCCGTGGCTTTGTTCTCCTCGTCCGATTGGCCGGACATGGCAAACAGAGCGGCACCACCGATGAAGGTCTGTGTGGGCTCGGCGGTCACTGCTTCCCAATAGGGCAACCCGGTCGCGCTGAATTCGAACGGCAGATCTTTCTGCAGCAGGCCGCCGAACGAGCCCGAAGAACCCAGCCACATGGCAACTTTGCCTTCCTCGAACGGCTTGGCGTTGTCGCCCCAGCCGGTGCCGTACCATTCGAACAGACCGTCGTCTTTCCATTCGGACACAGCGGTGAAATGCGCTTTGATCGCGTCGTTGTTCACCAAAATCTGCGTGTCGGTGCCGTCATAGCCGTTGTTGTTGGTCGCAAACGGCAGGTTGTGGCGCGACATGAAGTTTTCGGTGAAGATCCAGGGCAGGTGCGACTGGCTCAGCGCGATGTAGCCTGCGTCTTTCAGCGCGGGGGCGGTTGTCGCCTGGAACTCTTCCCAGGTTTTCGGCGGGGTAACGCCCGCCGCTTCCAGCGCGTCCACGTTGTAGTACAGGATCGGCGTGGAAGAGTTGAAGGGCATCCCGATCATCTTGCCGTCGCTGTCGGCATAGAAATAACGCACACCGGCGATATAGTCGTTGATGTCGAAGTCGACGCCATTATTGGCCAGAAGGTCCTGAACCGGGATGGTTGCGCCCTTGGCTCCGATTACGGTCGCGGCACCGGCGTCGAACACCTGCATGACGTTGGGCTGTTCGCCCGCGCGGAAGGCGGCGATACCTGCAGTCAGGGTTTCTTCGTAGCTGCCTTTATAGACCGGAGTGATCTTGTATTCGTCTTGCGAGGCGTTGAAATCCTCGGCCAGTTTATTGACGGTTTCGCCCAGCTGGCCGCCCATGGCGTGCCACCATGTGATCTCGGTTTCGGCAAAGGCCGCGGTCGCGGAAAACGCGACAGCCGCAGCGGTTGCGCAGAATGTCAGGTTGGTCATGTCTCTCTCCGGTTTGGTGGTTCCCGCGCTTGCGGCCAACACACCAGTTCGCGGGGCTGGTGCCCCTTGCAGCATAAAAAAGCAGAGCAAACGGACACGGTCCGCTTGCGAATGCACAGTGTGTGCACACGTGGTCACATACGCAGTTCCTGTGACAGTTCGGTGAAAGATTTATTGCAATATTGACAAATTATATGGAAACGGAGGACAGCTTGGGGGTGGCTGACGACAACAGTAAACCTGCCGAAAGGCCCCGCCGTGTAACGGCGCAAACCGTCGCTGACGCCGCCGGGGTTTCGCGGTCTGCCGTGTCGCGCGCGTTTACTCCGGGCGCGTATCTTGATGCGAGTAAGCGGCGGAAAATTCAAGAAATTGCGACACATATGGGGTATCAACCAAATGCGTTGGCCGCAGGGTTGAAGGGCGGACGCTCGCATCTTGTGGCGGTGTTTATTGGCAATATGCGCAGCGCGTATGACTCGGAATTCGTGCATCGCTTGGTCGGTCGATTGAATGCTTTGAACAAGTGGCCGGTCCTGATTGATGGCGAAGATGATCGGGCCGGCTCCGCCATCGACCAGGTGCTCCGCTACCCGCTGGACGCTTTGATTCTGCGCGGCGGCAGTATGCCTGAGTCGGTAGTGACGCAATGCAGTAAATTCGGCGTCCCAATGATCTCATCAGGGCGCATCGTAGATGCATTGGGCGTAGACAATGTATGCTGCAGAAACGCGCGAGGTATGCAGATAGCGACTCGGGTTTTGGTTGATCGCGGTCGTCAACGATTTGGCTATATAGCGGGCGCAACAGGGTTTGGGTCCTCCGCTGACCGCAAAGCTGGCGTGATGCAAGCGCTAGGGGATGCCGGTCTTTCTTTGGTGGCAGAAGAGGTCGGGGAGTTCACAGTTGAAGCAGGATACCGTTCAGCGATGAGGATGCTTGAAGCCCACCAGCTGGACTCGTTGATTTGTGCCAATGACGCAAGCGCCATCGGTGCCCTGACAGCGGCGCGAGAACTTGGCTTGGATGTTCCGGGATCTTTATCGATTGTAGGCTTCGATGACATTGAAATGGCGGGCTGGCCTATGTTTAACCTCAGCACAGTAAACAATCCAATTGACGAGGCTGTCGAGCAGGTCATCTGGCTGCTAGAGCGGCGTCTCGCCGACCCGGCAAAAGAAAGTGAGACAGTGTTGATTGACCCCTTCTTCGTTCCGCGCGGGACACACTGAAACGTGTGGGAAGAAATGGTAGCGGAGGTCCGTCTTGGGCACAAACCCCACACATTAACACTCTGTAAAATATGCGTGCCGTGACCTTCAAGGGGTAAGCCGAAAGGTCAATTGTCGTAGCGGTGCCCTGACTGGCGAATTCGATCAAAAGAAATTCGCCTTCACCGGGGTGCTCTGCGTTGAAGGCTGTCGCTATTGCGGCAAGGGGAACGTCTTACATAGCCTCCAAGGTATGCTGGAGGCCATTTCGAATGTGATCTTCCAACAGCCTCTTCGCCGTGTCGGCGTCTCTGGCCAGCGCGGCATCGAACATGCCCTTGTGCTCCTTGACCGCCTCTTCGCCGCGATAAGTCAGCACAAGCATCTGATACCGCAAGTACTTGTCGTAGATGATGGAGTGCAGAGACAGAAGGTTTTTGGAGTTGCAGGCCGCGATCATCGCTTGGTGAAACTCCCAATCATATCGTTTCCAGGTTTCTTTCTCGGACTCGTCGCCCTTGAGAAGCTGCTGTTCCATCAGGTGCAGTTTGTGGTGTGCGGCAACGAGGTTGCCTTCCCAATCCGTGTCGCCATTCGCAATGGACAGTTCCAACGCGTGGCATTCCAACAGGACCCGCAGCTCTGAAATCTCGGTCAGGTCTTCTCGTGAAACTGGTGTGACCAGAAAACCCCGTTGCTCGGGAGCTTCGACAAATCCGTCGCTGGCGAGCCTGTTCAGCGTTTCACGAAGTGTCGAAAGGCTTGCCGAGTAGCGTTCCTTCAAGGCGTCCAGCTTCAGTTTGGAGCCGGGTTGCAGCTCCCCGAAGATGATATCCCGCTTGATGCGCTGATAGGTGCTTGCACCTATCGTGGACGGCTGTTTCGCCATGCGTTTCACCCGATATTATCAGTTTCCTCGTTCAATTAGCATTTTTCAGAGACATCAGCAATCCAAACTGATGTATGGTAAAAATAAAAATATCATACATTATTGCGGAATCGCGAAAACCCCAATACGGTCGTGGCCAAGTTGGGCAAAGCAGCCCGATCGCAATCATCGGTTTCGGGATTTTCCGGACCCTCCGGAAGGAAGCAAAGTGTCTAAGAACTTTCGCATTGCCATTGTCGGCATTGGCCTTGTTGGACGCCGCCACGCAGACGCTATACGAGCGTTGCGCCATGTTGATCTCGTCGCGGTGGTCGACCCCAGCGATGAAGGTCGTGCTTACGCCGTTGAGCATGGGGTCGCATGTTTCGAAACCCTCGAGGAAATGTTTGCAAATCAGACGCCGGACGGAGCTGTTCTTGCGACCCCGACCACTCTTCATGTTGAACAAGGCCTCACGTGTGTTCGACGTGGTTGTCCCCTTCTTGTCGAAAAACCGATCGCCGTGGAAGCCACCGCTGCACTTGAGCTTGTTCAAGCAGCGGAGAAGGCCAATGTGCCACTGATGGTCGGACATCATCGTCGACACAATCCTCTGATCCGATCGGCTAAGGAAGCCATTGTCGATGGGAAGATTGGAGATGTGCGCGCTGTCCATGCGAATTGCTGGTTCTATAAGCCAGACGAGTATTTTGATGCTGCGCCCTGGCGAAAGAAACCAGGTGCAGGGCCCATCTCGGTCAATCTGGTCCACGACGTCGATCTTCTGCGGTATTTGGCCGGAGAAGTCGTGACCGTTCAGGCTCAGTCGGCTGTATCCAAGCGCGGTTATGACAACGAAGATGTTGCCGGTGCTCTGTTGACGTTCGAAAGTGGGGCGATTGGGACCATAAGTGTGTCCGACAGCATCGTTGCTCCATGGAGCTGGGAGATGACGTCTCAGGAATATCCAATCTATCCTTCAACCACTGAGAGTAGCTACATGATAGGTGGCTCTCATGGTTCGTTGTCCGTTCCCGATCTTCGATTGTGGAGTTACCAGGGTGAGCAAAGGGACTGGTGGACGCCAATCTCATCAACCGCGCTGAAGAAGGGTGCGTCTGACCCCCTGGTCAATCAGCTTAGGCACTTTGTTGAAGTAGCTCGGCACGAAGCAGAACCGATTGTGTCTGGATGGGAAGGTTTCAGAACGCTTCAAGTTATTGAAGCTATTCAGAATTCCTGCAGAACAGGTGATACGGTCAAGATCAAGAACTTACAAAAAACACCAATGGTAGGTATGACGGCAGTCTAAAATATCAGATATTTTGCAAAACATCTTGCAAAAAGTCCAAAATAGGTCAAAACTCTGAATCGCAAAAAAGAAGCATCATGATGTCTCAGGGAGGAGCAAAGTGATTACCAAACTTACCCGCCGGGCTGCTGTATCGGCCCTGGTCGCAACCGGTGTTCTGTTTAGCGCAACAAGTGGTGCGCTGGCGGAAGACAAAGTGCAACTTCGCCTCGCAACATCAGGATCGGAGACCGATCAGCGCTCGGTCGCCATGGCCGAGGTTTTCGCACCCATGGTCGCTGATTTCGCAAGCTACGAGCCCAGCTATAACGGAACCATCTTCGCTCAAGGCACCGAGTTAGACGCCATCAGCCGGGGTAACCTGGAAATGTCGATCACCTCGGCGCAGGAACTGGCACAGTTCTTCCCAGAGTTTTCGATCTTTACCGCAGGCTATGTCCACCAGGACGCCGCGCATCAGGTGGCTGTCTTCAACGATCCCCTGATGGATGCCTTCAAGCAAAAGGCCGAAGAAGAACTGGGCGTCAAACTGCTGTCGGTCATGTATTTGGGCCGTCGTCAGGTGAACCTGCGCCAACCCAAGGATGAACTGACCGTCAGCACTCCGGCTGATCTGGAGGGTGTGAACCTGCGGATGCCGGGCACAGATGCGTGGCAGTTCCTTGGCAAAGCGTTGGGTGCCGCCCCGACACCAATGGCGTTCTCAGAGGTTTACACAGCTCTGTCGACTGGTGCCGTTGACGGTCAGGACAACCCATTGCCGACCGTGGTTGATGCCAAGTTTTACGAAGTGACCAATCAGATCATCCTGACATCGCACTTAGTCGACTTGAACTATATCGCCATTGGCAAAGAAGTTTGGGACGGGTTGACGCCGGAACAGCAAGCCAAGGTTCAGGAAGCTGCGGACGCAGCAGCTGAATCAGGCCGCCAGAAGCAACTTCAGAAAGAAGAGGATCTTGTCAGTTTCCTGAAAGAGCAAGGCATGGAGATCTACGAACCCGATCTCGCTGCGTTCCGTGATCAGGTACAGTCTATGTATCTGGACAGCGAATTCGCTGGCTCATGGCCCGAAGGCGTTCTGGATCAGATCAACGCTTTGGGCAACTGAGCCCAGTAAGACAAGGGAGGGAGAACCATAATGAAAGCCTTCATAAAGGGGTTCTCCCGACTGACCGAAGCGATTGCCGGCGGGATGCTGGCGGCAATCTTCCTGATCTTCCTTCTACAAATACTCTTGCGCTACTTCTTTACCCCCGCTGGCTGGACGCTTGAACTGATCGGCATCCTCTGGGTCTGGGTGATCTTTTTTAGCTGCGCCTTCATCGTGCGCGAGAGGGATCACGTGAAGTTCGACATCATCTACCTTTCGGTGCCGATGCGCGTGCGGCAGATCTTTGCGATGCTGGCGGCCGCGGCGATCGTGGTCGGGATGCTCTACAGCTTCCTGCCGACGTGGGACTACATCGACTGGATGAAAATCCGCAAAACCTCGACTGTGCGCAATCCGTTCTCGGGTGAGAAGATACCGCTGCGCACTGTGTTTTCAATTTACGCGGTGTTCATGCTGGTCGTCGCAGCGCGCTACGCGTGGCTATTCTTCGACGTCATGCGCAATGGCCCCCCAAAGACAGAGTTGGAACTGGTTGTTGGGTACAACGTGGTTGACGACCATCCCCGTGTCGACTTCGAAGAGGACGAGGAAGCAGACAAATGAGTTTTGAACTTCTTTCCTGCCTGCTCGCTCTTTTTCTTCTGGCAGGCATCGGGACACCTATCGGCTATTCCATCCTTTTGGCCTCATTGGTGTATCTGGGCACAGCCGGACTGGACGTCGCACTCGCCGGCGAGAAGATCCTGCAGGGCTTCTACAAAAGCACGATCCTGCTTGCCGTGCCGTTGTTCATCGTCGCCGCGAATATCATGAATGCTGGTTCGATCACGGACCGTCTGCTGAACTTCTGCGTAGCCGCTGTCGGTCGTTTCAAGGGCGGCCTCGGGCACGTCAACGTGGTAGCGTCTCTGATCTTTTCCGGTATGTCCGGCTCGGCTGTCGCGGATGCCGCGGGGATCGGCAAGATCATCATTGAGATGATGACCAAGGATGGCCGCTACAGCCGAGGTTATGCTGCTGCTATTACCGCGGCGTCGGCGACGATCGGCCCGATCATTCCGCCCTCGATCCCAATGGTTTTGTACGCGCTCGTTTCCAAGGCCTCCATCGGATCTCTGTTCTTAGCCGGTATTCTGCCGGGCCTGATCATGGGCGTCGTCCTCATGGCGATGAACTACTATCTGGCCGGAAAGCGGAACTTTGCATTGGAAGAACCTGTTCCTCTGCGCGAATTGCCGGCTAAAACCGCCAACGCGTTTCCGGCACTGCTGATGCCCGCAATCCTGCTGTACGGTATATATGGCGGCGTCACCACTCCGACCGAAGCCGCCGCAGTTGCTGCATTCTACGCTCTGCTACTGGCAGCGTTGTTCTACCGCGCGCTGACCTTCCGTGGCCTTTATCAAGTGTTCATCGACAGCGCGCGCTCTTCCGCAGCCGTCGGGGTGGTCATTGGTGGCGCGTTCATTCTGAACTTCATCGTCATTCAGGAACAGATTCCACAGTCGATCTCGGCACTGCTGGAGGGTTCGGATGTTAGCCCGATTGTATTCCTGATCCTCGTAAACCTGCTGATCCTCGCGCTGGGATGCGTGTTAGACGCAACAACGATCATTCTTGTTATCGTGCCCCTGTTCATTCCAACTTGCGAAGCGCTTGGAATTGATCTGGTGCATTTCGGGGTGCTGGTCGTCGTGAACTCGATGATCGGTCTGATCACGCCGCCCTATGGCATTCTACTCTTTGTGATCAACGCTGTGACGGACATTCCCCTGCGTGAAATCATCTCGGAAATCTGGGCCTTCCTCGCGGTTCTCATCTTCGCTTTGGTGATCATGATGCTGATGCCGGATCTGGTCCTGTGGTTGCCGCGTATGTTTGGATATCAGGGATAATGTGCCTCTCGGTTTCGACAACGTCGATCCCCGGTGATCTGGCTGAAAAGCTGAGTGCTATCGCTGACGCGGGATTCAGGGGTGTCGAATTACACGAACCGGATTTGACCGCTTTTGACGGATCGCCATCGCAAGTCCGCGAAATTGCGTCGGACCTCGGCCTGAAGATTTGCCTGCTACAACCCATCCATAACCTTGAAGGCCAGCCCGATGCCGGACGTGAGCGCGCCTTTGATCGACTGAAGCGCAAACTCGACCTGATGAGCGAGTTGGGCACGGATCTGCTGCTAATTGGGTCCGCATTCGAGGTCGATGCCGCTGCGACCGAAAAACAGGTAATCGCAGATCTTGGCGAGGCGGCCGAGATCGCGAAAGAGATGGGGTTGCGTCTGGCCTATATGGGTTTGCCATGGTCAGATCTTGTTCACTCGGATGAGCAGGCGTTACGTGTCGTGGAAGCCATCGACAGCCCTCATTTGGGGTTGGCTTTGAATTCATTCTTCTCGCTTGCCGACGGGTCCAAACCCGCCCGCCTTCGGGATATTCCCGGAGAGCGGCTGTTCCATGTGCAACTGTCCGATGCACCCCGGCTTGAGATGGATATACGTCGGCTCAAACGGCACTTTGGGCTTCTGCCAGGGCTTGGGTCGCTGAACCTTGAGGGCTTCGTGCGTGTACTGGCCCGCGCCGGGTACAAGGGACCTTGGTCCATTGCACGCGTCAACGAAGCAGCTCCTCAACCCGGTGGCCGAACACTGGCCCGAGACAGCTACAGGTCGCTGGTGAACCTCCTGGATGAGGTATCCCGGACCGAGCCGGGAACCGATTTCGGCATCCCGGACCTGCCGGAACGCGTCTATGCGTCAGGCTTCGAATTCGTCGAATTTACAGCCGACGAAACAAGCGGCGCGCAGCTGGCAGATATGTTGTCAGCAATGTGTTTTCGAATGGAGCGAAAACACGTATCCAAGTCCGTCGAGCTGTGGCGGCAGGGCGCGATAAACATCGTTGTGAATACCGAAAAGGAAGGATTTGCCCATTCGGCGTTCCTGGGTCACGGCCCCTCCGTTTGTGACATGGGGTTGCGTGTCAAAGATGCGGATCAGACGGTTCAGCGGGCGACCGCGTTGGGCGCGCCGAATTTCTCACAACCGGTGGGAACAGGGGAACTGGATATCCCGGCCATTCGGGGCGTTGGTGGCAACGTCGTTCATTTCATCGATGAGAAATCCGATCTCCATCGGGTATGGGACATTGAGTTCGAGCCGGTTGCGAAAACCAAAGCCACCCAACCTGCCGGTCTGCGTCGTATCGACCATCTGGCCCAGACGATGCGTCACGATGAGATGCAAAGCTGGCTACTCTACTACATTTCGACTTTCGAGATGGCAAAATCCCCTATCGTGAACGTCGCCGACCCGTCTGGTGTCGTGCAAAGCCAGGCTATCGAAAGTCCCGAAGGCGAAGTGCGCTTAAACCTGAATGGGGCAGTTGGGCGTCGAACACTGGCGGCGTCATTCCTTGAAGACGGCTTTGGGGCTGGTGTTCAGCACATTGCCTTCCAGTCGGATGATATTTTTGAAACTTCAGCCCAGTTGCTCAAGTCTGGCTTTCCCAGCCTGTCCATCCCGGAGAACTACTACGCTGATCTGCAAGCGACATTCGGATTGGATGACGATTTGGTCGCCCAATTGCGCAGTGGGAACATTCTCTACGATCGGGCGGCGGGTGCTGAGTATTTTCAGATATACAGCCGCCCCATCTTTAACGGCTTCTTCTTCGAAATTGTTGAACGCCGTATGGGCTATGCCGGTTATGGCGCGCGCAATGCATCCATTCGCCTTGCTGCGCAAAGCAAAACCCAGCCGGTGAAAGAGGTGCAGACGCAATGACCGCGCAGACGACAGACGATGAGCGCGCCGTTCGCCAATGGTGGCGTACCTCCATCATCGACATGAAACCCGGACAGATCTCTTTTCGTGGCAACGCCATAGAGGACCTGATCGGAAACGTGTCTTTCCCGCAGATGATCTGGCTTATGGTGCGGGGCGATCTACCCAGCGACGCGCAAGCGCGCCTGTTCGAAGCCGCTTTGGTCGCAAGCGTGGATCACGGCCCACAGGCTCCCTCAATCGCGGCTGCGCGTATGGCCGCCACCTGCGGGGTAGGTCTCAATAATGCGATGGCGACCGCGGTGAACATGCTGGGCGACGTGCATGGAGGTGCAGGAGAGCAGTGCGCAGAACTGTACTATGATATCGCAGCCCGCATGGATTCGGGAGCTTCTCTAAATGAAGCTGTTCGGGATGGTTTGGATAGCTGGCGTGAGACCTATGGCAAGATCGTCTCGGGCTTTGGTCACAGGTTCCACAAACCCGTCGATCCACGCGCACCACGATTGATGCAACTTGTTCGTGATGCGGCGACAGAAGGTACAGTTTCTGGCCGGTTTGCCGATATCGGAGAAGAGGTTCAGGCCGAACTCGGCCGTCAACGCGGCGGTCGGCCGATTGCCATGAATATCGACGGCGCGACAGCTGTGATCTTCTGCGAGCTTGGCTTTCCTGCGCCCTTGTCGCGGGGGCTATTCTGCCTGTCCCGCTCGGTTGGAATACTTGCACACGCTTGGGAGCAGATGAACCAGGGGGGGCGGAACAAAGGGCCGATGCCCCCGAATTACTTACCCCTCTACGAAGACAGGAAAGATGACAATTGAGACATCGAAATCCTTCCGGGTCGGCCTTATCGGCTGTGGTCGTATCAGCGATATTTATCTAAAAACACTATTCAAATTTTCGAGCGTCGAGGTCGTGGCTTGCGCCAGCCTTGATCCTTCGGAAAGCCGCGCCAAAGCGGATCAATACGGTGACGCCAAGGCCTGCACACCGGATGAGGTGTTTGACGATCCGGCGATTGACTGCGTTCTGAACCTGACAATTCCGGCGGCGCATGCCGAAATCAGCTTGCGCGCGCTGGAGGCGGGGAAACACGTCTATTCCGAAAAGCCACTGGTCATGAACCGAACGGATGGTAAGGCGATCCTGCACATGGCCTCTGAAAAGGGGCTACTGGTCGGTTGCGCGCCCGACACGTTTCTGGGCGGTCGCTGGCAGACCGTTCGGCGCTTGATCGACGAGGGTGCTATTGGCAAACCAACAGGGGTTTTTGCCCATGTCGGCACCCACGGGACGGAGCGTCATCATCCCAACCCGGATTTTTACTATCAGGTCGGCGGCGGGCCCTTGCTGGACCTTGGCCCATATTATCTGACCGCCATGGTCTGCTGCCTTGGACCAATTGACCGGGTCGCCGGAATGGCACGGCGAACCTTTGACCAGCGGATGATCGAAAACGGCCCTCGCAATGGTGAATGGATGGATGTCGAGGTCGACACGCACTCCCTAAGCCTGCTGCAGTTCTCTTCCGGAGCTATAGGGTCAATGACCATGAGCTTCGACGTCTGGGATAGTGAAACCCCGCGGTTCGAGATCTACGGTGAAAACGGCACCATCAGCATCCCTGACCCTGACCCGGTTCATGGCGCCAATATCTTTCAAGGGGATGTCTGGTTGAAGACGCGGGACACCTCGCGCTGGTCTCATCAGCCCCGTCCAACCGGTCGCGAAGACTGGCAGGTGGTCGAAAACAAACACGGGTTCAATGAAGACAGCCGCGGGCTCGGCCTTTTGGATCTGGCCCTGGCGGCGCAAGATGGACGCCAACCCCGTGCAAGTGGAGCGCTCGCCTACCATGTTTTTGAAGTCATGGACGCAATTGAACGGGCGCCGAAATTTGGCGCCTATCAGACAATAGAAAGCCGGTGCGACGCGCCGATGCCTCTGCCTGTCGATTTCCTGAACGATGAGAGGAAGGAGCTGGTCTATGCCTATTCAGACTCTTGACTTTGCCCAGCCATTTTTTCGCGTCCAGCACATCACTGATGAAGACAGAATGTCTGTCGAGGGTCGCGCCATTGTTCTGAATCTCGGGGAGAGGAGCCTCTCTGTCGAGGATCAGACCGTTGCACCGCTATCCTCTGTGATCGTGCAAGACAGCACGCTTAGCAGCGTGGAACGTGCAGTCATTGTCCACGATTTCGACGCTCATGCGGATGACAACGAGTTGTTCGCATGGGTGAAAGATACATGGCCATCTGCTTTTGATGTTCGCCAAGAGGAGCGTCTGCGCGGTGTCAGCCACTACATGTCGCCAAAGCTCTTCGTGGGTAACGTTGGGCTGACCATGTACCATTCCGGCTCGGTCCCATTGAATGTCGGATTGCACAAGGATCATCCGTTCTGCCCGGTACCGGGGTTTCGCGAAGTGCATACGCAAATCGTAGGCTTTGGCAAAATGCAGCAATGCCGTGAGCGGGATGTTGAAACCCTTTACCTCGAAGAATTCATGGCCCCCGGCATGACGCACAAGCCGATGTATGACGCCGAGGGCAACTATCCCTGGCATCAGTACGAGACGATTACCCCCAGCATTTTCATGGCGGTGGAAATGCTGCCGGAAGGCGTACGGGTCCCGGAAATGGAGATTCAGAATGGCTGAGAGACTTTTGCCCGAAGACCTGAACTTTGACGGGCCTTTCCCTCGGTTGTCTCGCCGTTTGCGGCTGGGCGTTGTTGGCGGTGGGCGTATCTCGGTCACGCAGGCAACGGCGGCCCGGATGACCGACCGGTGGGAGGTCGCTGCAGGTGCGCTCAGTTCCGACGCCGCGCGCAGCAAGGCGCGCGGGGCCGAATGGTATCTGCCAGCGGACAGATGCTATGCGACATTCGACGAGATGTCACAAGCAGAGGCGGCGCGCCCTGATGGCGTAGATGCCGTCATGATCACCACCCCGAACCACGTTCATTTCGAAGCGGCCAAAGCCTTTCTGGAGGCGGGCATTGACGTGCTGTGCGATAAGCCACTGACCAACGAAGTCTCCGAGGCCGAGGGGCTTGAGGAGATTACCGCGCGAACGGGACACATCTTTGCTGTCGGCTATGCGATGTCGTGCTTTCCGGTCATCCGTCAGGCCAAACAAATCGTAGCGGAAGGCGGCATCGGTAAAATCAACCAAATCCACGTCGAGTTCATGCAAGACTGGATGACGCCCGACGATGTGGCTGATGCGCCCCACGTCAAATGGCGGCTGGACCCAAAGATTTCTGGTCCGACCAGCTGTGTCGGCGATATCGGCACCCATGCGGCACATCTCGCCAGTTTTGTCTCGGGCATGCCCTTGACCGATCTACGGGCCGAGTTTCACGTTTGCGGCGCGCCAAAGCCTTTGGAAGACACAGCATTCATGTTCACCCGCTACCAAAACGAGGTTCCGGGAACCCTGATGGCAACGCGTCTTGCCCCCGGAAATCGGGGTGGGTTGCGATTGCGGATATTCGGGAACGAAGGAGGTCTCGAGTGGGACCTGGAGAATTCGGAGCAGCTGAAGTTCAATCGGTTCGGTGAGCCGGATCGTATCATTAGCCGAGGTCACGGGCAAGGCATCGGACCCGGAGCGGAACGTCTGATCCGTACGGCGCGCGGCTTTCCCGAAGGGATTATAGAAGCCTGGGCCAACCTCTATACGGAATTTGCCATGGCCGTAGCCGCGCGTCGGGATGGCGTTACCGTTCCGGCCGATTGGCTTGCTTATCCCAGTGTGGAACAAGGTGCAGACGGTGTCCGATTCATTGAAGCCTCTGTGCGCTCTCACCAGTCCGGAGGGGAATGGGTCACTCTCTAAGGCTCTGCCAACACGAATTTAAATCACGCCCGGGCAATGGCCCGGGCGTTTTCCTTTCCTATCTGATATTGAGAGTTGATATTTTTAAAAATATCAGATATTTTTTACTACGTGTGATGAATTTGAGATTCGCAGACATGTGGAGCTGTCGTTCATGGTGAAACCCGAAGAGGCTGGCGCAAGCCTCTCTCTCTATTCCTTGGCGCATCTGACGCTGATTGGCTGTACGCCGCCCGAGTTGGTCTATATCGCCGCGCGGGCCGGTTACGATGCCGTCAGCCCCAGATTCATTCCGATGCATGTGCCCGGTGAATTCACTCAATCTCCAATCGACAAGGCACAGGTGCATGCCACCAAAACTGCTCTCTCTACCACTGGCTTGAAAGTCCTCGATGTCGAACTTGCGCGCATCACGGAAGATGTCGATCCGCGCAGTTTTGAACCTTCTCTTGAGATCGGTGGGGAATTGGGCGCTAAACGCATGATCATGAGCGCGTGGACCAATACCCGCGATGATCGTGACTTCCTGATCGACGTCTATTCTGAAACCTGCGAACTGGCGGCGCCCTACGGGCTAACAGTGGACTTGGAATTCCCAAGCTTCTCTCGCTTGCGCACTCTGGATGAGGCCCTGGATATTGTCCGCGCCTCTGATCAACCGAATGGCGGTATTCTGGTCGATACGCTTTATCTGCACCTCAGTCGCGTTGATCTCGGAGAGCTTCTGCACGTCCCTTCGGACCTGTTTCACTTCCTGCATATCTCTGATTGCCTGCCCGGCATCGCCGATACGCGTGAGGGCATGATCCAACTGGCCCGCGATGCGCGGCTATATCCCGGTGAGGGATGGATCGATTTCACCGGCATCATCGAACGGATGCCGCCCGTCGACTATTCCATCGAACTGCCCAACCAAAGCCGCGTTGCCGAGTTGGGATATGAAGAACACGCGCGTCGCTGTCTCAGCCACGCCAAGCGAACATTTGGCGAGGCGCGGTCACAGCGTCGTATGCCCGATGCTACAATTCCAAAACACCAAGAGGATCATCATGGGCAAAGAGCTCACTGAAAACGACCGCAACATGGCGGCAGATATGCTGGCACGCGCCCGCGCTGCCATGGCCGAGATCGAGGATTGGGATCAGGACAGGCTGGACCGCCTGTCTCAGGCCATTGCGTGGTATGCGGGTAATGAGAAAACCTTCACGCGTCTGGCTCAACAAGGCGTGGATGAGAGCGGTATCGGAGATCGCGAAGGCCGCCCAGCGAAGCGCTTCAAGATTCACATGGTGCTGCGAGATGTCTTGCGCACACCCTCGACCGGCATCGTCGAGGTTGATGAGGAAAAAGGTCTGGTGAAATATGCCAAACCTGCTGGCGTCATCGCATCCCTGATCCCAATGACTAACCCAGCGATGACACCACCGGTGACCGGCGTTTCCGCCGCCAACGCCCGGAATGCCGTCATTTTCAGCCCGCACCCGCGAACCGCTCATACGACCTTCGAAATGGTCGAGGTTATGCGTGCAGCTTGTCGTGCTGCCGGTGCCCCCGAGGACTTGTTTCAATCCATTCGCAAACCCTCGGTCCCATTGACGCAACATCTGATGGAGATCTGCGACTTGACTTTGGCGACGGGCGGCAAACCCATGGTCAAAGCGGCGTACAGTTCAGGGCGTCCAGCCTATGGTGTCGGCGCAGGCAATTCATCCATTGTCATTGATGAGACTGCCGATCTGGATATCGCCGCGCAGAATACCCGTATTTCAAAGACCTCCGACTTTGGGTCGGGCTGCTCGGCCGACGGCAACATCATCATCCAGCGCTCAGTTTACGACGATATGGTCAAGGCGCTTCAAGCCGAGGGAGGCTACCTGTGTTCGGATGAAGAGAAGGCCATGCTCGAAGCGGCCATGTGGGATGAAAAGGGAAACCGTACGTTTCCGACCATTGCCTGTCCGCCGCAGCAAACGGCCAAGGTCGCCGGTTTTAGCATCCCCGAAGATCGCAAGTTTCTGATGGTTGAAAATCAGGGGCAAATCGGGCCGCAGCACAAGTTCTCCAAGGAAAAACTGACCACGCTGATGGCGCTTTATCACTTCGACACGTTCGATGACGCGCTGGAAACGGTCAGCCGGATTTACAATACCGGAGGTAAGGGCCATTCCTGCGGGATTTATAGCCATAATGACGATCACATTGATCGGCTCGCTCGCCTTGCTCCAGTCAGCCGTATGATGGTGCGACAGCCTCAGTCCAAGGCCAATGCGGGTGCCTGGACAAATGGCATGCCTATGACCAGCAGCCTGGGCTGCGGCATCTGGGGCGGCAACATCACCAACGAAAACGTCACCATGAAACACATGATGAACTACACCTGGGTCAGTCGTCCGATCCCTGAGGATCGCCCCTCGGAGCCGGACCTGTTCGGTGAGTTCTACGGACAGGAGGTCGCGTGATGGACGGAGCGAAACTGGACGGCAAAACCGTTGCCGAACATATCGTTGACTTTCTCGAACGCCGTGAGGTCAAGCACGTTTTCGGCCTGTGCGGGCACACGAACATTGCGGTTCTGGCTGCGCTGGCGGAAAGTCCCATCGATTTCGTCACAGTACGACACGAACAAATCGCCAGCCACGCGGCGGATGCATATGCCCGCGTGACGGGCAAGGCCTCGGTGGTGCTGTCCCATCTCTCCCCGGGGCTCACCAATTGCGCCACCGGGGTCGCCAACGCCGCACTGGACTGTATCCCGATGGTCGTGATTGCGGGCGATATTCCTACGCACTACTACGGCAAGCATCCGCATCAGGAAGTGAACCTGCACGCAGACGCGGCCCAATGGGAGATTTATCGCCCCTTCGTCAAACGTGCTTGGCGGGTGGATCGCGCCGACCTGATGGCCGAAATCTTGGAAAAGGCGTTTCATCTGGCTGAAAGCGGTCAGCCCGGGCCGGTGCTGGTCAATGTGCCGATGGACATCTTCTCCGAGGTGATCCCCTCGGACAGCTTCGACCGTATCCGCGATAACACGCGCGCGCTCAAGAAACCGTCGATTGACGATGAAACAGCGCGAGAGATTGTCGAAGCGCTGGCGAAGGCCGAAAACCCGGTTGCCTATGTCGGCGGCGGTATCCTGTTGGCGCAGGCCAGTGAGGAGTTGCGCGAGTTTGTTGAACATATGGGCCTGCCCGTAGCGCATTCCCTGATGGGCAAGGGTGCGCTGCGGGATGACCATCCGCTCGTGCTGGGAATGACCGGGTTTTGGGGCACCGAGCTGGTCAACCAGTCCTGCCTGAATGCCGACTATATCTTTGCCGTAGGCACCCGGTTCAAAGAGGCCGATTGTTCCAGCTGGTATCCCGGCTATACGTTCAACATTCCCGGCTCAAAGGTCATTCATATCGACATCGAACCGCAGGAAATCGGCCGGAACTATCCCACCGAGATCGGCGTCGTTGCTGACGCAAAGGCCGCGTTGCGCGTCCTCAACCGAGTCGCCCACGAGATGTATCCTGAAGGCTTCAAACGCCCCGCGCTGGAACAGAAGATCGCTGGCTTCCGGACGGATTTCAAAGCGCGCAATGTGGAAATGGCGACCTCGTCAGCTTTTCCTATGATGCCCGAGCGTATTCTGGCAGATACCCGCAAGGCACTGCCCGAGGATGCCATCATCACCACGGACGTCGGGTGGAACAAGAATGGCGTCGGGCAACAGTTCGACATTTTGACGCCGGGTTCAATCCTGACCCCGGGCGGGTTTGCGACGATGGGTTTTGGCCCGCCGGGAGCGATCGGCGCGAAACTGGCGGCACCTGATCGCGTGGTGCTTAGCCTCGTTGGCGATGGTGGATTCGGTCAAAATCCGTCGATGCTGGCAACAGCAGTCGAGCTTGATCTCGGCATCATCTGGCTGGTTATGAACAACAACGCCTTCGGAACGATCGCCGGCCTTCAAAAAGCGCACTACGGTCTGACCTATGGAACCACGTTCCCCGGATCAGCCGCCGCACCCGCAAACGGACCGGGCTATGCCGACATAGCGCGAGCCTACGGCGCGGAAGGGCACAGACTCAGCGCTGCTGACGAGTTGTTGCCTGCATTGGAAGCGGCAATCGCCAGCGGCAAACCAACCGTGCTGGATGTGCCAATGATCAACAACCCGACACCAACGACCGGTCATTGGAACATCCTGGACATTTATTCGCCGGACAAGGATGTTTCTCACGTCGCGACCTGACGATACTGAGCGCGGTAAGCCGCGCCAGTTTTTTTCTTTCAATAGGCCCAAGTCAGCCAACCCTTCCGAGAGCCTGCAGTGCCCCAAGAAGATCTAACTGGGTTTATAGCCCTAACAGCTCTCGATCGGAGTCGCGTGAGATACGCTCGTGCAGAAGCCTGAGCAACCGATCCGCTTTGTCTCTCTCAATTTCCTTGAGAAGCTTCAAAACAGCAGCGCCATAGATAATCTTTTTGCGCGTTTCATCGCGTCTCCGTTGTTTGCTCGCCCGGGCCTGAAGGTCCCTGAGTCTCGCGCGCGCCTGTTCGATTTGTTGATCCAGGTCCGCCATTTCGTCCTCCCTTTTCAGTGGTCGAACAGGAAATGCGGCCTGGATCCCGGCTTCGCTCCCCCTGCGTGAAAACGTGGCTCCGCCAGGCCGCCTTGTGAGCGGCCGTCCGCATGCCCGTTGTGCAATGCGCGCAGTTACGCAAACTTGGGGTTTGCCTGCGCGCCTGCCGCGGGCTTTTTTGTGCGGAGTTCGGGTTGGGACCCGATGTCCTTTACATGATACATCCCGCCAGCAGACTTGAAGTCATCCTGCATTCTCGTGCCGACGGTCGCTCCGCCGTCAAATCCGCCGCTTACAC
This sequence comes from Ruegeria sp. SATB045, assembly GCF_059613525.1. NCBI lineage: Bacteria > Pseudomonadati > Pseudomonadota > Alphaproteobacteria > Rhodobacterales > Roseobacteraceae > Ruegeria > Ruegeria sp. SATB045. The sequence continues at coordinate 24,928 of NZ_JBXWSR010000028.1, read as the reverse complement.
CGCGCGCACCACCTTTCGGGATGCGCGGGTTGGACGACGGTTTTCGCCGGGCAGAAAGGGTGGCCTCCTGTCTCATGAATTGATCAACTGGACAGGAAACGCCGAGGAGCTCTGGAACGCTGCTGAGCGTTCGGAACGCCGAAAGAATGCAAGAGTCATCCGCGAACTGCGCCCATCCCTGCCGCGCGAGCTACCGCTTCCCGAGCAGGTCTGGCTTGTCCGCGGCTTCTGCCTCTGGCTTCGCGATGAATACGGCGTTGCCGTTCAAGCCGACATTCACGCGCCGCGTTTCTTGTGCCCTGAGGAAGAGAAACGGAACAGCGTGGGCAAACTCGAACTGACGCGAGAAGACTACGAGCAGAGGCTCTTCAATCCATCGAAGACCAACCTGAATTTCCACGCCCACATCCTGATGACGACGCGGAAGGTTGATAGGATTACTGGCGATTTTGGTGAGAAAACGCGTGTTCTTGACGACAGAACCTCAGGCCCCGGAGAAATCAAGCGTATCCGCGGAGAATGGGAAAAGCGGACCAACGCGGCCCTGCGCAAGATTGGCTCTCCAGCGCGGGTTGATCTTCGTTCGTATGCCGAGATGCTCGAGACAGGCGATGCACCGCAAGGCCTGGCAAGACAAGATCATGTCGGGCCACGCAGATCCGCCAGGTCGCGCCGCAGACTGCAAGAAAGCGGAAGCGACGACACAGTTGCCGGAGTACGGCGCCAGGCTGTCCAAGAACACAATTCAACACTCTGGCACTCCTGGTTGCAGCTGCGCGCCCTGGAGCGTCAGAGAGATGACCTCGAAGCGGATCGTATCGCGCGGGAGAGAGAGGCTGCTCGCAAGAAAACGGCCAGCAATGAGAAACGTCGAATGCTGGAGGCGCGATCCGGCCGCGAAGTGAAAGCAGCGCTGGAAGCTTCGTCGCAAATAGAATGTCTCAGAACTGAAACAGCATACCAGAAAGCGGTGCGATGGGCGACAGAAGGCATAAACGCCGATCCCTTAGATATCCTCGATGAGGAATTCTCCTTTGATGTCGACCTTGAGGCGTATCACCCACCTCAGCTCCAGCAGAATGATCGGGTTTCCAACATACCGCGTGTAAGAACACGCAAGCCGCGTCAGCGTAGGCGATGACACCGATGCCAGTTTTTGCGGGGCGCAACACTTGATGCGATCTACAATGTTTGGATTCGAGCCGTTGATCGGTTGACGAGCATGGTGCGTCACCCGGGCCTTGCCTTTCTTTGCTTGGATTTTTCTGTGCCTACAACCGTAGAGCCAATTCCCGCGAATGAAGCACACCAATCCGCGCGACTTTGCCCCGCATTCAGATGACATCCACACCGTTTCGCCAGAGGAATACGTTCGACTCCTCCATCCCTTGGGTGCGGTCGGTAGACCTGCCGTTCTGATCAAGAATTCCGAGGAGGCAAGCCAACAATTCACACGCTCTCCGGATGGAATTGTAGCGTGTCTTCATGCGCTGCTGGATCGGACGTCGTTCATCTCGTTGAACCGGTTCAATGGCCGACGCAGGAACTCCAGCCTGGCAAGTCTAAATGCGCTCTATGTCGATCTGGACTTTCACAACGATCCCGGCTGGCGCGCTGAGGGTGAAGAGAACGTTCAGGCAGCCGCCGCGGGCCATCTTCTGATGCGCGGTGTCTCTGAGCCATCATTCTATTTGCGGACGGGACGAGGACTGGCCGCAATCTGGTTGATCCATTCGATGCCACCGGCTGCACTATCCCGCTGGCAGGCGGCAATCCGGGCATTGATGGATCTGCTTGCTCCCTTTGGTTCGGATCGTTCTTGCAACGACCCAGCTCGCGTCTTTCGCATTCCCGGCACTCGAAACGAGAAATCGGGCCGGGTCGTTCGGGTATCAGGAGGGAATTCCCAACGCCAGGATTTCGATGTCCTTGCCGATCAGATTTTTGCCGCCGTCGGGCGGCCCACACGTTCCGAGCTCGCAGAGCACCGCAAGCAACGTCAGCATTGGGCATCGGGCGCCCGGACAATGCCCCGAGGTTTGACGCAAGCTGAGCGTTTTGAACAGATACGCAAAGATCTCGAGGCTTACCGGATTCACCACGGTGGGGTGATCCCGGAGGGACACCGAAACACGTGGTTGCATTTCTATGCCACCTGCCTGAGCCATCAGTCACACCCCCAAGGCATCGAAGGTCACATTCAACGAGCGGCAGACACGGCAACGCCCGGGCTATGCCAGGTCGAAACAAACGCAATCATCAAGCAGGCTCTCGCGAAGTCAAAGCTGCAAGCTTCCGACAATGCACGCGAGAGTGAGAGATATTGTTACCGGGGCTCGACGGTCGCGGAGCGTCTCGGCGTATCAGCGGATATGGCGCGTCAGTTGAGCATGCGTCAGGTGATGCCAGCGGTCGAGCGTCTTCGTAGAAAATCGGAACGAGAACGACAGCGACGTGCCGCGCAGGGGAGTGCCTCCCGCGACCAGTACCTGCTGGAAAACAGCGCATCGAGAAACAAGCCCTGGCTGAACTATGGTCTTGGTAGGTCCCAGTATTACGCGCGCAAGAAGGCCGGAACACTCCCCGACCTACCAGTTGCTCCGGACCGGACAGGTCCATGCCCACTACAGGGGAACCATTCTGGACACAGAGAACTCTGTGGCCCTCCAACAGAAGTACAGCGGTCGGAAAGACCCATCGACCGACCCATCGGGAAAAATTCGAGCTCGCTGATGACAGATCGGAAAGCTGCAACAGACCAGACAACAGCGCACGGACGAGAACCGAAACAGCGGAAAAGGCAGGTCGCCCACCTTCGACTGCGCAGTCCGGATGTCGCGCAGCCGAAAGTGGGAACCAGCCCAAACACGGTGGAAGACGCGGCTCTTTTCAACTTCGATGAAGGATGTCTCATGACACTTCAAACTGAAATCGCGCTGCCCTCCGAGAACTGGAAATCCCGTTTGAAAGTTGGCGATGTCGTCGCGTTTCGCTTCCCCCATGAAACGATGGGAGAGGATGATCCCAAAGTTCGGCCGTCGCTGGTTATTGATGTCGAGAAAATGGCCGGTGAGCGCTTTGCGGTTCTGGCTTACGGCACAACGAACCCCTGTCCACGCAAGCAGGCCTATTGCGTCGATGTGCGTTCGGAAGAGGAGCGGGAACAGGCTTCTTTGAGGGCGCCAACACGCTTCAATGCGGCTCGAAGTGTTTCCGTATCTGTCAACAACAGCGGCTTCGACAGAAACTCCGATGGAACGCCCGTATTGGGTGAACTCGCCGACGCAGCGCTGGATCGACTTCATCGCGTTCGCGCACGAATACATGCAGAACGCGATATCCGGCGCTCCCGTAGGTTCGGCAGCAGAGGCTCGGGTCGAAAGATACGCGCCGTCACGGTTGAAACGCGGCGCAAGGGACGGCCGGATACGCGGGAGGTGCGCTATGTATGATAGCATCGCACAGCAGCTATTGCCCATCGAGGCAGCGATCCTCGATGCGCTCAACATGGTGCCCTCAGCGTCGAAGGCACTCGACACGCTAATCGACAATCTGGAGCCCAGTGGCGCGCGCATTGCTTATCGTTTTGGCTCACGCCTCCGTGCGGGTGAAATGTTCGGTGATCGCGATCTCAATGATCTCGAATCCCTGCTCCAACCTGTCTTGGCTGAGATAGAAGCCGGATGGGTGAGCGAGGTGATTGCAGACGAGAATTGCCCGGGCGGTGCGTGGATCAACAAGCGGCTGACAAATCGAGCAGCCGAATTGAACCGGACCGTTGAACCTTTGGTGGCGCTTCAAAGATGTCTTCAACTCATCCAGAACCTGCGTCGAGCCGACCGAATAACACGTCGAGTGATCGCTGAAACGCAGACTTAGCCTGCAGCCTTCGGAGAGCGTTTCTCGCTCTCCGAACCGTTCGGATTAAACTGCGTTTCTAAATTTTCCAAAGGAGACCGATCTCACGCTCGTTGAAACATAAAGCGAGCACCATGACAGTTCAAAAACCGATCCAAACCGATTTTTCGATTTGTGAAGAGATCACCAAGTCCCCAGCAGCAAAGCAAAACCCGACGCCAGATGTTGGTTTGCTTGAGCTCGTCCGGGAATTGGCCCGGGCGGCAGCACAACAAGACGCGAGGAACTCGAGAGAATGCAACGCCGCGCTGCGATCTACGCCCGCTATTCGACCACGCTCCAGTCGGAGCGCTCCATTGAAGATCAGGTGGAGCTCTGCCGACGCTACCTGACAAGTGAAGGCTATAGGGAGGTCCGGACATTCGAAGACAGGGCCAAAACCTCTGAGACTCTGATTGGGCGAGTTGGTTTTGCTAATCTTCTCGAAGCGGCGAGTGCGGGGGAAATTGATGCACTGGTCGTGGAGTGTGTTGATCGGATCAGCCGGGACGCAGGTGATCTTCATAAGGTGCATAAACTGCTTAGCTACGCTGGCGTCGAAATCATTTCAGCCAGCGAGGGGGTACAGTCGGAACTCCAGATTGGCCTTCGCGGCTTTGTCGGTACGGTTTTCCTCAAAGATCTGCGTGAAAAAGTGCATCGCGGAATGTCAGGCAACATAGCCAAAGGTTTGAGTGCCGGCGGTAAGGCTTATGGTTACTCACCTATTGCGGGAAAACCCGGGGAGCTCCAGGTCAAACCACACGAAGCGGAAGTTATTTGCCAAATCTATAAGGCCTACGCAGAAGGAGCCTCCCCGCGAGATATTGCTCATGATCTCAACGCTCGCGGTGAGTTACCGCCTCGTGGGACGAAGTGGAACGCGTCAACGCTGAATGGAAACGGCAAGCGCGGCTACGGTATTCTCAGAAATTCCCTTTATGCTGGCATACTCGTTTGGGATCGCGTCAAAATGGTACGAAACCCGACAACAGGCAAAAGGGTCAGCCGTGAAAAGCCGGTCAAAGACTGGAAATTTGCGGAAGTTCCGCACCTTCGTATTGTCGAAGAGGAACTTTGGGACGCAGTTCAGCGGCGTTTGACCACGCAGTCTGCGGCCAAGCGATCGGGAAAATCGACCCGAAACCCTGTGCGCCCGTTCTCGGGGCTGATCAAATGCGGGTGCTGCGGTGGCGGCATGTCGATTCATGACAGAAACGGCAATACCATCCGCATCCGTTGCTCAACTGCCAAAGAGAGTGGCTCCTGCAACAATAACGGGAAGGTTCGCCTCGACAAGATCGAGAGCGCTCTGCTGACCGAACTGCGAAAGGAGTTGTCTGAGCCAACCTACATCGATGATTTCATCCGCACCTACAATGAAGAACGTCGCAAACTCAACGCAGCGGACAAACCGGACAGGAAGAAGCTCGAACGCGCGGTAGCAGAAGCTAACAAGCTGCTATCGCGCCGTATTGAACTTTTCGAGATGGGAATTCTTGAAGGAGTTGAAGGAGAGGCAAAGTTGACTGAGGCCAAACAACGCGTTTCGGTTGTAACGGACGTATTGGCCAGCTTTGACGAGAAGGAGAAGGCGCTCGAATTCAATCCAGCGACAGCATCCAGGTATGTCACTGCACTGGATGAAATGATCTCTTCCATGCAGGCACATGACGGCAATCCGAACCCAAAAGCGCGTGACGCGGTGCGCGGCTTGATTTCGGAGATCGTTGTGTCTCCAACCGAGAAAGACGGCGTGCCAGTCGAGGTGAAGGGCCGCCTTAGCGCCTTGGTATCAAATCGTTCCAAAAAGCTGGGGGGTTTGGTGGTAGCGGAGGAGGGACTTGAACCCCCGACACGCGGATTATGATTCCGCTGCTCTAACCAACTGAGCTACTCCGCCATGGGTGAGAGGCGATTTAAGCGAGGGGCCCAAGAGGGTCAAGAGGGAAATGGCCCCCGTGCGAGATTCTTTTTTAACCCAGTCTCACGTCGTTCCGGTATCGGAGTTATCAACCTCTACTGTGCTTTTGGCGATGCGACGAATGAAGTCGGCGCAGGTGTCGGGTGCGGTTATCGGGATCATGTGACCCAGCCCCTCAAGCCGCTCTTCGGACAGGCCGAATTGAGCCATCGGGGCGCCATGTGCCTCGGGTGAAAGGATCGCGTCCTGTGCGCCATACAGGATGCCTCCGGGGGTTTTGAGGTCACCGTAGCGGGCCACTTGTCCCTCAAGGCTTTCGTCAATGCCGACAATGTCCTGCGAGGCGGTTATGAATGCCGAAGCGCGCAGGCCCAAAGCCCCACCAGCGCGGTCGAGAAAATCACTGGGCGCCGGTTCGGGATCAAACACTGCGCTAAGTGTATGTGGGGCAGTTTTTGCGGCAATTGGAACGGCAATGGTGTTGCCGATAAAGGTGCGCAGCCATTGGGTGCGGATCTCTAGCGGTTTAAACACGGCGGGCGGCCCGGGCATCACCTGTGTCAGCGGGGCCAGCAGGGCCAATCCTCTTGTTTGTTCAGGATAGTCCAATGCCATGGCCAATGAGACCGCCCCCCCGAGCGAATGCCCGACAAGGATTGCATCAGACACGCCTTTGGTGTCCAGAAACTCCTGTATCATGCGGCCCTGTTCCGGTAGTCGGCCCAGTTCAGCAGTATCGCGGGTCGAGTAGCCGCAGCCGGGGCGGTCCACAGCGAGGACGTGGTAATCATCGGCCAGCAGGTCGACCATCGCATAGGTGTAGTGTTGCAGCTGCCCACCGAGGCCATGAATCAGCACAAGCGTCTGTTTGGAGGGGTCGCCTTTTTCGACATAGTGGATATTGCCTCCACGCACAGGAGTGATCTGACCCAGTTGAGGAACACGGACAAGCCCGTCGCGGGTCAGTTTTCGGGTCCAGACATTCATGACCACGAAAAATGCGGCGATCAGAAGGACAAGGATCAGAATTACGTTCATCTCAATTCTCCGCGTGTTGGGAAGGAAGGGGTTGGTAATGTTCTAACCCCGAGCGCGCCATACGCTTTTCAAATTCGGATACAGTGCCGGGCCATAGCGTGGTGTTGCGGCCTTGGGCGTCCTGATACCATGACGTACATCCGCCAGCCTGCCAAACGCTGTCCGTGTGCCGGTCATGCATTTCTTGGGTGAAGGCCGCCTGTTTTTTGGGGTCGGGCGTTACAACCTGCAGACCGTCGCGCTGCATTTCGTCCAAAACACGGCCGATATGGCGAACCTGCGCTTCTATCATCAGCACCACAGAATTGTGCCCCAATCCCGTATGGGGCCCAAGCAGAATGAAGAAGTTCGGGAAGCCTGCAATCGCAGTACCCAGATTGGCTTTCATTCCGTCAGCCCATGCGTCGCGTAGGCTTACACCGTCGTCGCCCGAGATATTCAGATACTCGATCATATCGGTGACGTGAAATCCGGTGCCCCAGATCAGTATATCGGCCTGTGATTGGGACCCATCCGCAGCTGTGATCTGATCGCCCTCGATTGAGGTCACGCCCTGCGGCACAACAGACACGTTGGAACGCGCAAGAGTTGGATACCAGTCGTTCGAGCTGAGGATACGCTTGCAGCCAATTTGGTAGTTGGGCGTAAGCTTGGCGCGCTCGTCCGGGTCACTGATCGCCTTTTCCATGGCAGAGCGCCACATCTTCATGGCAAAATTCACAGCGCCTTTTTCTCCGCGAAAAACCCGGTGGCGGTATTCGAACACCATGTAGATCAGCTTGCGGCGCAATTTGGGTAACATGGGAACACGCTGGTACAGCCTGCGGACCCACGGCGCGATTGGGCCATCCGGGCGCGGCAGAACATATGGGGCGCTGCGTTGGTAGATTGTGACATGCCCCGCCATTTTCGCGATCTCGGGGATGAATTGGACTGCGGAGGCTCCGGTGCCGATCACCGCGATACGTTTACCCGACAAAGAGACGTCGTGATTCCACTGGGCAGAGTGGAAACTTGGCCCCGTAAAACTGTCCGCGCCGGGGATGTCTGGAATGCTGGGCACGTGCAGTGCGCCTATGGCGGAAACCAGTATCCGCGACGACCAATGCTGCCCGTCTTCGGTTTCAACCTGCCATCGGGCTCCGTCCCACCGCGCGGATTTAAGCTGTTGATGAAAATGGCACAGATCGTACAAGCTTTCGTCTTGTGCGACTTTACGCAGATAAGCCTGTATTTCCGCCCCGCCTGCGTATGCGCGGCTCCAGTCAGGGTTCAGATGAGTGGCCATTGAATAAAGATGCGAAGGCACATCGCAGGCAACGCCGGGATAGGTGTTTTCACGCCATGTGCCGCCGATATCGCCCGCTTTTTCAAGGATCGCGATATCGGTAATCCCGCGCTTACGGGCCTCAATCGCCATGATCAGCCCCGAGAACCCGGCACCAATAATCAGCATGTCGGTCTTGTGTTCCACGCGCCCCGCCCCTCCCAAAACGATCCAGATGGTATGTGAAGGATATAGGCAGGGCAGGGCGCGTGGATAGGGTCTCGTAGGGTCAGGGGTAGATCACGGTTCGATCAGGCGCGCAGTTTTTCACCTTTTGCATCGAACGGAGGCTCTTGCAGGATGGTGGCCTTGTGCGGGCGGCCCAGCACCATCACTTCGACCTCATCACCGGGTTGAGCGTTTTTGACATAACCCAGCGCCAGGGACATGCCGACCGTGTAGCCATAAGTGCCCGAGGTCACACGGCCGACCCCTTTTCCGTCCTTGAAGATCGGCTCACCACCGGTTGCGTCGGCATTGGACGCCGTAACGTCGGCCTCATCCAGATGCAGCAGGACCAGCTGCTCTCGGGCAGGGTTTTCAAGAACCTTTTGCGCGGCCTCCTTGTTCAGGAAGTCTTTGTCGAACTTGCACAAACGATCCAGCCCAACTTCGTGCGGCCAGTGTTCGGGGCTGTATTCGCGGCTCCATGACCCATAGCCTTTTTCGACCCGCAGCGACATCAGTGCGCGACTGCCCACGGGGCCTGCACCGAATTCTTTGCCAGCTTCCAGCAGTGCCTCATATAGCTGCGCCTGATCTTCGGTCTTGCAATGCAACTCCCACCCCAGATCGCCGGTGAAGGACACGCGGAGGGCCAGAACTTCGACGCCTGCAAGCTCGATCATCGCGGACCGCATGAACGGGAAGTCCTCGGTTGCCAGCGACGTGTTGGTCAGGCGTTGCAGGATCTGGCGCGATTTCGGACCGGCGACGTTGAAGCCGCACATGGCTTCGGTGTGGCTGTCGAATGTGGTGCCTTTGGGCAGCGGAACCTGCTTGAAGAAGCGTTTGTGATATCGCTCGGCCATACCCGAGCCGATGATCCAGAATTCATCCTCGGCCACGCGGGTGACAGTAAAGTCCCCGGCAATGCCGCCGCGTTTCGAGATCAGCGGCGTCAAGCAAGACCGGCCAAACGCCTTGGGCATGGTGTTGGCGAAGACTGCATTCAACCAGTCCTCGGCACCCGGCCCTTTGCAGACGTATTTGGCAAAGTTCGAGATGTCGATGATGCCTGCTCGGTCGCGCAACATCTTGCATTCTTCGCCCACAGGGGCCCACCAGTTCTGGCGGGTAAAGCCGTTGGTATCCACCGTGCACGGCTCATCCGCGAACCATAGCGAATGTTCCCAGCCGACATTCAGGCCGAATACCGCACCCATGGCTTTTTGGGTTTCGTAGATCGGGCGCACGCGGGCAGGGCGGCCTGCGCTGCGCTCCTCATTCGGGAAGTGGATTGCAAAGCGGTGGGCGTATTGGTCCTGCACCTTGGCTTTGGTGAATTCCTTTGTGGCCCAGGTGTCAAAGCGGGCCATATCCCAGGCGAACATGTCGTATTGGGTTTCGCCTTCGATGATCCACTGCGCGGCCATAAGGCCCATGCCACCGGATTGCGAAAATCCGGGGATGATGCCGTTGCAGCAGAAATAGCCATCAACCTCGGGTACCGGCCCCATCAAGACATTCGAATCCGGAGACCAGATCATCGGGCCGTTGATGACACGCTTGATTCCGGCCTCACCTACAGCAGGAAGGCGTTCGATAGCGTTCATCATGTTCTCTTCGATCCGCTCCAGATCGTCGGGGAACAGGTCATGGGCGAAGTCCAGCGGCGTGCCGTCCTCGGCCCAGAATTTCATGTCTTTCTCATAGGCCCCGACCAACAGGCCGTTGCCCTCTTGCCGCAGATAATATTCTCCATCCCGATCACTGACCGAGGGCAGGCGGGTGCCATGCGCCTGCACATCTGCCATTGCCTCGGTCACAAAATACTGGTGTTCGGTGGGCTGCAGAGGCAGCTCGATTCCCGCCAGCCGCGCCACTTCGCGGCCCCACAGACCGGCGGCATTCACCACCCAGGGCGTTTTGATGTCACCCTTGGGGGTGCGCACGATCCAGCTGCCATCCTCTTGCTGATCGGTTGCCGTAACCGGAGTGAAACGATGAATCTCGGCCCCGCGCTGGCGCGCGCCCACCGCATAGGCATTGGTCACGCCCGACGGGTCCACATTGCCGCCATCGGGTTCGAACATCACGCAGCGGATGCCGTCATAGTTGACCAGAGGGTTCAGGCGTTGGGCCTCTTCAATGCTTATCTCATAGAAATTCATGCCATAGAGCTTGGCCTTGGCCGCCTGCAGGCGAAGCTGATGCTCGCGCTCTTGGGTCTGCGCCAGATAGAGCGAGCCGGGCTGGAACACGCCGCAGCTCTGGCCTGTTTCGGCCTCAAGCTCTTTGTACAGGGTCATGGTATAGTGCTGAATGCGGCTGATATTGGTGCTGTCATGCAGCCCGTGGATATTCGCCGCCGCGTGCCAGGTTGAGCCCGAGGTCAACTCGTCCCGTTCCAGCAGCACCACATCTGACCACCCCAATTTGGTCAGATGATACAGGATAGAACACCCGATCACCCCGCCGCCAATTACCACCGCCTGTGCATTCGTTTTCATGAGCCTGCCATATCCAAGTTGGGTTCTTCGCGCTTTGTGTCACCAAGGGTGTTGCGCGGACAACGGACATAAATTTCAAGTTGAGTTGAGCGAGTTTAACCTGACGCTAATCTCAGAATTCCAACCGATGAGCGCGCCCGTAGGCGGCCAGTCGTGCGTTCAGGGGCTCTGCCTCAGGCGCGCCGGATTCCAGAGCGAACACAAAGGCATGGGTCAGATAGAAACAGGCCGCGTCGATATCCTGCACCGCTTCGCGTTCGTCTGCGGCCATCGTGTAATAGCGAATGAGGGCGCCATGATCGTTGTGATCATGGGCCTCAAGCAGCAGGCGATCCAGATCGGTCTTGTCCATCGGGTCTCCGTCAGGGCCGATCAGCAAAAAGCCGACCAGCCCGCTGTCTTACTCTGCGCGACCATTTTCGATCTGCGAGGCAACCCAATGGTGGAAGTTATGGGTCGGACCGTCCATCGCGGGCGAAAAACGACCTCCGTCGAACAACACTCCGTGGCGGCCTTTCTGCATCCCTTCGACTACAAAGACGTCTTCTTCGAATACGGTCTTCCACAGCTGCGCATTCGAGGCGCGCAAGCCGTCGTGCTGCGGTGTCTCGTCGATGCTTTTCGCATAGTAAAGCTCGATGTGTTCGACCGTGTTTTCCTGGTCAACCGGCTCCAGCACAATTGCGAAGGCGTGGTCTCGCTGCACGCCCAGCAGGACATTCGGGTACAGCGCCACATATTCCGCGCCCTCATTCCATTTGTCGCTCAGGCCGTCAAAATCATCAAAGGTAGCGCCGTCTTGGTCGGTCAGCTGTCGATAGACCAATGTGCCCTGACCCGAGTAATGCCCGCGCTCTTCGATATTGTAATGGTCTTCCAATCGGGAATAGCTATTCAGGCCGGGGTGGACCCAAGGCAGGTGATAGCTTTCGCAATAGTTTTCGACTGCCAGCTTCCAGTTGGTCTTGACCTCAAGCTTGAACGAAGAGGTCTCGCCACCGTGATGCACCGGTTTGTCGAACTCTTTCCAACGGTCCATTAGCGCGGCGTGGGCGTCCTCGAATGCGGGGGCGTTGCCGTCCACGTTTACAAAAATCACGTCGCGCCAGACATACGAGCGGACCCGGACAAGACCCAGATCTTTGCGGTCAACATCCTTGTGTGTGTTGTGGCCGGGGCCGCCCACATGAGGGGTCGCGCGTAGCTCGCCTTTCAGGCTGTAGCACCAGCTGTGGTAGGGGCAGCGGATCGCGCCGCCGATCTTGCGGGGGGTGTCGACCAGTATCATGCCCCTGTGGCGACATGTGTTCTGGAATACACCGATTTCACCATCCCGGTCGCGCACGATCAACAGGGGCATGCCCAGAAAATCGACCGGTTTGGCATCGCCTTCCTCGGGAACGTCCTTGCCGAACCCGATCCCTGACCAGTTCGCATATAAGACGGACTTACGTTCCTCGGCAAAGACGACCGGGTCGATGTAATGCTCGTTCGGCAGACCGTTGGCCACATTCACATCGGCCAGAACCGAGGACAGCGGGCTATATTTATTCATCGGGCTCTCCTGAGGGTATTGCTGGATGCGTTTCATCCGTTTTGGCGGAAGGGGCTGCCTTTTCTCAATACCAGAAAACCTCATCAGTGGGTGACTTCACCTAAACCGAACCATCCCGTACCTCTTGAAGGATCCAGTTTTTCAACGCGCGTGCGCTTTCAGACAGTTCGTCATCCGGCCGCCCTACAAGGTAGAATTGGTTAGGCGCGGTCAGGTGATGCGGCCCAAGGGTCACCAGTTTTCCCGATTGCAGCATGGGTTGAATAAGGCGCTGCCAACCAAGCACCAGGCCTGCCCCTTTGCGCGCCAGCTGCAACGCGACCGAATAGCTGTTCACGCGGGATACGATCGGGATTTTACCGGGGTAGCCAAGCTGCTGGAACCATTCGGGCCACGTGGTCCAACTGCGGTCATCTGATTCAAGATGAATCAGGCGCTGTGCGGCAAGCTGTTCCAGATCGGCGCCGGTCAGTTGCCGGGCCAGTTCCGGGCTTGCCACAGGGGTCAAGTGGTCGCGAAACAGTGGTGTATGCGATAGGCTAGGGTCACTATCGTGACCATAGCGTATAAAAAAGTCGATATCCGGCCGGTCACGGAATGGTCTGTCCTGCGCGATTTGATCCACGTTGACCTCGGGCATCTCGCGCCAGAATCGGATCACAGCCGGCGACAGCCACAGGGCTGCTACGGCGGTCGTGGATCCGACAGTGACCTTACCCACCGACACGCGACCACGAATTGTGGCCAGAGTCTTTGAGATGTTGGAAAATGAAGATGACAGTGCCTCGAACAAGGCTTTTCCGTCTTCTGTCAGTTCAACCCCGCGATGCTTGCGTTGAAAAAGGGTCGTTTCCAAATCGCCTTCCAATGCCTTGATCTGGTGGCTGACAGCACCGGGCGTCACCGATAACTCTTCGGCCGCATTCTTGAAACTCAGATGCCGCGCGGCGGCTTCGAACGCGGCAAGCGTTGTCAGCGGGGGTAGGTTGTAGTGACGTCTGGACATAATCGCAGGGACCTTGGGTGATGCATTCGCATGAGTTTGGTTCATGTCAATATCGGGGTATCCGTGCAAGAAAACCAGTGTTCTCAGGTTTTTTGAAAGCGATTGGACAAAGCGATCAACCGGCTTGCGGCCCCGCACGGACGCCCGGGGTGACGGTATTCAAAGCAGGCATCTGTGTCGTTTCCTGCAAACAGGTTTCGCAATCAGTGACGTAGGACGCCTCCGAATCCCTCAATCTGGACCACAAGATCGGAGGACTGCCCAATGAACATTCGCACCGCAACCCGCGCCGGAGGCCGTCAGGCCCGCCGCGCCCTGCGCACCGCGCCGAACTTTGACATGCTGCCTGGCCTGACCCGAGGCATTCCTTTGTGCGAAGTTATGGATGGTGCGCAAGTAGACCGTATCGATGCGGCCTCGATGGACATTCTGGAAAATGTGGGTGTTCAGTTTCGAGACCCTATCGCGTTAGAGGATTGGAAACGGGTTGGGGCCAAGGTCGAAGGAGAGCTGGTCTATCTGGACCGCGGGTTGGTGCGTCAGCTGATTTCCTCGATCCCAAGCGATTTCACCTATCACGCGCGCGATCCGCAAAAGAATGTGCGCTTGGGCGGACCGCATTCGATCTTTGTGCCAATGACCGGGGCGCCGTTTTTGCGCGATCTCGATGATGTGCGCCGCAATCCGACGCTGGATGATCTGGCGATGTTTCACAAGTTGTCGCATATGCTGCCTGCGTTGCATTCCAGCGCGCACCACATCGTTGAACCCTATGACCACCCGATCAGCCAGCGCCATCTGCGGATCACCTATTCGTCGATGAAACATTCCGACAAGACTTTCATGGGCATGACCACCAGCCCCAAAAACGCCGAGGACGTGATGGAGATGTGCGCCATTCTGTTCGGCGAAGACTACCTAGAGGATCACCCCGTCACGACCGGTAATTGCAACGGCAACTCGCCACTGGTCTGGGATGAGACGATGCTGGGCGCGATGCGGGCGTTTTGCCGTCGCAATCAGCCGGTTCTGTGTTCGCCCTTCGTCTTGGGCGGCGCAAACACGCCTGCCAGCGTTCCCGCCACTGTGGCGCAGTTGAACGCCGAGGCGTTAAGCGCGCTGGCTTATACGCAGGTCATTCGCAAGGGCGCACCCGCGATCTACGGGCATTACCTGTCAACCGTTTCGATGAAATCCGGCGCGCCGATGGCGGGCACACCCGAGATCAGCCTGATGAATTTCATGATCGGCCAGATGGCGCGGCATTACGGGGTGCCGTGGCGGACCTCGAACACACTGGGCGGGGCCAAGACCTTTGACGCGCAGGCCGGATACGAATCCGCCACTACCTTGCAGGCGGTGATCCATGCGGGGGCCAACTATATCTGGCATTCGGCGGGCTGGAATGAGGCCGGGATGCACTGTTCCGTGGCCAAGTTCATCGTCGATGCCGAACAATGCGCCATGGCCTATCGAATGGCCGAGGGGCCGAAGTGGGGTGATTTCGATCAGGCTTTGGCGGCTGTGCCGGATGTTGGCCCCGGCGGGCATTACTTGGGTCATCCGCACACGCAGGACAATTTTCAAAGCGCCTTTTTCATGCCCGAACTGTTCGACAACAACTCGATCGAGCAGTGGCAGGCCGAAGGCAGCATCGAGGTTACGGAACGCGCCCTGAATCGCGCCAAAACTCTGCTGGACGAATATCAGGAACCGAAACTGGACGAGGCGAAGGATGAGGCCCTGTTGGACTATATCGCCCGGCGCGAACGCGAAATCCCGGCCGCTGACGAGTTGAATCAAAGCTACTGAAATCATCTCTCCCGAAACTTGCCCGCCCGTCCCCTCGGGCAGGCTTTTTCAAACCAGAGGTACTATGGACCTGACAGGAAAAACCGCCCTTGTGACCGGGGCCGCAGGCGGGATCGGAGCAGCCATCGTGCAACGCTTGCGCGCCGCCGGGGCACAGGTTGCCGTGGCTGACCGCGACGTGGCCGGGATCGCTGCCGACGCCCACTTGCCCGGAGACCTGCTTGACGCATCTTATGCCGACACGCTGCCGCACGCCGCCTCGGATGCGCTGGGCGGGTTGGACATCGTGATCAATAACGCAGGTGTCATCACGCGCGGGGCCGTGACCGAGACGACGGACCCGGACTGGGTGCTGTCGCTGGGCGTGAATGTCGAGGCCCCGTTCCGCATCTGCCGTGCTGCCATTCCGATCATGGCTGCAGCGGGGGGCGGGGCCATCGTAAACACTGCGTCTTGCTGGGGCCTGCGCCCCGGCCCGAAACATGCCGTTTATTGCATGACCAAGGCCGCCATTGCCTCGCTGACGCAATGTATGGGGATGGATCACGCCCATCAGGGTATACGTATCAACGCAGTTTGTCCGAATGAGGTGAACACGCCTATGTTGCGCTCGGGCTTTGAAAAACGCGGATTCGATCCCGACAGCGCAGTTGCCGAGTTGGGCCAGACCGTCCCGCTCGGTCGAATTGCCGAACCCGAGGACATTGCGGATGTGGTGATGTTTCTGGTCTCGGACGCGGCGCGGTATATCTGCGGGGCCTTGTTGGAAGTGAACGGAGGCAAACCCGTCGCATGACCCGATTTGAAGGAAAAACCGCCTTGGTGACAGGCGGGCGCAGCGGGATCGGGCGTGCCATTGCTCAGCGTTTGCGGGATGAGGGCGCGCAGGTGTTCACCGCGCAGCGCGGTGCGGATGCCAATGGGATCGAGGTCGATTTCAGCGATCCCAACGGCCCGAAAGCCGTGGTCGATCAGGTCGTCGACAGGGCGGGGCGGCTGGATATCCTGATCAACAATGCAGGCATGATGCAGGAGGCCCGCGTTGACGAAATGAGCCTTGAGGATTGGCAGCGCACTCTGACCGTCAATCTGACCGCGCCGTTTCTGCTGATCAAAGCCGCGCTGCCGCATTTGCGAAAGGAAGGGGGCAGCATCGTCAATATCGGCTCGATCGAGGGTTTGGGCAGCAATCCTGGCCACGCCGCCTATGGCGCCTCCAAGGCCGGGCTGCATGGTTTGACCCGCGCCGTTGCCGTGGATCACGGGGCCGAGGGCATTCGCTGTAATGCAGTTGCACCCGGTTGGATCGACACAGAACTGAACGTGGAATTCATCGCCTCGATGCCGGACCCCGAGGGGTTTTCCGAGGATATCAAACGCATCCATCCCGTCGCCCGTACCGGCCAACCCGCCGAGGTGGCGGCTTTGGTCGCGTTTCTGGCGTCGGACGAGGCCAGTTTCATCACCGGGCAGGTCTATACGGTTGACGGCGGGCGTATGGCCAAGCTCAGCTTGCCCTGATTATTCATCCCGCGCCCGCCACTCCTTCCAGCGCAGTACCACATTCGCTCCAAGCTCGCGAAAAGGCTGTGGAGGCAGGCGTTTTGGCGGTTGTTCCTCCTCAAAATGGCGGGTGATGTCGGATTGATGTCCGCAAGCACGTTCCGCCGCAGCGATACCCGTCAACGTGCCGCGCGCGGTGCCCAGCCCGTTCTGAACGCAGCCCGAGAAAACACCGGGTTCGATCTGCCGCGCGACCGAGACGCCGTTCAGGCTCAAGCACAGATGGCCCGCCCATTGGTATTGCATTTGCAGACCCGCCAACTGCGGAAAGCGCTGATCGAACTTGCGTTGCATGACGCGGGCGGCCCGGTTCAGATCGCGCGCTTTCGCCGCCATACCGGGGCGCAGCGCGGCGCAGGTGCGGGTAACGATCCGGTTGCCGCCCTGACCGCTATCAATCCTACGCATCGTCGTTCCCATCGGGTCGGACGGTGTCACACCCCAGCGTGACTGCCCGCCGATATGGGCCATCTGCTCGGCGTCCAACTCGGTTGTCATGGCGGCAAACAGGAACAGTTGCATCAGCCGGTCGGTCTCGATCCCGAAGCTTTCCAGATGCCCGTTCACCGTCAGGATCACCGTGCCCGTGCTGACCGACCCGTGCGCCGTTTGAACTTGCCACGCGTTGTCTTGTTTCTGAAACCCCGTGACCGCCGAGTTTTCAAACACCGCGACCCCATGTTCGACCAGCCCCTCTGCCAAGCCGCGCACATAGCCCGCCGGTTGCAGCATCACCGTCCCCGGCGTGTAAAGCCCCGAGCGATAGTGGCGAGACCCGGTCAACTCATGCATCTGCTGTGGGTCCAGCATTTCACTGATCTCGCCGAGACTGGCCAGATGCTGCGCGTAGCTTTCGTTATGAGTGTGACCGGCTGCGCTGGCTGCGCCGTTTACCTTGCCCGCCGGGTCGAAATAGTTCGGGTCGATCTGGTATTGCGCGACGGCCTCACGCGCAAAGGCGATGGCCTGCCGGTTCAGCGCGATCATCGCCCGGTCATCGCCCACGCCCGCATAATCATCCGAGGCCAGATCATGCGGCAGGTCGATCATAAAGCCCGAGTTCCGCCCCGCAGCCCCCTCGGCGACACGTCCGGCCTCTAGCACCACGATCTTGGCGTCGGGCTGCAATTGGGTCAGTCGCCGCGCCGCAGACAACCCGGCAAACCCGGCACCGATGATGGTGAAATCGGCGGTGATGTTGTCGCTGAGTTCCAGCGCTGGCGGAGGATCGCCCAGAAGGACGCTCCACGCCGCTGGCCCGCGGTGGAGGGGCAGGGAGCGAGCGGTGTAGCTTCTCAATCCACCGCCTCATCTTCGTCATCGGCCAGATCAATCCAGATGGTCTTCAGCTGGGTGTATTGATCATGCGCGTGAACGGAATTGTCGCGCCCGCCAAAGCCCGATTGCTTGTAGCCGCCGAAGGGCGTGGTGATGTCGCCCTCACCAAAGCTGTTCACCGTGACCGTGCCCGCCCAGATCGCCCGCGCACCGCGAATGGCGCGTTTGACATTGGCCGTGAAGATCGAGGCGCACAGGCCATACTCGGTGTCATTGGCGATCCTGATGGCTTCATCAAAGCCTGAGACCTCGATCACCGACAGCACCGGGCCAAAGATCTCCTCTTGCGCCAACACCGCATCGTTTCCGGGCACTTCGACCACCGTGGCCTCGACAAACCCATCCTTCGCGGTGCCACCGATTACGACATTCTCGGCCTGTTCAAGATAGCCGCAGACCTTGGCGAAATGCCCCGCGCTCACCAGCGCGCCCATACGGGTTTCCGGGTTCAGAGGGTCGCCGATATTCCACTGTTTCGCGTGATGGGCGATGCGTTCCAGCAGTTCAGCCTTCACGTCCTTATGCACGATCAGGCGGGACGCGGCCGAGCAGTTCTCGCCCATATTCCAGAACGCGCCATTGACGATATGCGCGGCTACACGGTCGAGATTCTCGGCATCCTCCATCACGATGGCGGGGTTCTTGCCACCCATCTCAAGCACCACCTCTTTTGCGTTGCTTTCCGCCGAATAGGTCAGGAACCGCTTGCCGGTGACGGTGGAGCCGGTGAAGGACACCATGTCGATATCCATGTGCCGGCCGATGGGCTCGCCCACCTCGGTCCCGCCACCGGGCACGATGTTCAGCACACCGCGCGGCACCCCGGCTTCCATCGCCAGTTCGGCCAGCCGCAGGGCGGTCAGCGTCGTCTCGGCCGCTGGTTTTACCACTACCGAACAGCCTGCCGCCAGAGCAGGCCCGATCTTCCACGCCAGCATCAGCAAAGGGAAGTTCCAGGGCAGCACCAGACCCACGACGCCAATCGGCTCACGCACCACCATGGCGATGTGATCGTCGCTGGCGGGCGAGACCTGATCGTAAATTTTGTCGATCGCCTCGGCGTGCCATTTCAGGCAGTGAATGGTCTCGGGCACGTCCACGGTTTCGCAGTCATAGATGGTCTTGCCGCTGTCGATGCTCTCCATCACCGCCAGCTCGCGGGCATTTCGCGTCATGAGCTTGCAAAGACGGATCAGCACGTCCTTGCGTTCGGACGGGTGGAGTTTCGACCAACGGCCATCATCAAACGCCTCGCGCGCCTTTTCGACGGCAAAATCCACATCGGCCGCACCACAGGCGGCGATATCTGTCAGTTTCGCGCCTGTTGCGGGGTTCACCGTCGCAAACGTCTGGCCCGAGATCGCGGGGCGATAACCACCGTCGATGAACGCCCCGGTGGGCAGGTCCAGCCCTGCGGCGATGGATGTGTATTCGTCCTGTGTCAGCAGTTCCATGCTTTATTCCTCCGCCACGATGTCAGCGATTGTCTTTTTCAGCACCCGTGTCACCTGTTCTAGCGCGCGCTTGTCATCCTTGTTCAAACCTTTCAGCGGAGGCCGCATCCCCCCCGCATCAATCCCGTTCATTGTGACGCCGTGCTTGATTGTCTGGATGAACTTGCCGCCCTGTTCCAACACCCGCATCAGGGGCATCATCGCCGACATGATCCGTCGGCCCTTGGCGAAATCGCCTTCGACGACGCAGGCTTGGTACAGAGCCACATGCTCGGCAGGCAGAAAATTCGATCCGCCGCAGACCCAGAAGGGCGCACCCCAGGCGAAGAATTCCAGTGCCTGGTCATCCATGCCGCAGCCCAGCTGGATATGAGGGTAGTCGCGCGCCAGCAGATGAACCCGGTTGATATCGCCCGAGCTTTCCTTGATGCCGCAGAAATTGCGGCTGCGGCCCACGCGGTCAAGGAACTCCTCTCCCATCATCGTGCCGGTGCGGTGTGGATAGTTATACAGCATGACGGGCAGGTCGGCGGCTTTGTCTATGGCCAGCGCGTTCAACGCGTTCTCGCGGTCGGTGGGCACCGCATAGGGCGGGCTGGCCAGCAGGATCGCGTCCGCGCCGATCTCTCGCGCGCCCGAGGCCAACGCAATCGAATCCGCCGTCAACATCGCACCGGTGCCGACCACCAAGGGCAGACGGCCCTTCAACTGCTGATGCGTGAAACGTGCCAGTTCCAGCCGTTCTTCGACCGTTTGGGCATAGTTCTCACCCGTTGACCCGCCCGAGATCAGCCCATGCACGCCATGGTTGATCAGAAACTCGATCACCTGCGCCAGAGCATCCCAATTCACGGACCCATCGGCGTGGTAGGGCGTGACTACGGGGGTATAGATCCCCTCAAATTTGAAAATCGGGTTCATTGCGTCCTCATGCAGGTTTCGACAGGGGCGCGCCCATGGGCACATCCAGCGCGTCAGGCATCACGAACAGCTCAATCTGATCGCGTGACAGGTTCCAGTGGTCCTCGGCCAGCTGCGCAGCAGCCGCCTCATCGCCCGCCTCGATGGCGGCGATGATGGCGTCGTGCTGGGTGCTGGCCTGGGACAGGTTCTCGGTCATTTTGGCTGTTTGAGGCCGGTAAAACGTCATCCCGATACGGGCGTGGTCAATCAAAAGCCGATTGAACGAGGGCAACAAGTAGACATTGCCCGACATCTCGCCGGTCACGTCATGGAACCGGTTGTTGGCCAGCGCGCGATCTTCGGCGGACCCAGCACGCAAAGCCGCCTTGAACGCCTGCTGCGCATCCTTCAGGGCGTCGATCTGCGTTCCTGTGGCGTTCTGCGCAGCCAGCCGCAGGATGGCGCCGTAAACCATCGGTGCGGCCAGAAAGAAATCGCGTAGGGTGGTATATGACATCTCGGACACGCGCGCAGACCGGTTGGTGCGCAGGTCCAGATAACCCTCACCGGCCAGTTGCCGGAACACCTCGCGCAGGGGCGTGCGGGACAGGCCGAACGCATCAGACAGATGTGCCTCATCCAAATCGGTTCCAGGCTGCAGGCGCAGGGTCAAAATACCGACCTTCAGATGTTCGGTCAGGTCCGCTTTGCGGGATTTGCTGTCGTCTTTCACCTGGTCCGCCCCATTCTTGATCGATTCGTGTCTGGTCTTTCATTCTGTATTCTATAAAAATACAAGTTGTATACAGAAAAGAATCGTGCAGCATAGCGCCCCATAGAAACCGGATCTGTTCATGCGCAAAACGCGGCACATCACCTTCATCTTGATCGAGGAATTCTCGCACCTCGCATTCTCCTGCGCGGTCGAACCCTTGCGGATCGCCAACCTGGTGAGTGAGCAGACGCTTTATGATTGGACGTTAATTTCAGAAGATGGAGAGAGGGCTGTTTGCTCGAACGAACTTGTGACGCTGGTGCATGGTGGTTTGGGCGATCTGCCAAAGACGGATCAGTTGTTCGTTTTGTCCGGCATTCATATGCGCAACCACGTCACCCGTTCGCTTTTGGCTACTCTTCGCCGGGAACGGGCGAGGGGAACCGCCATTGGTGCCTTGTGTTCCGGCGCGTGGCTGCTGGCCGAGGCGGGGTTTCTAGACGGAATGCAGGCCGCGATCCATTGGGAGTACCATGACGCCTTTATGGAAGCATTCCCCGAGGTGAATCTTGTTCGTAGTGTCTTTGTGGCGGATGAAAAGCACATAACCGCATCCGGAGGCACAGCGACTGCGGACCTGATGCTGCACCTGATTGAGCGGGATCACGGCGAAGAGCTGGCTGTCGCTGTGGCCGACCAGATGGTTTACAACGCCGTGCGAAATGCGACCGCTAAACAACGCGTATCGCTGCAATCGCGCAACGGGATGCGCAATGCCCATCTGGCCAAGGCGATCCACATAATGCGCGATTGTATCGAGTCTCCGATTTCTCCTTCGCAGATCGCCGATGGGCTTGGCATTTCAACCCGACAGTTGGAGCGTTTGTTCGGCAAATACCTAAACACCTCACCCAAGAAGTATTTCATGGAACTGCGGCTGGAAAAGGCGCAAAGGCTGTTGCTGCAGACCGAAGCCTCGGTCACAGAAGTTGCCATGGCATGTGGTTTCGAAAGCCCCGGTCATTTTTCGCGGGTGTATCGCTCAAGTTTCGGGGTCACGCCTCATGCGCAGAAAAGCAAGATCGATTGATTTGTGGTGACGGGGGGAGCCGCTCTGTCAATTGGCGAGGTGGGCTGGACATGCGCTCACCCCCGTGTTCCCGCTTGTACCCCCTCGTTAAAATCCAACTGGTCAACAATTCCGCGAGATTGACTGTGTTTAAACCGTAATATGGGCGTAACTATTGCCAGAACATGTCAACTCCGCGCTGTTTTTTGGCGCGGAAACGATCATCCTGCCTCATTTTAAATGCCTCTTCTGGGCCACAGTTTGGCCCTTAAAGATAAGTTAATCTTAGGCATGTTTGCCTTAAGCGCGAGTTTGTGGCACTTTCGTAAAGTCAGAAATCAGCCTGACATGTTAATTTATGGCAGAAAATCACATTCGAATGGCCTTGAAGTTTCCCATGTCCTTCTCAGGAGTTAAAGCTGGAGGACCGAAATGAATTTAGAAACTCAAGAAACTGCAATTTTCTCGGGTTTGCACGGCTTGCCTGTCGAACAGCGCGAGGCGCAGATTTGTGAAGCGGCACAGTCGGCCCAAACGGCATTCGAACAGATTTCCCAAAGCGCATCCTGCAACATGGAAGCGAGTGGTGATTTCCAGAAGCGGGTTTTCAAAATCTTTCGGTGGTATTTCTTGTCTGCCTTCTGCACCCGGTTGTTGTCCGAATCCGTCCATCGGCTTGAGCATCAGACCCTGCAGGTATCTATGGATATATGCAGCGCGGTCAAAATGATCCTGTCCGAAAGCGATGTGGAAGAGTCGATGGCGCTGGTTCGGGTTGAAAAGACTTCTCCGATGGTGGTCAGGGCCAACGACATCGGTGCGCGCGGACATACTGTGGGATGGGTCGCCGCTGGGCTGCACGAAAAAGGCCGGAGCTTTCCGGGCGAGATAGAAAATGCTCTGGCAGGAGCGTTGGCTGCGTCCCGCCGTCTGAACTAATTCATAGCTCTGAGGTGTTCAATTGCGCGGCAAATGGCGGTGATGCTGCGCAATAACGCATTGTCGGCGCAGGGACATTAGGCTTAGTATCCGCACATCTACATATTGTACTGTAAGGTGGTGCTGCTGGAGAGAATTGAACTCTCGACCTCTCCCTTACCAATGTGTTTGCCTAGTTCTTTGCCAGAGTTGGACGTAAGCCGAACGAATTGGACGCAGCAGTATAACTGATTGCTCTTTCTGGACTTTTCACAATGTTGGATTTGGAAGCTGCAGCAGCTAGTTGGATCGTATTGGACTCCGCTCCCCTACTAATGCCCTACTAATGCCCCCGCCCCGCCAACGGCTCTGGGACAACCCGCATGGTAGCACAGTCCGGTTTAGACGGATGTCGCGGTGTATTGCGAAACTTCAATGGAGAGATCGAAAGCGGACATTCAGGCCAAACGCGGCGAAAGCCTGCTTCGAGTCCGAGGCGGACGCTCCGGCCCAAGATTTTGAAAGTTGGATTAAATCGTCTAGACTTCGTGCAGATGGCAATCCGATTGAGTTAAGCGATGTCTGATGACTTTGAAATCAGGAAATTGATTGGGCAACACTTTGAGCCTATGCGATGGGGCGAGGTTGATGAGCCCAATTGGGGAAAGTTTGGAAACGATTTCCTTGCGGACGCAAAGTTATGCGGCGCGGTACGCCCAGCGCAGCTTCGATCGCTTGAGCAGTTCGTAGATCGGATGGAAACGGTCGCTAGGAAGAATCTGCGCAGCTTTGAAGAACACACCCGTGGAATGAAGATCTTGCGCTTTGGCAATATCGCGGTTGTTCTTGCAATGTCGGAACTTGTGGAAAACGGCAAGGACGTCAGCCACGACATCAGTGGGTATCTGCTCGTTAAGTCTGATGGCCGTTGGTCGATCATGGCTCACGCTTGGGATCAGGCGGACGAGAACAACCCGGTCCCGGAAGAATTGCACTAGCCTTTCAAGGAAATGAAACCGAAACTTGCAAATATACCAACCCTTGAAACAGAACGCTTGAACATGCGTGCACCGCTAGCTTCAGATTACAAACCGTTCGTCGAGTTCCGTATGTCAAAACGCGCTCAAGGCGTCGGTGGACCATTTACGCGATCAGAAGCATATGGCCAATTCGGCGAGCTGTTCGGTCATTGGATTCTACACGGATTTGGCCGGTGGGTCGTTGCTGACCGCAGGACAGATGAGCCGCTTGGTGTTGTTGGTCTTTGGTTTCCAGAGGGATGGCCGGAGCCCGAGGTGGCATGGTCGGTTTTTGCAAGTGGGGAGGGCAAAGGCATAGCCTTCGAAGCTTCACTCGCCGCTCGAAATTTTGCATACTATACCCTTGAGTGGACAACGGCAGTTAGCCTCATCATGGAAGGCAATACTCGGTCGTTTGCTCTAGCTGAGCGCCTGAACGCGACATTTGAAAAAACGTTTCAACACCCCGCATTAGGCGCGATGCAAGTCTGGCGCCATCCTAAGCCAAGTATTAAGCCGCAGGAATAGAAGCGAGAACTTTGCGGGGAGTTAATTCAATAAGGGATCATCCAAAATCTTCGTCCGCTTAGTCCCGCTGAGCAGTCATTCGGAGAGGCCGCAGCGAACGACTGCACTGAGCCGATTGTGTTGAAAAACTCTGCTTGAACTGGGCTTTCACCGCTGATTCACTTCTCCCGAGGCGAGGGAGAGCTGGCGA
>NZ_JBXWSR010000027.1:0-135033 GCF_059613525.1 Ruegeria sp. SATB045 | reverse complement strand
ACGGCGACTGCCGACAGTGCCGAGACGGAGGAAGTGTCGGATTCCGCGCAGCAGCCGATCGCCTACCAGCCTGGGATAGACCTTGTAAAGCTGGTCGATGTTGGGGATGGAAATGGCTTTCAGGATGCAAATGATCCAGCAGGGCCAGAAGCGCCAGTTTCCGATGGGGACGCAACTTTCCGTATTGAGTTAACCAATACAGGGAATGTGACGCTTACTGGCATCACTATTAGCGATTTCGACAGCGCCACTGGAGAGATCGATTTGTCTGGATCTACTCTTATCGAATCCGGCAACCAAGACGGTATTTTGGATGTAGGTGAAAGCGCATATCTGGAATACACATTGCCGCTCGTGGCGGGTCAGCACTTGAATATAGCTAGCGTTACTACAGACCAAGGCGCCGCTGATGAGGACCCCGCCTATTACTTCGGTCTTGAAAGCGAAGGCCCGGGCGTGCGTACTCCCGGCGGATGGGGAAACAGCTTCAAGCTGCTCAGTTATTGGGATGGTGTGGAAGGTAATGAGATCGAACCGGAAAAAGACGAGTTCCCAGACGGCGAACTAACGTACAACGTTCGCTACGACAGTAACGGAGACGGCGACATAGATGAGAATGACGAAATCTATAATCCAGACAACGACTTGGGTACTGTAGACGCGTTACTAATCGGAGACTACAATAAAAATGGTTATGCCGATGATGGCGAAACCGTAATCTTAATAGATCTCGATGACGCTCTTGATCTTGTCCGGAACGAAGCTGACACTCCGAAGCAAAATAAAATAGATGACGTTGGTCGGCAAGCTGTTGCTACATGGCTGAACTATCTGGCTGGAAATTCAATTACAGATGGCGACGCAGATATTGATAGCGACGACGCAGAGTACTGGATCGATCAAGCTGTGGGATGGCTGCTTGAGCATGGCGACGGAGCTCCAAAGCCCAACGGTGACTCAAAGTTTGATTTGAACGGTCCAATCGTTCGGGCCAGAAGTGAGGCTTGGAAGAGTGAAGGCAAGGATATTTTGGACGCACTGGATGAATACAACAATGAAGGCACTGTAAACGGTGAAGTTAACGCCTTGGATGCCGATGAGGCAAATTCTACGTCAGCTTCGTTACTTTCTGGTGACCAATTCGACTACTTATGATTGTTCCAACAGAAAGGGTCGTTTATGCGTGGTCATAACCAAGTGGGATGAGGAGAAAAGGCATTCCTCATCTGCCCCAACGTACAATTCACAGGCATTCGGGAGGTCTTTGGGGAGCTACAGTGTCTCGTACGCACCTGCAATAAGGAAAAGTCATCGTAAGTTGGTAGATTGACCAACTGCTGATCGTTCCATCATGTTCGAACCTGAGGTATTGAAGCGTTAGTTCCAATAATAAGTGAGGTATATTTGGTGGTAAGCACTGTATTGAATTGATTCTTATTTATATTTAACAGAAGTTTACAGAAATATATGGTTGCTCCTCGGTCCGCCATTGGTATCTTGTTGAACGTCATACGAACCTGACCCAACCGTCACAGTTGGACCAGAAATGTGGTGAACGTTCGACATCGGAAGGCACCCCAAATCAAATTTTCTTTCCACTCTAAAAATCAGATGCCAGGCTGAGCGGCCGTTACCGGGTCGTCCATTGCGTCCGCATCAGTGTTCACCAAGGTCTCGGTCCCGCAGATGATGGCGCAGGCATATAATCCACGTTTTGCGGTTGGGGTTGTGGCCGGGTCGTCGGTTTTGGGGATGATTATTCCACCCTCGGCGATGCTGAT
The DNA here is from genome assembly GCF_059613525.1 of Ruegeria sp. SATB045. NCBI lineage: Bacteria > Pseudomonadati > Pseudomonadota > Alphaproteobacteria > Rhodobacterales > Roseobacteraceae > Ruegeria > Ruegeria sp. SATB045. The sequence continues at coordinate 133,252 of NZ_JBXWSR010000027.1, read as the reverse complement.
CATCTATTCCTTTGTCGCCGAACAGTCCGTAGGGGACATGTTTCTGGCCGGAGTAATACCCGGTATCATGCTGGCAATAGCTTATGTGGGCGCGATCTGGTTGATGGGTCGTTTTACACCTGCATTTGTGGGCGGCCGGGTCGTCGAAGACACCGAATGGATGTCCGGGCGCGAGATCGCATCCAAGACCCTGCCCACATTGTTCATTATCACGGTAGTGCTCGGTGGCATTTACACAGGATGGCTAACCGCTGTCGAGGCGGGTGCAGCTGGGGCACTGGTTGCGCTCGTGATCGCAGTCGTACGCAAGTCCATGACACCAAGAGCGTTCTGGGACGCGTTGCTGGAAACCGGTCACATTACAGCGGCGATCTTGTTCCTGATTACGGCGGCTTCGATCTATAGTCGCATGCTGGGGCTGGCTGGGCTGCCCAATCAGTTGCAGGATTTGCTTGCGGGAAATTCCGCGTCCTTTTGGTCGATCATGCTGCTCTACGTTCTCTTGATGCTTTTTCTGGGAACTTTGCTCGATACGGCGTCCATCATTCTGATCGTCGTCCCGCTGTTCCTGCCCATGGCCGAAGCCCTGGACATGTCGTTGATCTGGTTTGGCATTATCACTGTGGTCGGCGCCGAAATCGGGCTTTTGACCCCGCCTTTGGGCATATCTTGCTTCGTCATCAAATCGACGATCAACGATGACCGAATATCGCTCAAGGATGTGTTCATGGGCGCACTTCCCTTTGCGTTCGTGATGCTGATCGTTCTGTTTATTCTGATCGAGTTCCCGATCCTCAGCCTTGCCCTGATTTAAGGAGGCGCATATGCGCTCTGTTACCAAAGACAATATCACCGACGTGTTCATGGGATACCTGTCCAAGGACACCGATCCGCGGATGAGAGAAATCATGGGGTCTCTGGTCAAACACCTCCATGACTTCGCGCGGGAAACCAACTTGACACATGACGAATGGCGCGCCGGAATTTCGTTTCTGGAGGGATGCGCCGCAGTAGAGACAGAAGACAGGCACGAGTTTGTTCTGGCCTCGGATGTGCTGGGCCTGTCGTCTTTAGTGGATATGCTGCATTCCAGCCCTGACGCGACCAGTTCCTCCGTGCTGGGGCCATTCCATGTCTCTGGCGCACCCCCGTTGCCGATCGGCGGCGATATGAAGCGCCACTACGGTGGGCCGGTTCTGCTTGCTGAAGGCGTGATCCGGGACACCGATGGTAATCCGATTTCCGGTGCAGAACTGGATATCTGGCAAACCGCGCCGAATGGAATGTATGCAAGCCAGGACGAAGAACAGGACACCTATTCATTCCACGCTCTGATGACGGTTGGGGAGGATGGAAAATATGCGTTCACCACGGTCAAACCGGTGGAATACACGGTTCCGTCGGATGGACCCGTCGGAGACATCCTACGGGCGTGTGGGCGCCATCCTTGGCGGCCTTCGCACCTACACTACATTGTCAAGGCTCCTGGCTACCGTTCTTTGGTGACCGAGATTTTCCCCGACGACGATCCTTATCTAGATCAGGACACGGTGTTTGGAGTTCGGGACGAACTGGTGATGACCTATGTCGAACGGCCGGCTTCAGAATTTCCGGACGGGATGGGACTTTCTGGTAAGATCACTGAACCATTCTTGCACGTGAAATTCGACGTGACGCTTGCCAGATTCTGAATAATATCGAGGAGGCATGTGGTGCTGAAACAAATCTGCATTTTGAGTGCCGCGCTGTTTTGCAGCAGTGCCATCGCACAAGAGCGCCCGATCTTTGACGCGCATATTCATTACAGCCACGACGCCGTCAAACTGGTGCCACCAGAACAGGTGGCTAAAATCCTTCGGGATGCGGGCGTGCGGAAAGCACTGGTTTCCAGCTCGGATGACAATGGCACTCAGCTTTTGTTAGCCGCGGCACCGGACATCGTCGTTCCAGCCCTGCGCCCGTACCGTCGTCGCGGTGAAATCAACACCTGGATGCACGATGAATCTGTAATCGACTATTTGGAAGAAAACCTGGCTAAGAATGACTACGAAGCCATCGGCGAGTTTCACGCTTACGGGGACGACATTAAGACGCCGGTTATTCAGCGCATGATTGCACTGGCGAAAGAGCGGAACCTCATTCTACACCACCACGGCGATCGAGAGGCAGTGGACCTGATCTTCGAAACCTGGCCTGAAGCTCGGGTATTGTGGGCGCACTCTGGCTTTGATGATCCAGCGAGCGTTGTTGACGCGCTGAACACGTATCCCAGGCTTTGGGCCGACTTGGCGTTTCGTTCAGACATGGCTTCACGAGGCAGAATTGACCCCGATTGGAAGGAGGCTTTCGAAGCCCATCCGGATCGTTTCATGGTCGGTACGGATACATTTGCGCCGGAACGCTGGTACTATGTCGGCCCCCACGCAGATTTTTCGCGTGAATGGCTGGATTTGCTGCCGGACCAGATTGCGGACAACATCGCCTATGCCAACGCAGAACGTTTGCTGGCATCAGAATGATCCGCAGCGCTGTCTGGTTTATGATTTGGTCCAGCACGGCTTTTGCTTGTGACGAAATTGGGCAACGTATGACTTCGGAAGTTCAAAACGCACCCGAGGTTTATCTGTCTGTCGATGAAATTCCGTTGGCTGAGCCGTTTTCCGTACTGGTTTCTATTTGTAGTGAAACTACCGTGGGCCAAATGCGTGTGGATGCAATCATGCCCGCTCATCGACACGGTATGAACTATACCCCCAAAGTTAGCGCATTGGGCGGCGGAGCGTTCCGTGTTGATGATATGCTGTTTCACATGCCGGGTTTGTGGGAGTTGCAGGTCGATGTCGACATCAATGGCCAATCAGTTTTCTACTCGTCAAAAATTACGCTGAAATGAAGCTGTGGTTTACAGCTGCGCTAATAGCCCTGACAGGTGCAGTGCGTGCAGAGGTCTTGTTGTCTGCAGACGAAATTGAACAAACGCTTTCCTTTGGGCCTTGGCCACCATCCTTCCATTCGGACCCAAGCAATAGAGTTTCGAACAATGCCAGAGCGATCGCGCTTGGAGAGGCCTTATTCAACGATCCGGTGTTGTCCTCCGACGGTGCATTTTCTTGCGCAAGTTGTCATGATCCGGAACAGGCATTTACAACTCCAGAGGCGCGGGCGCTCGGCCGTGTACTGTTAGATCGAAACACTCCATCACTGCGGAACCTGGCCGGACTCCGCTGGTATGGGTGGGGTGGCAAAAGCGATAACCTTTGGGCAGCCAGCCTGCATCCGATCATCGAAGAACAAGAGATGGCGCACAGCCCCGAAAGCCTAAAAACAGCAATCTCTGAAAGTGCTTACATTGATGACTTTGAAGCTATTTTTGGCGTCATCCAAAATCAGGACCCAGAGCTTGTTCTGGTGAATACTGCAAAAGCTCTTTCGGCTTACTTGGAGACTTTGGTTGCCGACCGGACGCAGTTTGATGATTTCCGCGATGCCTTAGAGCGTCGAGATTTTCCAGCTGCCGCCTACTACCCCGAGGCAGCCCAGCGCGGTCTTCAGCTGTTTTTAGGGCGCGGGAATTGCGTATTTTGCCACAACGGCCCGAGGTTTTCCAATAATGAGTTCCACGATGCCGGTGTACCATATTTTCTGAATGAAACCGGGGTCGACGAAGGTCGTTTTGGTGGATTGAACTTTTTACTCTCAAGCCCCTATTCACTGGACGGCGACTGGAATGACGATCCGGATAAGCATGGTGCTTGGGCGGTTCGAAATGTACGCCGGAGCCACGCTGATTTTGGAACCTTCCGCACGCCCAGCCTGCGCGGGGTGGCTGAAACCGCACCCTACATGCATGACGGCAGCCTAAGGGATCTGAACGCTGTGATCCGACATTACAGCAAAATCAATACGGAAAGGCTGCACGCCGACGGTGAAGCCATTCTCTTGCAATTGAATTTGTCTGAGCAAGAGATTGCAGACTTAGTTGCGTTTTTGATGACGCTGTCCACGGCGCCTTACTAAAGCGTTTGTGTTTAAAGCCCGGGAATGGGTTATTTGGTAAGCTGGTTCGGCGACTATCGTTAGCAGTGCCGATGAGGGGGTGCTGCTCGCTCTGGGTCAGAATCGCTTGACGTTTGGGTCGGAAATGGATGACGTGATCGGCTGAATTGTTGAGGTTTTGAAGTCGATTAAGTCCAATATCAGTAACGTTCCACAATCCTGTTGAACGTCACACGAACCCGACCCAACTGTCATAGTTGGATCAGAAAAGTGGTGAACGCTCGACATCAGATGGCACCCCAAGTCAAACAGTCTTTCCACTATTAAAATCAGATGCCACGCTACGATTAGTTGCTGTCAAACATCAGATCGCTTTGATTGCGCGCTACAACTGACCCAAAATCGTGGAAAAGAGCCATGGCAGAAATTGTTCAATGTGTTCGGCTACCTCACGTTTTGCGAAAGTGACAAGTCGCCGCGTTAGTACTAAGTTGAGACTTAAATATTCAAATATTTGACTGCCCAGCTTCTCAGCTTCACCCAGCGCGAGTTCCATATGTCCAAGTTCAAATTTCCTACCGCCTTTACCATTCTGTTCATTCTGATTGCCGTCGTGGCGGCCCTCACATGGGTTATTCCGGCCGGTGAGTATGACCGTCAGATGAACGAAGCTCTGGGCAGCGAAGCGCCTGTCCCGGGCACCTACCACGAAGTCGAGCCGAACCCTCAGGGGCTTACGGCGGTCATCCTTGCCCCGATTGCAGGTATGTACGACCCTAGTCTTCTGGGAAGTTCATCCAGCGCCGCAATTGATGTCGCTTTGTTTGTTCTGGTCATTGGTGGTTTCCTGATGGTTGTCACCAAGACAGGAGCTATCGACGCCGGTATCGGTTGGTTGCTGCACAGGTTGGCTGGGCGGGAAATCCTGATGATCCCAATCCTGATGATCGCCTTTGCCTTTGGCGGGACAAGCTATGGCATGGCGGAAGAATCCCTCGCGTTCTACGCTCTGATTATTCCGGTCTTTATTCGGGCAGGGTATGACTCCTTGACCGGGGTCGCGGTGATCATGCTTGGCGCAGGCATTGGGACCCTGGGCTCAACCTTCAACGCATTTGCGACAGTTGTTGCCTCGCAAGGTGCGGGTATTCCGTTCACGAACGGGATAGTTCTGAGGTTCATTATCCTTGTCCTTTGTCTTGCTGCAGGCATCGCATTCGTCATGCGATACGCATCACGCGTGAAAGCCGACCCGTCATTGTCCGTGGTGGCCGATCAGGCCGAGGAAAACCGGGCGCATTTCCTAAAGGGTTCGGAAGGCGATGATACGTTCCCCGAGATGACCAAGACGCGTTCGATCATTCTGATTCTTTTCGGGATTACCTTCGCTATTATGATCTATGGTGTTGTGGTACTGGGGTGGTGGATGGCCGAAATGTCCGGTCTCTTCCTAGTGATGTCCATCATCGTTTGGTGGGTCGGGAAAACGGATGAAGGGTCCAGAATGGACGAAGGGACCTTTGTGGAAACCTTCGTTGATGGCGCGCGCGATTTGCTGGGCGTTGCCCTGATCATTGGCGTCGCGCGCGGTGTTGTCGTCATTATGGACGCGGGCAAAATTACCGACACGATCCTTGCTGCAGCCGAGGGGTTTGTCTCGGGGCTGAGCGAGTTTGCCTTTATCAACGCGATGTTTGGTATTCAGATCTTGATGTCATTCCTGGTGCCGTCCTCGTCAGGGCTGGCCACGCTTTCGATGCCGATCATGGCGCCACTGGCAGACTTTGCGGGCGTCGGTCGTGACCTTGTGGTTACAGCGTACCAGTCGGCAAACGGATGGGTGAACCTGTTCAACCCGACATTTGCCGTCGTCATGGGTGGGCTAGCCATTGGCCGCGTGTCATACGACAGGTGGCTACGTTTTGTTTTCCCGCTGCTCGTAATTCTGGCCGTGATCATCTGCGCGGCACTCACCGTTGGGGCCATCACTGATCCGGGGATCGACGGGCCCACAACCGAGACTTCAGACACAACATCGAACTGAGCCGTCGCAATGACCGATCGCTCCGCCACAGAGACAACATCGACATCCGGTGCCCTAGGGCTGACGGCTTGTATCGCTCTGGTCGTTGGAAACATGATCGGGTCAGGTGTGTTTTTACTGCCGGCATCGCTTGCACCGTTTGGACCAATTGCAATTGGCGGCTGGGTTTTAACGTCGGCTGGGGCGTTGGTTCTCGCGATCATTTTCGGACGCTTGTCGCGGGTCGTTTCAAAACCTGGTGGCCCCTACGCCTATTCGCAGGAAGCATTCGGAGACTTTGCAGGCTTCATTATTGCCTGGGGGTACTGGATCGCGCTTTGGACCGGGAACGCCGCCGTCGCTGTCGCGTTGGTGGGATATCTGGGATTCCTGTTCCCGATTATCATCGAAGTGCCAATGTACGGCCTCTCGACTGCGTTGGTTGCAATCTGGACGCTCACCTTGGTTAACATCCGAGGGGTCGAAGGCGCTGGTTTGGTTCAGATCGTGACCACCGTGCTCAAACTCGCGCCGCTTATATTGATTGGCACATTGGGTATCTTCTGGATCAACACCGAGAACTATGTTCCGGTCAACCAAAGCGGCACCACGGCGTTTACGGCGATTTCTGCCGCGGCTGCTCTGACGCTTTGGGCCTACCTGGGCCTTGAATCTGCGACGGTTCCCTCTGGCGATGTTATCGAGCCGGAAAAGACCATCCCGCGCGCCACCGTGATCGGCGTGATTATCGCCGCAAGCGTCTATATCTCGGTAACCGCCGTTTCGATGGGCGTCATTCCTGCCGAGCTGCTTGCTGTTTCCGCCGCACCTCTGGCAGCCGTCGGTGAGGTGATGTTTGGTCCCGTTGGCGGCGTCCTTGTTGCTGTGGGCGCGGTGATTTCAACCTTTGGCACTTTGAACGGCTTTACGCTGCTCAGTGGCCAGGTCCCTTACGGTGCCGCTTTGGATCGCGTCTTCCCCGCAGCCTTGGGCCAAAAATCCAAATTTGGAACGCCTGCTAATGCGTTAATCCTGTCGAACGCGTTGGCCTCGGTTTTGATTATCATGAACTATGCGCAAGGGCTGGTCGCCGCATTCAACTTTGTCATTTTGCTCGCCGTTGTCGCCAGCCTGTTGCCCTATGCCATCTGCTCTGTGGCGGAGATTATGATCCGGCTGAAAGGCGGGCAGGTCCTGCATGGCCCGGAATTGGCCAAGGTCGTCGTTCTGGGCGCGCTTGGGTTCATTTATTCGGTCTGGGCCTTCATCGGCTCCGGCGCTGAAACCGTTTTGGTTGGCTCCGTCCTGTTGCTTATGGGCGTGCCAATCCATGTCTGGGTCCGCTGGAGTCAGGCCAATGATATTGAAGACATTCAGAAAACAGATAGTTCGAAAGGAGAGTTGCAATGAAGCTCGGTGTTCATTCCGAGATCGGAAAGCTCAACAAGGTGATCGTCTCGCGCCCTTCTCTGGCGCATGATCGTCTGACGCCACGAAACTGCGAAGAGCTTTTGTTCGATGACGTGATCTGGGTCGAGCAGGCCCGCAAGGACCACGCAGAATTCTGTTCCCTGATGCGGGAACGCGGGGTCGAGGTCTACGACATTCAGGATCTGCTCGCCCAAGCTATCGCAGACGACCCAGCAGCGCGCGCCTTCCTGTTGGACCGTCTGATCACGCCCAACATGGTCGGCCTGGGCTTTTCCGTGGAAATGCGTGCCTGGTTGGACGAGATGGATGCCAAGCTGCTTGCTCGCCATATGCTCGGCGGCATCATCTTTGCAGACCTGCCCAAGGGTATGATCGACGAACAGTTCGGTGATCTGGTTTCTCTGGGCGACTTCATTCTTCCCGCGATCCCCAATGCGCAGTTCCAGCGCGACCCCTCCTGCTGGATTTTCGATGGCGTGACGACGAACCCGATGTTCTGGCCTGCTCGTAAGCCGGAAACCCTGATCATGCGTACGGTGTATCGCCACCATAAGATGTTCAAGGACGCCGAGTTCGAGTTCTGGTGGGGCGATAGCGACGATGATTTCGGCCTCGCCTCGGTCGAGGGTGGCGACGTTCAACCTGTGGGCAACGGCACAGTCTTCATTGGAATGGGCGAACGCACTACCCGGCAAGCCGTCGCTCAGGTGGCGGAAGCGCTGTTCAGGAAGGGCGGTGCCGAGCGTGTCGTCGCCTGTGCGATGCCCAAAAGCCGCGCAGCCATGCATCTGGATACGGTGTTCACTTGTCTTGACCACGACAAGGTCACTGCATTCTCGGAAGTCGCGGACCAGATCACCTGTATCTCGATCCGCCCGGGTGACCGCGGGGACTTGGATATCCACGTGGAAAAAGGGCACCTTTTCGACGTCTACAAAGAAGCGCTGGGGCTGAACTCGCTGGAGGTCATCTCGACCGGTGGCAACGAGTTCCAGGCCGAGCGCGAACAGTGGGATGACGGGAATAACGTCGTGGCCCTCTCGCCCGGTGTTGTCGTTGGCTATGCGCGCAACACGTTTACGAACGGCAAGATGCGCGCAGCCGGCGTCGAGGTGATCGAAATCTCGGGTCAGGAACTAGGGCGTGGTCGCGGCGGTGGCCACTGCATGACCTGCCCGATCGACCGCGACCCCGCCTATTGAATTTACTACGGGTGCAGCCCCCTGCGCCGACTGATTTTTTGTTAGGGAGAGACAAAATGGCATTCAATCTCAAAGGCCGTAGCTATCTGAAAATCGCCGATTTCAGCCAGCGTGAAATGCTGTACCTGCTGGATCTGGCCCGCGATCTGAAACGCGCCAAATACGCCCGCGCCGAACAGCCCTCGCTGACCGGCAAGAACATCTGCCTGATCTTTGAAAAGACTTCGACCCGTACCCGCTGCGCCTTTGAAGTGGCCGCCTACGATCAGGGTGCGAACATTACGTATCTCGATCCATCGGGATCGCAAATCGGGCACAAGGAGTCGATGAAAGACACAGCCCGCGTTTTGGGCCGCATGTTCGACGGAATTGAATTTCGCGGAGCGGGTCAGGATATGGTTGAGACGTTGTCAGACTATGCTGGCGTCCCGGTCTACAATGGCCTAACGGACGATTGGCATCCAACACAGATGCTCGCGGATATGCAAACCATGATCGAGCATGCCGACAAGCCCCGCAAGGACATTGTCTATGCCTATTCGGGCGACTGTCGGTCGAACATGGGCAACTCGCTACTGATGTTGGGCGCGATCATGGGCTGCGACGTCCGGATGATTTCTCCGAAAGAAACCCAGCCCCATGACGATGTGCGCGACTTGGCGATGGAGCGGGCTGAAAAGACCGGCGCACGTGTGACCATCACCGACGATACCTCGGCCGTAGAGGGCGCGGACTTCATTCATACCGATGTCTGGGTGTCGATGGGTGAGCCTAAAGAAGTCTGGGCTGAGCGGATCAAGCTGCTGAGCCCTTATCAGGTCAACATGGATCTGATGAAGAAAACCGGTAATCCAGCCGTCAAGTTCATGCACTGCCTGCCCGCCTTCCACAATCTGGAGACCAAGGTCGGTCAGGACATTCACGAACAGTTCGGCATCACCGAGATGGAAGTGACCGAGGAAGTGTTCGAAAGCGACATGAACATAGCGTTCGAGCAGGCCGAGAACCGGATGCACACCATCAAGGCGATCCTCGTCGCTACATTGGGAGCCTGAACCATGGGACGCGTTGTTGTAGCACTCGGCGGCAACGCGCTTCTCAAACGGGGTGAGGCGATGACAGCGGACAATCAGCGCAAGAACGCGAAGATTGCCGCCGAAGCCCTCGCCCCGCTCTGCGAAGCGCACGAAACCGTCATCACTCATGGCAATGGCCCGCAAGTCGGAATGCTGGCTCTGCAAGAGATCATGTATACGGATGTCGAGGAGTACCCGCTGGACGTTTTGGTCGGCGAAACGATGGGCATGATCGGCTATATGATCGAGCAGGAGCTTGGGAACATCCTGCCGTTTGAACACCACATCGCCACCTTGCTGACAATGATCGAAGTGGATCCGGACGACCCGGCCTTTGACAACCCGACCAAGTTCATCGGTCAGGTCTATTCCGAAGCGGACGCCAAGAAAGAGGCGGCTGACAAGGGCTGGACGGTGAAACCGGATGGCGAGTACTGGCGACGCGTTGTGCCGTCGCCCCGCCCGAAACGTATCTTTCAGGTCGAACCTATCCGTTGGATTCTGGAAAAGGGCGCGACCGTGATCGCTGCTGGCGGTGGTGGCATCCCGACGATGTACGAGGCAGGTGCTGAACGGAAACTGGTCGGGGTCGAAGCCGTCATCGACAAGGACTTTGCCTCGTGCCTTCTGGCGCAGAACCTTGGAGCAGATTTCTTTGTTATCGCTACAGATGCAGAAGCCGTGTTCCTGAACTGGGGAACGCCTGAACAAACAGGTATTAGATCGATCACTCCGGATTCATTGGATGAGTACGATTTCCCCGCCGGGTCAATGGGCCCCAAGGTCCAGGCTGCACAAGACTTTGTGCGATCCTCGGGCGGTCGCGCCATCATTTGCGCCCTAGCAGATGTTCCTGCAGCCGTTCGCGGTGAAAAAGGGACAACCGTATCGATGGAGGCGGGGAAAACACAGTTTCACTAGGCCCCAAGAATAGGCCCTGTTCATTATGTTGTCCTCTATGGGACGCGAGGGGCGACGCTGCACGCTGCGCGACACGAGATCGCGCATAGGGGGTGTCAGGCCACTAATTTTTACTGTCTCTGAAGTTCTTGTGGGCGGAATGCTGGCCAGGCAAGATGCTGACCCTCTGCCAAGATATCGTTGCGGCCACAGCGCGGAACTCGGCAGACTTTATGATTTTGGTCCTAAATTTTTGACGCTTCGCAGGCAGTTAGTTTCTCAGTTGCTTATGTTGCGAAACGAATAACAGGCGCTAAGCCTACTATTGAGCAAAAGGGGTTTAATTGTCGCGCAATCTTGAAGCCACTAGAATGGAGCCCTAAGCGCGGAATCGGTGGCCTCTGGGAATAGCCTTTGGCCAAAATTTGAACATATATTTTCTAAAAAGCACCATACGGTGGGAAGCGCAGTTCTGTTGAAATTTCGAGAGTTGGCAAAGTAGTAAATCTAATTTGAAGACCAGCTGCTTTGTCCGCGTTGTAGGCATTCGTTGAATTCTGTCGAACGATCGCGTTGCGCCTAAAGCAGACGTTTTGGCACGCTTTCCTTGCCAAGGCTTATGGCAGTCAACGAAGGGTTGGCGTGGTTCGATAAGAGCCTTCAGCTCACTGTCCTTGCCGTTCCAGTTACGGGCTCATCGTTTGGCGGGAAGGGCAAGTTATAGCCCGATTTGGAGAAAACGAACTTTGGGAAATACATTAATAAACATTTATGTTTAGGTGAAATTTGCGAGCAAATTGACGTAAGGTAAGTTATTGTAATGCATTAACAAATTGAACTCTTTTTGGTCGTTAAAACAACCACTTCAGAAATGTGCGACAAAGTCTTAGGCCATCTAGAGACGTTTAATTTTGCGCCAAGACCTCCAACTAGCCACCAGCCTTTGAATTTCAACCGTGCCTGCGCGGGCGTGAGCTTCGTCCGTATGGCCCCTACTCAAACAGGATGGTCCCAATGAATTTTATTCTGCGTGGTAGCCTGGTTACCCAAATCACCATCGGCCTAGTCGCGGGTGTTCTGCTTTCCACCTTTTGGCCCGCTGCCGGGTCAGCCGTCGGCTTGCTTGGCGATTTCTTCGTCGACGCATTAAAAGCCGTTGCACCCGTTCTGGTGCTGATCTTGGTTTGCGCTGCGATCACCAACCACAAAAAGGGCAGCGATGCCCGTATGGGCCCCGTGGTACTCTTATACCTAATCGGAACCTTCGCAGCTGCTCTGGTTGCGGTTACAGCGAGCTACATGTTTCCGGTTACTTTGCATCTGACCGGCACGCCCGAGCTTTTGGATGCGCCGGGCGGTCTTGCCGAGGTAGTTAAGAATATCTTGCTTAAAATCGTGGACAATCCAGTAAATGCTCTGGCAACCGCAAACTACATCGGCATTCTAGCTTGGGCCGTTGGTCTCGGACTTGTTTTCCGTCACGCCAGTGACACAACCAAGACCTTGATGTCGGATCTGGACGGCGCGATCACCAAGATCGTCGCAGCAATTATCCGGCTGGCTCCAATCGGTATCTTCGGTATCGTGGCTTCGACGATTGCTGAAACCGGCTTTGAAACACTTGCAAGTTATGGCCAACTTCTGGCGTTGCTGCTTGGCTGCATGATTTTCATGGCGCTGGTTGTCAACCCGCTGATCGTGTTCCTGCGCATCCGCAAAAACCCATATCCGTTGGTTTTCACATGCCTGAAAGAGTCCGGTATTACCGCGTTCTTCATGCGCAGTTCGGCGGCCAATATTCCTGTGAACATGGAACTTTGCCGCCGTATGGATTTGGATGAAGAGACTTACTCGGTCACGATTCCAATCGGTGCTACGATCAACATGGCTGGCGCTGCGATCACCATAACTGTCATGACGCTGGCAACCGTTCACACAATGGGTATTCAGGTTGATTTCATCTCGGCCGTGTTCCTCAGCATCATTGCCTCGATTGCTGCCACCGGGGCTTCGGGCGTAGCAGGAGGATCACTGTTGCTGATCCCAATGGCCGCCAGCTTGTTCGGCATCGACAATGCAACGGCCATGCAAGTGGTGAGCATCGGCTTCATTATCGGCGTGTTGCAAGACTCTGCGGAGACCGGTTTGAACTCATCGACCGACGTTCTGTTCACCGCGGCGGGATCGTATAAACAAGGAGATCCTTACCCACGAAAGTTGGCCGAGGCTCAACTGCCCGCTTAGGAATTGAGTGAAACACTTCAACCGCTGGCACTGGTCGGCGGTTGAAGAACGGATCGGTACGCAAGACAGGCATCGGGTGCAAGTCACTGAACAATCGCATCGAGCCCAAACCTTAGTTTCGGCTTATTTTAGAATTTTTTGTTCAATTGTCGGTTTAGACGCACGCATACTTTGGTCGAGGAGTTACGCTTGATGATCAGAGACGCTAAGATTGCAGTTAACCAAACAGGCAGGTTAACGTTATGCGCAGTGCTATCTTCCTACATTTATTTACATTCTTCCTAGGCGCTATGGTCGTTTCTGAGTCCGCATCGGCAGCTTCTCTCGGACAATACGAGGTTTTTGGCGTTGAAGACGGAGACATGCTGAAATTGCGTGCAGGACCGGGAATAGGGTTCAACGTGATAGCGGGCTTTCCAAATGGAACCGTTTTACGAGTTCACAGTTGCGAGCAGACCGGCGGCACCCGTTGGTGCCGGGTCTCCTTGAAACGTGCGCGTGGTTTAAAGGGATTTGTATCTTGGGCATATTTGCGAAAACTATGATTTTGGCTTTGCAGGGTGCCACCTTAGATATCCAGGTCTTGTCAAAAGAACCAAAATTGAAGCGGTTAGGATGTTTCCCTAACTTCGGCATATTTTGTACGACAGGTAGCGATTGAACTGGAGTGCAGTGACTGTCATCTATTGGCGCAGTTTCGTTCCGGCGACCCAGAACTCATTCCGCCTCGATTGGACACTTGCAGCCAAGAAATCTACGAATAGTCTGACCCGGGCCGTGTTCTTCAAGTCGCGATGTAGCAGTAACCAGATGCTTCTGTAGGGCATGGGTTTCTGAAACGGTGCTCTGATAAGGTTTGGGTGCCGGTCTCCCAGATTGCACGCAAGGTAAGCCATGCCAAGCCCGGATGCGGCCAGCGTGATCAATGGGACAAGTTCAGATACTCGATGTTTAAGCGTGGCTTTTGGGTAGTAGCTGTTCTTAACCCAGTTCGCCGTGGTCGCCTCTTCTGGCTCGTGCCAGCCAATTAGGTGGAGCCCCTCACCACCGTTATCGGAGATCCGCTGAGCATATTCTCGTGTGCAATAGGCAGCCTGCGACATTTGCACGAGCTTTCGGCCCACGACATCATCCGTCACCTCACTTGCAACTCGGAGCGATACGTCCGCTTCCCGTCGCGTCAAATCACGAACGTCATTTGTGAAGTTCATGTTCAGGGTGATGTTTGGGTAGAGATCGGCGAAAGTGGCGAAATCGTCCATCAGAGAGGTCATTGCCAGACCATGGGGCAATGTGATGTAGACCGTGCCAGAAGGTTGAGCATCGCGGCCGACAATCATTCGAGACGCCGCTGTCATTTCCGCCTCAACGCGTTCGGCGTGAGGCATTAGGTCTTCCCCAAGCTGCGTCAGCGCCAAGCCTTGCTTTGAGCGATCAAAGAGGCGGCTTCCGACCCGTTCCTCCAAAACCGATAACCTCCGGGTCAGGGTCGTATGGTTGACCTGAATGCTATCGGCGGCGCCCCGCAATGTCCCAGTTCTTGCAACAGCAAGAAAATACTTCAGATCATCCCAGTTGAGAGAGTGGCTTTCCTTGATCGACATGGCTCTTGTGTTTCATTTTTGAAGCAACGTGTCCAGAAATACCTATCTACAGATCAATTTTCGGGCGGAATACCTTGGGCTAATCAAACGCAAACTCAAGGACTATGACAGATGAACCATATACAATCTGTGTTGATCACCGGCGCAAATGCCGGATTGGGTCGCGAGGCAGCCCGGCAGCTTGCGCTTCAGAAAGGTATATCCAAAGTCTATCTGGCTTGTCGTAACCCAATCAAAGCGGAAGGCGCAAAATTAGCGCTGGAACGTGAGACCGGGCGCAAGATCTTTGAAGTTGTCCTGATGGACGTGACAAGCCCGGCTTCGGTTCGCGCCGCTGTAGCCGCACTTTCCGCCCCAATCGACGCGGTAATCCTGAATGCAGGAGGCACGGGCGGGCGGCACCCAAACAGCATTACCAGCGATGGCGTGGCAAATATCTTCGCAACAAATGTTCTGGGCCATGTGGTGTTGGTGGACGCATTGTTAGAGCGCCAGTTGGTGACGTCTACAATTCTATATGCCGGGTCCGAGGCTGCTCGTGGTATTCCCAAAATGGGTATGTACCGCCCAAGCCTGTCCGATGGGACGGTGGACGAGTTCAAGTCAATCGCCGATGGTACCAAATTCGGCCCCGACGGTGATCCGATGCAGACCTATGGCTATGCCAAGCTTACCGCGACCCTCTGGATGGGGGCGATGGCGCGTCAAAACCCTCATATTCGCTTTGTAACCATGAGCCCGGGCGGCACGGCCGGAACGGCTGGCTTTGATGACCTGCCATTTATGAAACGCATTGTCTTCAAACATGTGGGCGGTGTGCTGATGCCTCTGTTAGGCATGATGCACAGCGTTGAAGCCGGAGCAAAACGGTATCTGGACGGGTTGCTCGACCCGGAGTTCAAAACCGGCCATTTCTACGCCAGCCAAGCCGGTTATCCCACTGGGCCGGTCGTGGATCAAGCCGGCATCGATGGGGCTCTGTCGGACATCACCACCCAGGACAACGCGATCAAGGCATTGCGCCAATTCGCCTAGAAAACAGGAGTAATGAAATGGAAACCACACTGAACATCCTCGTTATCCTCGCAACCCTCATGATGTCTGGTCTTGGCATCATGTCGATGTTTGCACCCCGGCGCATGGTTGCTAACTTTGCAATCGAGCCGGTTGGCACAGCCGGGCTGAGCACAATCCGTTCGGTGATCGGCGGGCTGTTTCTGGCCTCAGTGACTTCTCTAGTGATCGCACTGACCACCGGGCAGACTCTGGGCTATGCGGCTGTCGCGGTCCTGATGGCGGTTGTAGCTGCCGGGCGTATTGTCGGAATTTTAGCGGACGGGTTTTACAAGGCAGTTGTGCCACCCTTGGTCGCTGAACTGATGATCATCGGAGTGTTGGTCACCGCGTATTACCAGCTTTCCGCGTAGCCGGGTTTGCTTCAATCGGACGGCGGCGAAGTTGGAATAGCCGCCTTCCGATCAACCAAGCACCAACTCTATGAGTTAACACTCTCGCAATATCCGCTTTGACCGCATAGCGGTCATTCAGACAGATCGCAGCGTACGACCGCACCGAGCCCGAAGCGGACTGATCTGTCGAAGGATAGGATGTCGAGTTCGGGTGCCCCAACCAGCCTGGCTCAGCGCAGGTAATCGGGGACGGGATTTTCATCGCTCGCCTGGTCCCATGCGTGCGCAAGTATCGACCAGCGACCTTCCGATTTTACGAGAAGGTAACCACTGATGTCGTGGTTCACGTCGGCTCCATCTTCCAACAGTTCAGACATTGCTAGTGCAACCGCGACATTTCCGAAGCGGAGTATTTTTACACCCTGCGTATGCTCTTCGAAACTGCGCAGGTTTTTGCAAGCCACGGTTTCCATTCGATCGATGAATTCATCAAGAGAGCGAACCTGGGCCGGTCTGGCTGCCCCGCAAAGAGCCGCGCCGGGAAGGAAATCCTGACGGAACCTAGCCCAGTCAGCGTTCTCACTCGAGTTCCACTTCATTCCCTCAAAGTGCGCTTTGATCAGGGCGTGAATGTCTGTTTCGTCTGTCATTGTATGAACTCTCATTCCTGTTGTGTTTGGTGCCACGAAGATCCTCGGTTCTGCTTCATCATTCGCGTTTCCGAATGAGCAGACGAGCAAGAACGTTCAGGACGCCACTCAGCGAATGGTAGCCAGATGATGCTGATGACATAAAAGGTATCGGACCGACGGCTCAGTTAGGTGGCGTTTATATATATACCGCAATGATCTCCGGGTAATCTCCGAGCCGCGGCACTCCGGCCAAGCATATTGCCAGATTGGCTGCTCAATTTTCCGTCTTTTGCATCATTCCATTGCCGCCGTGGCGTTCTTTACGTTGACCTCCGTCTTTGTGCATCATCGACATCATTCCATGATGCGGATGATTTCCGGCGGTCGGAACCATGACATGTGCAAAAGGCGTATCCTTCCACATCACATAGGGTCGTCCGTTATATGGGTCGGTAGACATCCCTTCGAGCAGCGCGCTATTGGGCAGCAACAGCATAAGATGCGGGCCTTCGGCGTTGATCCATTGGTTTTCCGCGGTCGGGCCTTCTGCATTTGGGTCCACGTTGCTTACCGGGCAATCTCCTGCGAGCATGTAGGCAATACCAGTGGTGTCGGCGCTAAAGGCACCGCCTGAAGCACGCGCTTTCACGAACTCGCGCCACTGCGCATCCAGACACATTGGGCACTTGGCACTTCCGCGTCCTGGCGGTGTCGGGTAACAAATCCAGTCGCCGTATCCTCCCCTGAGAACGTTTCCGTTCCAATCATGTACCGAAGCGTTGGACGCGATTTCCGGCGGAGCTGCGCTCAAGGCCTCCTTGATCAAGGCATTCGCTTCGGTTTCTTGAGAATACGCCGCACTTGCGCTCAGCGTCAGGCCCCAAAAAACGCAAACTATTAAATGTTTCATGTGAGCAATCCTCTCGCTACAAAATCGGTCGATGAGCACTGCTTAAACTGTGTTTCAATCAGATTTGCCGGCGGTTCGCATGGTGCTCAAACGCCAAAACAAACATTACCACAATTTGGCTATTCTGTCATTTTTCACACGAATTTCCCCAAATGCGATGGCCAGAAATGCTGCATGCGCTTAGGCGCAGCTATTGTTTATGCTGGCTGCGCTAAGCGGTGGCCCTGCCAAACCCTTTAAACCCGCCAAACCCGGCGCACCCCCCCCCCCATCGACGGGTCTAGCCGTTCACACCGGGCAAACCCCCTCGGTCCAGGCCGGATCGCGAGCTATTTTGATCCTTACTAGAGCGCAAATCCAAATTCGAAGAGGGAGCAAGTAGAGGTATCTCTTAAAGCCGTGATCATACGGAGTTTGCTAACGCCCGCGCGCGCCTTGTACCGAACTAGATAGCTTTGGACGGAACCAGACTCCCGACAAACTCTCATTGACGCAGTAACTTATGCCAAGTTATATGGGCCACGTAGAAATACGTGGCATGCATGGGTATGCGAAGAGATTGCGAATTTGGCGGAGGATTACTTGGTTTAACCCCCCGCAAGACATGGGTCGCGCACCAGATTTTGCAGTCTAATTAAGCGAGCGGTGCATGGGCACGCTCCTGGCGTT
This sequence comes from Ruegeria sp. SATB045, assembly GCF_059613525.1. Taxonomy (NCBI): domain Bacteria; kingdom Pseudomonadati; phylum Pseudomonadota; class Alphaproteobacteria; order Rhodobacterales; family Roseobacteraceae; genus Ruegeria; species Ruegeria sp. SATB045. The sequence goes on along the minus strand of NZ_JBXWSR010000027.1, from coordinate 115,156 downwards.
TCTTCAAAAAACATCAGTTTTTTTAAGGAGGCGACTATGCCCAAACGATCGCGCATGCGTGCAAACAAAAACCGCAATGCAAAACGACGCATAACTTTCGAACCAAAGAAATCCGCACCTCGCGGAACCAATAGAGATCCGCTGTTCAGCACAAAGGAAGCAGCACGTTACCTCAACGTCAAACCCAGCACGCTGGAAAAATGGCGCAGCCAGGGGCGAGGTCCGGTCCCGGTAGTTCTTGGAACAAGGATGATCCGGTATTATCAATCAGCGCTTGATGCCTTCGCGCAAGGAGGTGGAAATGTCTGATAACACATCAATAACTTCAAGGATTGCGCAAGGCACCGTTTCGGCGGCGCAGGCATATCATGAACTTGGTTGGGAGCCGCTTCGGCTCCCAACTCATGAGAAACCTCCCAAGGAAACTTGGAAAGAGCCTCGCAACTGGACACCAGAACAGATTGCCCAAGATTTCAGTCCCTCCAACAATGTAGGAATTGCTTTGGGTGCGCGTTCTGGCGGTCTTTGCGACATCGACTTTGATTGCCCACAGGCTGCTGCGCTAGGACGTATCATTTTGGCTGACTTGCCAAGCTTCGGCCGCGATAGCTCTCCGAATAGTCATCGCGTCGTGTACTGCGAGCTAGACAAGACTCGGGTTGCGTTTTCAATTCCGAAGTCGTTTCTCGAACGTGCTGGTGCAAGCAGGTCCATGGTTCTGGAAATTCGCGGGAGCCGCCACCAGACGATGTTTCCGCCTTCCACTCATCCATCCAATGAGAAGGTGACCTGGCACGACGATCCGGAAAACATTCCCAGATTAGAAAAATCTGACCTCAACAAGAGGTGCGGTATCGTCGCGTTCTCGTCGGTCATCGCAATGTTCTATCCAACGGAACCTGGAGAACGCGATGAAATCTGCATGGCGATTGCAGGTACATTTGTTGTCCTGCTCTCTGACGATGAGCTGATTGATGAGATCATAGTTTGCATTGCAACACTGGCGGGAGACGATGAGGCTGAAAGGAGACGTGGAAAAGCCGCAAACGCCCGTGCGAGAATTGATGCCGGCGAGACGGTATGAGGCCTCCCCGAACTTTGCAGCCGATTGGGTATCGAGGCTGGTCAGCGCGATTTCCGCAAATGGTTGGGGCTCGGCAAGGGAGGGGGCGCTTCCTCCAAGCGCAAGCGCGGCAACGGTGAACCTACGATCGTCATTGCACCGGGCAATTTGCCGGCTGAAGTCGATCAACTCGAACAAGCGCTGATCGCGTCAGAGATAGATGTTTACCAGCGCGCCGAGCACTTAGTTCGGGTCGGTGAACTGCCAAAGTCAGTCGGAGAAGATGGCGTGGTCCGTCCAGGCGGTACCCACATTCTTTTTCAAGTGAATAGTACTTGGCTGCGGGAGCAACTCGCCCGGATTATTAATTGGGAAAAGCAATTTGACGGTGGTGTTAAGACTGTCAGTCCACCATCCGAACACGCGACAACCTACCTCGCGCGTGTTGGACAGTGGAGGGTTCCAGTGCTTAACGGACTTACTTCTACTCCAACTTTGCGAGCGGACGGTTCGATACTGCAAACGCCCGGATACGACTTTGCATCTGGCTTGCTTTACGACCCTGGTGGCGCCGAGTTCGAAGAAGTTCCGGACAAACCAACCCTTGAACAAGCGAAGCAGGCATTGGCTGTCTTCATACGACCGTTTCGCGAGTTCCCGTTTGCAAGCGAACTAGACCGTAGTGTTGCTATAGCCGCAGCACTCACTTCGCTTGTTCGACGCTCGCTGCCGACAGCACCACTCTTTGCTATCGATGCTCCAACGGCGGGAAGTGGCAAAACCTTCATAAGCCAGGTGATCGGAATAATCGCAAACGGGCACATGCCGACACTCATTTCGCAAGGCAAGACAGAAGAGGAGGATGAAAAGCGCATCGCGACCGTGCTTTTGGCTGGTGATGCCGTGGTCGTCTTGGACAACTGTGAAAGACAAATCAGCGGAGACGCGCTTTGTACTGTGCTCACCTCTGAAATCTGGGGTGCTCGTATTCTCGGCAAGTCAGAGTTGGCAAGAACTCCAACCAACGCCTTGTTCATGGCGACAGGGAACAATCTCATCGTCGCAGGCGACATGGCAAGACGTACGATTCCTTGTCGGCTGGACCCAAAGAGCGAGCGTCCGGATCAAGAACCTCACAGCTTTGATCCAAGAGAGGAGGCCCTGCAAGATCGGCCAAAGTTAGTAGTCGCTGGGCTAACTATATTCCGCGCCTACATTGCTGCCGGGCGCCCGAAGCAAACAACGCCTATGGGGTCATTTGCAGAATGGAATATGGTCAGAGAGACGCTGATCTGGTTGGGTCTGCCAGACCCTGTCGCAGCCAGAGAGCGACTTATGGCGGACGATCCGCGCAAGTCTGAGTTGGCAAACCTCCTTGAAGTCTGGCTTAGCGCGGTTGGAAGCGAGGAGCTAACTCTTGCGGAGATCGCGGCACGGGTGGAAAGCGATAGCACACCTGAAATGAAGGAACTCATGGCGGCGCTATCTGCCATGTGCCGGAATGGTCATTTTAATCCCAAAAGTGTGGGCCGGCATCTCATGCGCCACAAAGATAGGATTGTCGGTGGTCGTGTTCTCCGGGCGAACCTGGGTTCAAGCGGAGCTCAACTTTATCGCGTCGATATCGCCGAAGCGGCACCCATGAAAGTGGAAGTGCAGGATGAGATTCCATTCTGATTGGGGTTTAGGCACGCTATCAATCAAAACGGGGCTGGCCGACAGGCCGGCCCTACTTTGCAGGGTTTACGGGGTTTGCTTCGGCTAGCGGTTTTGTATTTTCCTTCTCCGCACGCAAACCGATGCGTTGCGCCAAACACCGATTACGTAAGAACTGCACACTATTCGGCGCCGGTATGCGAGGTCATTTTAAAATGATCCGTGACCAAGCGGAGGCTGCAAAGCCATGCTGAGCGGACATATCCATTGGCTGTACGCATGTTGGTGGGGGCAGGGGCATGGCCAGCGCCTTGATCCTACATGAGCTTCTGAGCGTCCCTGCGGACGACGTTAACGCCTCTGTATAGCGGATTTTCGGCTAATTCCCAGCAGCTATGACCATAGGTGCCGTGTAAGCGGTTTGCCTAGTAATGATGGTGGGTGGATCTCACCGTCAGTTGCCTTAAAGAGTCATTCGCTCTTCTTGCGGATAAGCTCGCGCAATATGCGAAAAAGCAGACGTTTAATTCCAACAAAAATCGTTGAAATCGCCGCAATGCCGCAAGTCTGCTCGGAGCCCAAACCGGACACCTATCCGGCTGGAACAGCTAGACAGATGTCCGAATTGGCATTCGTTAGTCGGATGTCGGGTGGGCGTAAGTTTGTTGGGAATTGGCATCAGTGAGGATTGCGCCAATCTCGACAAGACCCAAATCGACGTCCGTGGCCGACGTCTCATATTTGTCGCGTGGTGGCATTGGGCGCGATTGCCATTCAGGTTGGAAGGCAAAGCTGGACACAGATCGTCCTTCAACCAGCGCACCATTTCCAGCGCCCAATGCATAGTCATAGTACAGTTTGACGATCTCTTCTTCGCTGACCTGGTCGGTGGCCTCGTGGGCCATGCAAGCGGCGCGCCATTTTTTGACACGTTCATATTCCGGCCCTACAGGTAGCTCAAAACCCTCGTAGTAATCCAAGAACCAGAAGCGTTTGAAGACAGGCGCAAACACGGCTTCGGCCAGACTGAACTCCTCAAACAAGAAGGTGCCATCCGGGTTATGTTCCATCAAAAAATCATTCAGGTCCCGGTACAGTGAGAGCAATTTGTCATTGTGGGCCTCTTTCTGTGCCCGGTCCTGGTTCATGACATAGATGTATCCCGCCATGGTGAAGGGGCCTTCTTTGGCAATCAGCATGCTTTCGATCGCATGTTCGCAAGGGTCGGCGCGGCGAAGCCGTGGCCCCTCCAGAACTTCATCAAGATAACGCAGGATCACCAGGCTTTCCTTGATGATGTGACCTTCTGCCGTTTCCAGTACTGGCAGGGCGGTTGTCCCACGGGTTTTTCGCAAGAGCTCGGGGTCACGTGGTTTGGTGATGTCGACAACTCTGAACTCGACCGCGTCCTGCATACCACGAAGTTCCAGAAGGATTTCGAGCCGTTGGGAGAATGGGCAGACTGGGATGTGATATACTATGTGCTTGTTCATGGAGCTCAATCCAATGGCGGACCGGTGAAGGTCATGTTGTGTTTGGTGGCAGAGGCTTCGATGGCCGGCATATCCTCGGGGATTTTGCACTGTCCGTCTGCCATGTCCTGAAAGAACCCCTCAAAGCCGCCCGGGGTCAGAATAACGAGATGACGAGACGGTTCGTCGCCGATCACCTTGAATGTGTGTTCCTTTCCACGCGGGATGAAGACGCTTTCGCCCGGGCCCGCAATCGTCTCGATCCCTTCGATCCAGATTTTGCAGGTTCCCGTGATCATCACGAATGTTTCGTCTTCATTGTGATGAACGTGGCGGGGCGGTCCGCTGCCGACGGGCGACAGGCTGTCGACGATCGACATGGCCCCACCGGTTTCTTCCGCTGTCAGGATGGTTTTGTAACGGACGCCAAGCCATTCGATTGTGGCGTCATCAGTCATCAAATCTTTCATCGTTTCAGTCCCTGTTCTTGAGATGAAACGAAAGCGCTTTCGTTGGTTTCCATTTACCGGGATTATTCGGTATCACTCCAACGAAACTTCAAAATACAGGGTATCACCAACGTGAATTTCGCCACTCTTGACCTTAATTTGCTCAGAATTCTGGACGCAATTCTGCGCGAAGGATCGACGACCAAGGCCGGCGAAAGGCTGGGGTTGTCGCAATCTGCGGTTTCCAATGCCCTGAACCGGCTGCGACATTCCTTGGATGACGCCCTGTTTGTTCGACACGGGAACCAGTTGGTCCCAACCGATTTCGCCGCTTCGATCAAAGATGGCTTGCGCGAAGAACTCAATCGGCTGGAGGGATTGCTAACTCCACCCAAAGATTTCGATCCGCTGCAGGCACAGGGCAACTTCAAAATCTCGGCAAGCGATTTCTTTGCAGAACTCCTCATGCCAGCGCTTGGCGACCACCTCAGTCACAATGCACCGGGAATAACCGCCCAGTTGGTCGATTTGGTTCCCTACAATTACGTCGAAAGCCTTGACCGATATCAGGCCGACGTCGCCCTTATTCCGGATACGGACCTACCAGAGTGGATAAATCGCGAACCTCTGTTCCATTCGTCTTTTTCCGTCATTGGCAGAGCCACCAATCCCGCGCTTTCAAGCTTTGTTAGCGGCGGTGAAATGTCTTTGGAAACTTTTTGCGACTTGTCCCATGTCCTGTTTTCTCCTGAGGGCAAAATGTCGGCCATGGGGGATGCAGCCTTGGCAAAGGTCGGACGAAAACGTCAAGTCGCCATGACTCTGCCAGTGTTTTCGGGCGTGTGCAGAACCGTCAGCGAAAGCGATCTTATCGCGCTGGTGCCGACGCAACTGGCCCAAAAGGTCTCGATAGGATTTGACCTTAAGCATTTCACGCCACCGTTCGAAATCGCTCCTGCCTTGATCATCGCGATTTGGCACAAAAGATCTGATGAGAACCCGATGGCAAAATGGATGCGCCAGCAGATCTTTCAACTTATGAAGCCATTGGATGAGAGTTAGCTACAGGTGCGGACCCTCTCGAAAGAACGGGAAGCGTCCGCTTTGTCCGCATAGCAGACCTTATACTGATCTAATTGCTGCACTTTGTTCCAACGTCCGCTTTCGGGGATCTTTGACGTTGAGCCGCTGAACGTTCGATCGTGGTAGACGCCTCTATTGGCCAAACCTTTCAATTCTGGTTGATATGATCGAGTTGGATAGTTCTCCATTGTACCGGATGCAGTGCGATGCTGTATCTTAACACGATGAAAAGTCGAGCTTTTTCGGGAATGATGCTTATAATGAGTCGTGGCCGAAAGGAGGTCACGATGCCAAACCTACGTCTTACCCGTCGCACTGTTGACGACATACCGCACCCAGTAAGCGGGCAAATCATATATCGGGACACAATGTTGCCGGGGTTTGGTGTGCGTGTCGGTGCCAGATCGAAAACATACATTGTCGAAGGGCAGGTAAACCGTCGCACACGACGTGTTACTATCGGACGGGCTGACCTCTTCCCACCGGAAAAAGCGCGACGCAAGGCGCAGGTGGTGTTGGGAGAAATGGCGGATGGCGTTGACCCGATAGAGGAGAAGCGTAAAAAAGCGACAAAAGCTATTACTTTGAAAACGGCTTTCGATAAGTTCTTTGCCGGTCGACCACATCTAGCAAAGGCCACAGTGGAGAACTACTCGCGCACCGGTTTCATTTACCTGAAGGATTGGGCGAACAAGCCAATCAATGAGATCACACGGCAAATGGTGTTGAAAAAGCACCAAGAGATGTCCCGTGATAATGGCAAAATCACAGCCAACGACTCATTTCGCCATTTTCGTTCTGTATACAACTTTATTGCTGCAACCGAGGATGATTTTCCGCCAAATCCGGTGAGCATACTGAGCCAGGCTAAGGTCTGGAATAAGGAACGGCGGCGACAAACGGTTATCGAGGCAAAACAGCTCCCCGCATGGTGGGCCGCAGTAATGGAAGAGCCCGAGTACTCCCGGGATTTCCTGACTATGGCTTTGTTTACCGGTATGCGGCGGGGTGAGTTGCAGGGCTTGCGCTGGGAGAATGTTGATCTTGCTGAGCGCAAACTGCACCTACCAACAACCAAAAACGGCGACCCGCTTACACTTCCGTTATCTGACTTTATTTTCGAGTTGCTCCGAGAACGAAAACAAAATGCGAGCGCATCTCCATGGGTGTTTCCCGGTAACGGACCCGCAGGCCATATTGTCGAACCAAAAAAGTTCCTGCAACGGGTCAGCGCTGCCTCAGGCGTATCTTTCACGCTCCATGACCTGCGCAGAACGTATATCACGATTGCTGAAAGCCTCGACATTCCGCACTACGCGCTCAAACGTCTGCTGAACCATCGCTCATCTGCCGATGTCACAGGCGGTTACATTATCATCAACGTCGATAGATTGCGTGAACCTGTTGAGCTCATCTCCAAACGCATCCTGGAAATGAAAGAGCCAAAGGGCTGATTGCGCGCCCTTTGAGCCACCACGATCAAACTCAGCATGTACTGTAGTAAGCTCGGCCCAAATTTATTGGGCGGCGACGGAGAACACGCGTTCCCCCGCTAAAAACACTACGCCGTACGCCGTGTAAAAATCGTTTTAATTTCTGATAGTTATGGTGCTGCTGCGGAGATTTGAACTCCGGACCTCTCCCTTACCAAGGGAGTGCTCTAACATGCGCTGGGTCACGCTGAGTAGTTAGAACCAATTGAAACCTTTAAAATTTAGTTATGCTAGGTTATGTCATGTTGCGATGAATGAGCATAACGGTGGTCGCCATGTGGTCGCCAAAAGGGAAACCGGTTTATGACCCCAACTGCCCTAAAGATCGTTCCGGTCGGCCCCAAACCCAGCGCCCAGCGCCAGGCCCTAACCGAAGCCAAGGTCCGCGCAGCAAAGCCATGCGCCCAACGATACGAAATCAATGACACGGATGTCCCCGGCCTCGCGCTGCGCATCGGGACCGACACCAAGGTCTACATCCTCCGCTCACGCCTCGGGACCGGTCGTGAAGCCAAGCGCGTCCAGATCAAGATCGGTGACACCCGCACAACCACTCTCAAGCAGGCGCGCGACCTCGCACGCGCCAACATCCTCGATCTGCGCAACGGTATCGACCCGCGCGTCCCTCGGATCGGGGCGATCCGTACCGCCCAGCTTCTGGACCTTTACGAACAGGACCTGATCGCGCGCCAAATCGTCCGTACGACCGACATGATGCAATCGCTGCGCGCGAACCTAAACCCGCACCGCACGCGTCCAATCGGTGATCTGACACGCCTCGACCTGACGGCGGTCATTGACGGTATCGAGAAATCCGGTCGTCCCGGCGCTGCCGACTACTTCCGCAAGAACGCCACTGGATTTCTGAACTTCGCAGCAGACAAGGGACATATCCCTGTCTCGCCCCTCGCAGGCTACCGTAGACCGCGCCAGACACGCGCGCAACGCCTCTCGGGCAACCAATGGACCATGAACACCCCAGAGCAGATCCAGCGGTTTCTGAAGGCTGTCAGCTCCTCTCATGATCCGATATTCCAAGCCTTCTTGCGCTTCACACTTCTGACCGGCCAACGCCGCAACGAAGTCGCGCACATGCGCTGGGCGGAGCTCGACACCAAACTCTCGATCTGGACAGTCCCCGCAGACCGTACCAAGACCGGGACCGAACACACGGTCCCGCTCGGTCTTCTGTCCCGCGCGTTGCTGGAAAATCTCGCGGAGGTTGCTTGCGCGACCATAGGTGAAACCGGCGCCTTGATCTTCTCCAGCCATCGCAAACCCGGATCGCCAATGTCCGGCTGGTCAAAGCGGATCATTCCGGTCCGTAATGCATACGGCGACAACCGTTTGTCTATCCACGGCCTGCGCCGCACATACCGTACCGGCTTGAGCGAACTCGGGATCGACTTTGACACTGCCGAAAGAATGATCGGACACAAGCGCCCCGGGCTAGCTGGAACTTATGACAAATCCACCATTATCGACCGGCGTTTCGAAGCCCAATACCGATGGGAGCATATGCTGTCTGAACTCGGTGAGTTTTAGTTAGTTCGCTAGGATGAGGACTTTTAAAAAGAGCTCAACGTCGACGGCGGCTTTTACTAAGCAGCGGACGTTGGCTGAAAACGGGGCAAAGACCGCAATGCGGACGAAGCCGCCATTCGCTGCACAGCTTTGCTAATGCCAAAGGTCGTTCCGCCAGCATAAAAAGATGACAATACCTGAGCGCTGTCCTAACCTAGCTTTATGAGAGCTCGCCTTGCTGTGATCTTGATGGCTGACTTGGTCGGCTATACGTCCGCAATGGAGGCGGATCAGTCGCTCGCAATTGGGCTTGTCCGCGAACTTCGGGATAAACTACTGGAACCGGAAGCCGTACAAAGAGGCGGCGAGATACTGAAGCGTATGGGTGATGGATGGATAATTGCCTTTCCTTCAGTATCCGCGGCAATTGAAACCGCTCAGTTTGTTCAACTTGCATTGGTCGGCCATAAGAAAATCAGGCTAAGGATGGCAGCGCATCTTGGTGAGATCGTTCAAGACGAGGCCGACATTTATGGCGCCGGTATAAACATCACCGCACGCCTACAAACCGAGGCGCCACCCGGTGGTGTGATGATCTCCGAAGACCTCAAGCGGCAGTTAGACGAAAAGTTCTCAGCGGGTTTCAGCGATGCGGGTAGGTTCGATTTAAAGAACCTTGCTAATCCGGTGAATGGGTTTCAATGGCGGCCCACCACGAAGCGTGAAACTGAACATACCGAATTGCCTTCCATTGCAGTCGAGCCGGTCACAAGTGCTCCCGAAACAAGAGAAACGCTTGAGGTTTGCGCTGATCTTCAGGAGCAATTGGTTCACAGTCTTTCGCGCCGCACTGGTGTGCGTGTGATAGCAACAGATTCAACAACCGAGACCAAAGCAACTTACAGCCTTAGGTGCAGATTGCGCTGCCGGGAGACCGAAGCAAGGATCTCGTCCAGCCTTACCCGGTTGGGAGATGGACAGGTGACATGGTCGCGCTTCTTAACCGGAGATTCAGAGAATTTGTTTGAATTGAGCGATCGGGCTGCAGAACAACTCTCAGACGATTTACGTCTGCAGATCAACGCGTTTGACGGCGACCGGCTGAGCGACATTCCAGACGATCAACTAAGCCCAAGTGAGTTAAGATCCCGAGCAGCAATGCTGTTTTATCGTGCCACCATCGAAGACTATAATCATGCGGGCAAATTGCTAGAGCGAGCACTTCGACTTGATCCCGAGAACGGGTCAGGGCTTGCAATGTGGTGTGAAGCCAAACTTTACCCCTTAGAAGCATGCTATCGCGAGGCTGATCCTGATTTGCGTATGCGGATTATTGAGTCTTCGAACAAGGCCGTTCAGGCTGCGCCTCGCTCTGATTACTGCTGGTATACGCGGGCACAGGTGCGCGCACGCCTCGCGGGTGATCTACATGGCGCCCGGAAGGACATTGATAGGATTTTTCGACTGAACCCCAACTACGTTTTGGGTATGGAGGTGAGCGGTTACACCGAAATTATTGCCGGTAACTGGGAAGCCGCTCGGAATAGTTTAGCGAAGTCCGTGAGTCGTTCCACTGAGGATCCGTTTCTTCCGTACCGGCTTTACCCCCTTTCGATCGCCCACATGATGGCAGGTGATGAGGGACACGCGATCGAAGCAATTTCTGACGCGACTGAAATGCGTCCCTCCTGCAGACACTTTTGGTTAGTGAAGGCGTGGATACTCAGGAAATCGGGAATGCACTCCAAAGCGGAAACTGCTGCAGTACGTGCGGAAGCGCTGTCAGAACAAGCGGATATCCTTGCACAAAATCTTCATCTGCCCGACCCCATCAGAGAGGCTATAGGGTTGCCCGGTGATCCGATCCAAGCATAGAGACCTAGTTGGGTCACTACAGCGTCGGCTGACAATTGAATGGCAGACACGTAAGACGTTCTCGCCTTTCGGTATTCTACCAAGACCAACCTAAAGCGCACTAACCACATTCTCCGCGGGCGATGAATTGCGTAATTCTAAGGGTCGCTTTGGGCTCAATGCGGACCATCATGAAAGTTCGTCCTAGTCTAGTTTGCGGGCAAAGTGGACATCATACAATACAGACCGATGGCGAATAATGCCGGCCGCTCTTCGTTTTAGCTCCTCACGTGGAACGACTTGCCTGTGACAATCCACTCGTTGTCTTTTTCAACTAGCAAGAGGTGGTCCACAATCCAAAGGCCAGCATATCTTCCGGATAAGCAGACTGAGGCAATGTCGCCGTGGAGCTTCAGGCTTTCCAAGCGAGCTTCAAGCTTACCATGCTGTCCAACTAGGGTCTTGGTTTCATCTATAAACTCATCAAGTGCTAGCCATTGAAACTCTCCTTCAAAGTAGCCGGCGATGTTTGCGCGTGGCTCAAAGAGCTGGCGAAGCTCGCCTTCTTCGGCATGTACCATCGCATGGTAGTAACGATCAGCTACCTGCAAAACGGACGCAGTACGGTCGGGTTCAGGTTTCACCATCTTCAGTTTCCTCAGATGCATCTGTGAATTAATACTGTCACGCTTTAATGCTAGTGCGGCACCCGCAAGCTTAGTTGTGGTGCTAATGAATGTCCTCTACAGGCTCGAAGCGGCCATTCAACGGGCGCGCTGTGAGCGAGTTCTCTGCGGACGAAGCTGTTATTTGCTGTTTTGCAGCAGTCAGCTTCTGAACAAAATCCTGATAAAGCGGTTACATTCAGAGTTTCAGTTTCTGTGACCGCCTTTGCCGCCGCCACTGTTCCCGCCCTTGCCGCTTTTGCCGCCACCCTTATTTCCGGCCTTTCCACCTCCACGGTTTCCGCCTTTACCGGGCTTGCTACCTTCTTTGTCTGCGCCTTTGCTGCCGCCACCGTTTCCGCCTGTGCTGCTTTTGCTGCCACCACTACTGGGATTGTTTCCGCCGCCGCCAGCGATTGTCGAATTGCTTGCAACTTCAGTAGTGACGTCGCTGCCCACATTGTTTCTGTCAGAGCTGGCTTTGATACTCTCACCACGTTCTATTTCCGTTTTTAAGATACCCGACAACTTGCCGAACAGATTGCTGCGTTGCGTGGGAGGCTTTGCCAATACAGCTCGCGCAACAACCTGGGGCGTTGCCACTGTTGGCGGCTTCTGAAAAGAGGGCGCCGTTTTAGTTCCTTCTCCGGACACCCAGAGCTCTAAAAGCCCCCGTTTTGGTGACGGTACGAAACTGGTAAAATCTCGCGCGACGCCGTCGAAAAAGTTCGCCAAGTCCTCCCCCAAACGCTGATCTTCTAGATGGTAGAAGCGTACTTGCGTATTTTTTATTGTGAAGGGTGACGAAGCAACGGATTCTACCGAAATTCCCTCTGCCTCGAATCTTGCTAGGACACGTCGGCGACGCTCCTGCGGAAGGTTCTTCGGGAAATGCACGACAATGAAAGTTTCGCTTTTCAAAGAAAGTGGTGAGGTCCAAACATCTGATAAGGAAACGGATGCCGGGTCCACCTCGTTGGGAAGTGACGCTGACTTAATTGAGATTGGCGCCGGAGGGCTGAGCCAGTTTTCAGTATTGGACTCTGTTATGTAGTCGGGAAGTTCCAAGACTGGGCCATATTGTGCAATTTCGGGTCGTTTTCCTGCATGGCCTGTCTGGATAATTTGTATGGTTTCTTCACCCGACACCATTTCAGTTAGTTTTGAGACTTTAGAGAAGACTTCCGGCCGCTCTTCGATGTGCGGCAAAGTCGCGCCTCTCAGCGTGGTATTCGTCATTTTGGGAACGGACAACTTTGGTTGTGAAGGAGCAGGTGAGATACGGATGTTGTATCCGTTGCTTTGGAATGAAGACCGATAGTTTGAAATGTGTTTGCTAAAACTTACAAATTGCGCTTGGAAATGGCTGGAGTTCGCGTACAGCAATCCAACGGGGGCAATGATAAAGGCCAAAAGAACTCCAAGTTGTGGGTTCATCCACGTTCGCGATTTCCTGGAAAAGCTAGTAGTTTCGGTGGGCGTTTTAACGGGATCAACTGTTGCTTCGCTTGACCTGGGAGATTTCGCTTTACCTGATTGTTCGGCTTGTAGTTTTTTCTTGGAAGTAGGACGAGAAGAGGCGTGTTTCCTTGGTTTTTCGGTATTGGCCAGCGTAAATTGGGTCAACTCTTCGGCAGGTGGTTCTTGGATAGGCTTTTTGACCTCGACTTCATCAACATCCGAAGCCCAGGGCATGACATTCAGCTTTGTTCGACCGTCCGAGCCAACCAGCTTTGTTCGACCGTCCGTACCAACAACAAGCTTGGCTTCATTATACGTCGTATCAAGCTTTTTCCGGACGCCCAGAACTTTTAGAGTTTCGGCGCACTTTTGGCTACTTGGAACTTTGTGCTTGGTAATATTTTGCAGTACTTCTTCGCGCTTTGCGCGGGCAATCGCCATTCGCGTGAGCATATTGTTCTGGCGATTTTTTTTGTCGGAAACGCCCTTTTTCTGATTATCGTGAGGAGACCGGTTCAGAAGTACTTTTTCTCGCTGCTTTCGCGCTTCGGCTAATCGTTTTGTCCATTCTTCAGGGTCATAGGGAAGATTACCATGCTCAGCCTGGTGTTGTTCCGCGATGTTTTCACGTTCAGTCACAACTCAGCTCACTAACTTTTGGGCCAAGCAGCTAAATTGTGTCCTAGAGGAGCAGAGCATTAACCGAATTTGGCGCATCGTCTGTTTGCTAGAAGGGGCGCAATGGGCTCAAGAAAAGCAATTTGTCGTTTTTTTGTCAACAATTATAGAGTTTTTGAGCCAGATTTTGCCCTAGTATTCGCACTAAATGGGTGGCCGCTTTGGGCTCCGAGCGGTCATGCGACGAGTTCAGTTGAACAGCCGCTTTGCGGACAAAGCCACCATTTGGTCAATGACCGCTTTCCAGAAGTGGGCTTCGTTCGCGGGGTAAGCGTATTTGTTGGATCGTTTGAAAGCTGCGGGGGCCTTATCAGCCCATATCCGAAACGCCCGTGAGAAGCCTGTTGAGTCGGTATGGCCTAGTCTTTACGCTTTTCGCGGCGTTGAAGTCCCACGGAAAAACGCCGGATATCCGAAGCGAGCCAACGCCTGCAGTAAGTTGGGACTTGCGTCGTCGCTTCTGAATCTTGGAGCGGTAATCTTTAGCTTAACGATCAGTCGGAGTTGCATATCTGATTGCGTTTTTTGAATTCATTCGGAGTCATCCCGGTCCATCGCTTGAAACTCCTGTGAAAACTGGGTTGGTCCAGAAGCCCAACACTTTCACCAATTTCTTTTATCGAAAGTTGGCTGTTTACAAGCAAAGTCTTCGCTCGCTTCGCCCGACATTTTTCCAGTTCTGCTTTGAAGCTTGTACCATTGGCTCGGAAGGTGCGTTTCAAACGGTCGGGGCTTTGCGAATACAACTCTGCAAACCAGTTCAGGGTGGCAGGTTGCTTGTCGAGATGCAGTTCAAGCAAATCGCGGGTTTGCTGAAGAAAGTCGTCGGCGCCTGTGAAGTTCTCCGGGAGATTCTGGCTTTGCCCACCTCCGGACCGAAGCAACAACCAGTTTGCTGGAAACTCGATGTGCGCCCCCATGCGGTTGGTCCTGCGTACCGAAATTTCCTTTTTCTGCCAATCAGGGATACAATCAGGTTTGCAAACCCAGAATTGTAGTTTCTTGGAGTCCCAGTCGGGATCGCAGACGGATCGAACTAGTCGAACCATAAATCCCAGATAATAGCCGTCGACTTGGCCAGGTGGAGAAGATGGCTTGAATGTGCGTTTTGCAACCAACCTAGCGACATGACCGTTGGTCTCGAGATTGTAGTTCGCCATGGACGAAATCCTGCCGACGTCCACAACAAGCGATATTAAAAGATCACCGAGCGTCGCGCTTTGAGTTTCAAGGATCGACAGGTTGGGCAATGTATTGAGAGCCGCATTAGCACCGACGTCAAACCCTAAATGCGGGTTACTCAATGCCTTCGCGAGATTGTCGATCAGATCGTACCAATGCTGCCCTGCCATGAACGCTTCGCCGCGCTGCACGTCCTTCAGACAGAGGCCGGATGGCTCAAGAAATTTTTCAACTTCAAGGCCATGGCTGAGGGCAAGGGACACAAAAGGTTGCGCCATCGAGCATTCAACAGTTGGGAGTTTCATTTGCCGACCTGAACTATCGCGATCTAATTTTTTATTCGCATTTTCGAGCATTTTTTTGGACAATTCAACCATATTGCTAATGACAGTCTGAGCGCCACACGCAAAGATACAATCGTGCAGAGCAGTGCATTGCCAAGAAGGAAACTCCAAAATGTTCAAAAGATTTATAGTCGCCACTGTTCTTTCAGCGGTCGCAACATATTCATTTGCTCAAGAGGAGAGCTTTCCGATCCTCTTCACCAATGTGCATGTCTTTGACGGGGTGAACGAAGAGCGGATCGAGAATGCCAATGTGCTGGTGGTCGACAACTTGATCGCCGATGTCTCGACCGAACCTCTGGCCGTCGCCAACGCCCAGATCATCGACGGCGGCGGGCGCACGCTGATGCCGGGGATGCATGACCAGCACGTGCATCTTACGGTATTCAATCCGCTCAGCGACGGGTTACGCCAGAACATCACTCCCTTTCACCTTGGCGGCGTCGCCACGATCCGGTCCGAACGCATCCTGATGAACGGATTCACAACCGTGCGCGACCTTGGTGGTCCGGCCAAATCCATCGCCCGCATCATTGACACCGGAATGTTTCCCGGCCCGCGTATCTATTCCTCGGAAGCGTTTATCACTCAGACATCCGGTCATGCCGATTTCCGCAAACTGAACGACCGGCATCCGACACTCTCCGGACAGGGTCCTTCGCATTGGGTCGAGACGGACATGAGCTTTATCGCCGACGGACCTGAGCAAATCCGAATGGCGGTGCGTGAAAACCTGCGTCGCGGGGCAACCCAGATCAAGATCATGGTCAGCGGCGGGGTTACGTCAGAGTTCGATCCGCTGCACTCACTTCAGTATCAGGCTGACGAGATCCAGATGGCGGTCAAGACGGCCGCGCAATGGGTCACCTATGTCACCTGCCATGTGTTCACCGAAGAGGCGATCCGCAACTGCATCGACAATGGCGCCAAGACGATTGAACACATCCCGTTCCTGACCAAGGAGGCTGCCGAGATTATGGTCGAAAAGCAGATCATGTTCGCGACGGCGGTGGCCCCGGTCTACTCGGTGACCACCGAACAAGCGGAAGCCTTTTACACGCCAGCGTCCTTTGTAAAATGGAAAAGCGTGCGCGATGCTGCAGCCAATATGATCGAAGTAATCCAGACGACGCCGGGCATGATCGATCTCTACACACTGGGCACAGACCTTGTGAACAACTGGGATCAGACGCTTGAGCAAGACAAGAAGATGAACGACGAAATCGGGTATCTGCACGAAGCGGGATTCAGCGCATATGACATTCTGCGCATCGCTACGTCGAACGGCGCCCGCATGAACCAACTGACCGGCTTGAACAACCCGTATCAAGACGGCCCCCTCGGCGTGGTCGAGGAAGGTGCCTATGCAGATCTTCTACTCGTCGATGGCAACCCGCTGGAGGACATCCTTCTGTTGGCCGAGCCGGACGCCAATCTGAAAATCATCATGAAAGACGGCGTGATCTACAAGAATACACTCGATTGAGTGTCGCGCGGGGTGAATTCACCTCGGCACCCCGCGCACCCCGATAGCGGAAGGGAAAGGAAGCCCATGAAATACCTCGGCAAATCTACAATGATGGCGAGCGCAGTCGCTCTCACAACAAGCGCGGCTTTTGCACAGGAGGCCGCAGGTGACATCCCCCCTGTTACACTCTTTAAGAATGTGATGGTTTTTGATGGAGTGAGTGACGGGCTCAAGGACGTCGACGTTCTCGTCGTAGGCAACAAGATTCACAAGATTGACGCTGACATTCCTGAGGGCGGGAAGTGGGAAGTCGATGTGCGCACCGGGGGATCCAAGCGGTTGCCTGATCCAGTCGGCGGCATCGACGGCTACTCCTTCACCGTTCAAACGGAACGCGGCATCGAGACCAAAGAAGTGGATGTGACCGTCATTGACGGAGACGGTCGTACGCTCATGCCCGGGCTTATCGACAGCCATGTGCATGTGAACATGTACAAGAACGGGACTATCCCGGGGCTTCAGGACACCACATGGGAAGAGATTGGCGCACGTGCTGCCGCATTCGCGCAGGAAATGTTGGCGATGGGCTTTACAACGGTTCGCGATATGTGCGGCGCTCATGGTGGGCTTAGAGCGGTTATTGATGAAGGATCACTTCCCGGCCCAAGAATTTATTCCTCCGGCGCATGCCTTAGCCAAACGGGCGGACACGGCGACTGGGGTATCGCTGGTCAGCGCAAGAACGAGAGCAATCTTGAGCGACTGGAGATAACCAGATTGGTGGACGGGCCCGCCGAGGTGCTTCAGGGTGCGAGGAGGAATTTTGCTTTAGGGGCAAACTATCTAAAGATCATGGTCAGCGGTGGCGTGACATCGATCAAGGACCCGATCTATCAGTCTGCTTTCACAAACGAAGAGATTTCTGCTGCAGTAGAGGTTGCAGGCGATATGGACTCATACGTCGCTATGCACGTATTTATGGACAGCGACCTGTCCCGTGCTCTCGATCTTGGTGTCAAAGTGGTAGACCACGGCCTGACTATTACCGAACCGACGATGCAGAAGCTGGTCGAAAAAGAGGCGTTCTTTTCGCCCAACCTGACTGCGCTTGCGCCCGAAGCTCTGGAACACCCGATGCATCAGGACCCGACTTTCCCGCCGACGGCGAAGTTTCTGTGGTTGCGGGAAAACAGCAAGCAGCTCATGGATCTTGTGAAAAAATACAAGCCGAAGATGGTGTTCGATTCCGATTACGTGCTTCTCACGGGTGTCCCTTATCGCCAGTCAATGGATTTTACGAAGGCGTTTGTCGCGCGTGAGTTTGGCAACCTCTGGGCATTGCAGATGATGACCTCGAATGGTGGCGAATTGGCGGCTCTGACCGGACGAGGAAACCCTTACCCTGAAGGCAAGCTTGGTGTGATCGAAGAAGGCGCCTACGCCGACATTCTGATCGTAGACGGGAACCCACTTGAAGACATCTCGGCCATCGGCGCGGTGGATACATGGTTTGATGCGCCGCCGCGCGGACAGGATGTCCCAAGCATTCGAATGATCATGAAGGACGGCGTGATCTACAAGAACACGCTGAACTGACCTCTCCATTACGGCGGGGTCATCGGTCTCTGTCCGCCAACAACTTTTGGAGTCTTAGAAATGAAAACATCCGCGATAGCCATTCTGGTCGCACTCTCAGGTTTCGCAACCCCGGCGTTTGCCGCAGATTGCGATGTTGCACTGCTCAACGGGCGGGTCATGGACCCGGAAAACAATTTCGACGCCGTTCGTAACGTCTGCATCAAGGGCGATAGGATCACGTCGATTACCGAAGATGCAATTTCGGGTGAACGCGAGATCGACGTTGCAGGCCACGTGGTCGCGCCCGGCTTCATCAATACCCACTCGCACTCCTTCGGGGGGTTTGATTAGAAGATGATGGCCCACGACGGGACCACCACGATCCTGGACACGGAAAGCGGTGTGGCCGATGCCGACCTGTTCTATGACAAGTATGAGGGCAACTCCTTTCTCAATTACGGCACCGGGATGGGACATGAAGAGATCCGTCGTGTGGTTATGGACGGCGTACCGGTCGAACTGGCATCCGATCCGACATACATCCTCAAATCGCGCGGGGCGGCCGAGGAAGAAGACGGCCATGCCAGTTGGGCCCTCGATGTCCCATCCAAGGAACAACTCGAAGAAGTCATGACCATGTACGTCAAGGGTCTGCGCGCCGGCGCGATCACCGTTAATACGACGGTCGGCTACATGGGGTACAACACCTTCCCGAAAGAGATCTTCGCACTCCAGAAGCTTGCCAAGGAATATGACCGGTACTTTGGCGCACATACACGGTTCGGGCCGACCGAGAGCCTGCCGCTCTACTACTCGCTGGGTGCAAACGAGGTGATCGCAAATGCCGTGGCCCTGGATGGCGCGCTGATCCTGTCGCACATTCAGAATCAGGGCTGGGAAGAGATTTACGAACTCGCCCGCCGCCTGCAGCAGCGCGACATGGACATCTTCGCCGAGTACTATCCGGCGATCACCGGAAATCCCAACATCGCAACCCCACAACTGCTGCCCGACAAGATCGAGTCGAACAATATCGTTCCGACGCGGGATATCTTCGATACCTCCACCGGGGAGCTCTATGAAACGGACGAAGAATTCTTCCGTCAACAGGCAGAGGACCCGTCCAAGCCAATCTTCATCACTGTGCGCCCGGAAGCCGATCTGAAGCGCTGGATCCACATGAAGGACATTGCGATCGCCAATGATATCGTCGGCTATCTCGTCGATGGCGAACCGCTGCCAGTTGAGGCCGATTTCAGAGAGTACGGCGGCCACCCGCGCAATGCCGGCACTTATGGCATCGTGTTCCGCGAAGCCCGCGAGCAGGGTATCCCGCTCATGGAGATCGTCAACAACGCCTCTTACATCCCCGCCAAGTACTTCTCCCGCGTCGGTCTTCAGGCGATGCAAGAGCGCGGCCGGATGCAGGAAGGCATGATCGCAGATATCACAATTTTCAACCCCGAGACGATCACTGAGACATCATCGATGAAAAAGGGCATGAACGGATCATTCACCAAGGGGATTCCCTACGTTCTGGTGAGCGGTCAGATCATCATCGACGGCGGCGTTGCAAACACCGATCTGCGGCCCGGAAAGCCGATCCGGTACGCGCGCATCACAGACGGTGAAATCGAGCTCGATCTGGGCGACAAGGCATTCTCGTGGCATGCGGATATCGAAACGCCAGAGGATGAACACTCGGAGTTCCCTGATCGGCCGGCAGCGCTCGAAACCACGATACCCGGGAGCCCGGAGCAATGAGGGCTTTCCGGTCGGTCCTCGCCTCCTTTGTCTTCTCAGCCTGTTGGCAGGCCGCAGTTGCCGAACCTTTGGTAACTGACTGGCCCGATCTCGTTGATGAGGCGGCTCAGAACTTCGAGGATCCCTTCCGTGATCTGACCTTCGATCAGCTTGTCGCACTGCGCACCTTTGTGAATGCTCAGGAGAGCCTGACATCCGGAGACACTGCGGAAGATGACCGATCGCAACTGGAAGCTCAGCTCGCCGACGTCGAGGCGGAGCTGAAAGCCGAGGGGATTGATGCCAATTGGCTTATTTCGCAAAGGTGGGTTGTTGCGGATCGGAGAAAGCTGGCAGGAGAAGCCGGAAATCCGGCGAAAGACGGGGAAATCATCAAGCTGGGTGGATTTGTCATTCCGGCACCCGCCGCCGAGGACGGCACGCCTGTGGGCTATCTGGTTCCAGAGCGGGGAATGTGCAGCCACGTACCACCACCACCGCCAAACCAGATGGTTCGCTTGCGTCTGACCAATGGCTGGAAGTCGACCGAGATGTATGAACCAATTGTTGTGACGGGACAGTTGCAAATCCAGCCGTCGGATGAGCGGATGTTGGTAGTCGACGGTTTCGTTTCAATGCGTGCCACCTTCGAAATGGATGTTACTGACGTTCAAACGTTCAGTAAAAATGACGTCCGCCAGTCAGTGGGCACTACCGATCCATCAGCCGCCACCAAGGCTTGGGCGGAAGGTCTCGCCGAAAAGCTCAAGCAAAACCGTCAATCTCAAACAGAGAACCAATAACCTCGTCAGGCTCTTCATCGAAAGGACGTACGATGAAACATCTTATCCTAGGGGCTCTTATGGCGGGATACGCCACATTGGCAACTGCAGAAGATACCCAAAACATGCGCACGTTTTTGTTCATTGGCACGTCCAACAGTGCCGCGTGGGAAATGCAGATTGCAAATCCAGGCGATCGTGCAGCTAGCGTCAAAGGTGGAATTGAGGCGCTTGGCGGGGAGCTTCTCAGTTACTATTGGGGGCTCGGAAACGGGAAAAACTATATCACTGTTTTGCTACCTGACGATCCCACCTTCATTCAGGCGTTTTACGTCAGCCGTCTTGGGGATGGACTGCTGGACGACTACCAGATGATCGAATTGATGAGCAGCGCGGACATGGCCGAAGCGTTGTCCCGCGTGCCCGAGATCAAGGCGCAGGATGATTTGAAGTAGTGTCAGTCGTATCAGGAACAAAACCATGCGCTCAAACCTCAATGTAACAGTTGCAATGGCGCGGTTGAAACAGACCATGAGCGTTTGCGCAGGAGTGGCGGCCATCGCATCCGGGGCGGCAGCCCAAGAGAACAGCACGGTACGGCAACTGGAGGCGGCAGCCACCGCATCGCTCGGGGGGCCAGCGTCGGCTCAGGCGCAATTGGAGCAGGACAGGCTCCGGCGTCTCGAGAATTCCAGATTGCCGGGGCTGGATCGGTTTTTCGATCCCTTCGAACAGTCGCGCGAGGCTTTTGCCAAACGCACTGGGTTGAATTTGTCCTTCGACTACCAAGCGCTGTACCAGAAGTCTTCAGACAGCCTGAGTGGCACCGACGAGGCGGCATCCGGGCAGGCGCGGATCATTGGCAACTGGGCACTCTTTAATCGTGGCAGTGAAAATGCGGGTAGCTTTGTCTTCATCCTCGAAAACCGTCATCGGCTAGGAACGGATATCGCGCCGGGCGGTCTCGCGGGCGAAATCGGATATCTCGGTGTCACGGCAACGACCTTCAGCGACACAGATTCAACGCTGTCGGTTGCTTATTGGTCGCAGGCGCTGTCCGGCATCGACGGAGGCTTCGTTGCAGGTCGCATCGACCCCGGCGACTATTCCGATATCCTTGGCTATGTGAATCCCCGCACGACCTTTTCGAATTTTTCAATTCTGTTCAGTCCAGTCCTTCCCATTCCCGATCCCGGCTTTGGCATTGCTGGCGGTGGTTACTTTACAGATCAGATCTACGCACTTGGCGTGGTCAGCGATGCCAATGGATCATTGACGGATATAGACTGGTTTCCCGGCGGTTCGGAGTTCTTCACCTACGGAGAGATCGGCTGGACGCCTGCAAGAGACCAACGATACCTCACCAATGTTCACCTCGGTGTATTCCATGTGGATGACAGAGAAGACGCCGGCGTGCCCAGCAGTCACGGAGCGATGCTGTCGGGCAATGTGACCCTTGACGAAAGCGTTATGCTGTTCGGCCGCCTTGGCTGGTCCGACGGCGAGGCCCCGATTGCCAGACGTGCGGTCAACGCCGGGGTCATGTGGCGCCCCGGGTTCTATGACGACTTGTTCGGGTTTGGCGTGACGGTCGCCGACCCAACCGATCAAAGCCTTGACACGCAAACCACCGTCGAAGCGTTTTACCGGCTGGATATCTCCGACAACCTCGCGCTCACGGCAGATGTCCAATATTTGAACAATCCCGGCTTCTCCGATGATGATCCTCTGGTGTTCGGGCTGAGGTTGAGATT
Organism: Ruegeria sp. SATB045; assembly: GCF_059613525.1. Taxonomy (NCBI): domain Bacteria; kingdom Pseudomonadati; phylum Pseudomonadota; class Alphaproteobacteria; order Rhodobacterales; family Roseobacteraceae; genus Ruegeria; species Ruegeria sp. SATB045. Next base: position 92,907 of record NZ_JBXWSR010000027.1, on the reverse strand, counting down.
CAACTTATGAGACAGAAAAAAACCGAAACTTCTGTCTAGCACTTAGTATTCTGAGAGCCGGCCTCCGCTGATTAACCGGCCCGTCAATTCGATGTAGAATTACAGGCTAATGATGATTGGATGGCTTCTCTGGCAAAGTTGAAAACTTCGTTTTCGAGAAGCTTGTCACAGTTTTAGCCAGACAGGTTCGCGTTGAAAGCCGGATGTAGCGTAGCTTCCTTTCGAAACCCGGCGCTTAAAACCACAATCGTAGCTCGAGCTCAGTGAAAGAGAGGATAAAGCAGACGTTCGCAACCTATCCTCCAACGGCAAGTTTGGGCTCGGCTCCGTCATTCGACAAGTTCAGGTGAACAGTCGCTAAGCGGACAAAGCCGCCCAATGCCAACTCAAATTTATCGTCCGCCTTTCGGGGTTATCGGCCTCCTCTCAAATCGGCCTGCGCATCGCGGATGATCGACCAAGACGAATGCATGAATAGTCCGGCAATCCCAAAGGCAACGATCAGATCGGGCCACGCGCTCCCGAGCCAAGCAACAAGCCCAGCCGCCACAACGACGGCAGCGTTGCCAATAGCGTCATTGCGTGAAAACAGCCAAACGGCACGCATATTTGCATCTCCTTTGCGGAACCGCATCAGTGGCAGTACGGCGAGCACGTTTACCGCGAGAGCAACGATCCCAAATACGCCCATAAGCGTCGCGTCGGGCATGGTCTGGGTGAATATCCTCCATAGCGTTGTCGCCAGCACAATTAGGCTGAGGATACCAAGGAATATGCCTTGGATCAGAGCAGATCGCGCCCGCCATGCAACGGTCCAACCGATGGCTAGAAGACCTAGAAGCGTAATGAGGCCGTCGCCGATAAAGTCGAGCGCGTCCGCCTTGACGGCCTGTGACCCAGCCAGAAATCCGCCAACCATCTCTATCACGCCGTAGCCGACATTCAGAAGGACGACGGTCCAAAGAGCACGACGATAGGACGGATCTTGATGCGCCGCGCCGGCCTGAGCATCACCGTCGCCCTCAATGCGGTCAAATTCGTAACCTGTCGTCGCAACTGCTTTCTCGATCTCCGGCAGCCGCACCTCAGGTATATTGAGGGTCATGATGTGAGTGGCTGCCGATACCTTCACCGCGTTTGGCGCAATTCCGGCGGCCTGTGCCGCGCGTTCTATCTGCGCCGCATCCTTTGCGCAGTCCATACCTGAGACACGGTAGCGAAACGTTAGAGCGTCAGAGGGTTGAGTGTCGGTCATGGTGGCACAGTAGACCCGGTTTAGTTGGCAACCAACCAGCTAGATGCTTTCGGTCAGATGTCAGCCGGGCCACGGTTATCAGTCACTCGTGACCACATGCGATGATCAATGGTTGCGTTCTACCAAGCAGCACGCAAACCAAAGTAAAACCTCTCGTTCTTTGAAAACATAATCAAAACATGATCGCTAATTTGCCAAAATGAAATGAAGAGGCGATCATCAATTGCCTAAGCGGCAAGGATCAAAGTAGGTGCCTGAGAGATTTTTATCTGCAAAATTGTGTGGGTCTCCCTCCTTCGAACGGATGGATGGCACAGCGGTGCACTTTCCGACAAAGCGCGGATTAGCGCTTTTTACATATCTTGTAGTCAGGCCCGGAGAACGTATTCCCCGCGACGCACTGGCAGACTTGTTATGGGGAGACCGCGGCCCGAGCTCTGCCAAAACAGCGCTAAGGGGCACCATCTACGAGGTCAAGAAGGCGCTCGAAACAAATGCGAGCACGGTACTGGAGGTCCATCGCAATCATCTGTGCGTCGATCCTGATACCGTCGAGTCCGACATAGTGAGCGATTTGACTCCCGCTCAGGCGGCGGCGTTTCTCTCTGGCTTCGAAATCGGATCGATCGCTTTTGACGATTGGATTTCTGAGACGCGAGTGCGACTGACCAAGGCTGCATCGGTCAAAGCAATGGATGCCGCTGAAACCGCTCTGGCCGAAGGAAACGGCGAGCGCGCACTCGAAATCGTGACAGAACTTATCGCGATAGACCCGCTCGACGAACCGGCGAACCGCTTGTCTATGAGAGCGAAAGTGGCGCTTGGTCGACGTTCCGATGCGCTTAAGGACTTTGATGACCTACAAAACCTTCTGCTCCAAGAGCTAGACGCGCAGCCTGACGATCTGACCTTGGAGCTGAATGAACATATCCGACGAGGCGAAAGGCTACTGCCGCGAGAGAAATTGGAGCGGCCTTCAGTGCCTTCGATTGCAGTCATGCCGTTCGTTGATAGAACCAGCGAGGCGCGACACAGCCACATTGTCGAGGGATTGTTTGAGACGATTGCAAGCGGCCTATCGCGCGACCGATCACTCTTTGTGATCTCGACAGGATCAACATCTCAGTATCGCTCTCTTCCAGTCAAGCCGGCGGAAGTCGCCAACGAACTTGGCGTTCGGTATCCGGTTGAGGGACGAGTGCGCATGGATCCCGCACGAATGCGCCTTGATGTCCAATTAGTCGATGGCGTCCGTGGCGCCCTTGTATGGAGTGAGACCTACGATTGCGAACGACCCGAGATGCTGGAGATACAAGATGAGATCGTCGCTCGCATTGTTGCAACGCTACGTGGCTACAAAGGCGTCATACAGCGAACTGAATTGCGAAGGGCTCGGTCGAAGTCCGAAGTTGATCTGACGGCCTACGACCTATTGATGCAAGGTATGGCCCTAAAAGAACACTTTTTTAAAGATGACATGCGTACCGCTCGTTCGTTATTTGAACGCGCGATATCGATCAGCCCGACGATGGCGGCGGCATATGGCTGGCTGGCATGGACGTGGTTTTTCGAGGTTTACATGGGTTGGACGGATGAGATCGAGGCCGCTTTGGATGAGACTTTCCGAGCCGCCCAGAAAGCCGTCGAGCTTGACCCTGACTTGGACTTCGCCCACTGGGCATTAGGTGCGGCCAACTTAGCCGCCGGTGACAATGAACAGGCATTGTCTGGCTTCCAGCGTGCTTTGGACCTGAATCCAAATAATTCCGATGCGATGGCGAACATGGCCTGGCCCCTCGTCTTTACTGGGCGGACGACCGAAGCTCTCGATCAGCTTCGTCAAGCAACGCGTCTCAATCCGTTTTATCCCGATTGGTACACTTGGGGCACTGGTATGGCCCTTTATGCACAGGGCGATTGTGGCGAAGCTGCGAACGAACTCGCGCAAATGACACAACCCAACGACCAGAGCCTTGCCTTCATGGCTGCTGCATTAGCTGAGGACGGTCAGGCTAAGAAAGCTGCAGATGCCCGGATCAAACTACTGGCTCTCGCCCCACATTTCGAGGTTAGTCGCTGTCTTGATGCGCTTTCTTTTTGCGACGCTTCAATCACCAACCGTCTTAGAGCATCCTTGGTTGGCCTTGGGTTACCCGATTGAGGAGCTAGCGGCTCCGACGGCGTTCCGACGATTTTCCGACGTTCGATTCTCAACATGGTGCTCATGGTCGACATGAGGAGTAAACAACCGTGCTACAGAACGACAAAGATGCCATCCGCGGAGCAATTGGCCGCTATTTTGAAGGTTTGAAAACCGCCGATGTTGCTCTGCTTAAGAGTGCTTTCCACGAACACGCTAACTTCTTCGGTGACTTTGGACCCGACCTTTGTGAAGCACCGATCCAAGGCCTGTTCGATTGGGCTTCATCTGAACTACAGCCCGGTCAAACAGGGCCCGACCACCGTTTGGAGATTGATGACATTCGCGTGTTCGGCAGTGTTGCTGTCGCGCAGTGCCGTGAACTTGGATTTATGGGGGGCGACTGCGACGAGGTCTTCATGCTGGTGAAGTCTGCTGGCGGCTGGTTGATCACTAACAAATCCTGGGCAGATATTTAGACGCAATTTATGCCTCTGCCGCAAGTATGGAACAAACCGGGCTCGCACACGCTGTGGCCCGGTTTGGCATCGAAAGATAAAACTTCTTTGCTCAATCATACAGGTCCGCTTCGGGCTCAGAGCAGCCGTTCGCTGCGTTCAGTCTTAGTGACCGCTCTGCGGACAAACCGGACTTGTGCGATTGCGGCAATTGCTGACGCAGCATTGATTTGCTGTCGCAGCGCATTCATCGCTGCGTTGCAGCTGTTGTCGCCAGACCGGTCATTCAAAGCTATGATGATGCGATACTATCAAACTCTAGTTTTGCGGCACATAGGATCAGCAACTTAGACACCGAACAAAGCCAACGTTTGCGTTGTCGCAGGCAGTGCAGCAGGACAGGCCATGCGGGCCTTCAGCCAGTAAGCAAATTCTCGTTGTGGCTCACGCAGGTGGCGGGGAAGAGGGAGTAAGTCGCGGTCGTGGAATTTTTCATTAAGTCGAGATATTGCAGAGATTGGAACTTTGGTTCCTGCTTCGTGTTTGAATTGATCAGGAACGAGGCACCAATAGTGCTCCTATTTGTTGTTATGCTTTTTTGACGAGCGTAATCTTGTTTTTCTGACAGGAAATTAACGTTACTGCCGAACGCGATAGCCGGAAGCAATGATCTTGTTTATCAGAACAGCGGCGGCCTGGTGCATGTCCTTTTCATCGTTATTGCCGACCGCTGCTTCGTGGGCAGCGGCTGCGTCACGCAAAACTCCCACTATCTCATGTTCGGGCAGGAGCTCACGATCTTTTATTGCAAGCAAAAGTGCTTCGCAGATTGAGAGTGCGGCCATTCCTGAGTGGTCTTGCCGGTCGGCCATGGTAGACGTCCTTTTGTAACAGGCGTCCAAGCAAGGAAGCGCCACGATGAATTGCATCATACTGGCATAGATTGCTGTATACTTAACTGATCGAAAGCAGTCTTGGCGTCGGATAGTTTCGCGGGCTGCTCATCGATGAAGGAAGAACACTTGCGCGCTATCAAAAACAGTCCACTCACCCGAAAGCTCTTAAACTTCGTCGCTCTGACTGAGGTTGAACTTGCGGTATTAGCACGCCTGCACAAACGCCGCAGAACCTTTGAAGCGGGACGTGATCTTGTGCATCAAGGGCAATCAGAGCAGGCTGCCTACATTCTGGCCTCGGGCTGGGTTTGTTCCTACAAAACCCAGACAGACGGGTCGCGTCAGATCGTCGATTTCCAAATACCGGGTGACTTTCTGGGCTTGCGGAGCGTTCTGCTGCACACCTCGGATCACAGCATAGAACCAATTATGGAAATCCAAGCCATTGAGGTAGTAGTGGATGATCTCCTGGAAGCATTTGCGCAAACGCCCCGGCTGGCGACAGCAATTCTTTGGGCGGTCTCCCGAGATGAAGCGATGGTGGTTGAGCACCTGGTCAACATAGGACGGCGCGATGCGGGTGAGCGCATGGCGCATTTTCTTTTAGAACTTGGTGTGAGGCTGACTCAGGTCGGGATGGCAACCAAGACGGGATTCACTTGCCCCCTGACACAATACCATCTTGCCGATGCGCTGGGACTGAGTGCTGTACATGTTAATCGTGTCCTAAGGCAACTGCGGGAGAAGGGGCTGGTTACTTTTCAATCCGGGCAAGTGGCATTTGATGATTATGACGGACTGGTGACGCTGGCAGGTTTTGACCCCGCTTATCTGGATCAGGCCGGGCCACTGTTGAAGCAATAGGTTCACCCCTCGGGCGATGCCGGGATTTTGATGATAGTTGCCTGGTTAGAGACGCCATTCGCTTCGGCAGATTTGGGATTTCACTGAAAAAGAAGCGCAAGATAAATACAGTCCGATTGCGGTACTGGATTTCCTGCGCTTCTCAAATACTCGTTAAGAACACGCCAGCAAATATCCCGCCAACACACATCAGGTTGCCGGAATCCAAACATCGTTGCACTGACGCAGGTTAGTCAATTTTTGGCAGTACCTGATCCTCGGGCACCAATTGCATTTGAGATTCCAACAAAATCTCAGGTCTTTGGTCGCAGACTAACATCGATCAGCGCGCGTCTGCCATTTGCACATTATTCTAAATTACAACGCCAGTACTACCGCGGCGCTTACGAGCGTGTACCGCGGCAGACTGCGCGGGGAAGATCCAACAACTATATGGAGGACCAAGGTGAGCACGAGATCGTCCAGTTCTTTGGTGACGTTTTCAAATCCGTTCTCTTTGTCCGGCTACCCGGATGAACTTCCTGCAGGCGAGTATGAAGTAATTGTTGAAGAAGAACTATTACAGAGCCTGAGTTTCGAAGCATATCGAAGAACCGGAACCTACCTGACGGTTCAGAGCAAAGGCAGCAAGCCAGGCCGCACAGAAATGCGCCCCATCGACCCAAAAGATCTCGAACTGGCACTTAAGCACGACCAGACGTTGGCCACATCTGACAATGACAGCAATGCGGCACTTTCCCCGCAGGAGGAATAGATTATGAACACGCCCGAATGGCTTAAACCCGGAATCTACGGTGCCCTGATCGGAGGGATATTCGTCGGCGTCGTTGGATTTTCTTGGGGTGGATGGATGACCGGAAGTAACGCGGACAAGATGGGCAACGCCATGTCCCGCGACAATGTAATCGCTGCGTTGGTTCCGATCTGCGTCGACATGGCTAGAACTGACGCCCAACGCGCCGAGAAAATAACGACGATCAAAGAAGCTTCGTCTTTCAAGCGGAAGGATGCCGTTATGGCAGCCGGCTGGGCAACGGTACCGGGATCTCCAGCTCCTAATAAAGATCTGGCACAGGCCTGTATCGAGGGGCTGAACCTGGATGGATCGTAATTCAACAACTCAACTTTCGGACGACGCCGTTTGCACCAGGACAGATCGAAAAAATCAGTACTGGTTTTACTCTCACTTCATGACGGCGCTGTTTGTTGGCGTTTTCAGCTGCTTGACGGGCTCCTTTATCTCATCAAGTCCCGCATCGGCCGAAACAAATTCGATCCCGGATAACGCGCATCCCAAAAAGTACGGCGACGGTTGGGAATGCGATTTGTCCTATCGGTTGGAAGGCGAAGAATGCGTGGCCATTGCCGTCCCAGAAAATGCCTACCCGACAAACAGAACCTATGGTTCGGGCTGGGCATGTACACATGGCTTTGTTGAAGTTGGTGGCACCTCATGCATTGAAGTAATTGTGCCTGAGGGCGGATACCTCGATCCTTCAGGTGAGAGGTGGCGATGCCTGCGGGGGTACATAAGAGTAGACGATAGCTGCCAGAAAATCGTGGTGCCGGACAACGCCCACCTAACGAACAGCACTTATGGATCCGTATGGATTTGCAATCGTGGCTACGAGATAGACGGAGAAGCGTGCGTTGCAGTAGCAGTGCCGGAAAACGCTTTTCTGAACGCATCAACCAGCGGGCGCCCCTGGACCTGCGAGCGTGGATATTTTGAGCGAGACGGAAGGTGCGATGCCGTCATCGTGCCTGAAAATGCTTTCTACGATGACGCGATCCATGGAGTTGGATGGAAATGCGAACGTGGCTACAAGGCGTCCGGTGATCGCTGCAACGCAATCGAGCTACCGGCAAATGCCCATCTCGACCGATCCGGCAATGGGTGGCAATGCCACAGAAATTATCATCGGTCAGAAGGGCTGTGTGTTCTGAACAAGTGAGGTTTCAGGCAGAGAGCCCACTTTTCCAAACTTCACAATTTGCGCCCGTTCTTACAAAGGACGGCGCGTTTCACACTCCAAAAAGGAACAGATATGAAACCCGTACCTATTGCGTCGGATGCCAAGCGGTTCAGTGCCAGCGATGCGCAAAAGCTACCACCTGCACAAGCAGTTATTCCAGAGCTTCACCGCAAGACACTTGTGACAGGTACACCGACTGCAATTGTGTATTGCGAAGGAAACTTCGCAAAGATCGACGGCAAGACGGCTAATGGTCTCGTTCGACATTCACAGTCTTATCGCGTTCTTTCGGTGATCGACAGCACGTATGGCGGTTGTGACAGTGGAACAGTACTTGATAATGTCGCCAATCAGGTTCCCATCTTCGATGATCTTGATGCCGCCGTCGCTAATGAAGCTACGATCCCCGACACGTTTATTTACGGAATGGCGCCGGCCAGCGGCAGAATGTCCCTTGAGGATCGCGAAGTTGTTGTGGATGCGATAACGCTCGGAATGAACATCGTCAGTGGGCTGCATGAATTTCTTAGCGATGACAAAGAGCTCGTCGGATTTGCCAAAATTCACGATGTCACGATCCGCGACATTCGCAAGCCGCGGCCCAATCCCGACCTGCGCCTGTTAGATGGCAGTATTGGAGACGTCCAGGCGATCCGCATCGCGGTGTTCGGCACCGATTGTGCAATTGGAAAGCGTACAACCGCGACAATCCTGACAAGCGCACTTAACGCGCATGGGATCAAAACAGTTTTAGTCGGTACCGGCCAGACAGGATTGATGCAGGGCGCCAAGTATGGCGTCGCGATGGATTCGGTGCCGCCGCAGTTTTGTTGTGGCGAGCTTGAGCGCGCTGTTGTTGCAGCGTCTGAAGATGAGCACCCGGATGTCATAGTGATCGAGGGCCAGGGCGCGCTAAGCCATCCGGCCTTTTGCACATCAGCCTTCATTCTGCGAGGCAGTCAACCACATGCGGTTATTCTTCAACACGCACCTAAACGAAAACGTCGATGCGACTTCCCCAACATGGCCATGCCCGACCCTTGCGATGAAATCACCCTGATCGAGGCTTTTGCGAACACAGAGGTAATTGGCATGACGATCAACCATGAAGGAATGAATGATGTTGAGATTTCAAAGGCCATCACAGACTACAACTGCAAATTGTATCTCCCGGTCACTGACGCATTGAACCGTCCTCCAAAAAACTTGGTGAATATGGTTCTATCTGCCTTTCCGCGCTTGCAACCCGTACGTGCTACGACGATTGAATGAGCAAGTTGCGTATCGACGTTGATTTGGACAAAATTCGGTACAACACACGGTTCCTAGTCGACCACCTTAGACCCCGCGAAATCACGGTGACAGGTGTGACAAAAGCCGTTTGCGGTCATCCTGAAATTGCGAATGCTATGCTTGAAGGTGGCGCGACAGGGCTGGCGGACGCGCGGGTCAGCAATATCAGGCGTATGCGCGATGCTGGAATCTCGTGCTCCATATCCTTGATCCGAACGCCCATGCTGAGCCAGGTCGCGCAAGTCGTTGATAACTGCGATGTCAGCTACAACACAGAGATGGACATTATCGCCAGCCTGGCCATCGAGGCGCTGGGAAAGAACATTACTCACAGTATTATCCTGATGGTGGAAATGGGGGATATGCGGGAAGGCATCTTGCCTGAACACCTTGAGGGCACTGTGTCTCAAATTCTTAGAATGGAAGGGATTTCTCTGAAGGGGATTGGCGCAAATTTTGCCTGTCTTGGTCATGTGGCACCCTCTGCAGAAGCAATGGCATTGCTTTCATCGCTTGCCATCGACACCGAGCGCGCGTTTGCACTCGCTCTTGAAACAGTGTCAGGCGGCGGCTCTGCCAGTTTGCCATGGGCGTTTGGCAAGGGTGCGACCGGAAAGATCAACAACCTGCGTCTGGGTGAGGCTATCCTGTTGGGTACCGATCCTGTATCCGGGCACGCGATCGGCGGGCTTAATACAGATGCTTTCACTCTTTGGGCGGAAGTGATCGAAACGAAAGCCAAATCAAACCCAAATCCCGTGCGAATGAATTACCCTATACCTTCAATGCAGTGTGTGACTTTAGACGGTCCTTCGAATACTCGGTCGATCCTTGGCATTGGACTCCAGGACACCGATGCAGCGGGTCTTGCATTCCCTGCTGGCGTCACGTTCGTCGGAGCCACCAGTGATCATATCGTTGTTGAAAACACCAATTGTCTGCTTCGCCCTGGTGGCGAGGTAAAGCTGAAATTGAACTATAGCGCGCTCTCGCGCGGCATGGCTGCACCTGATGTAGCAAAAGTCTTCCATGGTGATGGTGCATTGGTTGACTGCACCGCAGCGAACACTGATCGCCCATATTCGAAGCGAAAGTAGCGCGCCAGGGTTGCCGCCGCCTCGGTTCTGCTTCAGCCACCCGTCTTATTCTACGGCTTTACGTAGTAAATGAGGCACCCAATCCCTATATTGGATGTAGTCGCATTCACTTTTCACACCCCATCTGGGCTCGTGGGTGGTGCGGACAATCAAAGGATCAAAATGATGTCTTTCAAAGACCTGACGACCAGAGCGGCTGCCGCACTGAAGGAAAACGATGCGGACGCGTCAAAAAAAGAAGTGACGTCGAAAGGGCATGACACCGTCCCCGAAAAACCAAAGCCTAAACCCCAAAACTGATAATACCCTGCCGGGAGTGGGTGGCTTGTTCTTGTCTGCATCTCCGAGCGAGCGGTATCAGCAAAGGAGAATTAACCAAATGAACCAGATAATCAGCAAGACGATCGCAGTCTTTTCCAGGCCGTTTACTTTCCCTGGCTTTGACGAATTACTCCCGGCGGGCGAATACGACATAGAAACTGAGCTTTCCGCACCACCAGATTATTCGGATCCAGAAGCCTGGAAAGCATCAGTGCTAATCTGTCTGCATCCACGGAAATCTCACCCCGGTCTGGCGCGTATCTTGACCGTTTCTCTTACTGATTTGGAGAGAGCCCGCGCAAAGGATAAATTGTCTTCAAAGCAGTTGTCGCAGTTCTTGCTCGACCAGCTTTTGGCCGATCCCATGGTGCAATTGATTATGGAAGCGGATGGCGTTTCAGAGACTCAACTTCGGCACCTCTACTCCGAGTCGCTCATCTCTGAGGCAGACGACAGATCATCAGATCAACGAGCCCTACCGCAAGGATGCGGAAACGGTTCTCGGTATACTTTCGCTGTCCAAGCTGCTGAGAACGAAGGAATGCCGGTTCATCCTAATAAAACCCCTCGGATTACAGGCCGTCCCATCGGACAGTCTGAACCAGGCAGCTCCTTCAATCTCAAGGCTTAGGGCTCGGAACTTTCTTTTCCAGTCGCTGTATGAACCAAAACAGAAATCGAGGCTAAGAACTGATGGAAGACTCCGACAACGAAGCAGATACGATCATGGCTCGCGCCCACAATGACGTGCCGCAAGAACGCCCGTGTCTTCGTTGCAGAACGCCATTCTGGAGCGAAGGGTTCGGAGAGCGGATTTGTCGACGCTGCAAGGGGTTGAGCGCCTGGCGAAATGGCGTATCAGTAAGCCCCGGGTTAGCTCGGCGTCGCTGATAACCTGACGCCGGTCTTACCAGCTTTTCTGATCATATCTCATTTTATCTTATTGGTGCTGACCCGAGCCTTTTAACGTGGAACCCGATCGGTATTCGGTGCTGAAGACGAAGCGTACGCGCGGTTTGGACTCGAACCGTTCTTATGCGTAGTGATATGGGTTCAAGCCGCCGAATGCACACACTTAAACCATGCCAGTATTCATAATCGGACAGCAGGCATTCACGCCGCTTGTACTATTCGGTGGTCAGCGCGGTGCTGTTGCTTGGGTGCGGAGGGTGGATCGGAGTGCAAAATATGCCAAGAGTCCAACTACCTGCAGTCACCCCAAAACCCAGAGCTTGGAACAAGGGGCGGATCATCGGTCAGAAACGACCGCTACTCCCAAAACAGGTCTGGGCGATCCGTGCACGGCTCGAATTTTCTGGAAATCTGCGTGATCTCACAATGTTCAACGTCGCGATTGATAGCAAGCTACGCGGCTGCGATCTGGTCAAACTCGCTGTGACCGATCTTGTCAAAGACGATCGCGTCCGTGAGCGTGTTTCGGTGATCCAGAGCAAAACCAAGCGATCTGTTCAATTCGAATTGACGGAAAACACGCGAGAAACTGTATTGGTATGGGTAAAATCACCGGAAATGTTTGCTAGCCGGTTCATGTTTCCAAGCCGATTCCATGATCGACCACACATCTCGACGCGCCAGTATGGCAGGCTGGTTCGAGACTGGGTGACCGCAATCGGATTGGAACCGAGCGGATATGGCACGCATTCGCTTCGCCGAACCAAAGTAGCTGAGATCTACCGCAAGACAGGAAATCTCCGCGCGGTCCAACTTCTGCTTGGGCACACAAAGGTCGATAGCACCGTGCGATACCTGGGCGTTGAATTGGAAGACGCGCTAAGCATTGCAGAGCGCATAGACATCTGAGACAGTTTGGCGAGCGGCGCTGTCGGTCGCCAATCCATAGTGGTTCTAGTTCTTTTACGCAGGAGTGGGACGTAGCGTGCCCTGAGCGGAAGTGTCAAAATCTTGTTGCGTACGCTCGCAGCACAGTTTTCTCGGCTCAGGCGCAATTTACAGGGTGCGGGACCGAGCGACCATTTGATCGCACCGCGGGTACTTGTGCAGAAGCGGCGCGAAAATCGCCGCGTTGCAGCCAATGTCATCAGGCCTGTCATTCATAGTCACGGGGAAGCCTTGATCACATACTCCTCTTTCGCCGCACTCAGGCCAGACAATTTCTTTCGGTAGTTCACTAAGGATCTTGGTCACCGGCAGTTTCAAAAACTACCTGCCCTGGCGGTACTTGCATTGCGACAAGGGAAACTTCCTTGACTCTATTCTGGCTAAGGACCACAAAAGTGCATTGGTGAAAATTACTCGTCGCCGCGATGCTGCCGGCTTCGATGATCCAATGGCCTTCAGAATAACTGTAGCATGTGCCCCAGCATAGGAACGGGTTTCGCTGGGGTCTTCGCTATGAGCTCGTTCCTCGCAAGCATTCGCAACTGTCACCCGCCATACACCAGTTATCGCGTGACCCAGGAAAGAAGGCGCCGTATGAACAGCACATGGCTCATAAATTGCGTGCTTGATGCCCGATAGATCAGGTCTCAGGCTCCGTTTCAATCAGTCATTAATCGTGTTTACACGCTGCATTCTTTGTTTGATCCCGGCACTCTTGGTGTTGCTCCCAGGAACGCAGCTTCCTGCCCAAGTCGCAGGCAATGCTGATGGATCGGTCTGTGACGAAGGCTTCGAAAACAAGAACGGATCGTGTCAAAGAACAGACGTACCAAAAAACGCATATTTGACGGGTAGCTCCTATGGCAGCGGCTGGGAATGCAATCATGGTTTTCAAAACGTTGGAGAACTCTGTGAGGAAATAAGAGTTCCGGAAAATGCCTATCTTGCCTCAACCGGAGATCGGTGGGAATGCAACCGGTTGTTCCAGCGTATCGGGGACGAGTGTGAAGAGGTGATTTCACCTCAAAATGGGTACGTCGAAACTAGGTTTGGCGCACAAGAAATACACTGCAACTGGGGATTTCGTAAGGAGGACCAGGATTGTGTTGCGATTAATGTCCCGAGCAACGGCCGCCTGACTGACAAAAACAGCGCGGATGGTTGGGTGTGCCTCAGAGGTTACAGGGCAGCGGAGAGTAGCTGTGAACCTGTGGCAATTCCACAGCATGCATATCTTGCGCCTGAAACCTTTTCTGGATGGAAATGCAAACGAGGTTTTCGCGCAAACCGGGACAGATGCATTGCGATCCGTGTCCCTTCAAATGCTCACTTGAATCGGAGAGGTGACGGTTGGGAATGCAATCGGCCGTTTACACGACAGAACGATAAGTGCACCGAAAATGTGCCGCGACAATAGGTTGGTGGGAACCAATACCTCCTGACATATCCGGAAGGACGAATCCGTGAACCATAACTCGATTGACGAAAACCTGGGTAAAATACTCAAGGCCGAAAAGGCGCAACGCTGGTCCTACAGCATAAAGATGTTTGTCGCGTTGGCGGTGTTTGTTGCGGCCATAATTGTGGTGGTGTTTCTCTGATGCGTAAAAGCACCCCTCAGGTTAGCCTCCGGCACCCAAAATCGGCAATTCGCGTCCTAGATCAAAGAGCATTTCAGGAACGCAGTGTTCGTAAGTCGCGGAACGCTGACGTAGCCGGTGTGATTGAGGAAGAGTTTGGCAAGTACTTGATTAAGGCTGGCATTCTGAGCGGTAACAGCGTTGCGCGCGCATTCCCCAAGCCACCAGCCAAAACGCAGGCAATGATTGCTGATGCAGTCGGCGAAACACCAGCATTGGCCATTGAAGCCTTAAAAGGAATTCTCGAAGAACGAGACAGGAAACGTAGCGGTCAACGCCGTTTGGAGGGAAACTCCGGCACCTTCGTTCCCAGTGAAAGAGAATATGCAGAGGCATTGCGCCAGATCAGGCTCACCCCTGCGCAGGTCACAATGCTCAAAGCACTTACAATCGCGGGCAAGGACGGTCTGACTATTGGTCACTTGTCACAGGCAGCCGGTTACAAATCGCGCGAGGCGTCCATCAAGGTCTTCAAGAAAATCGGACTATTGATCGCTGAATATCTGGAACTCCAACTTCCCGAAGCCGGATCGGTGCAGAATGATGGCGCCGCGCAAGTTCTGGCATTTTCTCACGTCGAAAATGACGATGAGCCAGCCACTTGGATCATGCATCGGGAACTGCGCGATGCTGTTCGTTCGGTTCTTTGACGTGCGTTCCCGCCCCGCTTTTGAAGCGAGCTCTGTACCGGAATAAATGCAAGAAAGGTTGCACACGTAGCTTATGCTGGAGAAGAAACCATACCCGCTCGACCTGATCTATGTACCTGTGAAGCGTGCAAAAACACTTGATCAGCAAAAAGTCCTGACGCTGGCCGAAGATATTCTGAAGAACGGCCAGAAGACCCCGATCCAGATACGCGCGGACAACAAGAGGTTCGTGCTGATTGAAGGCCTTCACCGACTAGAGGCCATTCGCGCCCTCGGCGGTGATACTGTCGAAGCCTTTTTGGTGCGCGCCAGGCTACACTAGATGCCAATTGGAATTGGCGTTCGACAAAGCCTCGGAAAAAGTCAGCAGACGTTGACTTTTTTCATCCCAAAGATGCAATGGTGCGCAATGAAGGCTCTCATATAGAGTAATACGCTGGCAATTTTCCAACTCGGAATGGTCACGCAATACCTCGTTTAGCCGATAAAACGGTATGCGGCTGGCAAGGTGGTGAACATGGTGCACACCGATATTGGCAGAGAACCACCGCAGGATGCCTGGCAGGGCATAGTGAGAACTTCCATAGAATGCGGCGTTCTGAAGATTCCACACTTCTTCCCGCTCCCAAGTCGTGTGTTCAAACTGGTGTTGAATATAGAATAGCCAAATACCAATCGATGCGGCGACGATCATGGTTGGAAGGAATACAAAAACCAGTACATCCAGGCCTCCGGTCCAAAAAATCAGAGCCAGGGCCACCGCAATCGCGGCGTTTGTTCCCATTGCACTTGCCCAATACAGCCAGCCTGACCGCATGAAACCAAAGGGCAAGCGATTTTGAAAAAAGAACGTGTAGACCGGTACGATACAGAACAGGAAGAAGGGGTTCCGGATTAACCTGTAAGCGGCACGACCGGACCACTTGCGCTTCAGGTATTCCTCTACAGTCAACGTAGGGATATCGCCCATCCCGCGCCGATCAAGGTTGCCGGTTGAGGCGTGGTGAATCGCATGGCTTTGCCGCCAGACGTCATAAGGTGTGAGGGCGAGAACACCCAGGACCCGGCCTGTCCAATTGCAAACGGTACGGTTTCTAAAGAATGATCCGTGACCACAATCATGCATGATGATGAAGATACGCACCAGAAATGCGGCGTTCAGGATGGCCAGTAGAGCAGCGACCCAGATACTAAGGGATAGCGCAAACCACGCTGCGCCCCATAGCGCGAAAAAGGGGATGACAGTGATTGTCAGTTCAAAAACGCTACGCTTCGTATCGGGCACACGGTATTGCGCGAGCGCCCGGGTCAATTCCTGCTGTTGCAACCGACTTGTTCTCCAAGGGCTTTTAGCAGCCCATTGTGCAAACGGGCACCCCATAAGGGTGCCCGTAAAAGGTCAGGCCAGTGCCAGATTGGCGACGCTGTCGCGCCCGTCACGGCCAGCTTCGACGTCGAAGGTAACCTTCTGGCCGTCCTTCAATTCGCTGATGCCGGAACGCTCAAGTGCTGAGATATGCACGAACACATCGCGCTTGCCATCTTCAGGTTCGATAAAGCCAAACCCTTTGGTCGAGTTGAACCATTTTACTGTGCCATTTGCCATGGTGGAAGTCTCCTAATACTTGCCGCCCGCATCATTGCGGCGACTCGGCGTGGTCGGTCTGAATCGAAAGACTGAACGCCGAATTTGGGAGACAGCAGGTCGAAAAAGAAAAACGTTAGCCTTGTGTATATGGACTTCGAGTACGCACGATACAAGCCTTGATACAATAGAAAGCAACAGAAGATCTGAGTCCGCCTAGCCCAAGTTAGGACAAGGATAAGCAGAACCATTGCTCTGTGGTTCGGAATTCAGAGGTCGGCTTCTGATAAAGCCGCAAGCTCGATCGCCGCAGCCATTTTTGATGGTTCCTCGAAGCTCGGCGTAACAGTATGGCTCTCATCCACAATCAGCACACCAAACTGGTCAAGGCGCAGGCCTGCCTTCTTGTCGTCTCCTGCGCCTCTCAAATTGCGCTTGGAAAGCGTGGTGTTTGCCACTGCTTTGAGCGAGTTTGTCGCATGTCTTTCCCAGCTTGGGATAACTTTTGGTGGAGCAATCACAGCCGCGTTCTTGCGGGCAACATCATGGATCGGAGATCGAGGGATTACACGTGAATAAGTCTCGGACAGCGCTTCTGCCAAATGACAACCGATTTCCGTTTTTCCAGAACCGGTTGGCGCTTCAACAAATGCTATCCCATGCTCGTAGACAATGGAACACGCTTCATAAACTAGCTCTTCTTGGTACTTGAAAAGTGTATGCCCAGTTATTCCTTTTCGATAACGAGTACGCCAGGGTCGAAAGCCTCTTTGCTCAGAGATCATTCGAGCCATTGCGTCCTCTGAAGTTACCGGCTTGATAAGCTTATCCAAAATCTCAAGCGCTTCATTGGTCCAATCGACAGACGCTTCCCAGATTTTTTCTGCAGTACGAGTTCGCTCAATTTGCAAATCATTGGATCCAGCCTCCAATGTGTCAGCGTATTCTATGTTTCGGTAGAGACCCGACCTAGAAAAGTTGGCGGACCCAGCGGCAGCCCCGATCGGAGAGCTGACAATCTTTGAGTGCATAAGCCGATCCCCTCGTATCCCGAGGTTCTTTTGGGCGAGAATAGGGTCAAAAACGCGTAGCTGGATGTTCCCGCGTTCGATAGCGCGCCGCGCTAGAATGGCCATCAGGTCTTGATTGTCTTCTACTTCAAGCCCTGTTTTTTCTAGCCAGCGAAGCTTGGTTTCTTGCTTAACCGATCCAGTTCTTCCCACTCTCTTGGCATTTGCAGTGTCGACGCCAAAAGAGACACGAATTCTCAGCTCTCCCTCGAAATTTGGTTCCTTTAGTTCAGGTATTTCTGCGATCAAAATCGAGAGCGATGAAAGGAAATCTTGGTATCCGGTTACAATAAGGCAATCTCTAGTGTGGATGTGTGGCCTGTAGAGATCAATAACAGATCGGTCGATGTTGGTCCCGAACTTTGGAACAACATCATCACCTTGTCTTTCGGGGATACTTTGATCCAGCTCTTCAATTTTTCGCGGTTTCGAACGGAGCTAACTTGGAAGAGAGAACACTGGTAAATACTCGGTTTATTGTACAATTGACAAAGTGAACGCTGTGGATAAGGCGTGCAAGTCTTGTGATTGGTGCTCAAAAGACTGCGTGGCTCTGTCATGCAATTGTGTTTCCTGAAAATCTGATCCAAATATCGGCATTCACCTTTACTTGTTGCAAGACTAGGACTGCAAAAACGCATTAGTCTTGCGGCCGAATTGGTCCGGTTTTGATGTGCTAGGCACTTTTTATGGCCACACGTTCAACCCACGCGTTGTGATCAGCCTCAAAGATTGCCTCGCATCGCTCATGCGCTGCTTTCAAGATTGTATAGGCCGCGTCATTGGCGCGACTTTCAACCAAAAGCAGTTCTCGATTGTCTTTTGCAACGTTGTCGTTGATTGAAGAAATCCAGTTTACGATCATGGTAGTTAGGATGGGTTGATCGAGCATTTCCTTGGTGTTGGCAAAAATTTGCAACTGGGCGCGGTGCGCTTGTTCTATGAAGTGACGTGCGACCAGTACTGCTGGTGCCAGATCAGCGTGCGTCGTTGCGGCCTCGATGCTATTGATTGTCACCGGCAGGTCGCTGCCGACGTACTGGGAATAGCAGCCGTTGCTCTTTGTGCTGTTTATTTGCGCTTCTAGGGATGAGTAATCACCGCCGATATCACTAAGGACCGAGGACGCCGATCCTCCGTACTCGTTGTAAATTGTCAGGTAGCCCCCATCATCGACTGGACCCTTTAAGCTGCGCTCAGCGAACTCTAAATCGGCTATGATGGCTTGATACCACTCGATCCCTTTCTCAACTCCTTTGTCGTTCCGTGCTACGCGACGTATCCAAATCGCCACTGGTATTGCTAACAAATACTGAGCAAATATGACTGCGGCAGCCAACCAACCAGATTGAACAATTGTAAGGCCTAGGAGATGGGTGCCGCCATAAAGGCAGGCACCGACGATAACGATGTTGGTTAGGTTGATCACTTTAAAGAGCTCCAAAATCATGATGGGGCCTCCAACGTTGGCGTGGTGGCGGCTCGTAGGCTAAAGACCTGTATTCTCAAGAGTTAACTGGTTAGGTAGTTTCAAACGTGCTTGCGAGTTTTTGCCAATTGCATTGGTTTATTGGCCAATTTGACAAGGTCAGTCTGGCTGCTGCCATGGTAATCCTTTGGTTGGCCCTAGCAGCTCTCCTGCAGAGCTGGTGGTCTACAAGTAAATGACAAGCTTATGAAGCGCGAGCCGCTCAGGCTTGCGAGCAAACGGACGAAGAAGTGTAGGCGGCGAACCTTCTAGTGGCGCCTTATTGATCCGACGCCCGCATCTGACGTGACATAGCTTGCGCTGCGCTCGATTGATAATGAAGTTCAACCCCTTGAATTTTGCCTTGCTTCCTGTAACCAGGCGATTTGATGAGTGATTTCTACGAAGCCAAAGCTGAGCAATTCGTAAAAGACACACGGGATGTCGACATGACGGCACTCCGCGACCGGTTTCTCGCAGCACTCCCCCAATCCACTGCAGACACCGTGCGTATCCTTGACGCTGGAACCGGATCGGGCCGTGACGCACTAGCCTTTCGTCGAGCCGGGTACCAGGTTGCCGCATTTGACGCGTCTCCTGCTATGGTGGAAGCAGCCACTGTTTTTGCGGGATTGCCTGTTCAGCATTTGCGTTTCGAAGACTTTGCTTGGAACAACCCATTTGAAGGCATTTGGGCATGTGCGTCCTTACTTCATGTCGCACGCGAAGACTTGTCTGGTGTAATGCGCCGTTTGGCTGATCACTTGGTCACAGACGGTATTCTTTATGTCTCATTCAAGCTAGGAACCGGCGAACGGCAAAAAGACGGACGAAGCTTCACCGACATGAACGAAGAAACTTTATCGTCGCTCCTAGACGAATGCCCAGATCTGCGGCAGGTTGAGGTGTGGCGGTCGTCAGACTGCCGTCCGGATCGAAAAGAAGACATTTGGCTCAATGCCTTGCTGAGAAAAACCTGACGCGTGCCGCCCGAGACATCTGACAATATTCTTTGTCCATTATGCGCTCCTACCATGGATCTTGTGGTCGAATGCGACGCTCAAGTCATTCTGATCTGGAGTGGCGCGGGCTTCGTCCTTGCCCCGCGGCGGCATGTAAAGCGCTGGCGTGATCTGACTGAGGAAGAACAAACCGCGCTCATCGCGCGTATCACCGCAGCACAAAAACTGCTAGAAACTGGCGAGGTCCTGGCGCCAGTCTCCTTCGTTGAAACAGAGCCACATTTCCATCTTCGCATTGAGGCCCCGGCTGTAACGGCCACTTTGATCCCCGACGCACCTCATGAAAGTCCATTAATCTCCGGCGGTGAGGACGCCTTGCAAGCCCATCTGCGCCCCCTGATTGACCGAGCGCAATCCGTCGATTTGGCCGTTTCCTTTCTGATGACTTCAGGCGCGCAGCTCGTTCTGCCCCATCTCAGAAATCTGTTGGAGCGCGGTGGGCGACTTCGGCTGCTCACCGGCGATTATCTGGGCGTGACAGAGCCGGCGGCCCTGCGGATGATGCAAGATCTCGAATACGACAGACACCTCTACGTCTTCCAGGCAGACCATATTCCGTTTCATCCTAAGGCGTGGATGTTTTCCTTCGCAGATGGCACTGGAGCGCTTATCGTTGGATCCTCGAACTTGTCTAGGTCGGCGCTGACGGAAGGTGTCGAATGGAACCTGCGCCATTTCGACCGCTCAGACGCCCTGCCGCTAAGGTCGGCCCGCGCCGCGTTTGAAAAACTCCTTGCGCGACCCGAGGTTGTCGATCTCTCTCCCGACTGGGTCGACAGCTACGAGGCCCGCCGGATCGCTCCCTTGCCTATGCAATCCGGCGTGCATAGGGAAGCAGACGAAGACACGCCTGAGCCACATGCTATCCAGAAAGAAGCGCTACAAGCGCTGGCTGCCACACGCGCCAAAGGTTACCGCGCAGGCTTAGTCGTGCTGGCGACAGGCCTCGGAAAGACCTTTCTCGCCGCATTCGATAGTCAACCAGCTAAGCGTGTCCTATTCGTCGCCCACCGTGAAGAGATCCTGACGCAAGCTATGGCTGCCTTTCGCGCCGTCCGACCTAATGCAAGGCTCGGGCGCTTTGGAGGTGGAGTGAAGGATTTTGACGCGGATGTGCTATTTGCCTCGATCCAGACGCTTTCACGAACCGCGCACCTGCACCGTTTTTCGCCGGACAACTTCGACTACATCGTTGTGGATGAATTTCACCACGCTGCTGCAACTACATACCGCCGGTTGATTGATCATTTCACGCCTAGGTTCCTGCTAGGTCTAACGGCGACGCCAGATCGTAGCGATGGCGGTGATCTGCTGGGGCTATGCGAGGAAAACCTCGTCTATGAATGCGATCTGTGGTCCGGCATCGACCGCGAGCTACTGTCTCCGTTCAACTATTTCGGTGTGCCCGACCCGGTGGAGTATGCACAGATCCCGTGGCGCAGCGGCAGGTTCGACGAAGCCGCCTTGACCCAAGCTGTTGCCACGCAGGCGCGCGCTGAAAACGCACTGGAACAACTGGAGCGGCGTGGGGGTAGAAAGGCCATTGGCTTTTGTGTTTCCCGCCGCCACGCGGACTTCATGGCCGAGTTCTCGCGGGAACGCGGCTTGCGGGCCGTGGCGGTCCATTCGGGCGAAAAATCAGCCCCGCGTGCTAGCGCGTTGAAGGCGCTCGAAGATGGCGATCTTGATATCGTTTACGCGGTCGACATGTTCAATGAGGGCGTAGACGTACCTTCGATCGATACTGTAATGATGCTACGTCCGACCGAGAGCCCGGTCATATGGTTGCAGCAACTTGGGCGAGGGTTGCGCCGATCCGCCGAAAAGACGCACCTGTCTGTAATCGACTACATTGGCAACCACAGGATATTCCTAACCAAAGCAAGAACTCTGTTGCGAGTTGGTGCAGGCGAAGGCGCACTTCGGATCGCGCTAGAAAAACTCGAGGGTCAGGATATCAGTTTTCCGACAGGCTGCGAGGTAACATATGAACTGGAAGCTCTGAACATACTCAAGGCCTTGATCCGCCAACCGCGCGACGGTGAGGAGTTGACAGCATTCTATCGCGATTTTCGTGACCGTCACGGGGTGCGTCCCACCGCCTCTGAGGTTCAACACGCCGGCTTCAATCCAGGTAGAACAGGTCACGCTGGCTGGTTGGGTTTCGTCAACGACATGGGCGACCTTACAGGTGGCATGCATTCCGCTTGGACGGCTCACAAAGACCTGCTCGACGAGATCGAAACCACCCGGATGAACCGCAGTTACAAGATGTTTGTATTGCGCGGAATGATCGAGGAAGGCCAGTTCCCTGGCCGTATCGCCGTTACAGATCTCGCCGAGCGAATTGCACGGCTGGCTAGACGTAACCCCGAAATAAAAGCTGAACTCAGCGTGGACCCGGATGACACAGCAGCGATATGCAGCTTATTGACGAAATACCCTTTGAAGCTGCTTGGGGAAACCGAATGGTTCCATCTGGGTCCTGGCTTCGTTGAAACCACGTTTGGCAATGACCACGTTGCCCATTTGTCGGAACTCGCCTCAGAGCTCGTCGATTGGCGCCTGTTGCGACATTTCCAGACTCGCAGTGAAACCCACGATCAGTCGAACAACTCTCATGTTACCGATCCCACAGCACCCCCCGTCGACCAGCCGACGCCGCCCGTTCTGGAACTCAAGATGTGGCAGGAATACCCACGCGACAGGATCCCATCTTTCTTCGGTGCTGTCTTCAACACTGGATCCTGGAACTCGGGCATCGTTGTGATCAGAGACGTCAAGGCCATGGTCTTACTCGTTACAATGGACAAGAGCAGCATGTCCGTCGGCGATCACTACGCTGACGAATTCGCAAGTCCAACCCGTTTCGTTTGGCAGACCCAAACTAGGACACGCCGCGCCAGCAACCACGGAAAGATCATTTCGGGTGAAGAACCTGGATGGACGGTCCACTTGTTCGTCAGGAAGTCCAAACTGCGTGACGGCCGCGGTGCCCCCTTTCGCTACGCCGGACCTGTCAGTTTTGCCGGATGGGAGGGCGAAACTCCGATTACTGTTCAATGGGATCTCGCCGAGCCTTTACCCGACGCCTTGAGACCGTTGTTTGCGTTGGAGTAAAGTCCATTGTCCCACGT
The DNA here is from genome assembly GCF_059613525.1 of Ruegeria sp. SATB045. NCBI lineage: Bacteria > Pseudomonadati > Pseudomonadota > Alphaproteobacteria > Rhodobacterales > Roseobacteraceae > Ruegeria > Ruegeria sp. SATB045. The sequence goes on along the minus strand of NZ_JBXWSR010000027.1, from coordinate 70,175 downwards.
CGATCGCAATGCAAATAGGCCTGACTTGTTGAAAAACTCTGTTTTGACTTATCCGTATGGCTGGTGAGCTATAAGGCTGGGGTTTGGTCCCCCCCCATAAGTGAGGGTCCTCATTAGAAAAAAATATGTCCCGTATGATACGGAAGCCTCGCGAGCACGTGCACGATCTGCTGAAGGGGTGCCAGGGGGTAGATAACGCGTGAGCAGCCGCTAGTCGGAATACAAAAAAAGCATAGTGCTAGAAATGATCTCTTCGCGCTGAATGAACTACGCGGACTTATCTCGTCTTCTAAGGCTCGCGTGGTGGTCGCCATGTGGTCGCCACAAAGCTAAGCAATTTGCTGAGTTCACTGTAACTTATTGAAAAATATGGTGCTGCTGGAGAGAATTGAACTCTCGACCTCTCCCTTACCAAGGGAGTGCTCTACCCCTGAGCTACAGCAGCTTACCGTCTTTTTCGGACCCGCGAGCATATGCCCTACTAATGCCCTACTAATTTTTCCTTCACGCTGCTAACTCAATGTTCGAACACTCAATTTTGGAATGGACCCACCCATTACCAAGGGAGTGCTCTACCTCTGAGCTACAGCAGCGCTGTGGGCGGGTGATTAGACTCAAACGAAACGCGGCGCAAGGGTGTCTGGACGGTTTTTTTCGCCTCCTGTAGAGAAAGATCATGGCAGACAAAGATACACCAAAAAAACACGGCAAATCCGGCGATCCGCGCGAGGAGCGACTGAAGGCTGCGCTTAAAGCAAATATGGCGCGACGTAAGGCGCAAGCCAAGGCGCGGGCGATATCCGGAGAGAAGACCGACAAGGACGAGGGATAAGAGCACATGGATTCGATTCTGGTTACGGGCAATGGTCCGTTGAACGGTCAGATACCGATTGCGGGGGCCAAGAACGCATGTCTGACGCTTATGCCAGCGACGCTGCTAAGCGAAGAGCCGCTGACGCTGACAAACGCACCCCGGCTGAGCGACATCAAGACGATGACTGCCTTGCTGCAATCGCTGGGGGCCGAAGTGTCGGCCTTGCAGGACGGACAAGTGCTGGCCATGTCCAGCCACAACCTGACCAGCCATACCGCTGATTACGAGATAGTGCGCAAGATGCGCGCCTCGAATCTGGTGCTTGGTCCGCTGCTGGCGCGCTTTGGTGAGGCCGTGGTCTCGTTGCCCGGCGGCTGCGCGATTGGTGCGCGACCTATGGATCTGCATGTCGAGGGACTTGAGGCGCTGGGCGCTGAGATCGAGTTGAAAGACGGGTATCTGCACGCCAAAACGTTGGGTGGGTTGAAAGGGGCCGTGCATGAGATGCGGTTTGCCTCTGTCGGCGCGACCGAGAACATCGTCATGGCTGCCACGCTGGCCAAAGGCACCACCGTGCTGAAAAACGCCGCGCGTGAGCCCGAGATCGTCGATCTGGTAGAGTGTCTGCGGAAGATGGGTGCGCAGATCTCGGGCGAAGGGACTTCGACAATCGAAATTCAAGGCGTCGACCGGTTGCACGGTGCGACCCATCAGGTTGTAACGGATCGGATCGAACTGGGCACTTATATGTTGGCACCGGCGATCTGTGGCGGCGAGGTTGAACTACTGGGCGGCCGGATGTCTCTTGTCGACTCTTTCGCCGCTAAGCTGAATGCCGCAGGCATTGAGGTCACGGAAACCGCAAACGGGCTGAAAGTTGCGCGCAAGAACGGACGCGTACGGTCTGTCGATGTTGTCACCGAACCCTTCCCCGGATTTCCGACCGATTTGCAGGCGCAGATGATGGCGCTGATGTGCACTGCCGAAGGCGTGTCCGTTCTTGAAGAGCGGATTTTCGAGAATCGGTTTATGCACGCTCCTGAACTGGTACGTATGGGGGCCAATATCGAGGTCCATGGCGGTACCGCTACGGTTACGGGCGTCGAGCGTCTGAAAGGTGCACCGGTGATGGCGACGGATCTTCGCGCCTCGGTCTCGTTGATTCTGGCCGGTTTGGCGGCCGAAGGTGAGACGACTGTAAGCCGGGTCTATCATTTGGACCGGGGATATGAACATGTGGTGCGCAAGCTGGAAGGCGTGGGTGCAAAGATTGAACGGATCAAGGGCCAGTAATGACAGACGCAAGTTTCCACGACGGTCGTGAGGCCCCGCTGAACCTGGGGGCAGAGGATGCGGATGACCTCCAGGTGATTTCGACCCTGACGCAGGACGCGGTGTTCCCCATCACCGAGATGACATGGCGTCCGTCGGGGCGTCGATTTGGTCTTTTGCTGAACCGGTTCCGCTGGGAAGACAAAGATGCTGCAAGCCAACGCGACCGTCCGTTTGAACGGGTCCAAGCGCTGCTTGTTTTCGATTCCGTCCTGTCGGTTGCCAGCCAGGGGGTGGACCGCGGCGACAAGGACATGGTTATGTCCCTGCTGTCGGTTGATTTCGAGCCCGGCGAAGATGGCGCCGGTCATATTGTTTTGACGCTGGCCGGGGATGGAGCGATCCGTTTGACGGTCGAGGCTCTGGACGTCACCCTCAAGGATGTGACCCGGCCCTATCAGGCGCCTTCTGGTCAGGCTCCACATCATCCGGAATAAACGGGGCATAGCACAAGCCTTTGCCGGACCCTCAACGGGTCTGGTTTTGCGTCCGGCGACCGTGTTCGACGTGTTTCAGATCAGTCAGGTGTTGATCCGGTCGATCACTTACCTTGGTGCAGCAGATCATCGGAAAGACCCCGATCTGCTGGCGGCGTGGAGTGCTAACAAAGACCCCCAGACGATCCGACGCTGGTTGCAATCGGGAACCGAACTTTGGTTGGCCGAAATGGACGGCCAAGTCTCGGGCGTCGGGGCTCTGCGCTTTGGGTCGGAAATCGCGTTGTTGTATGTCGATCCGGCCTATGTTCGGCGCGGTGTCGGGTTGGCCCTACTGGTTCGAATGGAGCACGAGCTTGCGCAGCAAGGCTGCACGATTGCGCATCTGAACGCCACCGCAACAGCGCGTGCATTCTATCGCCGATATGGTTGGCAGGATGCGGGTGGCCCTGAACATTGGTGCGGAATGCGACATTATCCTATGCGCAAATCGTTGCACCCACCCGACGAAGGGTTGAGGCCATCTGCTGCGGGCGATATGTCCCGGTAAAATCCCGTTCGGAGTGCCTGCTCATGCCCGTTTTCCTTGATACGACCTCGCCCGAGTTCGAGCTCGCCTTCCAGGCGTTGTTGTCAGCAAAACGAGAGGACAGCCCGGATGTAGATGCGATTGTGGCGGAGATCATCGAAGATGTTCGCAATCGGGGCGATGCTGCGGTGATCGAGCTGACCGCGAAATTCGACCGGCTTGAGTTGACGCCTGGCACTCTGGCCTTTTCTGCCGAAGAAATCGCGGCTGCGGTGGCGCAGGTCTCGGACGCGGATCGCACGGCGCTCGAACTGGCGGCCACACGTATCCGGGCCTATCACGAAAAGCAGCTGCCCGAAGATCACGAATGGACGGATGAAGCCGGGGCGACTTTGGGCTGGCGCTGGTCGGCGGTGTCTGCTGCGGGGCTTTATGTGCCCGGCGGGCTGGCGTCCTACCCGTCCTCGGTTTTAATGAATGCGATTCCGGCCAAGGTGGCGGGGGTTGAAAGGCTGGCCATTGCGGTGCCGACGCCGGATGGGGTGGTGAACCCGCTTGTCCTGCTGGCGGCGCAGCTTTCAGGTGTGGATACGATCTATCGCATCGGTGGTGCTCAGGCGATTGCAGCGTTGGCTTACGGCACCGAATCCGTCGCGCCGGTGGACAAGATCACTGGTCCCGGCAACGCCTTTGTCGCTGCTGCAAAACGTCGTGTGTTCGGCAAGGTGGGCATCGACATGATTGCGGGCCCGTCCGAGATTCTGGTCATCGCCGACAAGGACAACGACCCAGACTGGATCGCGCTGGATTTGCTAAGCCAAGCCGAACATGACGAAAGTGCACAGTCGATCCTGATCACCGATGATGCAGCGTTCGGGCAGGCGGTGGCCGAGGCCGTGGACAAGCGGCTTGAGACATTACAACGCCGCGCAATAGCCGGCCCCAGCTGGCGTGATTTTGGTGCGGTGATCACTGTGTGTGATCTGGACGAGGCAGCAGCCCTGTCCAACCGGATCGCTCCGGAACATCTTGAGCTTTGCGTGGGCGACCCTGTGGCGCTCAGCAAGAAAACTGTTCACGCGGGCGCAATTTTTCTGGGTCAATATACTCCTGAGGCCATCGGCGATTATGTGGGGGGTCCAAACCATGTTCTGCCCACGGCGCGCTCGGCGCGGTTTTCCTCGGGGCTGAGCGTGATGGACTTTCTCAAACGCACGACACTCAGCCAGATGACACCCGCTGCGCTGCGGGCCATCGGCCCTGCGGCCGAACAGTTAGCTAAGTCGGAAAGCCTTGAGGCACATGGTTTGTCGGTCGCTGCAAGATTGAAACGCTTGAACGACTAATTGGCTATGGTTTGAGGGTCACAACGCCCTGCGCCATTCTCATTCATTAAACAATATGTCTTGATCTTACTCACGGAACGGAGGCGTCTTGCTGACGTGACAACGTCGGAAGAAGTAAGTTTGGAACGTGTAGCAACACTGTGGATAGGCAAGCGGTTCAACTATCTGGAGCACCTTTGCCTGAAGTCCTTTGCGGATGTCGACCAGACGCCCATTGTTTACCACTATGGCGAGCTTGAAGACATTCCGGACTACGTCGAAGCGCGTGATGCGCGGGAAATCTTTGATGTTTCTGAAATCTACCGTGACCCGATCACGCGATCAGTTGCCGTTCATGCCGATCTTTTTCGTCTAAAGCTCATGCAACAGACCGACTATATCTGGGTCGATGCGGATGCCTATGCCCTTCGGCCATTCGAAACCAACACAGGATATCTTTTTCCAAAAGCGAATTTGGCGCGGCAGCGCATGATGAACGGCGTTGTCGCGTTGCCACGCGACAGTTCTGCGCTGCAAAAGATGTGTCGGTTTGCCTTTGAAAGCGATCTTGTTCCATTCTGGTGGTCGGAGGATCATCAGAGGGTGTATCGCGAACTCTACGGCCGTTCCTCATATTGGAGCCTCCCATTGTCGACTCTGGGACCACCACTTTTTTTCCATTGCCTTTATGGCTCGCCAGAACACGAGATGAATTCGGCCCGAACCGAGCTGTACGCCGTGCCTTTAAGGCATCGCAGGTTGTGGAATGAACCGGATATGTCAAAGCTCGATTTTTTGGAGTGGCAAAACAAAATGTCGATCCATTTCTTTGGTTCGTGGTTCCGAAAGATGTTTCGTGAAATGGAGATCAACCGGGGGTCTTTGGTCGATACCCTCCTGTCAAAGCACGGGATTGACCCCGCCAAACATCCTTTGTGACGAATTGGCATAGACCGATTTTCTGCGCGTTGCCCATTCACTTTTCTTACGATATGGCTGTCTCAACCCTTATGGACCAGACACCCATGACCCGTATTTCGCATATCGAACTGGACGACCGAAACCTGCCTCCGCCGACGCCTGAGATCGAACAGGAGCGCAAGGTCGCGATCTATGATCTGCTTGAGGACAACAGCTTCGCGCTGCCCAAACGCGATGACCGTGTCGTGCCTGATGGCCCCTACCACCTGCAGTTGTCGATCCGCGACAAACGGTTGGTTTTTGACGTTGCCACTGAGGCCGAAGAAAAGGCGGCCGAGTTTCACCTTTCGCTGGGGCCCTTCAAGCAAGTGGTCAAAGACTATTTCCAGATTTGCGAAAGCTATTTTGATGCGGTGAAGTCGTTGCCGCCCAGTCAGATCGAAACCATCGACATGGCGCGGCGCGGCATACACAACGAAGGCAGCCGAGTCTTGCAGGAAAGGCTTGATGGCAAGGCCGAAGTGGACACCGATACCGCCCGCCGCCTGTTCACGCTGATTTGCGTATTGCACTTTGGGGGCTGACGGGTGACGTCTCTGCCGCAGTCCATTCTGTTCTGTTGCGACCACAACTCGGTTCGGTCCCCGATGGCCGAAGGCATCATGAAAAAGTTCTACGGCACCGGTACCTATGTGCAATCTGCCGGTGTCCATAACGATCTGGAGATCGACGGTTTCTGCGTCGCCGTCTGCCAGGAAATCGGCGTTGAGCTTTCGCGACACAGGTCGCGTTCCTTCGACGAGATGCAGGAATGGGGCGATGACCTCAGCTCGTTCGACCTGATCGTCGCGTTGTCACCCGCCAGCCAAAGGCGAGCGTTGGATTTGACCCGTATTTTTCATCTGGATGTCGATTATTGGCCAATAATGGACCCTACCGGACTGGGCGAAAGTCGTGAAGACAAGCTAACTCACTACCGACAGACCCGCGATCAGATCATCAAACATCTGAAGGACCGCTGGGGCGAACCGACGGAGTGACCATGAACCAGACCGTGAAAACCTATTTCGATGCCTTCAATGCAGGCGATGTCGATGGCATGTTGGCCTGCCTGTCCGATGACATTGCCCATCACGTCAATGAAGGGCAGATTCGTGTGGGAAAAGAAAAGTTTACCGCTTTCTGCGCCCATATGAACCGCTGCTACAGCGAGAACCTGACCGATATCGTGGTGTTCGACGCCGAAGGTGGAACCCGTGCTGCGGCGGAGTTCATCGTGAACGGCACCTATCTTGAAACAGACGAAGGCCTGCCCGAGGCGCATGGTCAAACCTACCGTCTGCCCGCCGGGTCGTTCTTTGACCTGAAGGACGGGAAAATCACCCGGGTCACTACCTTCTACAATCTGGCTGACTGGACCAAGCAGGTCTCGAATGGCTAAGGTCTCAGCGGTCCACCCCCTGACCGGAGCGGCGCTTGAGGCCGCGCTGGACGATGTGGCCCGGTTGCGCATCAAGGTGTTTCACGCTTGGCCCTATCTCTATGATGGGGATCTGGGCTATGAGCGGAAATACCTGCAAGCCTACCGCGACAGTGCCCGATCCATCGTGGTAGGGGCCTTTGACGGCGACCGTCTGATCGGGGCCTCGACCGGCGCGCCGCTGGCCGATCATGCCGAAGATTTTGCTGCGGCCTTTGACGGGTCAGGTGTGGGTTTGTCGGATGTTTTCTATTGCGCCGAATCTGTTCTGCTGCCGGACTACCGGGGGCAGGGTGTTGGTCATAAATTCTTCGATCAACGCGAAGCCCATGCGCGCGCTTTGGGCTGTACGAAATGCGCCTTTTGCAGTGTGCAGCGCCCTGTCGACCATCCGATGCGACCAGAAAGCTATAGGCCTTTGGATGCGTTCTGGCGGGCACGCGGGTATGAACCCTTACCCGGTGTCGTGGCGCAGTTTTCGTGGAAGGATATCGGAGAAGACGGTGAGACGCAGAAACCGTTGCAGTTCTGGATCAGGGATCTGAACGCGTAGCTGCGCCTTTCGGTCTCAGCGTGTCTGTTTGCGGCTGAGAAGGCCGTACTTCACCGCCCATCCGCGAAAGGACCGGCGTTTGGGTTTTTCCAGTCGAACCTCGGATTTTGCTTGTGCCCCGCCTTTGCGATTGAATTCGAATACGTCAATGACACGTTCGGCGCAGCCGCAGGCCTCGCCCATACCGACCTTGGCGAAATAGAACTTTTCGAAGCTTTCGGGGTTTTGCATGGTTATCCTCCTGACCCTATTGAACCAAGTCTGGGCCGGTCAGCCAATTCACTTTCTCGTCGGGTCTCGGCGGGGTCTATACATATCGCGCGATCCTGTCCTAGGGTCGCGCCAATACAATGCTAAAGGACGCAGCCCATGAAAGTCGCAACCGCCGCCTATGACCTCGATTGGCTCGACAGTTGGGCGCAGTATGAGGACAAGATGGACCACTGGGTGGCAGAGGCCGCCGGGCAGGGGGCCGAGTTGCTGGTCTTCCCCGAATATGGCGCGATGGAGCTGTCGACGTTGGACGGGACCGATGTGGCAGGCGATCTGGAACGTTCGATCCGCGCCGTGTCGGATCGGATGGTCGATACGCAGGCCCTACATCAACGGCTGGCGCGGGAATATGGCACTTATATCCTGGGCGCGTCCGCTCCGGTTGTGGATGGGCCGGGTCGCCCGGTGAACCGCGCGGCGCTTTATGCACCCGATGGCCAGCAGGATCACCAAGACAAGCAAATCATGACCCGGTTCGAGCGCGAGGCTTGGGACATCGCCCCCGGCGGCCCGTTGAAACTGTTCGACACCAAGCTGGGCAAGATCGGTGTTCTGATCTGCTATGACAGCGAATTCCCCTTGCTGGGTCGCGCGCTGAGTGACGCGGACCTGATCCTTGTACCTTCATGCACCGAGGCGCTCTCGGGCTATTGGCGGGTGCGGATCGGCGCGATGGCGCGCGCGCTGGAAAACCAGTGTGTGACGGTCATGGCCTCGCTGGTCGGCAAGAACGAGTGGTCCGAGGCCGTGGATATGAACACAGGCACCGGTGGCGTCTTTGGCCCGCCGGACAAAGGGTTTCCCGGCACCGGCGTATTGGCCGAAGGACAGTTGAACCAGCCCGGCTGGACCTACGCCGATATCGACCTGTCGGCTATTGCCGAGGTCCGCGCTGATGGCCATGTGCTGAACCGAACCCATTGGGATGAGCAAACGCCCCGAGTCGAATCGGTCACAATCTCTGCTCTTTCGTGATTCCGGCCTTGAAATAAGCCCGAAATAGGCTCATTTAAGCGCACATCCTCGCAGATTCTGCGAGTGCAACGTAAATGTGGAGACAACATGGCCAAGGAAGATACGCTCGAATTTCCCGGTGTCGTGAAGGAACTCCTGCCTAATGCGACGTTTCGGGTCGAGCTGGAAAACGGCCATGAGATCATCGCACATACGGCAGGCAAGATGCGCAAGAACCGCATCCGGGTTCTGGCTGGCGACAAAGTTCAGGTCGAGATGACCCCCTATGATCTGACCAAGGGTCGGATCAACTACCGTTTCAAGTAACGCCTTTTCTCATGGCGTTTATCCTCGGATCGGGCAGCCCTAGGCGGCTGGACCTGTTGGCCCAGCTTGGCGTGCAGCCCGATGCGATCCGCCCCCCTGACATCGACGAAACGCCCCTGAAGGGCGAGCTTCCGGTTCCCTATTGCAGCCGCATCACGCGCGAAAAAGTGCAGGCGGTGCAAGCGGATGGCGACGATATCACGCTGTGTGCGGATACCACCGTGGCGCTGGGTCGTCGTATTCTGGGCAAGCCCGAAAATGCAGACCAAGCGGCCGAGTTTCTGCACGCCCTGTCCGGGCGTCGCCACCGGGTAATTACCTCGGTCGCGGTGCGACGCGGGGATCGGGTGCTGCAACGCGACGTGGTCTCACAGGTCAAGGTCAAACGTCTATCGGATGTTGAGATCAACGCCTATCTGGCGACAGGAGACTGGCAAGGAAAGGCGGGCGCATACGCTATCCAAGGCCCCGCTGGCGCGTTCATCCCGTGGATTTCGGGCTCGTTCACCGGTATCGTGGGTCTGCCCCTGTCTGAAACCGCCGCCCTTTTGCAAGGCATCGGCTATCCCCTATATCGTGAGGTCTCATGAAGGGTCGCACTATCGTTCTGGATCACATCAACGATCGCGAGGCGGCCGCGTTGATGGTCGACGGCAAGTTGGATGATTTCCTGATCGCCGCCGATGCGCCTGCACCGGGCACAATCTACCGTGCTCGCGCAGATCGGCCCGTAAAAGGGCAGGGCGGCATGTTCCTGTCCACGCCCGACGGCCCCGCGTTTCTGCGGCAGGTCAAGGGGCTTGCCCCCGGTGCGCTGCTGCTGGTGCAGGTGACTGGCTATGCCGAGCCGGGCAAAGCCCTGCCCGTGACCGATCGTGTCCTGTTCAAAAGCCGCTATGCGATTGTCACCCCCGACGCGCCGGGCCTGAACATCTCGCGCTCGATCCGCGATGAGGATGAGCGTGACCGCCTGCTTGAGATCGCGCACGAGGTGATGGAAGGCAGTGATTACGGCCTGATCCTGCGCTCGTGCTGCGCGGGTGAGGATGCGGGTGAGATTGCTGAAGATATCAGCACCATGCTGGCCCACGCGGACGCTGTAGTGAATGACCCCGGAACCGAGCCGGAACTGCTGCTTGAAGGCGACGGGCCTCATGTTCTGGCCTGGCGTGACTGGACCGACCCGGCCGAGGTCGAAACCCGCGCAGGTAGTTTCGGCACCCATGGCGTGCTGGAGGCATTGGACACGGCCCGCGGTATCTCTGAGCCTTTGTCTGGCGGAGGGCGCCTCTACATTCAGCCTACACGCGCATTGGTCGCCGTCGATGTTAACACTGGTGCCGATACATCTCTGGCGGCGGGTACGAAGGCCAACTTTGCCTGCGCCAAAGCGCTTGCCCGCGCCTTGCGTGTGCGGGGTTTAGGAGGGCAGATCACGCTTGACCTGGCGCCGATGCCCAAGAAGGACCGCAGAGGATTCGAATCCGCGCTACGCTCGGCCTTCAAGACCGACCCGATCGAAACCACACTGGCAGGCTGGACGCCGCTAGGGCATTTTGAATTGCAGCGCAGACGGGCTCGGTTGCCGCTGAGCGAGGTGCTGAAATGACCTGTCCGATTTGTGCTGAAGACACTGTTCAGGCGTACCGCCCGTTTTGCTCAAAACGTTGTGCCGATCTGGACCTTGCCAAGTGGTTGAACGGTTCATATGCGGTCCCGTCTCAGAGGGAGGAAGACGTTGAGGCCGATGTTGAGGGCGAAGAAACCGCTCATTCGCGTCCGCATTGAAAAAATGTAAAAAAGGCTCTGGACACTGCCAGTGGCAAGTCATAGAACGCCTCCACCCAGCGGCAGCAGCCGTTCCCGTGCCCGGGTAGCTCAGGGGTAGAGCAGTGGATTGAAAATCCTCGTGTCGGTGGTTCGATTCCGCCCCCGGGCACCATTCCCAACAGGTAAGCTACTGTTTCCCTTCAGCTTTAACTGGAGCTGACCAAGGGCGTAGTACATGCTGGAGAACAAAACCGTTCCCTTCTCATTTGTGAAAGCAGGGGTCTTCTACTTCACACGACGGGTCCCGAAGGACGTCGATCACCACTATACCACCGGAAAAATATCCTTCTCGCTCCGGACAAGATCAGCGGCGGTCGCAAAGTCCCGAGCGCAAAGAGCTGCTCAGCAACTGGATGAACACTGGTATCACCTACGCATCCAAGACGTAGACCTACCGGGTAAGCATCTTCTGAGGATGGGAGCTGCCGCCGAGCTTGGGTCTTCGATGTCATGCAGCGATCAAGCCAGCGTTGACGCTGTAATGCTCTCAGAAGCCGTGTCAGTCTATCTGCAGCTGAAGGGGCAAGGACGTCCAATCACCTTCCACAGGGCTGCTGAGCGGTCGTGTGGCTACGTCTTGGATGTCTGCGGGGACAAAGACATCAGAAGCTATTCCAAGGCGGATGCCAATGCGTTTCGCGACGAGCTGGTGAAGCGAGAATTGGCGGGTAGCAGTATCACCCGCATCTTTGGGACAGTCAGATCAGTCATCAATTTCGCTGCTTCTGAAGCCGGTATCACACTGACCAACCCATTCGCTGGTGTGTACTACGACAGAAGTGCCGGTGTCGAAGATCGTGAACCTATGCCAATCGAAGCGATCCGCTCTCTGCAATCCAAATGCCGGTCCCTTGATGATGACTTGCGATGGCTGGTTGCTCTGGTCTCGGACACAGGTATGCGACTTGCAGAAGCTGCGGGTTTGCTCAAAGAGGATTTCGATCTGAATGACCCAGTGCCTCACGTAGTTGTCCAAGAGCATCCTTGGCGTCGGCTGAAGACATCAGGTAGCAACCGAAAGGTGCCTCTGGTCGGGGCGTCACTATGGGCCGCCAAGCGCTTGCTCTCTGAGAACGCTGACAGCCAGTTCGCTTTTCCCCGCTACAACAAATCGAAAACCACGAACGCTAATTCTGCCAGTGTCGCGCTGAATAAATGGATGAAGCCATATGTACCGAACCGTTGCACTATGCACAGCTTTCGTCATTCGATGCGTGACAGGCTTCGCGCTGTCGAGTGTCCGTCTGACATCGTCGACCAGATAGGCGGTTGGCAAACCGAAGGCGTAGGGCATGGATATGGTAAGGGTTATCCGCTTGAAGTGCTGAGCAAATGGCTGAAAGCAACGGCATAGCTCCAGCATGTACTACGCCCTTGGTCAGCTCCAGTTAAAGCTGAAGGGAAACAGTAGCTTACCTGTTGGGAATGGTGCCCGGGGGCGGTGTTCTGTTCCCGTTACAGGCACCTTCTTCAGGTCTCCCGTCAGCAAAGTAAGGGGTATCGCGACAGCCAAGCCAAGGTCAACAGGCGCGTTGTGTACTACGGTTTGTGCTACGGCGGCTCGAAGACCCCACGCATGGGCGGTTCCAGTGCGGTTCCCGGGGGCGTACTCACATTGCTTGTGCTGGAGCTGTGAACATAGTTGTTTGCTGGTGGGCTGGGTTGCATAGAGGCCATGGGGGGAAGTGCGAACGCCCCGATATATGTTGAGGCGCTCACATTTTTCTGGCTCAAACATCCGCAATGAAGCAGGGGCCTTGTGCAAGGCCGATACCTCCCCACGTCATTGCGAAAGCATTGCGGTATCCAGCGTTACCTGCGGTGACTTCCTCAATCCCCATTTTTGCCAACCCGAGCTTGAAGGTTTCGTGGTTGCGGATGCGGCGTCGGAAGTTGGAAGCGTCATAGCCAAGAGCGGATCGCAGTTCGGTGAACGGCAGCGTCCCTTCAGGATAGCCATCGAAGAACCTCTCGATGTAGGTCAACGCTTCTTGAACCTTGCCTTTGGGCTTGCTCTTGCCGGGCTTCCAGGACCTGATAGCGCAGCCGGGGAAAATCTTGGGTATTAGCTTACGAATGCCTGACCGCTTCGGGGCGATGATGTAGGCGTTGCAGGGACCACACTCAGAGCCACTGCCCAGCCTGACTGAGGATCGACACAAAGCCTGCAGGATGTGGTGCATGTGTTCTCCTGCCGCCATCTCTTCCACGAGGGTCTTGGATACCTCCTGATCATTCGCGATGCCGCAGTAGTATCGCGCTTTCACCTCATAGTCCGTCTCCGGGTGGTTGTTCATACCCGCCAATATGACGTTCTGGACATGGCGGTACTCGTTCGTTCCCTGATGCTTGCCCCAGTTGAGGAAGCTGACACGGTCGGGGTTTGAACTGAGCAGCCCCCTGATCCGATCGGGAATGGCGCCCTTCTTGACCCCCTTGTGATACACAACCAGCCAAGGCTCCTCGGGCTTGCTGTCGATCAGTTGGGCGACCTCCTGAGCCAGAGAAAAGCCTCAGATGACGGCAGTGAGCCCAAAGCGGACACCAAAACACTAAGATCTATCTCGCTCAGCCCCCCCCCAGACGCCAAACAAATAGCTGTACCACAATGTGCCACCCCTAGCGACCTCTAGTACGAAAAATTAGGGATCGGGTAGAGGCGGGATGGTGCGTAGATACATCACGATAGCCTCAAGGTCTTCGGGCGCCATTGTCGCATAGTAGGCGTAACCCATCGGCGGTTGCATTTGTGTCCCGTCTGGGCGTTCACCCGAAACGATCATGGTTTTCAGCTCTTGATCCGTATATCCGATCAACCCATCTTCGTGGCTGGTGATATTGGGAGCGACGGATACCCCCCACGGTCCATGGAACTCGAACCCACCTGCGCCAAGATGAGTTTCGAACATAGGACCCTTGGGGCCGAATGTCGTATGGCATTCCGTGCAATGCGCGACTGGCCCTGCGAGATATGCGCCATATTCGACAGTTGCGCCTTGTGGTGGCGCTGAAACGGTATCAATCGGCGGACCGTAGTCCGGAGGAAGTGGAAAGCCATACGTTGAACCGGGCGTCTCATTGCCACTCGAAGGCATTGTTCTTAGAAACATAACCATCGACATGACGTCGTCGTCACTAAGGCCGCGATATAAGCCGATCGGCATAGGCGGCCCTATGACCGTACCATCTGGACGAATACCTTCGCGTATCGCTCGGGCAAGCTCTTCGTCACTCCAATCCGCAACCCGGCTACCGGGTGTTATGTTGACAGCCCAGGCCTCCATCATGTCGTTCTTTTCAACCATCATACCGCCCAACTCGTTGGACATATCAGGCCCACTTGGTCCTTGAGGTGTATGGCAATTTCCGCACGCCGCAGGACCACGGACGAGGTATTCACCACGTTCCAAACTCGGTTCGGACATCGCCGCAAACGGAAAAGAAATAGCTGAAATAGCTATGATTAGTTTATGCATAATTTGTCCCCCCAACGTTGGGTGTGAACCGGTCAACAATAAAATACTCTTTTAAAGTCCCAACAATTTGAAATCATACATTACTTTGAGAAAATCCAAAAACTTTGCCGCTCCACTTTCGCTTCATTAACGAAACTTCCGTTTGATCTGCAGGCAAAAAGTGATTTGTAGAGTTCTTTCCAACCTCCTGAAGCCGATTGCATAGGGCGAGCTTTCACCCATGATGAATGCCATCAGGAGGTTGGATTTAGGTAAGCCTAATTTGTGCGGGCTGGTCCTAGTCCCGCATTGGCGACAACCAAACCAAGTTCTTCGTCTGAAACCGATCCAGAATACTTGTCCCGCGGAGGCATAGGTCTGGTTTTCCAATGTGGTTCAAACGTGAAGCTGGACATTTTTCGACCGTCCACCAAAGCACCGTTCCCTGCGCCCAGTGCGTAATCATAATATAGTTTAAGAATCTCTTCTTCCGTCACCTGATCAGTCGCTGCGTGTTTCAAACAGGCAGCTCTCCATTTTTTGACACGGGCATAATCGTCGCCAATCGGCAATTCGAAATCCTCATAGTAGTCAAGAAACCAAAAACGCTTGAATACCGGCGTAAAAACCGCCTCTGCTAATCCGAATTCATCAAATAAGAATACCCCGTCCGGATTGTGGGCAAGCAGGAAGTCGTTGAGATCGCGGTACAGTGCAAGCAGCTTTTCGTTGTGCGCATCTTTCTGCCCTTGGTCCTGGTTCATGACATAGACATAGCCTGCCATCGTGAATGGACCCTCCTTGGCAATCAACATAGACTCCACTGCATGTTCGCCGGGGTCAGAGCGCCGTAGTTTTGGCCCCTCAAGTACTTCATCAAGGTAACGAAGAATAACCAGACTTTCCTTTACAATCTGACCTTCTGCGGTTTCGAGAACTGGAAGCGCCGTTGTTCCTCGTGTTTTTCTTAGAAGCTCTGGATCGCGAGGTTTCGTGATGTCCACGACGCGGAATTCAACTGCATCTTGCAGACCTCGAAGTGCCAACAGAATCTCAAGACGCTGAGAAAAGGGGCATACAGGGATATGATAGACGGTATGCTTTGCCATATTGATTAATCCAGTGGAGAGCCGATGAAGGTCACGTCGTGTTGCAACCACTTTAGGCTAAGGATTGTTTGCCACAAAGAAAAAGCCTGCAATGTCTTCAAAGTAGACATCTGCCACGATTTAGAAAATGACCGCATCGAGCCTCGAACGGGCTTCTTTACGTCTCATTAATCCGGCAATCCTGCGGCTTTCAGGCCCGCCACAATCTTTAGTCTGTGCTCTTCCTTTGCATAGGGCAATTGGGAATTCAGCGTGGATACCGTAGCTACAGGGATCAATTCGAGAAGTATCGAACCGGCTTCCTCTGCTTCTTGTAATTTTCCCTGCGCCGTTCTTACCGCCGACAAAAATATATAGTTCATAGGAAACTGAGGCGCGTTTCGTATTGCTGCCTGCAAGTGTTCGATAGCTTCTTCATAACGGTCAAGCTGCAACATTAGGTGACCATAATTAAGAAGGTAAATGGGCGGAGTATGTGGTTCTAGCCGCATAGCCCGGTCCATTGGCGCAATTGCCAACTCCGGTGTTCCCGCGTAGATAAGTGAAGAAGCCTGCCACAGATGTCCATCAGAGGAATTAGGGTCCAATGATAAGGCTGTTTCATGCTCAGAAAGAGCTCTTTCGAACCCATCGCCCCACATATGCATCCAACCCAGAAACGCGTGGGCGGCAGCAAGGTTTGGGTCTATCTTGGCGGCACGTTCGGCCTCAGCCAATGCTTCGTCGAACGCATTGTGGTGGCTGTTCCACTTGAAGAACCAAGCATGGAATTTTAAGTAGCTTCTAACGGCCATAGCATAGGCGAAGTTTGGGTCAGCTTCTAAAGCTTTGGTGAATATTACCTGCGCTTCGGCGTTGGCTTGCGGACCCGGTTCACGATAGCGCAGTCGGCCTTTGAGAAACCAGTCACGCGCTTCAGTGTTTTTTGTGTATTGACTGCCAAGACGATTTTCCTCGCCTTCCCGCAATTGTATAGACAGCGCGTCGACAATTTCTCTTGTAATCTCGTCTTGCAGGTCAAAAATATCTTCCAGCGTTCCGTCTCTGCGATTGGCCCAGACGTGACTTCCATTCGCTGTTTCAATTAACTGAGCGTTCATGCGAACCCGGTTGCCTGCCTTACGGATACTGCCCTCAAGAACATAGTGCACACCCAACTCCTTGCCGACGCGTCTCAGATCTACTGCCTTGCCTTTGTAAACAAAAGAAGAGTTGCGACCGATAACTAACAAGCCAGACAATTTTGAGAGGTCGGTGATCAGGTCCTCTGTCATGCCGTCTGCGAAGTACTCCTGCTCGGCATCGCCTGACATATTGTCAAATGGCAAAACAGCTAAAGACGGAATGTCTGGCAGGCGAGGGGCCGAAATTAGTTCTGAATCCGATGTGGGCTTTTGAATAGTTTTGACATCATTCGCCTCGCCCACCCATTTCCAGACGCGGATTGGCTCAACGATGTTTTTAACTAGCTGGTCACCCGCGTCTTGAAAATGCACATTCAGGCGGTGCTTGATTTGTTCATGGACTGACGCCGAAATGCAAATCCCGCCAGGATCGGAAAGTGTCTCCAACCTTGAGGCCACGTTGACCCCATCGCCATGAATGTCGTCGCCTTCCACGACGACGTCACCGATATTGATGCCGACGCGAAAAATAATCTCCTCATCAACTGGGAAGTTTCCGTTGCGTGAATGGATGGATTTTTGAATATCGTAGGCGCATGAAACCGCGTCGACAGCGCTTGCAAACTCCGTCAGTACTCCGTCGCCCATCCATTTGACCACTCGACCTTCGTGTTTTGCAAAGGCGGGCTCGATGACGTTTTGCCGTAGTTCGCGCAAGTGCTCTAACGTCCGTTCTTCATTCGCGCGGACGAGGTGCGAGTAACCCACGACATCTGCTGCAAATATTGCAGCAAGTCTTCGTTTCATGCACGCCCCTCCCTAAACAGGGTAGATTAGACTCACCAACAACTGAAATCCAGTTTTTGATTGTATCTCCCGCTCAACAAGATTGCGGCGGCTAAGCTAAACACTATCGGCAACTATTGGTTCTTGAAGCAACAATGCCGTGAGAGAATTTTCATCCAGCGCCGCTGCTATAGCGCGATGTAATAACCAGAAACTACAACGTGTTTTCGAGCTGGAGGCCGCATTGATATGTTCTGGTGTGCACCGAATTAGTCACGCATTTTCAGTGCAGTGAAAGTTGTGTCGATGAGTGTCGGCTTTGTCCGCAAAGCGGTCGCTCATGCCGAGTGTAGCGAATGTCTGCTTCGAGCCCCGAAGCGGCCAAAGCGCTGAGCCGTGCGTTAATGGCAAGTCGGGCGGGTCAATGTTGGGCGATGCTCGGATCCAGCTGGTTACAAAAACGAAGAGAGCCATTGATCCAGATCGCGTGCCACCGCATCTTTGTAGGGAACCAGTGAACCGAACGCACAGAGCATAGGACATAAATTGAAGGGAGATTGGACCGAAAGCTTTCTTGGCACCAGAAATCTACCTCGGCGGGTCAGGGATAAGCTTCTACATGAAGCACGCGTGGTTTCATACAAGCAGGGTCAGCAAGTTTTTGGACCCGACAACATCCCGGACAGTCTGATGTTTTTGCATGCCGGTCGCATACGCGTCTCTCAAAGTTCTGATGCCGGGCGAGAAATCGTGCTGTATCGCGTTGAAGCTGGAGAGAGCTGCGTGCTGACCACCGCCTGCATGCTGTCCGAGGAAGCTTATAATGCTGAGGGTATTGCGGAGACTGACGTCACTGCTATCACATTACCTAAAACTTCATTTGATAGGCTGGCTGCTGAAGAAGACAGTTTTCGCGGTTTCGTTTTCTCGGCTTATTCTCGTCGGTTGATTGATCTTTTGCGCGTAGTAGACGATGTCGCCTTTGGCAGAATGGATGTTCGACTGGCAGAGCGCCTTTTGGCGCTAGGAGAAGGCCATTCCGAAATCCAGGCGACGCATCAGGCTTTAGCAAACGAGTTAGGGACAGCGCGTGAGGTCGTTTCACGCATACTGAATGATTTTCAAAAGCGAGGACTTATCCTTCAGACGAGGGGGCGGATCACCCTCCGGAACAAACCTCAATTGGAGCGTTTGGCGAACAGCGCATGAATTCTTTGCGTTAAGTGACATTGTCACTGAAGAGTGAGGTGCCGACCGGTAATCAGGTTGCAACATGAACAACCGGAGACGCCTGATGGAAACCGTGTTTACGCCGATCGCCTCATTTGGAGGGGGGCTCGCAATTGGACTTGGATCCGTGCTTTTGATGCTCGGACTGGGACGGATCATGGGTGCAACGGGCATATTGTCTGGCTTGGCATTCCCAGAAAACCGCGAGGAATTCGCCTGGCGAACGGCCTTGGTTGTGGGAATGATGCTCGCACCGGGCCTGATCTACGCTGCGACCGGTGCAATGCCTGAACTTACAGTACCTGTCAGCCCGATTATGATCGTGATCGGCGGTGTGATCGTCGGTCTGGGCGCCAGTCTCGGATCTGGCTGCACGTCAGGGCATGGTGTTTGCGGACTATCTCGGCTGTCTGTTCGCTCTTTGGTGGCAGTGCCGACCTTCATGGTCACAGCTGCAATCACAGTCTTCCTGATCCGTCACGTCTTTGGAGTATAAAGCAATGAAACTTGTGTTTGCTTTGTTTACCGGCCTGATCTTTGGCGTTGGTATCGCTGTTTCGGGCATGATGGATCCGGCCAAAGTTTTGAATTTCTTCGATATTGCCGGGACGTGGGATCCTAGCCTCGCCTTTGTTATGGGTGGTGCGCTCCTGGTCACGTTCTTCGGCTACAGACTTGCCTGGCGGCAAACAACGCCGCTCTTTGTTGGGCGTTTTCAAATCCCAAACGCGACGGCCGTAGACAAGCGATTGGTTGGTGGTTCGGCTCTCTTCGGCATCGGTTGGGGAATTGCAGGCTTCTGCCCCGGCGCTGCGATACCGGCACTTGGTACCGGGCGTTGGGAAGTTGTTCTCTTTCTGGTTGCCGTTCTTGCCGGGTTTGTACTGCGCAGGCTCCTTTTCGCGCGTCCTGTTCAGTCGGCGGCTTAGTCACCGATTTCCCTGAACCTCCCTGGAGTACAATCAGATGACGTATCCCGTGAACAAGAACATCAAGCCGGACGTTCAGGCCTTTTTCGATGAGGCAACGAACACCATCAGCTATATTGTGAAGGATCCCACCTCGAATTCATGTGCCATTGTCGATAGCGTAATGGACATTGACTACGCGGCGGGGCGCATCACTCACGATCACGCAGACGAGCTCGTCCACCAGATCGTAAGCCAAGATCTGAATTTGGAATGGATCATTGAGACCCATGTTCACGCCGATCATTTGAGTGCCGCGCCGTATATCCAAGAAAAGCTTGGGGGAAAAATCGGCATTGGTTCAAAAATCATGATCGTGCAGGACACGTTTGGGAAGGTCTTCAATGAAGGTACCGAGTTCCAGCGTGATGGCAGCCAGTTCGATCAGCTTTTCGAAGACGGCGATACGTACACGGTTGGCAATATGCAGGTGTTCACAATGTACACCCCCGGCCATACGCCGGCTTGCATGGTACATGTCGCAGGAGATGCGGCTTTTGTGGGCGATACTTTGTTCATGCCGGATGGGGGATCAGCGCGCGCAGATTTTCCCGGCGGCGATGCAGCAACGCTTTACGATAGCATTCAAAGACTCCTGAGCTTGCCGGACGAGACACGACTTTTCATGTGCCATGACTACGGACCAGACGGGCGCGACATCGCCTGGGAAACAACTGTCGGCAATGAGAAAGCCCACAATATCCACGTTGGTGGTGGCAAATCAAAAGAAGAGTTCGTCAAGTTCCGAGTTGAACGAGATGCTCTGCTGGAAATGCCGAAGCTGATCATCCCATCTCTTCAAGTAAATATGCGCGCGGGTGAAGTGCCAACGGACGTGGACGGCAACCCCATGCTCAAGGTTCCGGTCAACAAACTCTGATTTTGAAAGGATGAGAGCGATGGAAATCACCCAAATTTCCCACGACTTCAGTACTTGCGGTCAATTGGAGACCGATGACTTGGCGGAAGTCAAAACGCTTGGATTTCGCTCGCTAATCTGTGTGCGTCCTGACGGCGAACATAAGGAGCAGCCTACTTTTAGCCAGATCCAAGAATGCGCCAAGGCGCAAGGTCTGCAAGCTCGCTATGTGCCGGTTAAACCCTCCGGCGCAACAGAAGCGAACCACATTGCATTTTCTGAGGCGTTGGCAGAGCTGTCCGAGCCTGTCCTTGGCTACTGCCGAAGCGGTCAGCGCGCTGCAACGCTGTGGCACGCACGACGAGACACTGCGGCGTAGCGGGAGGTAAGGATGCGGACGGCGCAATATCTGCCGGTTCTGAGTTGGGCTCGCAGCTATGGACGGGCAGAGCTTTCTAACGATCTGATGGCGGCGGTGATCGTCACCATCATGCTGATACCCCAATCCTTGGCCTACGCGCTCTTGGCTGGATTGCCTCCAGAAGCAGGGCTGTATGCATCCATCGCGCCAATTCTTCTTTACGCAATATTTGGAACCAGTCGCGCCTTAGCGGTTGGCCCGGTTGCCGTTGTCTCACTATTAACAGCGTCGGCTGTCGGTCAGGTTGCTGAACAAGGCACGGCAGGTTACGCGGTTGCGGCACTGACCCTCGCATTTCTTTCTGGCAGTTTCCTGTTGCTTTTGGGGTTCTTGCGGCTGGGCTTCCTGGCTAATTTTTTGAGCCACCCGGTGATCGCCGGGTTTATCACAGCATCTGGGATCTTGATCGCTGCCAGCCAACTCAAGCACATTTTGGGTGTGAATGCGCACGGACATACATTGCTCGAGATTGTCGCATCGATTGCAGCGCACTTGCACGAGGTGAATTGGGTTACGCTTGTCATGGGCCTCAGTGCGACAGCCTTCCTTTTTTGGGCCCGCCAATGGTTAAAACCCGGGTTATTGAGGTTGGGTGCTCCGGCGGCGCTTGCCGATATTCTAACGAAGGCGGGACCTGTTGCCGCCGTAGTTGCCACTACGGTTACTGTTTGGGCACTAGATCTTGTCGAAATGGGTGTGAAAATCGTTGGGGAAGTCCCGCAAAGCCTGCCGCCGCTTACATTGCCAGTATTTGCGCCCGACTTGCTTGCAGCGCTGTTGGTTCCGGCGGTCCTGATTTCAGTGATTGGCTTTGTCGAATCCGTCTCAGTCGCGCAAACTTTGGCAGCCAAGAAACGTCAACGGATTGATCCGGACCAGGAACTCATTGGACTGGGCGCAGCCAACATAGCCGCAGCGTTCACCGGAGGCTACCCGGTCACGGGGGGATTTGCGCGATCAGTCGTCAATTTCGATGCTGGCGCTGAAACTCCAGCTGCTGGCGCCTATACTGCGCTTGGCCTCGCAATCGCCGCCTTGGCGTTGACACCATTGGTGTATTTCCTGCCAAACGCCACGTTGGCCGCTACAATCATTGTGGCGGTTCTGAGCCTCGTGGATTTTTCAATATTTCGCAGAACATGGGACTATTCCCGTGCAGACTTCATCGCGGTATCAGCAACGGTTTTGCTGACGCTCGGTCTGGGTGTCGAAGCCGGCGTCGCGTCTGGAGTGGCGATTTCAATACTTTTGCATTTGTACAAGACGTCTCGACCGCATGTTGCGGAAGTGGGCCGCGTGCCCGGGACAGAGCACTTTCGAAATGTCCAGCGCCACGATGTCGAAACCGTACCTACGGTGCTAACGCTGCGCATCGACGAGAGTCTTTACTTTGTAAACGCCGGCTTTCTGGAAGAACTGATCTTCAGTCGCCTTGCCGACCGGACGAAGGTCAAACATGTTGTTTTGATGTTCTCCGCCGTTAACGAAGTGGACTACTCAGCGCTGGAAACTCTCGAGGCGATCAATCACCGCCTTAGGGAGCTTGGCGTTGGACTAAATCTGTCCGAAGTTAAGGGTCCTGTTATGGACAGACTCAAACGGTCTCATATTGTCGACGGTCTGAACGGCAGGGTTTTCTTGTCCCAGCACGATGCGTGGACAACGCTCATTGCAGAAGCGAGCGAGTGACTAAGATCAGCTTGGTTTGTGAACGTGATCAGAACGAGCGCTTTGGTTCGCATAGCTAACGTATAAGCGCATTTGATTAATGAACGTCTCGTGCCGATATGTCCATCAAAGGCAATCGCTTTCTGAATAAAAGAGAACTGCCGAAAACGTCCTTCACACGTGAATTCTTGTTTGAACTGTGACCTCAACGCTCAGTTATGAAAGACAACCCATACATGAGTTGTTTCAAGCCAAGCGCCGCACCGGCGAAGATGGCAGCGAATGTCACAGGCGCGCTGTAGGCCAATAGTGAGAAGGCAGAAATACCTTGTCCGACGCTGCAACCGACTGCGATGATCGCACCTGGCCCCATAATCGCCGCGCCGAGCATTTGACGCTTGAGTTCGCGTGGATCCTCGCATGCTTCCCATCGGAAATGACCTTTGGACCAGGACCCCAAAAATGCACCAATGAGAACGCCGGAGACTGATCCGACCGCAAAGGACAAAGTGTTTCCGGACGCTGTCATGAGGTAGAATAACGTGTCGCCAAGTGGTGCGGCGAAGGTATGGGTTTGAACCGGTTCACCATCGAAACCGTGCGTCGCAACCCAATTCGTGCCGAGCCACCCTGATACGATCGCCAGCCCAACTACAGATCCCCAAAATACCTGTGCGGGAGCGCGGCGGAAGCGCCGGTTTGCCAAGGCGAAAATCACCAACGCAATGCCGATGACCGCGCCAATGAGCCAAGCTGGGATAGAGGTCAGTTGTTCGGCAAGGAAGCTAATGCTCTGAGGGCCTTCAAGATCCATTTCCTCGGGGAAGACCCATACGCGCAAATATGCAAGGGGCCCGGACATGACAACGTAAGCAGAAAGACCCATAATCAAAACGATGACGAATGATCGAAGGTCGCCGCCTCCAAGCCTTGCCAGCGCGCCATAGCCACAGTTTCCGCTGATGGCCATTCCGTAACCGAACATGAGACCACCTATTATCGACCCAAGTGGGTTCCAGGTCTGTGCAAGATACCTTGTTCCAAGAGGGTCCAGCCAACCTAAAGCCATAGCTAAGTGGCTGCCGACAATTGCTACGCCAATCGCAATTGCCCACATACGCAGCCGCCGGTCATCATCTGCGTAAAGGTAGTCTTCGATTGCACCCAACGTGCAAAAACGGCCAATGCGTGCGGCCAAGCCCAACACAATGCCACCGATCAAACCGATCAGGGCGACGGCGTTGGCGTCTCCCAATGCTTCAAACATTGCCAGTCTCCTCCCAAAGCTGGCGGGTGTTTTGGCGGCTTCTATTTCTCCCTGCAGAACAGATCGTAAACGACTTCCAGGATCTGTGTCGATCGATCATCCGCCAATCTGTAGTAGATCGTTTTCCCCTCGCGTCGCGTTTTGACCAAGCCCTCAAAGCGTAGGCGAGATAGTTGTTGAGACACGGCGGCCTGGCGTGCCGAGAGCATTTCTTCCATCTGCGCGACAGATTTTTCACCCGAGGACAGATAGCACAATATCATCAAGCGTCCTTCATGGCTGATTGCCTTGAGGAAACTTGACGCCGTCTGAGCATTTTCCATCATTCTGTCCATGTCTTCGGCGCACATGTCCGGGGAGAACACAGGCAGTTTCGAAGATTTGTCCAACAAGATCGCCTCGCTTTCATAGCTTCACGCATTCATAACAGTTTATGTAATGCGCCGCAGTTTATCCAGAGCTCTCAATCGGTACCCCAGCGTCACGCAGCAAAACGCCCAGCAACCCCCAGAAAAAATCTTCGCCGGGATAGCCTTCGATCCGGCCGACCTCTTGGCCATCGTCCAGCAGAACAAAGGTTGGCGTGTAGTAGAGAGGCCGCTCCAATGCGATGCCTTCAGGCACGGCCGCGTGGATATCGATGCGTTGAAGTGGAGCGGCATGTCCTTCCGGTGTCTTGGGGTAGATCTCCGAGATGTCGGTGTCCCAACGTGCGCACCACATACACCCATCTTCTTCGGCCATCAGAAGAGTCATTTCTGCCCGTGAAACCACGGGAGAAACAAACAACGTAATTGCAATCAAAAGTAGAAGTAGGTGGCGCATCTCAAGCTCCGATTGACCGCAGCGACATATCTTTATTATTTTGAATGTGTGAATGATAGCGTGCCAGGACAGGTTTGACCATGCTCGACATTACATTTGCGGGAGCTTTAATTGCAGGGCTATTGTCGTTCCTGTCGCCCTGCATCCTACCTATAGTACCGTTTTATCTCAGCTATCTGGCCGGTGTCGGGATTGATCAGATATCTGCGGGTTCTACAATTCCCGGCGGCGTTCGTCGCAAGGCAACGCTTTCTGCGATAGCATTTGCAGCCGGGATCATAACGATCTTCATGGCGCTAGGTGCGACGGCTTCGATATTCGGGCAGCTGGTACGAGAGTATTTCGACATCCTGCGTTGGATCGCTGCGGCCATCATCATTGTGATGGGCATGCATTTCTTGGGGATTATCCGCATCGGGTTCCTGTATCGCCAATTTCGTGCGGATGTTGGTGATACATCAAATGTGAGCCTTGTTGGAGCATATGTTCTTGGATTGGCGTTTGCTTTTGGCTGGACCCCCTGTGTTGGGCCGGTGCTCGCTGCAATCCTGTTCACAGCGGCCGGAACCGAAACGGCCTGGCGTGGAGCGGTGCTTCTATTCGTCTACGGTGTTGGAATGACCGCACCGTTTGTTCTGGCGGCCTTCCTGGTCCGCCCCTTCATGCAGTGGATGGCACGGTTCAGAAAGCACTTGCCCCTCATCGAAATGGCAATGGGTGGCTTTCTGGTGCTCTTCGGCATCCTCATCGCAACCAACTCCATCAATCACATCGCACAATGGATGCTCGACCATATGCCTTGGCTTGCAGCCATTGGATAACTCGGGAGGAAGACATGAATCGAGTTTTGTCATTATTGATCGCTTGTCTGATCGGCGGGGCAGTTTCCGCCGCTGAACTGGGCGACGACGGTATGCATAAAACTCCGTGGATGCGCGACACCTTCAAAGACCTTCGTGAGGATCTTGAAGAGGCGTCAAGCGAAGACAAGCGGTTGGTTTTATTTATTGAGCAACAAGGCTGCATCTATTGCAAGAAAATGCATGAAGAAGTGTTCCCCCAGCCTGACCTTGCAGCGTTCATCGAAGAGAATTTCTTTGTCGTCCAACTAGATTTGCATGGCAGCACCACGGCCATCGACTTTGACGGTGAAGAGAATGAGCAAAGAGCGCTGATGCGAAAATGGGGGATTCTGTTCACCCCGACGCTCGTATTCCTGCCGGAAGAGGTGCCAGAGGACGCTACAGCCATCGATGCTGCGGTCGCTGTTATGCCCGGAGCGTTCTCAAAAGGAACAACCTTAGACCTTTTCACCTGGGTCGAGGAAAAACGATATGAGCTTGAAAATGGTGAAGATTTCCAACGCTATCATGCGCGGCGCATTCAAGAGCGAAACAATGTTTCCCAGGATTGAACGCTGCCATTATAAATAAAAAAATTCATTATTATGAATTTAATGTTGCGACAAGCGGCACTCGTCGACTACGGTACACAAGGCTTTGGGTCGCAAGGCGCCGTCGGCGCGTTAGCAAATGGGAGGGATCATGAAGCTGAGACTCTTAACATTGGTCTGCGCAATGACAGGCGTTGCCGCAATTGCGGCAGAAACAGACCCGCAAGACGTAACCTATGACGACTATGGTGCCATTGAGGCTTCGTTGACCGGTGCTGCTGGCGACGCGGCGAATGGCGCGCTTATCGTTGGGGACAAGTCAAAAGGCAACTGCGTTGCGTGCCACGCGGTTTCGGCTTTGGCTGACATCCCGTTCCATGGCGAAGTTGGTCCGATGCTGGATGGCGCCGGTGATCGTTGGACCGAAGCAGAACTTCGCGGATTGGTCGCAAATGCCAAGATGACGTTCGAAGGCACGGTGATGCCTGCGTTCTACAAGGATGACGGTTATATCCGCCCGGGCGACGCCTATACCGGAAAAGCCCCAACCGCGCCTTTGACGTCGATCCTGACAGCACAAGAAATTGAGGACGTGGTCGCGTTTCTTGCGACCCTGAAAGAAGAATAGCTGCGCTTTCAGGCGCAGATTTTCGAAGAATCAAAGGAGATTGAAAATGGAACTCTCTCGCCGCGAGACACTGGCCCTTGGGCTGGGCGCCGCGTTCCTGACAATTATGCCGCTTCGGGCAAATGCAGCTGCTGAAGATGCCATTGCGGCATTTACAGGCGGGGCAGATGTGGCTGATGGCGGTGTTACGTTGACTGCACCGGAAATCGCAGAAAACGGAAATACTGTACCTATCGAAGTGAGTGCCCCGGGTGCCGCTGCAATTCTGATCGTGGCTGCAGGCAACCCCGAACCGGGCGTCGCGACATTCAATTTCGGCCCATTGGCGGCTGAACAAGCCGCATCAACCCGCATCCGTCTTGCCGGAACGCAGGACGTCATTGCCGTGGCGAAGATGGCAGATGGCAGCTTTGCCAAAGCGTCCGCGACCGTAAAAGTGACAATCGGCGGCTGCGGCGGCTGATCGCCACGCGCCCTGAAGAACAGGAGATTAACCAATGGCATCCGGTGTAAAACCCCGCGTCAAGGTTCCAAAGACAGCCGCAGCTGGTGAAACCATAACGATCAAGACACTGATCAGCCACAAGATGGAAAGCGGCCAGCGTAAGGACAAAGAAGGCAACGTCATCCCGCGTTCGATCATCAACCGTTTCACCTGCGAGTTTAATGGAGAAATGGTGGTGGATGTGACGATGGAGCCGGCGATTTCGACCAACCCGTACTTCCAGTTCGAAGCGACTGTGCCCGACGCCGGTGAGTTTGTCTTCACTTGGTACGATGATGACGGCTCTGTTTACGATGAGAAAAAAACGATCGAGATCGCCTGACGGCTCGAACACTAAGGCAGATCAGCGCTGGTAGGAGGAGTTGGCGCTGATCCACCAAGGGAGGAACGCAATGAATACCAAGGCACTTACGGCGATCGCGGCAATTCTGGTTTTCCCGGCTGCAGCGATGGCTGGACCGGACGAAGACAATTTGGTTATCAATGATGAGTTGGACATGACCTCGGTCACTGAAGCTCCGGCACATCTAGAAAATTTGGACACGATCTACTCGGGTTGGCATTTTCGCACGGATGAAACGCAAGCGCTTCAACTTGATGACTTCGACAACCCCGCAATGATCTTCGTCGATCAGGCCGCCGATCTCTTCGGGACCGTTGATGGTGCCGCTGGCGAGAGCTGTGCCTCTTGCCACGATGGGGTGGAAAGCTTCAAGGGATTGCAGGCGTCCATGCCGAAGGTGGATGCCGAAACTGGTAAGTTGGTCGTCATGGAAGATCTGATCAACAAGTGCCGCACGGACCGCATGGAAGCCGATGCCTGGAAATGGTCCGGGGGTGACATGCAGGGCATGGTCGCTTTGATCGGTCTGCAATCACGCGGGTTGCCTATGAACGTAGCGATTGATGGCGATGCCGCCCCATTTTGGGAGCAGGGCAAGGAGATGTATTATACCCGCTATGGTCAGCTGGAGTTGAGCTGTGCCAATTGTCATGAAGACAACTGGGGCAACATGATCCGCGCCGACCACCTGAGCCAAGGTATGATCAACGGGTTCCCGACGTATCGTCTGAAACAGGCCAAGCTGATCTCGCGCCACAATCGTTTCCGCGGCTGTATTCGCGATACGCGGGCGGAAACTTTTGCCGAAGGATCGGACGAGTTTCGCGCGCTTGAGCTCTATGTGGCCTCGCGTGGCAACGGGCTTTCAGTCGAAACTCCTGCTGTACGTCAATAACGAACGAGCCGCGCGGGCGTTGTCCTGCGCGGGTTTTTCATGCATATAACATTCACACATTTATATGTGTTATAGGAAAGCTGATAGATGATTTCTCGACGTGACTTCTTGCAGGTTTCAATGGCAGCTTCGGCTCTGTACGGGGCGTCCGGGTTTGGCAAATGGGCCAAGCTTGCCGCGCAGCAAAGCCTAACGCAGGATCAATTGCTGGAGTTCGAGACCTTCGGCAATATCAGCCTGATCCATGTCACCGACATCCACGCGCAACTCAAGCCGATCTATTTCCGTGAACCCGAGATAAACCTTGGTATTGGCGATGCGCGAGGGCAGATGCCGCATGTCACGGGGGCGGTTTTCCGCAAGGCGTACGGGATCGAAGATGGAAGCCCGTCGGCCTATGCGCTGACCTACAATGATTTCTCTGCGCTGGCCAAGACCTACGGTCGGGTTGGTGGATTGGACCGGGTCTCAACTGTCATCAACGCCATTCGTGCTGACCGTCCTGATGCCCTTTTATTGGATGGGGGCGATACCTGGCACGGTTCATACACCTGCTATCAGACGGCCGGTCAGGACATGGTCAATGTCATGAACGCGCTGAAACCCGATGCTATGACCTTCCATTGGGAGTTCACGTTGGGCAGCGACAGGGTTAACGAAATCGTCGAAAGCTTGCCTTTTGCGGCCTTGGGTCAAAACATCTTTGATGCCGAGTGGGACGAACCTGCAGAATTGTTCCAACCCTACAAGTTTTTTGATCGGGGCGGTGCAAAGGTTGCTGTTATCGGGCAAGCGTTTCCTTACATGCCCATCGCGAACCCAGGCTGGATGTTCCCAGAATATTCATTCGGTATCCGGGATGAAAACATGCAGGTAATGGCGGACGAGGTTCGCGATGCCGGTGCCGATGTCGTCGTCGTCCTCAGCCATAATGGCTTTGACGTGGATAAGAAGATGGCAGGTCAGGTGCAAGGGATCGACGTGATCCTAAGCGGTCACACGCATGACGCGCTACCCGAGCCGGTTCTGGTCGGTAAAACGCATATCATTGCGTCTGGCTCGAACGGAAAATTCGTTAGCCGCGTCGATCTCGACGTGAGGGACGGGCAGATGATGGGGCTGAAGCACAAGCTGATCCCGATCTTCTCTGACGTCATCGCTCCTGATCCTGCGATCACTGCTCTGATAAATGATCAGCGCGCGCCGTACGAGGCTGCGCTGAGTGAGGTGATTGGCAAAACGGATTCGTTGCTCTACCGCCGTGGCAACTTTAACGGCACCTGGGATGACCTGATTTGCGATGCTCTGATCAATGAGCGTGAGGCAGACATCGCGATGTCGCCCGGCGTCCGTTGGGGGCCGTCAATACTGCCTGGGCAGGATATCACGCGCGAGGACATTTGGAACGTCACATCGATGTCGTATCCCAATGCCTATCGCACAGAAATGACAGGCGAATTCATCCATGTGATCCTCGAGGATGTCGGTGACAACCTGTTCAATCCCGACCCCTACTACCAGCAGGGCGGCGATATGGTCCGCGTCGGTGGGCTTGGCTACCGCATCGATGTGACCAAACCACAAGGGCAGCGGATCAGCGAAATGACCCTGCTCAAAACGGGTGAAGCGATTGATCCGTCGAAAACCTACGTCGTGGCTGGTTGGGCCAGTGTCAACGAAGGCACTGAGGGTCCGCCGATCTGGGATGTCGTCGAAAACCACATTCGCAACCTTGGCACCGTAACGGTGGAAGAGAACACCAGTGTCGATGTTGTCGGCGCTTAAGAAACAGATGGAGACCTAAGAGATATGGATGACGCGTTCAAACCGTCCCGCCGGGCCTTCCTGAAAGGCAGTGCTGCGGTCGCCGCAGGATCAGTCGCGGGTGCGGCAGCGGCAGACACGCCCGATCCACTGATAACAGAGCTTCAGGATTGGGCGTCTTATACGGGTGCCGGTGTCGATGAGTCACCTTATGGCCTGCCGATCAGTTTCGAATCTCATGTCGTTCGGCGCAACGTGGAATGGCTGACCGCCTCTCCGATTTCGTCGATCAACTTCACACCGATCCACGCCCTTGATGGTACGATCACTCCGCAAGGATGCGCTTTTGAGCGTCATCATTCGGGCGCGATTGAGCTGCGCAAAGAGGATTATCGCCTGATGATCAACGGGCTGGTCGATCGCCCGCTTGTGTTTACTTATGAAGACATTGAGCGTTTCCCGCGCGAAAACCATGTGTATTTCTGCGAATGCGCGGCGAACACCGGTATGGAGTGGGCTGGTGCTCAACTCAATGGCGTCCAATTTACGCACGGCATGATTCATAACATGGAATACACCGGCGTTCCTCTGCGCACGCTGTTGCAGGAAGCAGGCGCCGATTTCTCACCAGACAAATGGGTCTATGTTGAAGGCGCAGACGCGTCATCAAATGGCCGCTCCATCCCGATGGAAAAAGCGCTGGATGACGTGTTGGTGGCTTTCAAGGCAAATGGTGAAGCGCTGCGCATGGAGCATGGATATCCGGTGCGACTGGTTGTTCCTGGCTGGGAAGGCAACATGTGGGTCAAGTGGCTGCGCCGCATTGAGGTCGTCGATATGGCGGTCGAAAGCCGCGAAGAAACATCAAAATACACTGATGTCTACGCTGATGGCACAGCCCAGAAATGGACGTGGGTGATGGATGCAAAATCCGTCATCACCTCACCCAGCCCGCAAATGCCGATCAAACACGGACCGGGACCTTTGGTCATTTCCGGGCTTGCTTGGTCAGGCCACGGGCAAATTACGCGGGTCGATGTGTCCAAGGACGGTGGGATCACCTGGGAGACGGCGCGTCTTGGCAAGCAGGGCGACAGCAAGGCTTTGACGCGTTTCTATCTCGATACGAATTGGGACGGAGCACCAATGTTGTTACAGGCCCGGGCGATAGACGAGACTGGCTATGTGCAGCCAACCAAAGACCAGCTACGCGAAAAGCGCGGAGAAAACGCGGTCTACCACAACAACTGTATCCAAACTTGGTACGTGAGCGCAGAAGGGATCGCTGAGAATGTCGAAGTCTCTTAGTCATGTTTTCCTGCCCGTATTTGGTGGCACAGCCTTGGTGCTTGCGGCCGCGTTTGTATTTGCCAATCGGAACTACGGCCAGTCGAAGATAGACACTTTGGAAACCCGGATAGGTCAGGTTGAAGCGCATGCAGCATCAGCTCTAGAAAACGCGCAAGCGGAGGCCAGTCGAGCGGCTGAACTCGAGACTATAGTCGAAGAAATCCAAGCGGCCGCCGCGGAACGGGTTGCAAATGGTGCGAACCTAACTGCACCGGCGCCCATTCGCGACGGTACTATTGGGCTTGGACGTCCTGCATTGGAGGAAGAGATCGCTGCCTGGGACGTTGACATCTTGCCCGACGGGCGTGGCTTGCCGGTTGGATCAGGCGATGTCTGGACCGGAGAAGAAGTGTTTGTCGACCGGTGTGCGTCCTGCCACGGAGAGTTTGCCGAGGGCGCGGACAATTGGCCTGTTCTGGCCGGTGGATTCGACACGCTTGCCGACGAGGATCCTGTAAAAACCATCGGGTCTTATTGGCCTCATTTGTCGACCGCTTGGGACTATATTTCCCGCTCAATGCCATTTGGTGAAGCAGGTACGCTTACGGCGGATGAGACCTACGCAATCGTCGCCTATATCCTTTATTCCAACGATCTGGTGGATGACGATTTCGTTCTCAGCAATGAAAATTTCGCCGAATTCAGGATGTACAACAAGGATGGATTTGTCGTCGACACGCGACCTGAGACTGAGTACGCAGAATGGCGAGAAGAGCCCTGCATGGAGAACTGCAAAACAGAGGCCGCGGTTACTATGCGTTCTGTCTTTCTGGTTGAGACACCACCAGAAGGCGGTTCGAATTCGGTCATGAATGAAGCCAGTGCGGACGAGTTACCGACGTTTACGGCGGAAGGGCCCTCGTTCATTCCAGCCGCAGCGCCAAGGCCTGAGGAAGAAGCTGCCGCTACACCGGCTGTTCAGGAAATCGACGAGGCTGACCAGATTACGGAACTGTTCGCAGCCGGTGAGAAGGTCTTCAAGAAGTGTAAGTCCTGCCATCAGGTTGGTGACGGTGCTAAGGACAGCACGGGTCCCGCGCTGAACGGAGTTATCGGGGCCAACGCAGGGTCGGTTGAAGGGTTCAAATACTCCAAAGCTATGAAAACAGCTGCCGAGGCTGGTCTTGTTTGGACCGAAGAAGAAATGGCGGCCTTCCTTACAAAACCCAAGGACTACATGAAAGGCACGCGCATGTCATTTGCGGGTCTAAAGAAACCGGACGATATTGAAGCCGTGATCGTCTACCTCAAGTCTTTCGGAAGCTGATCGTGCGGTGGTCGTGCATTCTAACCTGCGCAACACTTTTGGTTGCGATCGCGCCATCGACCCACGCGGCAGATGACCTTGGTGATGCTGAAGCTGGCAAAGTGGTGTTTGCCAAATGCAAAGGTTGTCATCAGGTTGGAGAAGGAGCCGAAAATAAAATCGGGCCGCATCTGAACGGTGTTTTTGGTCGGAAAGCCGCAGGCCTCGATGGGTTTAATTACTCCAAGAGCCTTGTGCGTGCAGGTAGCTCGGGTCTGGAATGGCACGCTGACACTCTGTCCGCCTACATCGAAAACCCACGCTCATTTGCGTCAGGCACGAGGATGAGTTTTCGCGGTTTGAACGACCCGGAAGACCGAGCCAACGTGATAGCGTATTTGCGGGGTTTTTCAGACAATCCCCGAGATATCCCGGAAGCGGATCCAACCGCGAAAGGCACGGATCATTCGATCGATCCTGCGATCCTGGCGATACAAGGAGATCCTGAGTACGGCGCATATCTCAGCAGCGAATGTACAACATGCCACCAGATTGAGGGAGGCGATGAGGGCATTCCTTCGATTGTGTACTGGCCTGACGAAGACTTCGTGGTCGCCATGCACGCTTACAAGGACAAACAGCGGCCACATCCGGTCATGCAAATGATCGCTGGACGGCTGAGCAATGACGAGATCGCGGCATTGGCCGCCTACTTCAATAATCCAGAATGAAAGTGCCTAAGGGGAGGAAACGCGATGACACTCAATAGACGAGTATTTCTTGGAGCCGCAGGGGTAGTGGCCGCCGGGCTATCCGCTCCGATGGTGCTGGCTCAAGGCAAGCCCCGTGTAGTGGTTGTTGGTGGCGGTGCAGGCGGTGCAACTGCCGCGCGGTACATTGCAAAGGACAGCAAAGGTGAGATTGACGTGACGCTGATTGAGCCGTCTCGGACTTACTATACCTGTTTCTTCTCAAACCTTTATTTGGGAGGTTTTCAGGAGCTATCGGACATCGCCCACAGCTACGGCACGCTTGCCGCGAACTACGGTATCAACGTCGTGCATGATTGGGCCACTGGGGTCGACCGCGACGCAAAGACGGTGTCCTTGGCAGGTGGTGGGTCAGTTCCTTATGACAAACTGATCCTCAGCCCGGGTATCGACTTTGTTGATGGCGCGGTCGAGGGCTGGGACCTATCGGCCCAAAACAAGATGCCACATGCGTACAAGGCTGGTTCTCAGACTGAGCTTTTGAAAGCGCAGATCATGGCGATGCCCGAAGGCGGTACCTTCGCGATGGTCGCTCCTCCTAACCCGTACCGTTGCCCGCCCGGGCCGTATGAACGGGTTTCGATGGTGGCGCACGTGCTGAAGGCAAACAACCCAACAGCAAAGATCATTGTCGCCGATCCGAAGCCGAAATTCTCGAAAATGGCTTTGTTCCAAGAGGGCTGGGGAAACAATTACGAAGGAATGGTCGACTGGATCGGCGAAGATTTCGGTGGCGGCAATGTATCCGTGAGTCCGGATGCAATGACGGTGACCATCGACGGCGAAGAGACAAAGGTCGATGCCTGCAATGTGATCCCAGCGATGAAAGCCGGTCGAATTGCGGAAATGGCGGGAGTAACCGACGGCAACTGGGCACCAGTAAACGCTGCGGACATGTCCTCCAAGGCCGATCCGGATATCTACGTTCTTGGTGATGCCAGCCAGCAGGGTGACATGCCGAAATCCGGTTTTTCGGCAAACAGTCAGGCAAAGGTCTGTGCGAATGCGGTACGAGGTGCGTTGACCGGATCTAAAGTATTCCCGGCCAAGTTCTCGAACACATGCTGGTCGCTGATCGATACCGATGATGGCGTTAAGGTTGGCGCAACCTATGAGGCGACGCCAGAAAAGATCGCGAAAGTCGATGGCTTTATCAGTCAAACCGGTGAAGATGCCGATTTGAGAAAAGCAACTTACGAAGAGTCGCTGGGTTGGTACGCCGGTATCACGTCGGACATGTTTGGTTGAGGCATTCGGGGGCTTTGACCGGTGTCAAAGACCCCGATGATCAATCTGAGAAAATGCGGTTCAGGAGGAGGACTAAAACCATGAAACAATTTATCGCCGCAGCCGCGTTTTCCACTGTTCTGGCGAGCCAAGGGCTTGCAGAAGAGATCATCACTACCCCCTTCGACGGTAGTTTTGATGACGCGACATTTGCAGTCGAGTCCGCGATTGTGGGACAGGGACTGGTCATCGACTATGTGAGCCATGTTGGGGAAATGCTGAATCGAACAGGCGCAGATGTTGGCAGCGACAAGCAAATATTTACGGCCGCGGATATCTTCATTTTCTGCTCGGCAAAAATTTCGCGCGAGGTCATGGAAGCCGACCCAATGAATATTGGCTTCTGCCCCTATGGGATTTTTGTAGCCGAAGACGACAATGGTGTGATGGTTGGATACCGAAGCTATCCTGATGGACCAATGCAAAAGGTTCAGACCCTGTTGTCCGGGATCGTAGAAGAAGCCGTTGGGAACTGAAATGAACTACCAGCGGTTTTTTCGTGATCAACTCGACCAGCTTCAAGAGGAAGGGAACTATCGGGTCTTTGCGGATCTCGAAAGGCAGTGTGGCGCGTTCCCGCAAGCGCGTAGCTACGCGGAAAATGGTCCCGAGAAAGTCACTGTATGGTGCTCTAATGATTATCTGGGGATGGGTCAGCACCCCAGTGTTATTGCAGCAATGCACAAGGTGATCGATGAGTGTGGTGCCGGGGCAGGCGGAACGCGGAATATCTCTGGAACGACCCACGAGCATGTTTTGCTGGAACGAGAACTTGCTGACTTGCACCGAAAAGATGCTGCCTTGCTGTTCACCTCCGGGTACGTCTCGAACTGGGCTGCCTTGGGAACTTTGGCGTCTCGCATTCCTGGCATCACAGTCCTGTCTGACGAGTTGAACCATGCCTCGATGATCGAGGGCATTCGCCACAGTCGGTGCCAGAAGCGTATCTGGAAACACAACGATGTGGCGGACCTTGAAAGGCACCTTGCTGAATTGCCTGCCAATGCACCGAAGCTCATTGCGTTTGAGAGCGTCTATTCCATGGATGGCGATATTGCACCAATTGCCGAGATCTGTGATCTGGCTGATCGCTATGGTGCGATGACCTATTTGGATGAGGTTCACGCCGTAGGGCTTTATGGACCAAGCGGCGGAGGCATTGCCGAACGCGAGGGTCTGATGGATCGGCTAACCGTCATTGAGGGGACATTGGGTAAAGCATTCGGCGTAGTTGGTGGATACATCGCGGCGTCGAAAGAGCTTGTCGACTTTGTGCGATCCTTCGCCAGCGGGTTTATCTTTACCACTGCATTGCCTCCAGCCGTGGCCGCAGGAGCTGCTGCTTCGGTTCGGCACCTGAAGCAAAGTAATTCGGAACGACATCTACACCAGCAGCGCGTGCGCGAGGTGCGAGACAGGCTGGACGATCTGGGCATTCCGCATACACCGAACCCAAGTCACATAATTCCGGTCATGGTCGGCGATCCGGTCAAGTGTCGCTTCATCTCTGACGTGCTGATGCGTGACTATGGAATTTATATCCAGCCGATCAATTATCCAACCGTCCCCAAGGGAACGGAACGTCTACGGATTACACCTTCCCCAGTGCATTCCACCGACGACGTGGATCGACTGGTGTCTGCCTTGGGTGAGCTATGGACACAATGCCAATTGGCGCGCAGGCCAATGGCCGCTCAATGACAACTTGACCGAAGACAAGGACGCGCAAGCAACCAAGTGAGAGTCTCTGTTGATGGAAAGACTCATCGATTTGTTGGGAGACCCTGGCGCTTTGGCATTTGCCGGTGCGCTTGTCGGTATCTTGTTCGGCGTGACGGCCCAGAAGTCTCACTTTTGTTTGAGAGCGTCGACCATCGAAGTCGCCAAAGGCGAGCTTGGTCCTCGACTGGCTGTCTGGCTAATCGCCTTCACCGCAACGCTCACCTTAGTGCAGGCGTTTGTCGCGTTTGAGTGGTTAGACCTTTCCGAGACACGCGCGATTGCGTCGACGGGCAGTCTCAGCGGCGCGATAATTGGCGGAGCGATGTTCGGCGTTGGTATGGTTCTGGCGCGTGGGTGTGCATCTCGCCTGTTGGTATTGGCCTCCTGCGGTAATCTGCGCGCCCTGATTGCAGGATTGGTTTTAACCTTAGTGGCTCAGGCTGCTTACACGGGCGTTCTTAGTCCCGCCCGCGAATTGCTTTCTGGGATCTGGACTGTCTCAGGGGGCGCCTCGAGAGATCTTTCAGAAATACTTGGATTTTCGTCAGTTGCTTATACAGCCGTTGCAGTATTGGGATTGGTGTCGGCAATTGCATTCGCATTCCACCGGAGAGTTGCTCCAATCAGGATCGTAACAGCCGCAGGAGTTGGCGTGGCGGTGGCGCTTGGCTGGTTAATGACATTTGCCATCGCGCAAGCATCATTTGAAGTCGTGCCTGTTTCGTCAGTCACGTTCACCGGACCGGCTACGGATACACTGATGGCGTTGGTTGCCGAGCGAAACGTCGTGTTGTCCTTCGGTATCGGCCTTGTTCCAGGCGTAGCAATTGGTGCTGCAGGCTCGGCCCTAACTGCAGGGGAGTGGAAGATCGAACGTTTTGGTCCGGATGCTCCGATGGAGCGCTACCTTGTTGGAGCTGTCCTCATGGGGTTTGGAGCCATGCTGGCCGGAGGTTGCGCCGTGGGTGCAGGGCTTTCAGGAGGGTCCGCCCTGTCATTGACGGCTTGGCTTGCCGTTTTCTTCATGTGGGTTGGAGCGATCAGCGCGCATAGGTTAATGCGCCGAATTCCTGTTCCTCAAACGTCCTGAGTTATTCGAATTCCATCTGCTCAAATACCCGCCCGGCATTTTTTGTCGCCAGTTCCTCAAACGTGTCCAAATGGGCATACGGTGATTGATCGACATAGTAAGCCTCTGCCAGATCGCCGCCGGCATCCATGTGCTCTTGGATCTTGCCGCGCAGGTAGACTAGGTAGTCGCGTGTATAGCGGCGCACCTGATCCATGTTCGTCGGATGACCATGTCCGGGGATGACATATTTGGCTCCCAAAGCTTCGAACTCGTTGTCCCATGTTTCAAGCCAATCCGCTGTATAGGTCTCTTGAAAGATCGGCAGCATTCGCTCGTGAAACGCCATATCACCCGCGATAACTAGGCTTTGGTTCGGCAGCCAAATCGAGATATCGCCGGGACTATGGGCCGGCCCGAGATATTTGGCCTCAATCCGGAAATCACCCATTTCAATCACGTATTCATCCTCGAATGTCTCGGTTGGGCCTGCCAGGAAGGTTCTTTCAGCCTTGTCCTGGTTGTACCGCTGCATTCCTTCAAGGATCTGTGGGCCGTATTCCTCGAATTCAGCCGCAGCATCCGAATGGGCGATGATCGGAATACCGAGCTCTGACCAGTAGGCGTTGCCAAGCGTCGCGTGCCCCTGACCATTTTCGTTGAAGACAAGCTTAACCGGCTGATCCGTGATTGCCTGAATTTCCTGGTGAAGCGCTTCAGCAAGCACATAAGCCGCGCCGCCGTTTATGACGATCACGCCATCTCCGGTAACTATGAAGCTGAGGTTGTTGTTGTGACCAGAGTTCTCGAAGGTCGGCGGGGCGGTTGCGCCAATGGCGGAATAGACCCCGGGGATGTACTCGACCGGTTTGGAATACAGCACACTTTGCGGGTATTGGTCTGCAATATCCTCGCTTGCCCAAGCTGGTGTGGCTAGGGCCAAGAAAATCGCCAGCGATCGCATCATTATTGTTCTCCAATGAACTTATAAGCAGACCCAGTCTTCTCGATCCGGCCGATTCCACCATTCGGCAGGTGGAAACCAATTATTTTCATTTGCTCGTGTGAAATCTGATCCAGCAGTGAATTCCGAGTTGCTGCCGCCGCCTGCGGATCCTGATCCGTGCCGCTGTGCCAGTCGGGGCGTTCAAAAGCTACGTGTGGATTTCCCAGCGCGTCGCCGACAATCATCACGGATTCACCCCCGCTGCGAATTTCAAACGCCATGTGACCGGGAGTGTGTCCAAAGCTCGCGCGTGCGGCAATACCGGGAAGGATCTCTTGCCCGTCGTCAAAGAACGCGGTCTGATCCTCAATTGCTTCCATACGCCGTTTTGCGCCTACAGCGAACGCAGCGCGATCTTCTCCAATGGTATCCACCGTCGAGGGGTTCCACCAGTAATCCCACTCATCGCGGCCAAAGTGATGCGTGGCGTTGGGGAAAAGAAGGTCATCGAAATCATCCAAAACGCCCCAGATGTGATCCGGGTGCGCATGGGTGAAGATCACGTGCGAGATGTCTTCGGGCGACAGGTTGATAGTTTCAAGAGATTCCAGAAGCTTGCCAGACGTTGGCATGAAATCGGGTCCAGCTCCCACATCGAACAGCACCGTGTTTTGACCATCTCGATAAAGTGCCACGTTGCACTCTGGCTCGTACTTGGCTGCGTCCACCTTGTAGCTGTCCAGAAGCTGCCTGAGTTCTTCCTTCGGCATGGCGCCAAAGACCATTTCCGAAGGCAATGACAGGTACCCATCTGACATGGTTGTAATCCGAGCCGAAGCACCGAGTTGTAACTCTGCCCACCCGATCTTGGATTGAACTCCAAGCGCTGCGATACACGTGGCGCCATACAAGAATCTGCGTCGTGAAAACTCATTTCGATCCATTAACAATCAATAAAATGAATATATTAATTTGTAAATGACGTAAGGTGGGGTCTTTCCAGAAGAACTAGAGTTGCGGCGGGCAGGGGCTTTCGCAGCATTTACTCTATGAAATAAAAATCGCCAATCAAGCACTTCAAGACCAGCTCCAATGTCATTCGCCTTGCGGTGGTGCTGTATACAGGCGTCATGTCCTATGAAATTTACTCGTCGCTCGATGTCTGCTCTGTCCGCATGGCAGTCGTTCGACCTGAGCCAAGCCTCTTTATGAGGTTGTCCGTAGGCACCGAAAGGAATTTCTGAATTGTGAGTTTTGATATTGCTTAGCTTAACAAAGCGGACATTCGCTTGGCTCACGTCGAACGACCACTCTGCGGATAAAGTTGACGTTCAACAAGTCTAATTGAAGATTTGCTTACTGTACAAATCAGCGCAAGATTAACCTAACAAGTATCAGAGAAAAAACTCTGCCCGCTCCACTACCCAAACCATAGCTACCAGACTTGCACATGCGGCAACTACCGCGCGAGATCCGACCCAGATACGGCCTGGTTGTTTGCGCAACAACAGCACCAATGGCCAGACCAATAGAACGATCATGACTTGTCCTGCCTCTACTCCAACGTTGAAGGCCAACAAGCTGTGCCAAACGTTCGGCGCATCAACACGTAGAATTTGGTGCAACATGAAAGAGAACCCAAACCCGTGTAGCAACCCAATGCCCGACGTGATGGCAAATGCCTTCAGATCGCCATGTCCTTTCTCTGGCGGCCAAACAGCCATTGCAGCGGCGTAGATTATCGAAAGTGCTATTGCCAATTCGACAGTTGGGATGAACCATGCTCCGCTCGGCGCGAAGCCAAAAAATCCCAAAATCAGTGTCACCGTGTGGCCCAAGGTAAAGCCTGTTACGCGGGCGAGAAGGCTGTGCAAGTTCAAGGCACCGATGATCATGCAAAGCACAAAAAGAACATGATCGGGACCTTCCAAAATATGCCGAATTCCCTCAACAAAAAAGGTCGAAGCGGCTGCGGTCGCTGATCCGGAGACATCAACCGGGGAATGCATTAGACCCCGTGCGCGAAACGTCCGAACAT
Source organism: Ruegeria sp. SATB045 (assembly GCF_059613525.1). NCBI lineage: Bacteria > Pseudomonadati > Pseudomonadota > Alphaproteobacteria > Rhodobacterales > Roseobacteraceae > Ruegeria > Ruegeria sp. SATB045. The sequence goes on along the minus strand of NZ_JBXWSR010000027.1, from coordinate 29,732 downwards.
CTTGCCCATTGTAGTCGAGGATCAGGTTTGCCGTTTCTTCTTGTCCAGGAAGCCCCGGATCAGAAGTGTAAGACAAACTGTAGGCACCTACCTCTCCCGTAGGAAAGCGCAGGTGTACGTCCACCATCACCTCGCCTACATAAATTTCTTCAGGCGTTGGGAAATTGTCTCTTTGCGCAAGTGCCGAACGCGCCTCATTAAGCGTGGCAAATCCAGGTTCTTGCCCCAACGGGTGTAATGCTATCGAAACTATTTCTGCTATTTGTCGGCGACCGTCGATAGATAGCGAAAAGCCGTTTTCAGCAATACGAGCCAAACCGGACGGGTCTTTGTGAAATGCGGCCTGATCTAGGTAGTGCATGAGCACACCATCTTCGATCTGATTGTATGTGTACGGAGCGGGATCGGGCAAACCGTCCGAACCTTCGGGACCGACCAGTTCCGCGACCAAATAGGGCATCGGAAGGCGTAAATAGATATCTAGCCCATCTTCTGAGTGAGCCACATGATGAATACGTACATTTTGGTTGAGATTGAAATGGGACTCTGCTCTGCCCGCGCACAAAAGGATCGTGGCAAACAAGAACGTGGCAAAAAACAACCTTACCGCAACCACAGAATTACCCTCCTGTCTTGGCGCTGATAATCGTCAGGTCATCAAGCATCCAATGGTCGCCATGCCGCGAAACGTCGAGCAAGCCACGATAAGAAACCGCTTGCCTATGCAGGTGCCCCCAATGGCCTCCGCTTACGCGGGCTGTCCAACTGGCGAGGGCCTGATGCTGGTTTCTTTCTTCGCCGGGCGTGAAACTTTCGACACTCAGTTCGGAAATTGCTTCGACGCGAGCCATGGCGCCAGAGGGCAAGGTAACTGACAATCCACGGCGCATTTCTGCTTGAACCTTGTCGCGATTGATTGCTTCGACATAAGGCTCCATCGCCGCCACGGAATTATCATCTTGCGTCTCAAGCATCGTGGTACCGATGTTGGTTAACAGCCCTTCCACGATTTGACGCGTCGCGATTTCATCCGGCTCGGGCGCCGTCGACGGGTTGCCTAGGAAATACGTGACAATCGCAGCGGCACCGAATGCCCCGGTCAGGCCAAGCAAGACCAGACGCTGACCGTTTGCACGATGCCACGAAAAATATGCGCATATCAAACATAAGAACACTAAGGCGAGCGCAAACGATGGAACCTGAGTTACGCCAGCGACGTTGACGATAACCGGGCTGGTCTTTGGGTTGGTCCAAGTTGTCAGGTAATTGTTCCAACTTACAACAGGATCGGATGCATAAATCTGCGAGGGGACCGCCCCTGCCGGATCTGAAAGGGTGATCGGAATAACATCCAGACCAACTGGGAAAAGCTCCCATGCCAGATCAACTCGGTTCGGCAAAGTCGAAACCGGATAGGCAAGGACGACGCCCAGTAACATCGTCTTTCGGTTTGCCTCGGCTTGATCCGGAAGAACACGCAAACCTTCGGCACCAACTTTGATACGCGAGACCTGCACCGTTTCCGGTTTCATCGGCTTGCCGTCAACGGCGAGAGGGTTTCTCGTCTCAAAAAAGTCCGACACGCTAGACTTGATCCTGACGACATCATCTGTGGTCAGTCGGTCAGCATCGCCAAAGCCCAAGTCCACCCAAGTCTCAAGGTCTTTCAAACGCAATATGACCTCGTGCCGGACGACACGCGGTTCCATGGCAAGAAAAGACATCATCGGGGATTTGTGATGGCGAGTGAGGTTTGGATTCTCAAACTTGCTAAACCAAGGGTCTTCCCAGTCCGGCAGCATTGTTTCAGCCTGCGACAAATAGCGATAATCTGTCACTGGAACGCCCATATGCTCGGCCACAACGCCAAGTGAAGCCAAGGGAATCCCGTCTGGACTTAGTGGGGGAATGAACGTGATCTGTTCCGGCTTGCCATTGAACGGAAACTCCATGTCCACGTAGACGACATTTTCGCTACGCGGTCGCGGTCGATACAGAGTGCTCGCTGCTGTTTGCCGGGAAATTCTGGGGCGCACATCAATCGTATTCGTTGTGCTGATCAGTTTCTCTTCGTCTGCCCAGATCTGAAGGTTTTGCCCCGTACGCCCAGCCAGTGACGTTCCCGAACCATCATCTGGAATGACGAATATGGGATAGTCGTTCAAATCGACCTCAAGGAGCACCCGCACATGATCAGGCTGCACCGAAAGCTCAACAAAGTTCGGCGCGGTTTCTCCGCCGTAGGGGGACACGAGATCCGCAATCGATTGGCTTGCCCCAAACGCAAGACTCGCAAGTACTGAGCCCAACCGAACCCATGTTTTGCTGTATTCGCCAATCTTAGAAATGAAACGCGACGGCAGCATAGATACCATTCTGGTCCACATCATAGGCAAACTCCCCATCCGAACGGTCGGTGGAAAAGTCGATTCCATAAAACTGATAACCAAACCGCAGGGACGTGTTTTCCCAGCCTTTCCAGTCAAACCCAGCCACAACCAGGTATTGTAGGTCATCGCCATTCACACCGAAACCACTCAGTTCAGCCCGGCTGGCGAAATTCCATTTGTCGTTGATTTCCGAGATATATCGAATTGCGATCATTGGTTCGAGCCATTCTTCTGTCCCACCCAACGTCATACCTGGGCCGGGGCCCGCTAAGTCGATTTCCTGTTTGATCCGGTTCCACTGAACCCCAATTGCGGCATCCGCTGCATAGCGTTGGCCCGAGGCATTTACTCCGTTCGCAAACCGGTAAGCGCCCTGCACGTTGGCGAAGGTCTGCCGGACATCAACATCAACGTCCACCCTTCCACCGGGTAGAGTTCCATCTCCGCCAAGCTTTACGTAGTAAACTTCAGAAATGATCCCGAAGTCGCCGTTCCAGCCCTCGTAACGTACTGAAGCAGCGCCTTGCAGCACGTCCAGCACCTCGCTGAGGTTCAAGTCGAAATCGACGCTTGTTCCACCTATAGTTGACGTGCCCGTCGTGCGGAGCGGAAGGAACAAATAGGGCGTGATTGAGTGTCGCCAACCGCCTTCATCCTCTTCAGAACGTGCAAGTGACTGGGCGTTTGCTGCGTGGGATATGGCGGCAAGCAGCCATCCAACGCAGACCAAATAGCGAAAAATCAATGAGGTATGTCGCATAGAGAGTTCCGATCAGAATTGAAGGAACCGGCGCGTTATGAAGACGCGCCGGTCAAATTTAACTTTATTCATCGCCCGGATACGGGAACTCTTGGCCCAACACTTCTGACGCCTCCTCGTAGATCGGACGCAAGACGTCATCTACGTCGTCAACACCCCCGAGTGTGAACTCTGAGAACGTGAGAACATCTTGCGGCACACCAGCTTTTTCAGAAAAATTAACCCGATCCTGCATGTCGGGTGCCTGCGCCGGAGCAGCCAATGGCGGTGCCCAAGTTCTTTCTTCAGTTGCGGCCATGCGGATGGTTATGTCGTCCTGAAAATTAGACGCTCCTTCTAAAGGCAGCTTCCAACCAAGCCTGAATGACTTGAAAAATCTGATCTATGCGTAAAACTCAAAGCATGAGTGTGTATTTTGATGAAATGTTCAACGGCGATGGGTTACTCAGAGGTCCATACGAAGAGATCGGCCGCTGGTTCAACGCGGAAGACGTATCACGACTGAGGGCGAAACAGCGCGAAGCCGAAGAGGTTTTCAGGCTGACGGGCATAACTTTTAACGTCTACGGCAAAGCCGAGGCTGAGGAACGCCTTATACCGTTTGATATCGTGCCACGAGTCATTTCAGCGCGCGAATGGCAGCGGCTGGAACGCGGTATCGAACAGCGGGTGCGGGCAATCAACGCATTTCTACACGACATTTATCACCGTCAGGAAATAGTCCGGGCCGGGCGTGTGCCGGCTGAGATGATTGCCGGAAACGAAGCGTTCTTGCCGCAGATGCTTGGTGTCTCACCGCCCGGTCAGGTTTATACGCACATTGTCGGCGTCGATCTGGTGCGAACCGGCCCAGACGAGTTTTTCGTTCTGGAAGACAACGCCCGAACGCCATCCGGGGTCAGCTATATGCTGGAGAACCGGGAGACGATGCTAAAGATGTTCCCTGAGCTTTTTAGCGCGACCAACGTTCGGAATGTTTCTGACTACCCCCGCAATCTACGACGGTCGCTGGCGGCCTGTGCACCGGCTTGTGCAGACGGGGAACCCACTGTCGCGGTATTAACCCCGGGCATCTATAACTCGGCCTACTACGAACATGCGTTCCTCGCAGATCAGATGGCCGTGGAATTGGTCGAGGGTCACGATCTGCGGGTTGTCGACGGACGTGTCTGCATGCGCACCACCAGAGGCTATACGCCCATCGACGTGCTTTATCGCCGGGTTGATGACGACTTCCTGGATCCGCTGAACTTCAACCCTGATAGCGCATTGGGCGTGCCAGGGATTTTGGACGTATACCGCGCTGGCGGCATCACGATCGCCAACGCGCCGGGAACAGGCATAGCCGATGACAAGGCTATTTATTCCTACATGCCCGAGATCGTTGAGTTCTACACGGGCGAGAAGCCTCTGCTTCAGAATGTTCCTACCTGGCGGTGTAGCGACCCCGACTCTTTGTCTTATGTACTGGACAATCTTTCCGAGCTTGTAGTGAAAGAAGTGCACGGGTCTGGCGGCTACGGGATGCTGATCGGCCCGACTGCCAGCAAGAAAGAGATTTCAGCTTTCCGCGACAAGCTCATATCGCGGCCAGCGAACTATATTGCTCAGCCGACATTGTAGCTTTCGACGGTGCCGATCTTCGCGCGTTCTGGGCTGGCCCCCAGACATGTCGATCTGCGTCCTTTCGTTTTGGTTTCACCCGAAGGGGTCAAGATCACCCCCGGCGGCCTGACCCGCGTGGCTCTTAAGAAAGGGTCGCTGGTCGTGAATTCAAGCCAGGGTGGCGGGACCAAAGACACCTGGGTTCTGGAGGACTGACCATGCTGGGAAAAACTGCTGGTGGGTTGTTCTGGATGTCCCGGTATCTTGAGCGAGCGGAAAATACGGCGAGGCTGCTTGAAACAGGTCAGAGAATGGCGTTGACCCGTACCAAAAACTCTGCCGAGGAATGGGGTTCGGTTCTAAAAACGGCCGGTGTTCTGGATGGGTACCACGCTAAGTATGACGAGATTTCAAAGGACAATGCGGTCGATTGGGTGCTGCGTGACGCTGATAACCCATCCTCGATCAAGTCGGTTATCAAGCAAGCCCGAGACAACGCGCGCCTTGTTCGGACAGCGCTCACCCATGATGTCTGGAGCGCAGTGAACTCCACCTGGATGCAGATCGACGAGGTGATGAAACGACGCGTGAATGAGCGGGACTTACCTGCAACGTTGGAACTCATTCGACAACAGGCGGCTCTGGTCCGTGGTGCCACTTTGGGGACCATGCTGCGTAACGACATTTTCGATTTCACCCGCATCGGGACTTTTGTCGAACGGGCGGACAATACTGGGCGCATTTTGGACGTGAAGTACTATGTTCTTCTGCCCACAGCCTTCTCGGTCGGCTCATCACTGGACAACATCCAATGGGAAAGCATTCTCCGTTCCGTCGGCGCTGGTGGAGGGTATCGGATGACCCATGGTGAGAAAACTCGGCCGTCTGATATTGCTCAGTTTTTGATACTGGATCAGCGGATGCCTCGCAGTTTGCACTTCTGCTGCAGAAAGATTCAGGAAAACTTGTCTTACCTGAAGAAAGACTACGGCTTTGCTGGGCCTTCGTGCGAGGCATCAAATGCTCTCTACGAGAAATACCTGGATCAGAAAATTTCCGATATTTTTGAATTCGGTCTGCATGAGTACATTCAGGATTTTCTGACCGATCTCGGCAATTTGAGCCGTCAGATCGAGATTGATTACAGGTTCTACGAGTAGCCAATGAAACTGCACATTCGACACGAGACACGATACGATTTCGACGCGCCGGTTCCCTTCGGTCTGCAACAGCTGCGGAAAACACCAAAGTCATTTCGAAACCAGAGCATTGTGAGTTGGAGCACCCAGATCACCGGTGGGCATAAAGAGCTGACATTTGAAGACTACCACCGCAACACGGTGGAATTGATCAGTTTCGAAACAAACACCCAAAGCATCTCGTTGATCTCCGAAGGCATTGTTGAAGTGAAAGACACGCACGGCGTTCTGGGGCGTCACGAAGGGTCGACGCCCTTGTGGCTATTCAAAAGAAGCACTCCGCAGACATCGCCGGGGAAAAGAGTTGCAGAGCTGATAAGCGCATTGCCCAACGGCGAACCGCTGGAGCAGATGCATGCACTGTCCGAAAGAATTCGAGCTACGGTCTCGTACGAAATTGGAAGTTCACACCCGGGTTGGAGCGCAGAAGATGCCCTCAAAGCTGAGCGGGGCGTGTGTCAGGACCATACGCACATCTTCATTACCTGCGCCCGACAGCTCGGAGTGCCAGCACGCTACGTCTCGGGCTACTTGATGATGAACGAAACGGAGCTGCAGGACGCGACCCATGCCTGGGCCGAAGTGCATTTGGACGGGCTTGGGTGGGTCGGATTTGACGTCTCAAACGGGATTTCGCCAGATGATCGATACGTACGCGTCGCAACCGGTCTGGACTATGCCCAAGCCGCCCCGGTAATAGGGAACAGAATTGGGACAGCGGGCGAGCAATTGACAGTGCAGTTGCAAGTCGCACAGCAATAACGGAGACATGAATGACCTATGCTGTCGGCATGCGGTTGAACCGCGGGTTGGTATTTATGTCCGATACGCGCACGAATGCCGGCGTCGACAATGTTTCAACCTTCAACAAGATGTTCAACTGGACAGTCGAAGGTGACCGGTCGATCACAATCCTAACGGCCGGAAACCTGGCCACTACTCAGGCAACAATAAGCCTCCTAGAAGAACGAACGAAAGCGCCGGCAGATCGTTCACCATCGATCTTAGAAGCACCGACAATGTTTCAAGTTGCGCAACTGGTCGCGGCTACGCTGAACGACGTCATCGAGGAGCATGCCCGGTCCGGTCAGCAAGCTGACAGCGCTTTTCACGCGACGCTCATTGTTGGAGGCCAGATCAAGGGCGGTCCGTCTCGCCTTTTTTTGATCTACCCTGAAGGCAATTTTATCGAGGCCGGCGACGACACCCCGTTCTTTCAGATCGGTGAGACAAAATATGGCCGTCCTATTCTGGTGCGAGCCTACGATCCGGAAATGAGTTTTCCAGAAACCGTGAAACTCTTGCTTGTCAGTTTTGACTCCACGATTAAGGCCAATCTGTCTGTCGGGGCGCCGCTCGACCTGCTTCTCTACGATGAAGACAGCCTTGATGGCGGTACGCGGTCAAGATTCGAAGCTGACGACCAGTACTTTCGCAGTGTTTCCGATGGATGGGGTGACGCGTTAAAATCGGCCTTGGCCAAACTTCCAGAATACAGATCGGGGCGAAGATCAAACGATTGAGCGTCCGCTTTGTCCGCGGTCCAGACGTCTGCGATAACTAAAACCGAGCAAGTGCAGCGAATGGCAGCAGTGCGGGTTGCGACTGCGGCATCCAGCCAATGGGTTTAATGTCGGCAATGGGTCGTGAGTGGGGGTCCGAAGATCGCCTCCCACACATTATCCTGACCTTCGTGCTGTTACTTATCCCGTCCGCTTCAGCTAACCACCTGTCGGCGGCATCTCCCACAGTATTCCCCTGCTTGGGTTTACTAGGGCCAACAACTTGAGACGGTGTTTGTCCTTCGGTGATCGCTTCAATTATTTCCTCAAGGACTCTTGGACGGCGCTTCAATGCTTCGGCTAGATCCTGAGTTCCTAATCCTCTGACAATCTCTCGTTTGCCAACAATATCTTGGTACTCAGTCGGCACAGCTACCCTTACAGCGAACCCTTTGCCTCGAAGGAACAATCCTCTGGGCAGTCCAAAACGGTTTCGATGTTTCGATTCCGGTACATTCATCCTCAAATGGTCTCCAAGTTCTCGTTACAGGACCCTGAATAAACCATTGAAAATAAGGGGAATGGTGGATGATGAGAGACTCGAACTCCCGACATCTTCGGTGTAAACGAAGCGCTCTACCAACTGTTACACAGACGCTCCGCTGTCTGAGCTAATCACCCGTGACGGATTGCGCGTGTTTTCCCAAAGCATCAACTGCGGTTTTCTCAGGTGAACCCTCGAGGTTCGAGTACGACACTTACTGTAACGGAATCCTAGGTCAAGTCGTTACATGTACGGGTACCGGAGAAGAGTTTGAACGTGACGCTACCTGAGCAACCTTGTCACGTTTCTCCTTGCATCCAATCAATAACAGCCCTTGGTATTGAAAGCCTGTTCTGACGACCAAGAGCTGTTTGTTCTAACGTCCATTTCAGCAGCTGGTTTCCACAACCACTGACTGATGAGCCTCATTAACGATCCGATAGACCGATCTCTGAGAAATACTTAAGCGCTGGGCGATCTCGTGCTTCTTGTAGCCTTGCCCTAGTAGCTGAAGAACCTCAGAGGCCCTCATACGTGCAGTTGGTTTCCTGCCTTTGTATTTACCCTCAGCTTTAGCTTTGGCTATTCCCTCTCGCTGCCGCTCCAGCATCATCTCTCTTTCAAACTGAGCGATTGACCCAAGGACATTCAGCATGAGCTTCCCTGTAGCAGTTGAGGTATCAAGGGACATGTCGAGAACTCTTAGAGCGACGCCTCTTTGAGTTAAGCCATCCACGATCTCGCCTAGATGCCTGACTGAACGAGCCAGGCGGTCAAGCTTAGTGACAATGAGGACATCTCCTTCTCTGCAGTAGCTGAGAGCTTCACTGAGCGCCTCTCTACAGGCAACAGAAGAGACTTGTTCGGAGTAGACCCTCTCACATCCAGCTTCTGTGAGTATCGTCTGTTGGGCTTCTAGTCCTGCTTGTTGTTCCAGTGTCGATGTTCTTGCGTATCCGATGATCATGGTGGTGATCTCCTTTAGGTTCCTAGACGTTGAGGCAATTGCTTGCCAAAAGCCGAGATCGACTTCATTGCCACCATTTCCGCCACCCTCAGAAGGTGGACACAGAACCTTGGCCTATTGGCAGAGTTTTCAGCTGGAGACTAAGGGGTGGGGGGTTTGGGGAACCGACTTCAAAAAAGAGGGGGATTGTTGTTCTTATTGTTCCCTCTGAAAAAAGGGTCCCTCAGCACGTAAGAGAAAGCCTTTACTGAAGAGGAGTTCTACCCACGCCTAGAGTGCTTTCAACTGACTTAGAGTGTACTCAATGATCAAGTTGCAAGCGTTTTAGGGGATGGTAGAGGATCAGCTTCTATCGAGTACTCTCAACTAACACTGTGTCCGGCGCTGGGCGTAACTTAATGTCAAAGGGTTAACGTGTCCGAGGATGAAATTGATTTTGGCTTCTACAGTGGAAATTCCTCAGCCATCCTTAGTGATACATAGAGATGTTTATTAACCAATGTCCTCTAAGTATATGATAATTATATGTTAAGTCGAGTTCCTTGCCGCTTATTAGTGGCAAAGGTTGAGGGCCATAGGGAGCCGAGGAAATCACGTTTTAGCAGCCTCATATTCACTATCCTACGAGAATTTTTCTTCCGGTGTAGTAGTGCTTCTTCACTGGTTACGTGTTCCCTCGGTTTCAATGACTACGACGCTCGATTCGCCTCTCGCAGGACATGTGTTGGAATGTCTTCTTCCCATAGCCAATTGAGAAAAAGGTTACGCATTCTTCGACTGGGAAGATAAACAGTGATCGGTTTGCCGTCTCTGACCTTAGATCGCCAAACCCATTGGATTAACTCAGTGAGCGCATAGTCGTCCTGGCTCACTGATCCTTTGCCGAGAAATCGTAGGATGTTGGGGTTCAAGAACTGATTATAGAGATAGATCAGGTGCGTTGCGTTCTTATAATCGTTCGTGCCTCTAGTCGTATTGGGGAGCCAATGAACACGCCCGCTTCTGCCCTGAAGCCGAGAGCCTTTGGCGTATGGACCGGGACGGTACTTTCCCTTTTCTACGCCATCAGAGCCAACTGTCGGGCTTTTTCCTCCGGCGAACCATTTTGTCTTTGGGCAAGTCAGTAAGATATTTTCAAGAGGAACTTCCTTAAGGGCATTTCGTGCCAACGTATACAGCGCTTTAGGTACCAAATCATCGTAGACCTCGGGTGATCCTGAGGTTTTGTCTGTTTGGTCAGTGTGACTGAATGAAAGCGGATCAAGAGACTTAATTCCTTTGACGGTAATAAGGCCTCTGACTTCTCGGACGAACACGCTTTCGGCTAAAACATCCAACTTATCGTGTATCGTGGTTAGCCCTAAGTGTTTTAGGTAAGCAGCAATGATAGACCCCTCAGCTTTATAGGTGTAAATCCTCAGAGACTTCCCCACCTTGAGAAGCTTTTCCGGAAGTACCGCTACGTTGAAACCATTTTGAACATTGAAAAGGCGTCCAGACTTGGCGGCCTTATAGAACTTCATTGGAACGTGTCTCTCAAGAGCAGCGCACTCGGTGTCCCAAGCATCCGTAGGAACAACCTGAGAGGTCTCGGGGTCAACTGTACACAGACCGGATTCTATGAAGATACGATCCCATGCTTCTAAATTGACATTGAAGTTTGCATCTATGACCGAGAGAACTTCGTCAATGTGGATGTCATACGAGTCCAATAACCCCTCAGAGACGACATCTGCTAGCGTATCAAACATCGCATGAGTTGTGACTACGTTTTGGCCTTCTGCCAATAGGCGCCTTAGGGAATGGATTTTCCGAGTAGTGACTATCTCTTGCCCGCTGTCGTCGAATACAGTGTCAGCTTCGGCTACAGGTTGTTCAAAGGTTATTCCTCGGTTCTGTGTCGCCTCTATCACGCGGTCACATTCAGTGAGCAAAGGGACAATGACTAGATACTGCTTGTGATATTCGAATGATTCAATCATTTCTGTAGTCTTCCCTCTTCCACAGGGGCGATCCACAATTACAACTGGACGGACTGGGGAAGAAGAATCGTGAAAAGGTAGAGGATCATGCCTCATGGTTTAATATCTCGCTAGTTTGGAGTGGGTTGTTAAGGGCTGCCTGAGTTGGCGCTCTTCGGTCGAAGCTGCTTCGGCTCCTTAAGGGTACAGTTGGAGACCCCTATGCGCTGGGCATGACAGAGGCGTCGGCAGGCAAATTACCGACTGTTGCACTTCCTGTAATGAGCACTGGTGAAGAAAATTCCCTCATCATCTGGGGCTGCTACTTGGGTGGCCGTAGAGCCAATCAGGCAGTCGCTCAGAGCCTCAAACTACTCCTCGGAGAGATAGCTTCATCTCAGTCCCAAAAGTCTCTCTCGAGGAAATCACTTTGATTTTCCATTTGACCGATCCATCGAAGCGGTTTCATCCGAGGCAGATATTGCCGTATCCACTAGGACGTAAAAAAGAGCCGCCAGTGTTTTTCACCGCGACCAGTGGCTTCGAAACCTGTGAAGGATGGTCCAAGCGCTGTATCATCGACAGATGATTTGTCTCTAGGGTCAGGACCTATGAACGCAGCCCTTCTCTTTCTGGGAGAGCGGACCTTGGTTCGCAGTGCAGCGAACGACGCGTCGAGCCCTAATTCGCATTGATAAAGAGCGTTGAATTCGTCACGGAGGGTGGATCGCCGGGATATTGTCTTCGTGCCTGAACAAAGGAGGTGGACATGGACACCGTTAAGAAAAAGAGAGTCGTGCATTCCGCAGAATTCAAAGCCGGTGTTGTACTTGCGGGACTTGCTCGGTCAACTTCGATTGCAGAGCTTTGTCGTCAGAATGGAATATCCGCTAGCTTATTCTACGATTGGAAGAAGCGCTTCATTCGCTACGGAAAGTTGGGTCTGAAGAGGCGAAAAAGCAAGAAACGCCGCAAGAGCAAAACGGCTACTGGTTCTCCTGCAGAAAGCCAGATTATAACTGAACTTGCGATTTCATTCCAAAAGTTTCGATCTGATCAAGCTCAGTTTGCAGGACGAATGACGGTACCCGAGAAGCTGAAAGCGGTTGAAATGGTGGAGTCTGCTAGTGTGCCAAAGCTCCGTGCTCTTCGTGGTATAGGTGTGGCGAGGTCATCCTATTACCGATGGTGTCGTTTGCTAAGAGAAAATGGCAGTCTATTAGACTATGTAAGGGCACCGGAATACTGCAAAGTCAGGGACAGAGAGGACCTTAAAGAGCAGGTCTTCAAGGTGTTGCATTCTCCTCCGTCCGATTATGGTTTCAACCGCACAACGTGGAGGCTAGTTGATCTGCAAGTTGCAATCGAGCAATCGGGGTTCAAGATCGGGCGGCACGCCATCAAACACATAATCAAGGATGCTGGCTATCGCTGGAAGAAAGCGCGAAAGGTGCTCACCAGTAATGACCCCGACTACCGCCTGAAGCTTGCAAGAATTCAAGAGATTCTTGGCGGGCTTGGAGATCGAGACGGTTTCTTCTCAATCGACGAGTATGGGCCATTTGCTATCAAACAACGCGAAGGGCGGAAGCTCGTAGCTCCGGGCGCGTTGCACACAGTCCCCCAGTTCCAGAAGTCCAAGGGTGTTCTGATAATGACGGCAGCGCTTGAACTCTCCACAAATCAGGTGACCCATTTCTATTCAAAGAAGAAGAACACCGACGAAATGATCAAGTTGCTCGACGTTCTGCTGGCTAAGTACCAACACCTTGACCGGTTCTACATGTCGTGGGATGCGGCTTCTTGGCACGTTTCCAAAAGGCTCTGCGAAAGGATTCAGGAAGTGAACTCGGAGCGTTCTCAGTCAGACGGCCCGATTGTAGAACTCGCACCACTTCCAGCCGGAGCACAGTTTCTCAACGTCATTGAAGCGATCTTCAGTGGAATGTCGCGAGCCGTGATACACAACAGCAATTACTCGTCGAAGGAAGATGCAATATCGGCTATCGACCGATACTTTGAAGATCGGAATGAACACTTCAGGGTGAACCCACAGAAAGCTGGGAAGAAGATTTGGGGACAGGAACGGTCGATCACGAAGTTCTCCGAGAGCAACAACTGCAAGGATTCGAGGTATCGCTAGCGGCCAATTCAACCATATTCTGCATCTTTGTACGGTCCGAAAAGCCCGCAGAACGGTCTTTCATATCTAACACTGGGAACGACCACTGTTCTTCATTCTAAAGGTCATTACCCTATGTCTATCTCTTAACGGTACAGTTAGATACGTCCTGCCTTGGATCAATCTAAAGGAACTACTCCTACGAGACTGCCTCCGAGTTCTTTATGTAGGACCTCGAATGTATTCCTTATGATCCCGTGCAGTTCCGCTCTCTTCGCATAAACGCTTATCCCGATGTCGTCTTTGTTGGAGTGACCCACGACGAGATTTCTTGCTTCTCGGGAGACCCCAGCATTCACTAGTGAAGAAATAGCAGTCCTTCTGAACGAGTGCATATCCCAATTGGAATTATCGCCATCAAGGTTCTTTCGGGCTTTCTCAAGCGCTTTCCCGAGGTAATGACTGGGGTGCCTATCGTAGCCACCCAATGCAATACGAGGAAACAATCTACCGATATTCTCTGGACAACTTGGTTCTACTATCGTTGCCATTTTGGTAGCTTCCCGGAGTAGTTGACAATCCTCAGCGCCAACGATCATGACATCCCTTATTCCGGCTTCTGTCTTGCTTTGAGGGATGCTGATTTTGATGTGGTCTCCTCTGTCCTCAATGTCCTTCAAATACCTCGAGCAGATTTCATTGAGTCTGCATCCAGTAACCCAAAGCAGTCTTACTGTGACATACATCTCGAACTGATATTTGAGGCCATTATTGCCAGCGATGTACTGCAGCAGCTTTTGAGCTTCACCTCTAGTGACAGGCCTCAGTTTCTTAATCCGTGGGTCCTTCTTCTTTCTTTGACCGGCTACACGTCTCAGGAGAGAGCCAAAGGGATTCCGCATATCGGGATCAACCAACCCCCAGTGGTCCAGCACACGCCAATAGGAAGCTAAGCAAGATTGGCATGATTGAAGAGAGCGGCTCGAGAGTGGTTGCCCAGTTCGCTTTGAGGGAGTGGCCTTAAGGTGCTCAATGAAGCCCAGTGCCAGAGAGCGGTTAATGTCTGTGACCAGTATGTTCCCAGAGTACGCCTCAAATGTCCTAAGGTGTTGGCGGTATCTAACCTTTGTGCTGTTATTTATCCCGTCCGATTCAACTAACCACCTGTCGGCGGTATCTCTCACAGTATTCCCCTGTTTTGGAATGTTCGGGCGAATTGCTTGAGACGGTGTTTGTCCTTCGGTGATCGCTTCAAGGATTTCCTCAAGCACTCTTGGACGGCGCTTCAATGCTTCGGCTAGGTCCTGAGTTCCTAAGCCTCGGACGATCTCTCGTTTGCCAACAATGTCTTGGTACTCAGTCGGTACAGCGACCCTAAGAGCATACCCTTTACCTCTGAGGAACAATCCTCCGGGTAGTCCAACACGGTTTTGAGGTTTCGATTCCCTTACATTCATCCTCAAATGGTCTCCAAGTTCTCGTTACAAGACCCTGAGTAAACCATTGAAAATGAAGAGAATGGTGGGTGATGAGAGACTCGAACTCCCGACATCTTCGGTGTAAACGAAGCGCTCTACCAACTGAGCTAATCACCCGTGACGGTGCATTTAGCCAAGCCAGCGCCCGGGTGCAAGAGGGTCTGGAAGAATTTATTTGATCAAGCTGTCATCTCGTTCACTGCGGCTAGCAATTGGGCGACTTCTTGTTCGGTGTTATAGTGACAAAGCGATATGCGGATGCAGTCGTTCAGCCCCAACGGGGTCAGAACGTTGCCGCTGTAGTGATCGGCTTTGCGGATGTGGGTACGGATGCCCTGGTCATTCAGGCGTGTCACAACATCGGCAGAGGGGATATCCCGCACGACAATTGAAACCAACCCTTCGCGGGCAGGGTTGTTTGCGCCGCCAAGAATTGAAACATGCTCCATATCGCGCAGGCCCGGCAGATTGCCGGTGCCGTTGATCATTGCACCTGTCAGATGCGATTCGTAGGCATGGATGGCGCGGCCAGCAGCCTCGATCCGGGCGCGGCGGTCCGTGTGCTCCGAGACTTGGTCGCCCAGCCACTCGAAATAAGCCACCACGTCGGAGATGGTCGCGTAAGCACCGGTGTCGCGGGTTCCGAATTCCCACCCTTCAGACGGGGCGTCGATCAATTGGTCGTGGGGAAGGGCGGTCAGCCGGTCCGATATCCATGCAATGCCATACCCGTGGCGCGAGAACACTTTGTAGGGTGAGATTGCATAACCATCGACATTGTAGCTGTTGATATCCAACTGCCCGTGAGCCGCGTGCTGAATACCGTCCACAATGATGAAACACTCGGGCGAGACCTCACGAATGGCCCGCGCGATGGCTGCCACATCCATCCCCATACCTGTGACCGGCGAGGCGTGAACGATTGTGGCGACACAGACGTCCGGAGTCATTGCAGCCCGGAATGCTTCAGCGGTGACGAGACCTGTATCGTTGTCGTGCTGGACGTTGACATAGTCCAGCCCAGCAATGTCAGCCCAGCGTCGGGCGGCGCTGCGACTGGCGGGATGTTCGATGGAACTGCCGATGACCTTGCCGCCTTTGGGCGCGTTCACGCAGGCGGTGCGGATCATACGAAACAGCAGTTCGGTCCCGCTTTCACCGACAAAAAACTGACCTGAAGGCGCATTCATGAACACAGCTAAGTCAGCCTTGGCGGTGTTGATGGTGTCGACAAGCGCATGGCTAGCGACGTTGTCGCGCCCCTGATTGTCGGGGATAGCGGCGAACTTGGCCGACGTCTCGACCACGGAATTCAACGTCAGGGCCCCACCTGCGTTTTCAAAGAAGATCCGGGGCCCTTGAAAGGGACAGCTTTCGACATGGGCAAAACGCGCGCGTACGGCGTCCATCAAACCTGGGATAGTGTGCAACATGTCGGCTTTCCTGTTCCTGACTCGCGCGCAGCATCCCCGTGACACGTATCAGGATCAAGATCGTTTGCGACATTGTCGCTGAGTCTGTTGACGAAAATGGCTTGGGGCAAGGATTTTCCAGCAATCTCTGCCCTTTGGGTGAACCTGCGGCGCATCGGCGCTTGCACGCCCCCCGGTGCCTCAGATATCCCCAAGAGGACCTTAACCCCGAGGGGCGGGAATGAGATGATCCTGTCACGTCTGCTTCGTGTATTTCTTGCGGCCATCACTCTGGCTATGTTTACACTGGCTCCGCTGCGCGCGGGGGCAGACGGCGTACTGGTTTTTGCAGCAGCCAGTCTGAAGAATGCTTTGGACGAGATCGCTCCAGCGTTCGAGGCACAGACCGGACAAGAGATAACGGTTTCCTATGCGGCTTCCTCGGTTCTGGCGCGTCAGATTCAGCTCGGCGCACCGGCGGATGTGTTCATTTCGGCGAATGTCGAATGGATGGATGTCCTGCAGGGCAAGGGCCTGATCGAAGCAAATAAGCGGGTCGATCTGCTGGGCAATGGGCTGGTTCTCATTGGCAGCACCTCGGCCCCCGGCATGCACGAGGTGACCCCCGAAACCGATCTGGCGGAGGCTTTGGCCGGTGGGCATCTGGCCATGGCATTGGTCGATGCTGTACCCGCTGGGATCTATGGCAAGGCGGCACTGCGCAGTCTGGGTCTTTGGGATAGTGTTCAGGGGCAAGTGGCGCAAACCGACAATGTGCGTACAGCGCTTGCTCTGGTTGCGGCAGGAGCAGCCCCCTTGGGCATTGTGTACCGATCGGACGCCGTGGTCGAAGACCGCGTTCGCGTGCTGGCTGAGTTTTCATCTGATTTGCACCCTGCAATCATCTATCCGGCTGGTGTGACAACGTCGGCCCGACCAGAGGCACTTGCGTTTTTGGAGCATCTGCAGTCGCCCGAAGCGCAAGACATCTTTGAAAGGCAGGGCTTTTCCCTGCCGGAGCAATAAGCGATGGGATGGTTGGGTCCCGAAGAGCTTGAGGCCCTGAGGCTGTCATTGCGCGTATCCTTTTGGGCCACGCTGGTAACTTTGCCCTTTGGAGTTTTCACTGCTTATGCATTGGCCCGCTGGCGATTTCCGGGACGACAGGTCTTGAACGGGCTCGTGCACTTACCGTTGATCCTGCCGCCGGTAGTCACTGGCTACCTCCTCTTGCTGACCTTTGGCATTCAGGGGCCGTTGGGTCGCGCCCTGTCCGAAGTCGGAATTGTGTTCGCATTCCGTTGGACCGGTGCAGCGCTGGCGGCGGGGATCATGGCATTCCCTTTAATGGTGCGCGCCATCCGTTTGTCGATCGAAGCGGTGGACCCCAAGCTAGAGCAGGCTGGGGCTACATTGGGGGCTTCGCGCATTATGGTGTTTGCGACCGTCACTCTGCCGATGATCCTGCCGGGCGTTATCGCCGGGGCTATTCTGGCCTTTGCCAAGGCGATGGGCGAATTCGGCGCCACCATTACCTTCGTGTCCAATATCCCCGGGCAGACCCAAACGCTGCCGTCAGCGGTCTACGCCTTTCTTCAGGTTCCCGGCGGTGAAGCGGCCGCAACGCGGCTGGTTGTTATATCGGTCGTTATCGCTCTAAGCGCGCTTTTGCTGTCAGAGTTCGTAGCCCGCCGTGTCGCAGCAAGGGTGGCCGGGTCATGAGCCTTTCTGTCCGATTGCAGCATGATCTGCCCAACATCAAACTCGATCTCAATTTTGACGCACCGTCCGGCGTGACTGTTCTGTTCGGACGCTCGGGCTCGGGTAAGACGACGGTTGTCAATGCCGTCGCTGGATTGCTCAAACCGACTTCGGGCCGTGTTGCGGTTGATGGATGGGAGCTGTTCGACACCGAGAAACATCTGTGGCTTCCGCCGCACAAGCGGCGTTTGGGCTATGTCTTTCAAGAGGGACGGCTGTTCCCCCACCTGACGGTGCGCCAAAACCTGTCATACGGCCGTTGGTTCGCGCCCAAGGGCGCGCCGCGCGAGAACCCCGACAAGGTGATCGAGATGTTGGGGATCGGCCATCTGCTGGACCGCCGTCCTGCTGGCCTTTCCGGGGGCGAGAAACAGCGCGTGGCGATTGGCCGGGCCTTGCTGGCCAGCCCGCGCCTGATTTTGGCCGATGAGCCGCTGGCGGCGCTGGACGATGCGCGCAAGGCCGAGATCCTGCCCTATTTCGAACGCCTCAGGGATGAGGTTTCGGTGCCCATTCTGTACGTCACACACTCTGCCGCCGAGGTGGCGCGCCTGGCGACGTCGGTTGTGGCGTTGCAAGACGGAAAGGCAGTGCGCCACGGGCCAGCCTCAGAAGTTCTGGCCGACCCATCGGTTGCGCCTGCGGGTATTCGCGCGGTCGGTGCGGTACTGCAAGTGCGGGTCGCCAAGCACCATTCCGATGGTCTGACCGAGTTGAGCGCGGGCGGGACAAGCCTGTTCCTGCCGCGTATTCCGCATCAGATTGGCGATGACCTTCGAATCCGTATCCCCGCCCAAGAGGTCATCTTGTCCAACAAGCGGCCCGAGGGTCTGTCGGCGCTGAATATGCTGGAAGGCACGGTCGACACCATTCGCGCGGGCGAAGGTCCCGGGGCGATCGTTTCAGTGAAAACTCCGGCGGGATCTGTTCTTGCTCGCATCACTCGCCGTTCGGTCGACGCGCTGGGCCTGCAACCGGGCCAGCTATGCTATGCGGTAATCAAGACGGTTGCGCTGGCTCCACAGAATGTGGGCGGGCGTGTGCTTAGCGAATAGCGCGTTGTGGTGCAGGAACTTTACTAGACTGTGATGTTGTCTATGCTTTGTTCTGCGGTGTTTATTGTGAAAGGGTAAGGGATTATGTGGTTTCGGAAAATGCCTGCCATTGCGGCGATTGTATTGTTGCCAGGGGTCGCTCAGGCGATCGGTTTCGGAGTGAATCTTAATCCTGCGGTCCGGGTTGACGTGGCGGACAAAGGCAATGGGATCTACGAGGTATCAACCCGAGGGACCACGGCGCCGGTCGCGTATTGGTGCGGTATTGGGGATTATGCGATCCGAACACTCAGAACCAAGGCGACCCAGCGGATTTACATCACGCGTGCCTATGAAAAACAAACCCGGACGGTTCAGTTTTCCCTGACCGCACCAGAAGGCGTCGATACCACTCCGGGATATTCGGTCACGGTCAAACGTGTGGGCGAGAACCTGTCGGCGGGGTCCGCGCAGACCTATTGCTATGACAATTTCCTCGATTTCGGATTCTGAGGGCCTGAACGCTCTGCTGGGATTCATCACGACTGAATGACGCTTTTGTGTTTTGCCAGCGCTTTGCGGTTCAACAACGCTGCGTAGTCAAGGGATGCGGCCAATGAGGGCTGCTGTGACTTGCGCAGAGGTAATCGACCGTGAAACTCTTTAAATGTATGCCTTTAGCTTTGGCGCTGCTTCTCGGTGCGGAAGCTCAGGCGGATCAGCCGGGTATTGGTATATTCCCCACCTTTCAAGTTCACGTGACGCCATTACAAACGGGCAATTTTGAAGTTAACGTGGTCGGGTCATCAGTTGCGTTGGCGTATTGGTGCGGGATTGGGGACTATGCGATTAGGACACTGGGAACTGAGTCGACCCGGCGTATCTATCTTTCAAAACCATATGAGCCGGGTATTCGAACCGTAGAGTTTTCCCTGGACCCGCAAGTTGAGCCCGACACGACATCCAAACATTCAATCACCGTGAAGTATGTGGGCGAAAATTACTCGGCATCCAAGGCTGAAAGCTATTGTTACGACGCTGTTCTGGATATCAGGATGAAGAAGTAATCACACCCATTTCGCCATGGGCGGCAGGCTCATCAGCACGGCATCCGGGTCGTGGCCGGTTTCCAGCCCGAACTTGGTGCCGCGGTCATAGACAAGGTTGTACTCGGCATACAGACCACGATGCACCAGTTGAGTGTTTTTGTCTGCATCATCAAACCCATGCACCCGGCGCTTTTCGACCAAGGGCAGGAAGGCGGGCAAAAAGGCGCGGCCGATATCCTGCGTCAGTGCGAAATCGGCGCTCCAGTCGCCGGTACAGTAGTCATCCATGAAGATGCCGCCCACACCGCGCGCGCGTTTGCGGTGCGGGATGTAGAAATACTCATCCGCCCAGTCCTTGAGGCGCGGGTAATGCGCCGGCCCATGCGGGTCCAAATGCGCCTTTTGCGTGGCGTGGAAATGGGCGGTGTCGTCGTCATATTCGATACACGGGTTCAGGTCAGACCCGCCGCCGAACCACCAGGCGTGGGGCGTCCAGAACATACGGGTATTCATATGCACCGCTGGTACGTGCGGGTTCTGCATATGCGCCACAAGTGAAATGCCCGAGGCCCAGAAGCGCGGGTCTTCGGTCATGCCCGGAATGCCTTTGCGCGCAGCCATAGCCTGCTGCGCGCGATCGCCCAGCGTGCCGTAAACGGTCGAGATATTGACGCCCACTTTCTCAAACAAGCGCCCGCCGCGCATCACCGACATCAAACCGCCGCCCGCATCTGATCCGTCGTCTGATTGGCGGGTGGTTTCCTTCACTTCGAAGCGGCCGGGGGTGGCGTCGGAAAACGGCCCAGTGTCGTGGCTGTCTTCCAGGGCTTCGAACGCAGTTACGATCTGGTCGCGCAGGGTGCGGAACCACGCGGAGGCGGTGGATTTTTCGGTGTCAAACATGGGGTCAGTGCGCCGGTGCTGCGACGGGGTCCAGCAGGGTGCGGCCTCCGTCAATCGTCAGGATTTGCCCGGTGATGAACCCTGCCGCGTCCGAGGCCAGAAACTGCGCCGTCTCGGTCAGTTCGGTGGGCGCGGCGATGCGGGCCAGCGGGGTGTGCTTTTCGATATCGTCTCGGAAATCGCGGTTTTCCTTGAGCGTTGACTGCAACGAGGCGCTCATGACCGAACCCAGCGCGATCGAGTTCACGCGGATGCGGTGCGGGGCGAAAGCCACGGCCAGTGACCGCGTCATCTGATCCAGCGCAGCGGTCGAGACGGAATAGGCCATCAGATCCGGATGTGTTCGACGTGCGGCTATCGAAGACAGGTTGATGATCGATCCGGCAGGGCCGTCTCCTTCTCCGAATTGTTTGATCATGCGTTTGGCGACAGCCTGGCTGAGACGCAGGGCTGGCATCAAATTCTGATTCAGCAGGGTCTTGACCGAGTCGTCATCTGTATCCAACGGATCGGACGGGATAACCTGCCGCGACCCGTTGATCAGGATATCCACCTGATCAAAGGCGTCTATAGTGGCGGAAAGCAGGTTTGCGATGGTCAGCTTTTCCCGTAAATCGCCCGCGAAAAAGCGGATATTGCTGTCGTCAGCCTGCTCGCCCAACTCGTCGGTCAGCCGCTTTTCATCCATGTCGGCAAACATCACATTGGCACCCGCATCCGCGAAATGCCGCCCAATGGCTAGCCCGACGCCATTGGCGCCACCGGTGACGATGGCGGTCTTGCCTGCTATGGAAAAGGACATGCGTTGTCTCCCTGAGTTGCGCGCAGGTTAACCGGGATCACCGTCGAGGGCGAGAGGCATGGAACACCTTGAACCGGTTGTCGCCAGTGACTTCGTTGACGCGCGAGAAAGCTTCGTTCAGCGTGGTTTCGTAAGGCAGGTGGCGGTTGGCCACCATCCACAGCTCACCATGTTTTGCCAGATTACGTGCGGCGGATTGGATAAAGCCCTGACCCAGCGCGGGGTCTGCGCTGCGCGAAGTGTGAAAGGGCGGGTTCATAACGACCGCGTCCAGCCCCTCGGGCGCGCGCCACTTTACCGCGTCGGCCCAGTGAAAAGTCGCCCGGTCATCGGTGATATTGGTCTTGGCACAAGTCAGGGCGATGTGGTCGGCCTCAACCAAGTATAGGGCGCGTAACCCCTGTTTTTGCAACACGTTGGCAGACAGATACCCCCAGCCCGCACCCAGATCCGCCACCCGTGCGCCCAATTTTGCGGGCAGGACGCCCAGCAACAGGGCCGAGGCCGGGTCCACTCCGTCCGCCGAAAACACACCGGGCGCGGTCGTAAACCCGTCCACCATTTGCCCATGGGGCGCGGCCCAGTCGGCGAAAGCCTCTGGATCAGAGGCAAACCAGAAGATTTTGCCATGCGCTTTGGAAATTGGCCCTTCGACCGGCACACGCTTTCGGATGTCCTTCAGCAGGCTGTCCACCCCATCGGTTTTGGCCCCGTCCACCACAACCGTACCCTTGGCGCGCAGGCAGGCTTGTTGAACAAGGCTGCGGGCCAAAGCTTTTGCGCGGGGCAGGAATATCACCGCATCCTGGCATGGATCACGGGTCTCGGGGATAACGTCAAAACCTTGTGCCGCGAAATGATCATGGAACGGTTTGAAGGGCTGTACCACCTGCGTATCGCGAGGCAGTTGGGACAGGTCATGGGCTGGTGTCGGCCCGATCACCGTCAGCGGCTGTGACAGCGAAAGGCCGCTGTTCAGGGCAAGATCAAGGCGAGAGGACATACGCGTTCGTTGGAAGAGCAGACGCTACTCTTCGCGTTCCATTGTGCATTGCAGGGGGTGCTGGTGTCGGCGAGCAAAGTCCATCACCTGACCCACTTTGGTCTCGGCGATCTCGTGGCTGAATACGCCAACCACGGCGACGCCTTTCTTGTGCACGGTCAGCATGATCTCGAACGCTTCGGCGTGGGTCATGCCGAAAAAGCGCTCCAGCACGTGCACAACGAACTCCATCGGGGTGTAGTCGTCATTCAGCAGCAGCACCTTGTACAGCGGCGGGCGCTTGGTTTTAGGGCGCGTTTGAATAAGGACGGACGAGTCGCCGTCGTCGTCCGAATTGTCAGACATCATCCAAGGGTTTTCAAACATTGCGCGCAAAAGTCCGATTCAGGCTTCGGTTTATCTGAGCGGTTATATAACGTCCTAGGGGCCAGAGAAAAGAGCCAGCAGGACGTAATCGCAATGGAAGACAATCTGACCATCGTCGGTTTCGATGCTGATGACACGTTGTGGCACAACGAACGGTTCTTTCAACTGACGCAGGCGTATTTCGCCGATCTGCTGGCGGACCATGCCGATCGGGATCATCTGATGGATCGTCTGCTTGCTGCAGAAAGACGCAACATTCGGCACTATGGGTATGGAATCAAAGGCTTCATTCTGTCGATGATTGAAACCGCGATCGAGGTCACCAAAGATCGTGTCCCGGCTTCGGTCATTCGTCAGTTGATCGACGCGGGGCAAGAGATGTTGGCCCATCCGATCGAACTACTGCCCCATGCCCGCGAAGCGGTCGAAGCAGTCGGAGCGACTCACAAGGTTGTGCTGATCACCAAAGGCGACCTGATTGATCAAGAAAGGAAGCTGGCGCAATCTGGTTTGGGCGAGCTTTTTGACGAGGTCGAGATCGTTTCGGAAAAAACGGCTGAAACCTACCATGAAATATTTGCGCGCCACGGAACCGGCCCTACCCAAGCGATGATGGTTGGCAATTCGATGCGATCCGACGTAGTGGCTCCGATCGAGGCTGGCTGCTGGGGGGTCTACGTCCCCCATGGGCTGGTCTGGGAGATCGAAAAAGCCGAAGTCCCCACGCGTTCGAACCGGTATAAGGAATTGCGGGATCTGGGTGAGTTAGCGAGCCTTGTTCGCACGCTTGCATGATGTTGCCGAATGGTCCCAGTTACAAAAAATTGAATAGGCTCTGTACAGCGGCACCAAATCAGAGGACGATTTAGTGGTTGAGGTGTGCAAGTCGACCATATGTTGCGGGTGACTGCGCGCCGAAAGAAAGATCGAATTTACCAGCTTTCGGTTTATTTCGGACGTCCTCTGTGTTAGCCTTACGGGTAATATAATAAATTAATTGCTGACCGGGAAAACCCGGCGGCCCGAGGTAGACAGAGGCAAAGATCGTGCAGGTTCGGCGGACAGTTCCGGCCCGAATGGGCTTATTTCGTATAGCATTCGTGTGGCTGCTTTCTTTTGCGCCGTTGCAATCGGTTGCCGCACCCTATGCGGCGATGGTGATTGACGCGCGCACGGGTGAGGTTTTGCATTCGCGCAACGCAGATACCCGACTTCACCCGGCTTCGCTGACCAAGATGATGACGCTCTATATTGCGTTCGAGGCTGTCCGGAATGGTGAGATCGAGTTGGATACGCAAGTGCGTATCACCAAGGCCGCTGCGGCAGAGCCTCCGTCCAAGCTGGGGTTGCGCTCGGGTCAGCGGATTGCGTTCCGGTACCTGATCCGCGCGGCCGCCGTGAAATCCGCCAATGACGCGGCGACCGCCATCGGGATTGCCATCAGTGGATCCGAGGCCGCGTTTGCCCGCCGTATGACACGCACCGCTAAAGCCATGGGTATGAACCGCACGACCTTCAAGAATGCGCATGGATTAACCGAGTCCGGCCACTTGTCGACCGCGCGGGACATGACGACGCTGGGGCGGCATCTCCTGTATGACTATCCGCAGTATTACAACCTGTTTTCGCGTCAATCGACTCATGCAGGGATCAAAACGGTTCCGAACACCAACCGCCGCCTTTTGGCCGCCTATAAGGGTGCCGATGGGATCAAGACAGGATACACACGAGCGGCGGGCTTCAATCTGGTAGCCTCGGCCAAGCGTAAGGATGAGCGGATCATCGCGACCGTCTTCGGCGGAAAATCCGGTGCATCGCGCAACGCCAAAGTGGCTGAGTTGCTGGATATGGGCTTCCGTCGCGCTCCATCCCGTGCGCCTATCCGTAAACCTGCCCGTCCGGCTTACGCTGGAAATGTGGGCCTGAATGCGCAGGTCGCGCGCCTAACCACTGCTCCAACGGCCAGCCTGCGGCCGGTGTTGCGCCGCGCAGCTACAGTTCAAGTCGCCGGAACAGTTGCCGCAGCAGCGGCAAAAGACGAGAGCA
Source organism: Ruegeria sp. SATB045 (assembly GCF_059613525.1). Taxonomy (NCBI): domain Bacteria; kingdom Pseudomonadati; phylum Pseudomonadota; class Alphaproteobacteria; order Rhodobacterales; family Roseobacteraceae; genus Ruegeria; species Ruegeria sp. SATB045. The sequence goes on along the minus strand of NZ_JBXWSR010000027.1, from coordinate 4,828 downwards.
GAATTCAGGATGGAATCGCTGCGGCAATCGCAGCGGCTGATATCCAGACCCCGGATGACGGAACGGTGCGCCCGGCACCTCGTCCTGATGATCTGGTTCTGGCGTCGACCAACCCAGTTGCTCAGCCAGAGCCGGAAAGGGAAATTGTCACCCGTCTTTCTACCTCGGGCGGGCATCTTTGGGGCGTAAATGTAGGTCGCTATACTACGCGATACGAGGCCGAGAAGGTGCTGCTGAAAACCGCTTTGGCCGAAATGACCACTTTGGAAGGAACCTTGCGCAAGGTGAATCAAAGCTCACGAGGTTTCGATGCGACGTTCCAGGGCATGACCCGCGAACAGGCCGACCTGGCTTGCCGCAGGTTGCAGGCCCGAAATGTCACCTGTTTCATGATCGGGCCGTCATAAGACCCGACATTCTCTCTCCTGGTTGGATTTGGCTGCGAGGAAGCTCGCAGCCTTTTTTTGGCGCTTGATACAAAGCGCAAACGCTTCAATCGAACACGTGACCGTGCTGATATTGCTCATCCTGACCAGCCGCGGCGGTCAGCGCGGCGACATTATCCTTGGTGAAAAAGCCATCATATTTGTGGCAACGTTCGATATATTCGGTGATCAGCAGCGTGTTTTTCGAGTGTTTCGAGAAGATCTGCTTCAGGTTCGGGTCATCCTTACATTCCCCTACCACATGGGCCAGAAATGGCACGCCCTTGTCCTTGAGCGTATTCACCACGAAATCCACGTTCTTTTCACCCGCGCCGTGATCGCCATCCTGAACTTCGACCGCCATGTGATGGAGGCGACGGCCGAAATTCCGGACAAAATCCTCGGTCGGCATTGGCAGTTTGGCAAAGGAATTCACGAAGGACGGCGTGTTGTTGGCGGTGAACACTTTGGCAGGTGATTTCTTGTCGTCATCTACGTTTGGGTTTCGGTTCACATTGGTGGACGAATTCATGTCGAAGATGTTGTACGCGCCCCAGAAATAGTAGGGCACCATCGTCAGGAACTCGAGGATCGCGTCCTCGCGTTCTCCGGCAAGAACACGCGTGGCGAGGTGATCAATACCTAGCATGAGCGGTGCGATATTGCTGTCAGCCCCAAACGCGGCAGCCTGATTCAGACGAGCTTGCTCACTGTCGCTCAATAGAACACGGTCGCCCAGACCGAGGCTATCCGTGTCGTTGAAGTCCAGATTGGAATAGCCAACCCGATTACAGGTGAAATCCGAAGGTGTAGTGAACTGAAAACCCTGCAGCGTGTAGAACGTATTTTCTGTGTCGCCTGAATACTCGAACCGAATATTCTGATCCTCCAGCGTTTGCGTCAGCGCGGTTAGGTCCGACGCGCCGAAGACCTCTCCGACATATCGGGTTTGCGGAGTCTTTCGAGCCAGCGGATACATGCGGTTGATGCGGGGAATAAAGTCTTCGAAAGCGGGGCTGAGCGGTGCCATCACGATCAGGGCAGGGTAGTCGGAATGTGAATGCAGGACCGAAAATTTATGCGTGCGCCCCAGATAGCTGGCTGTGTGGCGATAGGGCGTCATTACGTAAAGCTCGACCAGTGTGTCAAACAGCGCATCGGATTCGACCTGTATCACGATGGCCTTCATCGCCCCGACCAGATCGGCAACGCCCGAGCTGGCGCGGCGTTCGTAGATTTTTGGCAAATACTCGTTGAAAAAGTCCGAGTTTTTCTTGTCGCCGCGGGGTTCGTAGGACATCAGATCAAAAGACATAAAGCTATCTCCTTGCTCCTGCGCTTTGCAGGTGGTGCAGGGTGTTGCCGGGATTGTGGCACTCAGAACATGAACTTGTTGTCATGCTAGGGGCTGAACCTGACCCCGGCAACACCAACGGTATACGCGTGCTGTCTTAAGCCAATCTGATCAGCGGATGAATTTCGTCACATCGACCCCGCCAGTGATCAGGTTTTCCCGCACCGAAGCTGCGATTTGTACCGCCGTTGGGCCGTCCCCGTGCAGACATATTGTGTCGATCGAGGTTTCCAGTCGTTTGCCGGATTCAGTGATGATGGCCCCTTCGCGCACCATTTTCAGGATGCGTGGCCCGGCAAGTTCAGGGTCGTGAATGACTGCTCCGGGCAGGCTTCGATCCACCAGCGTTCCGTCGTCATTGTAAGCGCGGTCGGCAAAGATCTCTCCGACCCATTTGCAGCCAAGGTCGCGTACAGCTTCTTCCTGTTTGGTGACGGCCAGCACCATGATGATGATATCGGGATCCACGTCCAGCGCGCCCTGATAACACGCTCGTGCCATATCCACGTCGACCGAGCACATGTTGGCCAACGCGCCGTGTAATTTCAGGTGCCGGACCTGCGTTCCAACCGCCTTGGCCATGCCTAAAGCTGCCCCCAATTGATACCGCACCAGATTGCGCAGGGACGCATGAGGGATTTTCATATTTCTGCGGCCAAAGCCCTGCAGATCAGGAAAGCCGGGATGTGCGCCGATACCGACGCCGTTTTCAGCGGCCAGCTTCATCGTCTGCGCCATCACATCCCAATCACCCGCGTGAAAGCCACAAGCGATATTGGCCGAGGTGATGATCCTCAGCAGACTATCGTCATCGCCCATCTTCCAGGGGCCAAAGCTTTCCCCCATATCGGCATTCAGATCGACGCTGGGCATCGGCAAAACTCCTTTAGTCGGTGGCAGAGATCACTCCGTCGATCAATTGGTAGGACAACAGGTCCGGGATGTCATGGGGATTGCGCACCAGCGGTTCGATCTGACCGTTTAGCCGGATCAGGTCAGCCGAGTGGCGGGCCTGTCGCGTCGCAGCCTCCTCAAGCGTCACGAATTCGAACCGAATTTCAGCTCCCGCTGGCGTTTGTGCCGCCCGAGGGATGTCGCAAGGCAAGACCGTGGCGATACGTGGGTAACCCCCAGTGGTCTGGCATTCCGGCAGCAGGATAAAGGGGTTTCCAGTGCCGGTCATTTGGATGTCGCCGGGTGTGATGATCTCGGACAGGATATTAAGCTGCCCTTTTGCCGCAAATCCGGGTCCGTCGCTTTCCAATTGCATCCCCATGCGGTTGGCCCTTGCACCGCGCGTAAAGCTGGTGGCGGCGAACCGGTCCAGAGTACTTTGATCGAACAGGGATGTCTGAAAACTGGCGACTACATGCAAAAGTCCGCCCGAGAACCTGTCCTCTGGTCTTAACTTCCAACCAGCACGCCCCGCGCCCTTGGGGCTATTCAGTATGTCATCTTGCTGAACAACTCGCCCAATCTTTGCGGTCAGATGCGTTGAGCGGGACCCCAAAAATTCTGGCACGTCTATACCGCCACCAAGATGAAGGTAGCCATAGCTGCCACGTAGCGCAGCTCCGATCACCAATCGTTGCCCGGCCTCGATCTGATGAGAGGCATTCCACGGCACGGGACTTCCATCAATACTGGCCTGCATCGGTGCGCCAGTGAGGGCAAAACATGTGCTTTGGGTCGCTTCGAACTCTCCACCCATGCCCGCCATTTCCAACGCCGCAAGTTCCGGACTCTGGTCCAACAGCGCAGCCCCTTCGTGCAGGGCAAGGATGTCAGCAGCCCCGGATCTGGACAAACCTTGATCCAGATATCCAATACGTCCCTGGTCCTGAATTGTGCAGGCTGGGCCGATGCGCAGAACGGTCAGAGTCACTGCTTGATCTCCTGACAAGTTGCGCCGCCCGTGCCGTCGGCGTTGTTTGCGCGGATATCCTCCAGCGCGTCTCGGGAAATCGGCACGAACTGCATTTCGTCGCCGGGGCGCAGGGCAAAGCTGTGATCTGCTTCGGGGCGAAAGCATCGGAACGCGGTTTGGCCGACATGCCTCCATCCCGTCGGAGTTGGTCCTGAAAAAAGTACGAACTGCGATATTGCCAGAACCAGCGCGCCCTCGGGCACCATCGGGGTTAAATCCTGAAGTCGGGGTATGTTAAACTCGGGTCCAAGCGGGCCCAGATATGGCTGCCCCGGCGCGAACCCAATCGTCAGGACGCGGACGCGAGTTTCCGACAGGCGACGGATAGCTTCCTCGACGCTTAACCCTGCTGCGTTTGCCGCGTCGCCAAGCTGGGGTGCAAGCTCACCACCGTATACTGTTGGAACGCGCCAGAACCTGCGTCCCATGGGCATGGGCGCAGAGTACCAGTCTTGGTGGCCCAAAGCCCCGCGTACCCTGGCATCGAGGTCGGCATGTGACAAACGTTTGGTATCGAACCGTATATAAGCGGATGCCAAAGTGGCCGAGGTTTCAAGTACGCCTTCCCAGTTTTCGCTGTCGATGAGATCGCGAAACGCCAAGGCTGCCCGGTTCGAGGATTCTTCCATTGTGTCACCAAAGGAAACCAGCAAACCCTCGTATCCGACGGTGCGCACGCGCGGGAATTTATGATCGGGCACTTGGGTCATGGAACTTCGTCAATTCAGCTTGGTTGCCGTGACCTGACCGCATCCGCAGTTGATACGCAAGCATTTGAGCGCGTAGATCCACTTTTGACACGCTGTGGCTGCCGGAATCTCGCTTTTGCGCCGCAGGTTTCGACTCGCAAAGAGACGCACGAGTCGAGAGCTTCTAGTATCTGTCTGCTTACTGCTCACTATATATAGGGCTTTGTTCGCCCCGCCTTGTTGTCATCCAATACCTTGGGCTGTTGCTCGACGCTGAATTGGAGGGAAATGACGTCGATGGCTGGTGATTAAATCGTTGTTTTCAAATGACAAAACAAAATAATGCAAAAAAAATGGAATTTTTCAAATTTTCTGCTTGCGGCTTTGTGGGGTAGACCTTAGAACCCCCTTCACCGGCGCTGCTGAGGCGGTG
>NZ_JBXWSR010000026.1:0-11109 GCF_059613525.1 Ruegeria sp. SATB045 | reverse complement strand
ATGTCGTGGTCTACGATGACTCCGGGCTTCCATTGGCGTCTGCGCGTCTTTGGTGGGCACTTTCGCACTATGGCCATGAAAATGTGCAGGTTTTGGACGGCGGCTTGCAGCAATGGAAACTCGAAGGTCGGCCCACTGAAACTGGCGATCTAACCGTTGAGCATGGTGACTTTGAACCAATAGTGCAGAGCAATTGGATTGCCCGCAAAGCTGATGTCTTGGATGCGATGGGTAAGCCCGGAGTCAGAATTGTGGACTTTCTTCCAAACGACCTCTTCCGAGGCGACGGTGTTCACACTTGGGGAGGTCGCTCGGGACATATCCCTGGTGCAGTTAACATACCGGCGATATCGAACATCGATCCGGTTTTGGCACACACACCTATTGCTGAGCGGACAGCAAAACTACAGGAACGAGGCTCATTCAGGTTGGCGGATCGCCTCCGCCTCCTTCAGCACTATCAGGACAAGGGAATTCAAACCGACGACGAGGTTATCGCGTATTGCGGTCGCGGTATTGCCGCCTCCTGCGGTCTCCTTGCGCTTCGCCACATGGGGTTCGACAAGTCGCGCCTCTATGATGGTTCCTGGGCTGAGTGGAGCGCCGATCAAAGCCTTCCGATTGAAACGTCCTGAAACCCCTGTGCGGAGAGGAATGGTTTAAACCGGCGCTCTCTTTGTCCGCTGAACTCGTTTAAATGCAAAAGAGCTTGTCCGCGTTTCAAAAAGTATAGCATCAGTTCTTTTTTAATCGATCACTACTTGTAGATTGCAGCGTATCGAGGTGCGAAGAACTTAACGAAGCCTCTAACCTCTGGCCGACGATATCGCTGCGGTCGTTCGAACGCCTGATCAATGGCTGCACGTCTTGACCCTCCTTGGGGCCTCAACGGCGACAATTAAGTACGGACAAAAGATTGCAGCACCAATCACGACGACCGCCACACCTGAGGGGGGCTCTTGAACTGCCCCTTTCAGCGAGTCAGTGGAAGAACCGAGGCCAAGTCATTTCGGTCTATCAATCCCTTTTACGCGCCACGACGATAAATTGGGTCATCGAAAAAAAGAAGCGTCCAACCTTTGCAAGGCCGAACTGCTCGTCGAACCACGATTGCGCAACAGCGGGATCAACATGGTCATTTGCGACAGCATATTGCTTCATGAGGTGCATCATCATGATTGCGAGGCCATCAGGTTTTAGCTGGTGATCTGTCATTGTGAACGACAAGACATCTTCCACGTGGTCGCAGCGAGCTTTTATCAGTGCAGGCAGCCTTTCCGGGACGGAACCACTCACGAAGTGCCGGTTCCAGGATGTCAGCATCTTTTGCATTCTGCCGGGCTCGTCGCTGAACCAAATCAAGCTGCCAAAGTGTAGATCGCTGATGACGAGACGTCCGCCAGGCTTGATACAGCGCATTGTGTCAGCCAGCGCACCGTCTACATCGTCGATGTACTCAAAGACCTGGACCGAGACGGCCTTGTCGGCGCTTTCGTCCTCAATGGGCAAGCTATTTGCGGCCCCAGCACGAAACTCCACGTTTGCGTAGTCGCTGCACCGCTCTCTTGCGGCTGCCGTCATGTCAGCACTTGGGTCGATCCCGATGACATTACCATCCGAGCCAACTGCGCGAGCCAACTCCGCTGTTAACAGCCCGTTGCCACATCCGATGTCCAAAATAGTTTCACCGGGAGCAGGGCACAGCGCATCAAATGAAGCCTGTCGTCGCCGTGTCAATTCTGCTCCCTGATAGGCGATTTCAAGTAATCTCGTTGTCTCCGCGTTAAACTTTAGCAACTCTTCCCCCTTACAAAGCCCACAAGTCTCCAAACCTTATCAGAAAATGGGTTATCTACGAAAAGCCGGACGGATCATCGAGGTTTGAACATGGATCTACCAAAATAACTGAAGGTGCCGACTGGTATCGACGAATTGGTTAACCTCGGGAGATAAGGACGCTTCTGCTGCTTTATCGGACAAGCCTTTCGTAGCGGTTCGAACGTTAGAACAACGTCAATTCAACGGATGTCGAGGCCGTTCTCTCGTCCGAAATCGGTGTAGAAGGTGTCACTGCGGTATCGGTTTAATGTGGCCTCATCCGCTTGCCTTGGATCGTTGCCAGGACTTTGGACACCTGTTCCTTCTATGAAGCGGTTCACGAGATTAAAGACACCGCAGACCTGGATAGCATCGAACAACGCTCTCTCCGACCAGCCTGCCGCGTAGACTGCATTTGCGTCGGCTTCCGTCATTCGTGATGGCGAGACAGTAAGCTTTTCAATGTATGCCAGTAACGGTTTGAGATGATCCTCGACGGGTGCCGTATCGCGATCTTCCATCAGTGCTTCGATTGTCTCGACCTCAATGCCGTAGGCTTTGGCGAAAACGATGTGTGCGCCATGGCAATACGCACAAGCATTCAAGCCCGAGACGTAGGCTGCGATTAACTCACGCTCGGCAACCGATAGCTCGCTCTCTCCCCTCATCACAAGGCTTTCGTACGCACAAAGCGGAGAAAGCTTGTCAGGAAAGGCTTGATAGACACTTCCAAGTGTCGCGTTCTCCGGCAGAGATGGAAACAGGCGTTTCATTCTATTTTCTTTCAATCTTGCTTTGGATAATTTCGTCTCAAAGTGAGGAACCAACGTTGTTTACGCAACTTTAACGCAATTCCGGGTTCCGCACAGAGATTCTGTCGGAATACTGCGAACGGTTAGTTTGCCTGACGACACCCCAGAATGTTCGCCGTTTGGTGAAAGGCAATTTCTTTTGAGCCGTTCTCGTAAATTTACAAAGTCTGGTTTCTGCACGTCGCCGTCATTGGGGCACCGCGTTGCATCGATCAAAGTGGGCTCAGTGTTGCCGTTCTCCGCAGCAAGCATGATTGGCTGGTCCCAGCCTGAAGCAGGCATTCACAATCACGCTTTTCAGTTTTGCACCAAGCCATTGACTAGGACATGCGCGACGTTCAGGAAATCATGTTGTCTGCTGTAAACGACTGAATTGGGCTCGGTGCCATCGTTGTCTGCTGTTAGCATGATTGGCCGCACGCAGCCCAAACCGGACATTCAACCCAGGACTTTGCAATTCCGGCTTGGCGGGCTTTTTGATCGAAGAAATTTCTTGCACCAAGGTGCTGAGCCCAAAAAGTTAACAAATCAGACCGTTCCTCTAAGCCGATGTTTTTCCTATGGTTGGTAAGAAGTACCAAGTCGGGAGGTCTTAATGAACAAGCTTATCTCAGTAACGGGTGCCGTCTGCTTTGCTTTCACTGGAGCTTGGGCCGACGAACATACCCCGCCCAACATTCTTGTCATCATGGCAGATGACGTAGGTTGGGCGAGCGTCGGCGTTTACCACGGAGGTGTCAAAAGCATCGAGACGCCGAACTTGGATCGCCTCTCCTCTGAGGGTGCTCGTCTCACAGATTATTATGCCGAGCCAAGTTGTACTGCCGGTCGATCAGCTTTCATGACCGGACAATTGCCAATACGGACTGGTATGCACACGGTTGGACTGCCGGGAGATCCGGTAGGTTTAAACCCAGATGACCCAACGCTTCCGATGTTCCTGAAAAAGTTGGGGTATACGACGGGGCAGTTCGGAAAAAACCATCTAGGCGACCTCAATGAGTTCCTACCGACTGCAAAAGGTTTCGACGAGTATTGGGGTTGGCTCTATCACTTGAATGCTATGGAATATACGTCTGATCCGGATTGGCCAGACGACCCAGAATTCAACGCGCAATTTGCGCCTCGCAACATCATTCATTCATTTGCAACAGAGGAGGTAGACGAAACAGTCGACCCGCGATTTGGAAAAGTCGGGAAGCAGCGCATTATTGATGACGGGCCTGCGCCTCCTGAGCGCCAAAAGACTTTGGATGACGAAGTGACATCTTACACGAAGGACTTCATTTCTCGTGCAGTAGAGTCGGACACTCCGTTTTTTGTCTGGATGGCTCCAGCCCGTGCACACGTCTGGACCCACCTCAGCCCCGAATACGAAGCTATGTTGGGCAATGGGCGCGGACTTCAGGATGTTGTCATGAAGGAGTTGGACAACAACGTTGGTAACGTTCTCAGCCACCTTGAGGATCTGGGAGTCGCCGATAATACCATAGTGATGTTCACCGCAGACAATGGCCCGGAAACACTGACGTGGCCTGATGGTGGTACGACACCGTTTCATGGGGAAAAGGGTACTACTTGGGAAGGTGGCTTTAGAGTTCCTGCGATTATTCGCTGGCCGGGCAAAATTCCAGAAGGTCAAGTCTTGAATGGCATCTTCAGCGGAATGGACTGGATGCCAACATTTGTAGCTGCGGCTGGAGGTCCGACAGATCTAAGAGAAAAGCTCCTAGAGGGATATGAAGGCTATAAAGTGCATCTCGATGGCTACAATCAACTATCTTACCTGACGGGTGAGGATGAAGAGAGCAATCGCCGCGAGCTGATTTACTATCAGGGTACAGACCTCCAAGCAGTACGCTACAACGATTGGAAAGCGCACTTTGTCGTTCAAAACCACGGCTGGTCAGGCCCGAAGGAAGAATTGGTCGCCCCCTTGCTTTTCAACCTCCGCCGCGATCCCTACGAAAAAGCTGCGGAGGAAAGCGGTATGTACGTCCGCTGGATGGGTGAGAAAATGTGGGCATTCGGCCCAGCCGCCCGGTTAGTGCAGGCACATCTCGCTACTTTCGAGGAGTTCCCTCCGCGCGGGAAGCCGGTCGCCAATCAAGACCATGTTGAAGAACAAACATCAACCGAAGGCGGCATCTCTCAGTAGAGGAAGCGAGGCAACCAATACGCCTTTCCCACCGCAGCGTGGGCATCCGGCTCGGATCATCGGATGCCCAAAATAACCGACTAGGAATTTCGCAAAAAGCGAAACCTCTACGAGAAGGAGTCCTCCATGAGTGCTAGATTAGTCCTTCTGCTTGCTGCCGTCGGCCTCGTGCCAATTGCGTTGTCATACGGTCTGATGCCCGGCCGTTCGATCCCAGTTTTGCTGGGATTTCCAGTGGAAGGGACGAACCTGACGCATGTTTTCCGAGCGATTATGGGTCTTTACATGGCAAACGCTCTGTTTTGGTTGGCGGCTGCTTCGAAACCAGAGTTACAACGCCCCGCGCTGTGGGTTCTATTTTTGTTTATGTCAGGACTGGCCGTTGGGCGCATACTAAGCATCCTTATCGATGGAGTTCCGAACGGGGTACTTCTCTTTTATCTTGCAGCCGAGATAGCTTTTGCAGCTCTGGCGGCGGTTTCTCTGAAAAAAGTACGAGGAAACAGGAAGTGGTAAAATGGTGAGGTCTGGCTTTGTTTTCTCGATGATCGCAACTTTATCAGTTTCGGCATCCGCTTTTGCACAATCTTCATCTGTCCAGACCGCGGTGGACGAAAACTTCTTAGAGCTTGAGACTGCCGTTTCCGAAGCGGGAGCTGCTCCAATCGCATCGATAGATCACGCGCGCCTGGCCAAGGCCGAAGGCGTCGAAATGCCAGCATCTCGTGTACTCGTTTTCTCTGATCCAGAGGTAAACACACCTATACTGGAGGAGAACGTACGTGCAGGTCTGGACCTTCCTTTTCGCGTTCTTTCATTCGATCAGGATGGTCGACCGCAGATCGAATACACAGACTCTCAGTTTCTCAAAGTTCGGCATGGTCTAATCAATACCCAAGCGTTGAATGCATTTGAGAACAAGTTGCTCGAAGTCCTGAACGACTTGGATGCAGCACCAGCGCCGACCAAAGGATTAGTTGCAAACCATGGCATCATCGAATTGCGATCTGAGCTCAGCGTTCCAGAGGCAGTGGAACGTGTCAGGACAGCTGTGATGGGACAGGACGATACAGTCTGGTTTGGGGAGATCGATTTTGCGGCCGAAGCGTCCCAACTGGGGACGGAGCTGCCGGATGCTGTTCTCTTGCTATTCGGCGGACCAGCGCCCGGTGGTGTGGCTATGGCGGACTTTCCGGCAATTGGTTTGGATGCCTTTTGCCAAAAACTATTGGTTTACGCGAATGAAGAAGGCGGCTCCGTAGTCATTTTCAATGACATCGCTGCTTTGGCGGAGTTGCACTACGGTTCTTCAGCCGAACCTCATCACGGTTTGAACAAACGGCTGACGGAGACATTTCGCAAGGCAATTGAGTAGCCGCTGTTAGGAAAACGCAAAAAACCTTTGCCGATTGGCCATCTTTTCGTCGTCCGCTTTGGGTTGATTTCAGCGGTTCTCAACGCAACAGGCCTACCACGCTTTGGGCCGTTCGTTAAACTTTGCAAAGGCCGCTTTCTGCGCATCGCTGACCTTAAAGCGCGTTGAAGCATTTTGTATTTTGGGCTCGTTCCAGTCGTTCGCTGTGCGGTGTGTGAATGGCTGCTTTGTGTACAAAGCGGTAATTTGGCCGCCGTTTGGTCCATCGCAAAGTCATTTCACATTATCAAATAAAATTGATCCTCAATTTGCACCCCTAGTCTCATCTGCTTTTCAGGTTCCGTGTCAGAATACTCATGCGGGCGGTGGGCACACAACTTCAATCAGCGATGGCCCTTCGCTGGAGAGACCGGCGGAAAGCGCCTTTGCGAAGCTGTCCATGTCATCTGCGCGTGTCCCCGGAACACCATGGCCTTTCGCCAGCGAAACCCAGTCCAACGTCGGGTTCACCACGTCAAACATAGCCTGAGCATTCTGACCATAGCTCGCCACGCCGACGTTTGTGAGTTCATCGCGCAGGATTTGATAACCGCGGTTCGCAAACACAACGATTGTCACGTCCAGATTTTCGCGGGCCATGGTCCACAATGATTGAAGAGTATACATGGCGGACCCGTCGCCGGTTAGGGCGATGACTTTTCGGTCGGGGCAGGCGATAGCCGCACCCGTCGCACAAGGCAAACACAACCCAATCGCGCCGCCGGTGCCTGCGAGTAGGTCATGCGGGTGGGCGGTAGCTGTCGGTGGTATGACATGAAACCCGGACGTCACGGATTCATTGCAGATGATCGCGTTTTCCGGGATCAGCGCGGCCAACGCCAAACCAACTTTTTCGAGGGTCAACTGTCCGATGGGAATGTCTGGCAGGTCGAGCGGATGGGTTTCTGTCGCCGTTTTGCTTGTGACCCCGACCGCGTCGGCGAGCGCTTGCAGCGACCACTCGATATCATCTGTGGGCTTGCACAAGTCCGTAATGGGGCAATGCGGAGGTTCGGGCACGCTCGGTTTCCCGGGATAGGCAAAAAAGGCGACTGGCCTATCTGTGCCAAGCAGAGTGATCGAAGAGGTTGCTTCAAGCTGAGCGATCTTGGGCGATATCGGATAGACCAGTTGGTCTAGCCTTGCTGTTCCTGCGCCTTTGGAAATGCGCGGTATCAGAGTATCAGCCAACAAACGGCACCCCGTCGCGGCAGCGATCTTGCCAGCCAGTTCACGCTGGGGTCCAAACAGAGCTGATCCGCCAATCATCAGCGCGGCGTTCGGCGTTACAAGCCGGGCCGCCGCGGCCTCTATATCGGTTGTTGACGGTCGATGGAGGCTTTCTCGGTTGTCCAATCGGTTTGCCGCTGCGTTGGCTTCGTTCCAAGCTGTGTCGGCAGGCAGGACCAGCGTTGCAATCTGACCGTTGCGCGCGCGGGCCGCCTGAACCGCAGCCGCTCCGTCCGTGGCTACGTCAGTGGCATTGGACGACACACGCGTCCAATGACTGACCGCCTGGCTGATACCTAGGATGTCTCCCTTCAAAGGACTTTCATAATGCAGGTGATGCGTTGCGTGATCGCCCACAACATTCACGATCCCGGACCCCGCTTTTCGGGCATTGTGCAGATTGGCAAAGGCGTTGCCAAAGCCTGGTGCAAGATGCAGGAGCGTGCCCGCAACGTTTCGCTTCATGCGAAAATACCCGTCTGCAGCACCCGTCGTGCCGCCTTCAAACAGGCAAAGAATGCAATTCATCTCCGAGTGTTCATCCAAGGCAGCGACAAAGTGCATTTCCGAGGTGCCGGGATTTGCAAAGACCGTATTCACACCATTGTTCAAAAGGGTTTTTACGAGTGATTGAGCGCCGTTCATTTTAATCCTAGCCTGATTTCAAGCGATCATTTGATGACAATGCTCGCACGAAAAGGCCTTCTTTCTAAACATATTTTCCTCTCGACACGACACTTTACGACGCATGGCACCGCAACCGCTCGCGACGTGGAGCAGTCACCGGACTTAAGACCGTACCTTTTGGCGGGGCCAGAACTTAGAGCGAAAGCATTCATACACTTGGTGAGATAGACACAGTGCGAGCACGCCCGTTTTGGGCTCTAACCAGTCCTTCGCTGCACTAAGCTTGAACGTCTGCTCCGCCCCAACACCCACCAGCACCAGCGACCAGTCTTCAGCACCCGGAACCAGTCGTCAGCGGTCGTCTCAGCGCCGGTGGGCGGTTGTTAGCGGTCTCGTAGGCTGTCACGTCAGCGCCAGTAAACGGCTTCTCTAGCAGCCAAAATGCCCCCGAAACCGCCCCAGTTTCTCGGGCTTCGCTAAAAAGCCGAGTCTAATCATCGGAGGGCAAGGATTCCTACCACCCCAGCCAGTTCATCAGAACATGGATAGACAGCAGGCACTTGGGGCTAAACCCTCCAAGAAATGCCCCCGTTTATGCCCCAGTGGTTTCGGGTGTTACGGGTGTTGAGGGTGGGCCCTCAGAGGTCGTTGAAGGCCCATGCCACAGGTCATAGCAGGTCGCGATCGACCCCGTTCGCCCAGAAGTCCCAGTCGTCGCGCTTGTTATCCGCCGCCGACCCCTCAATCAGACTATCCGGGCGCATACGGTGTACTCCATCCCGCGAGCGCTGGAGAATTTACTCCGAATGAGATCAATTATGCACTTCCTCTTGATGCAAATCAAAAGTTACATTCTGATTTTGAGATATATTTAAGCACTTTCGGAGTTCTGCAAAAAGGAAGGGATGGCTGAAGTTTCAATGCTCCGCATTGGTGAAATTGGACCGTTGTCTGCTGCCTATGAGGCCCACGGAAACTTGCAAATCGATACACCAGTTGAGATGAAGAGAAGCGACAGAAAAAGACTTAAAGCGCTATGCGTAGCTACTTGCTCGCTTCTCTCTGCGTGCGCGCCCTCCCTTCCAGACATAAACACTGCCAATTTAGCATCGCGTTCAACGATAAACTTGTCCGTGCGGATCGTAGACGGAGATGTCCGTAGCACCGCTTATACGCGAGGCGAAGGTGCTGTTTCGGGTATTGGCGCAGGCGCCGGAGGTGCTTTAGAGGCGGGGCTTTCTTCAGCAGACCCATTCGGGCTGGCTCTCGGTGTCGCATTAGTTCCTGTGTTTGCCACTGCGGGAGGAATCTATGGTGCCGCGAGTGGAACGTCGCGATCGCGTGAAGAAATTGTACGTGCAGTAGATACACTGAACCGGGCCTATCAACCATCAAAGTTTGAAAGAGCATTCGAAACGACACTTTCCAACTCTTTGAGTAATGGGCTTTTCGATGGCGTGCCGCCGTGTTTCTCAACCAGTTCAAGCAGATCAAGCTGCCCACAAGGTGCACAAACTTCCAATCTTGTTATTCGCACCTCGTTTAACCTAATTCCGGCCGATTCTGGTGCAGGTTCTGGAAATTTGGACTTTATTGTTCAGACGCTTTTGACCGCCGAACCTAAGGGTGTCCTGCAGCCGGAGTGTATTTCGCTCAGATATACGAATTTCGCTGGTAACTTGTTTGAGTTGGCAGAAAATAACGGTCAGCCCATGGCAACGTCTCTTCAGTCAACGCTGTATGATTTTGCCTTGGAATTGCCTCTAGTTCTTAGATCTGCGGAAGCTGATTGGGGGGAATCAAGTTGGACAAGACTGAGGTGCGCCGAATGATGTGTTTGGATTGACATCGTCTCGAGCGTTCATAGCGCAATTGGAAACTTACATGCATCCGAGAATTTGCGGATTCGTCTGATTTAGGGGTCGGCGGCGGATAACAAGCGCGACGACTGGGACTTCTGGGCGAACGGGGTCGATCGCGACCTGCTATGACCTGTGGCATGGGCCTTCAAAGACCTCTGAGGGCCCACCCTCGGCACCCGTGACACCCGAAACAACTGGGGCATAAACGGGGGCATTTCTCGGAGGGTTTAACCCCAAGCGCCTTCTGTCGTTCCATGTTCTGATGATCTGGCTGGGGTGGTAGAAATCCTTGCCGATCGATGATTAGACTCGGCTTTTTGGCCAAGCCCAAGAAACTGGGGCGGTTGCAGGGGCATTTCGAGGGTAAGCACAGGGCAATTTGGCGGCTAGAGAGGCCGCTAACGTGACAGCCTACGGGACCGCTAGATCAACCTTCCACTGGCGCTGAGACAACCGCTGACGATCGGTTCCGGGGCGCTGAAGACTGGTCGCTGGTGCTGGCGGATTGGTGGGGCTCCTGACGTTCGAGGCTAGTGCTGCGAAGGACTGGCTAGAGCCTGAAGGTGACCTTGTTGGGCTGACAGAACCTGAATGTCACGTTAAGTTCCCTGAAACGGGAGGCAACGAATGGACAGACGGCTAACCACTGTGCTTGCAGCGGACATTGTCGGCTACTCAGCACTGATGGACCATGACCGTGAAGGTACGATTAGTGCACTCAGATCATTCCGTGAAGATACGCTCCAATTGAAACTGAAAGCCCATGGCGGGACAATGATCAAAAGCTTGGGCGATGGTTGGATCGCCGAGTTTAAGTCCACATCAGACGCTGCAGATTGCGCCATTGCAATACAGTCGGCACAGAAACCAGACAATATCAAGCTTCGAATTGGCGTCCATACCGGCGAGGTTGTCACCGAAGGTGATGACATTTTTGGTGATGGAATAAATGTCGCTGCTCGTCTCGAAGCTATGGCCGAGCCGGGTCAGGTTTTGATATCGGACACGTCTCACAACAGTCTTGACCGAGGCGACGCGTCCAAATTCGACGGCGGCGAGCAGACAGAACTCAAAAACATCACGCGCCGCATCGGTGTTTGGTGCTGGCCCAAGGGCACTTCAGCCAATCTGTCACAAATGACAGATATCAGACCTGGGATTGCAGTGCTTCCATTCGACAATATGTCT
>NZ_JBXWSR010000025.1:0-62121 GCF_059613525.1 Ruegeria sp. SATB045 | reverse complement strand
GATCAATTGCTTAACGTCTTCACCTCGTCAGCCGCATAACCTGAAGGTCGCAGGTTCAAATCCTGCTCCCGCAACCAACACTTCCAGTCAGATATCAAACACTTAGCGCCCCAAAGGGCGCTTCTTGCGTTTCGAGCTATCGCACAACTGGAAGTACTGTGGAAGCAACGTGAGCGAACTCGCAGTGTGGTGGACGCGCAACACCACGTCACGTCATGAAACATGGTTCTGCACCAAGTTTGAAACGAGAGAGAAAAGCCTACGACCTCTGATCGTTCAATAAGAAGAAATGCAATAGAGGAATGTTATTTAAAACCCAAATTGTGATCTCTCTTAAGTTGACGGATTGTTCGTCTCTCGTTAACAGTTTCACTATTGATAAAGTTTTTGTGAGTCTTGCCAATTCGCCGATGTTTAATCAGCGAATTGAAATTGAACAACTATTTTCAATTAAGACTCAAAGTGTTGAGTGGCGAAAATGCTCAGATGGTCTAATCCTCTTTTTGGGACGTGCCCCGATAAAACTGGCCAAGAAACTCTATACTCTTTAGGGTTGTGGCGGAAAATACTACCTTTCGCTGCGCTACTGACACTCCCAACAGCGGCGATTTCTGCGGAATATCAGCTGGAGGACGGCACGACTGTTGCCCCGCTTGAGATGTTCCAGGAGTGCGACGTTTGTCCCGAAATGATCGTCCTGCCCTTGGGTGAGTTCCTGATGGGTGGACCTCCGGGAGAATCTAAGCTGAATGTTCACTTAAACGCGAACCCTATGCGGATGGCTACACCGGAAGACCCTTATATCGCATATCAAGAAGGGCCAATACACACGGTCAAGATCGACATCCCTATCGCAATGGGTCGTAACGAAGTCACTTACGAAGAGTGGATGGCCTGTGTGGATGATGGAGGGTGCGGAGGACATATCCCGCAGAGTTGCATTCTCCAGAAAGATGTTCCTTGTGCAGAAGTAACTGGTTCTCATCCTGTTGTGGATGTCTCACACACGGATGCAGTGGCCTACACGCAATGGCTAAATGAAAAAGTAGGAATAAACGCATATAGACTGCCGACTGAGGCAGAGTGGGAATACGCTGCTCGTTCTGGGACCAAGACGGCTTTTGCGCAAGGCGACGACATAACAACCGATCAGGCAAACTTTAATGGAACGGCGACCCAAATAATGTTGGGGGACCCAAACCTCGGTCTTGTTCACAGAGGTAAGCCTGTTCCAGTCGATCAACTTGAAGCAGCGAACCAATGGGGCTTAAGACATATGTCAGGCAATGTCTCTGAACATACTCTGTCCTGTTGGACGAATACTTACGAGGGTTGGGACAGCTCTAGTACATATTTGAAAATGTCACTTTTGCCAAATTGCGAGCTTCGAGTGATACGGGGCGGTGCGTATTGGGCCGCTATGGATTTTTCCCCTGTGGCATTTAGAGGTCGGGGAGCGGAAAACGCGAGGTCTACAGCATTTGGTTTTAGAGTTGTCCGCGACCTTTTTTTGAATAATTGAGGAGAGAGATTGATGTGTGAGATATTCTATATCTGTCCCCTACGAGGACAAGGCATGTCCACTCAAAGCCTGTCTCCGACATTTGAGACAGGAATTACGATAGCGAGATTGACCTAAATTACACTTGTGTTTCCCAAGGAGGCTTTGCGCCAATCTCTGCAACCAGAAAGTCCATGAACACCCGCACTTTTGGGGATAATACGTTGGACTTGGGATAGATCAGCCACAAAACACTGTCTTCGCTGGCTTCAAAGTTTGGAAGAACACGCACCAAACGGCCTGACTTCAGTTGTTCATGCACGCTCCATCTAGCATTTAAGGAAATACCGGCCCCCGCTAATGTGGCGCGGACTTGGCTTTGACCGTCATCGATAGTCAATTGGCCTTTGGCTGATGCGGGATCAAAAAAGGCGTTTTCGCCTGCTGGCCCTGTCAGTGGCCGAGGTTGGAGGTTTTGGAAAGCGATCAGACGGTGGCTTGTCAAATCGGCTGGTGTATCAGGAACGCCATGCGTATCGAGGTACTGCGGTGCAGCACATAGAATGCGCTGGTCATCAGCCAGTTTGCGACCCTTCAGACTGGTGTCGACAAGTGGCGCGTTCCTAAGGGCTAGATCATAGCTTCCTTCGATCAGGTCGAACTGCACATCCGACAGGCGCAGATCGAGCATGAGATCAGGGTGCTGTTCAAGAAACTTAGGCAGGATTGGCGCGATGTAGAGCTGTGCGAAACTGCTTGGCGCCGTAAAACGCAATGTGCCCTTGATCGTTGCCATTTGCCTACCCAATGCAGCAAATGCCGCCTCTTCCTGCGCAATGATTTCACGTGCGAAAGGCAGGAAATTCGCTCCTTCCACCGACAACGACACTTTGCGAGTCGTGCGGTGCAAAAGCTCAATACCGAGGTTCTTCTCCAACTTGGCAAGCCTTGCGCTGGAGACCGCTGGGGCCATGCCCAGGTCACGCCCCGCCGCGCTGATGTTCAGAATGTCTGCTGCCCTAATAAACAATCGAAGAGCGTCTGTGTCCAAACCCATTATATCCATTTCCCGAATTAAAAATACATTATTGGGCAGTTTATCTGCAATTTGATCGAGGTTAAATCTCTTTCACAGATACAGTAAAGCTTAGGCGCGAGGCGCAAATGACACGGACGGCCACGGTTAACTACCATGTTCACAAATCCTACCGACAAGCCTTTGAGCTTGATGCTGGCGGGATCGCTGGCAACCTGATTTGCCCTGAGCTGGTCGCGACATCCGTCGTGCTAGCAGACAACCGTACAACGACCTCGTCGGTTTCATTTGCGTGCGATGCCGTTGAAATCATGCCCCTCGAAACGCAGGTCCGAGACTTTGCAGGCGACAGCTGGGAACCGTTTTACGATGCGGAGCTCAAGGCCATGCTGCAGAACAGGCTCGGTGCGAGAGAGGTCGTGGTTTTTGATCACACTGTTCGGGTGGATGACCCCGAAGCAATACGTAAACCGGCGCGCAATGTTCATAGCGACTACAGCAAGGACGGAGCCGAACAGCGGCTTGTCGACTTGCTGGGCGCCGAGGCCGCAACAGAGTGGGCGCAAGGTCATTTTGCCTTTGTCAATGTATGGCGTCCGATAGAGCATCCGATCAATTCAGCACCACTTGGGTTCGTTCGCCCCTCTTAAATTGACCCGTCGGACTGGATTTTATTGGACCTGATCTATCCCGACCGCACGGGACAAATCATGGGGCTGGTGGGCAACCCCAAACATGAGTGGATCTATCAATCCAAGATGACGCCGAATGAGGTCGCGGTCTTCAACATCTATGACAATCAAGGCCGGGCTTCGGTTGCTCATAGCGCCCTCGACATGGTCGAGGATCCAAACATCAATACCGTTCGCAAAAGCATCGAAAGCCGTACTTTGGTGCGCTATTAGGGGAGGGGCAGACATGTTGGATGAAACGCAGCTGTCTGGGTTTGAGCAAATAAATTTGGCCTACAACCAAGTGTTCTGTCCCGGACGACTGAGCATTGGCCTTGTGCTGCCTCTCGAAGCTTATACCGTCGGCGCAGAGCCGACTCTACGGGAGCACCTAGAAGCGGCTCAGAAAGCCGAGGAACTTGGGTTTGCGGCACTTTGGCTACGGGACGTGCCCTTTAATGTTCCAAGCTTCGGTGACCCCGGGCAAGTTTTCGATCCATTTGTCTATTTGGGAGCTTTGGCAACGGCGACGGATCGGATTGCGCTTGGAACGTCCAGTGTGATCCTGCCATTGCGTCACCCCGCTCATGTCGCCAAGGCAGCAGCGACAGCAGATGTGCTCTCGGGCGGGCGGTTGCTTTTGGGTATCGCTTCCGGTGATCGGCCCGAGGAGTACCCGGCGATGAACCAGGGCTTTGACGACCGGGGGGCACGGTTCCGCGATAGTTTTGGGTACATCCGCGCGGTTGGATCGGCTTACCCCACGCATGAAAATGCACAGGGCAAACTGAATGGCGGGATTGATCTATTGCCAAAGCCGCATGGAACGCGCCTGCCGATGCTCATTACGGGTGGTAGCCAACAAACACCTGATTGGGTAGCGCAGAACGGAGATGGTTGGATGACATATCCGCGCAATGCGGCGGCTCAGGGTCAAGTCATCACGGATTACCGCAGGCGTGTGAAGGCGGCAGGTCAACCGGACAAGCCGGTCATGCAATCGCTCTATGTCGATGTTGTTGCCGACCCTGCTGCACCTCCGCGCCCAATCCATCTTGGGTTTCAGTCTGGAACTGATTTCCTACGCAACTATCTGCGCGAGATTGAAACGCTCGGGGTCAATCACGTCGCGCTGAACCTAAGGTTCAATCAAGCGCCAATCGATACAACCCTCGAACATCTGGCGGACACTGTGCTGCCTGACTTTTCCTGAAGGATCAGACTGATGACCAAGACTATTCTCATTACAGGTTCGACCGATGGCATTGGCCTGCTGACGGCCAAGAAACTGGCCGCTGATGGGCACAAAGTGCTCCTCCATGGCCGCAGTGCATCCAAATTGGAGAGCGCGGCTGCTTCCGTCGGAGGCGATGTCGAAACCTATGCCGCTGATCTCAGCGATCTCTTCGCGGTTCGAAAACTCGCCGAAAGCGTACAGGCCAGACATGACAAACTGGATGTGTTGATCAACAATGCAGGTGTGTTGAAAGCCCCTCAAGCCGTGCTGGAAAATGGTCAGGACATCCGCTTTGTAGTGAACACGCTTGCACCGTATCTTCTGACCAAACTGCTGCTGCCGGTCATTCCTGCCGACGGGCGTGTCGTGAACCTGTCATCTGCGGCGCAGGCCCCGGTGAACATCCGGGCCATGCAGGGCAATGTGCAACTGGCGGATATGGAAGCCTATGCCCAGAGCAAGTTGGCGATCACCATCTGGACCCGCGAATGGGCCAAATCGCTGCCCAATGCACCTGTGATGGTTGCCGTAAATCCCGGATCACTTTTGGCCTCAAAGATGGTGAAAGAAGGCTTTGGCCTGGCTGGCAACGATATGAACATTGGCGCTGATATCTTGATTGACGCAGCCTTGGGTGTGCGGTTTGCTGACGCGTCAGGAGCCTATTTCGACAATGACAGTGGGGCTTTCGCTGATCCGCATGCCGCAGCACTCGACGAAAACCACGCTACCGACGTCATGAACACCATCAAAGACTTGATCAGCCAAACGGGCTGATCATCTGGGCGCTAAAACGCCACGAACTTCCACCTTTAAAATTCCCTTACCCCTCGCGCGTGCCGCGTCGAGGCCCAAGAAAGGACGGCCTGATGAAATACGAGAACTTTCAAACCTTTGACGTAAATGTTGAAAACGGCATTGCCACGGTTACCTTCAACTTTGGCTCTGTGAACGTGCAGGGCCAGGAAATGCTGGCCGACCTAAACAGTCTGGCCATGCGGTTAGAGCGGGACCGCGAAACCAAGGTCGTGATCTTTCAGTCGGCCAACCCGGAAATCTGGGTCTGCCACTACGATACCGAGTTATTGAAGGACATGTCGACCGAAGCTGTTTCTCGCGGGGACGCTCAGCTTTTGGACCTACAATCAGTTTGCGAGCGGATCAGCAAGGTGCCACAGGCGACCATCGCAAAACTGGAAGGGTTTGCGCGCGGTGGCGGGCACGAATTGGCCTTGGCGTTGGATATGCGATTTGCCGCGCGGGGAAAATACAAGTTCATGCAGATGGAGGTCGGAATGGGCATCCTTCCCTGCGGCGGTGGCGCGTCGCGCATGGCCCGTCAAACCGGCCTTGGCAAAGCGCTTGAGATCATTCTGAGTGCACAAGACTACGACGCAGATGATGCCGAGCGTTTGGGCACTATCAACAAGGCTTTGGAAGCGGATGAAATCGGCCCGTATGTGACCGCGCTGGCCGAACGGATCGCACAATTCCCTGCAGAGTCGATCAATGCCTGCAAGCAGATGGTCTATGAGTCCATCGACAAGCCCATCGATGAGGCGCTGAAGGCCGAAGCCTATTGGTTGTATCAGGCAACCAGCAAAACTCCGGCCGTAAAACGCTTCATGATCGCGGATGAACAAGGTTTGGAACACGACATCGAGAACCAGCGCAAATGGGGCGATCTGGTGATGCAGGTGCAAGACATCAACTGACCACCCACAAGACAATGATCTCGTCAGGCGTGCGCGGTTTCCACGTGGGCCTGACACCATTTCACAAAAGGAAAACCTCAACGAAAGCTATGGTTGTCAACTCTTAAGGACCAGATGCGCTATTCGGGCTTGCTGAAATACCAGACCTGGTCGTTGCGATTGGCGACGGTGTGAAAGGTTTTGCCGTAGGTGATGAGGTGTACGGCCGTGCAGGTGATTTGATGGACTTACCGGGCTCATTGGCAGAGAACTTTAAGGCAGATGTTCGTCTGGTTGCACACAAACCCAAGACCCTAAGTATGCGGGAAGCCGCCGCGCTGCCTCTCGTCGGCATCACCGCCTACGAAGGGCAGACCCGACGCGGCGAATGATACTGTGCAGACAGTTTGGTTCTTCAACCGGCTTGAAAAGATCATTCTTAGTCAGACTTGACGAGAGCTTTGAAGATGGTCGTGAGCAAAGATCAGTCCGTTAACATCTCCGAGAGCTCACCTGCGCCTTTTTGCAGGATGTTCAGAAAGGACAGCAGGCTGTTGACGTCGTGACGTTGGGTTGGAGCATGCACCGAAAGTGTGCCTACCAATCTGGCTTGTCCATCACGAATGGGCACAGCGATGGCCGTCATTCCGGCCATGAACTCCTCATCATCCGCCGCGTAACCATTCTCAGCGACTCGACGGATTTCCTCGCGTAGTGCTCTAGGGTTCGTCAGGGATCGTTCGGTCTGCGGTTGTAAATTGCCAGCAGAGAGAAACCCATCCAACGTCTTCTGTCGTAGAGTAGACAGGTACATCTTGCCACTAGCTGTGCAATGGAAGGGCACCTGGGTACCGATCGGCAATTGGATGCGAAGCGGCCATTTCGTTTCAACCCGGTCGAGGTAGATCATTCCTTCCCGGTCCGGGATGGCTAAGTTACACGTCTCGCCGACGTTTTCGGCGACGCTGCGCAAGATAGCCAAACGCGCCGTACGAAGGTGTTCGGAAGACATGGTATTGACCGAAAGCAACCGCAGCCGGTACCCAGGGCCATACGAGCGACCATCTATATCTCGCTGCAGGAAACCTTCGGCCTCTGCGGTTTGCAGCAGACGGTGGATTGTGGGCTTCGCCAGTCCCAATGTCTCGATCAGGTCTGCTGGTTTGACGGCGACCCCACGCCGCGCCACCTCCTCGAGGATAAGAAGAAGGCGCAGGTTGGTCGGGATCTGAGTTTCTTTGTCTTGTGTTTCCGTCTCAGGCATCCCGCAACATTCTAGTTATTTGGCAGCAGTATCAAGGCCAGATCGGGCACCAGAGACACCAAAATCCACACCGATAGCAGCGCCGCCAGATACGGCACCGTGTAGCGCAGCAACCGGAAATACGGCACGCCGGTCACGCCGGAGGCGACGTAGAGATTCAAGCCGTATGGCGGGGTGATAAAGCCAATGGACGCGCCAACAAGAAAGATCACCGAGAAGTGGATCGGATCAACGCCGACCGAGGCCGCAATCGGCGCAAGGATCGGGGCCAGAATGATCGTGACTGGCAAGCTTTCCAGCACCATGCCCGAGAAAAACACGATCACCATCGAGGTGAACAAAACCGCGTGGTAGCCGCCCATTGAGGTTACAAAGCTCCCAATGGTTTCTTGCGCACCCAAAAGGGACAGAATCTGCTGCATCACTACGGAAATCGCAATCAACGGCGCAAGGATACCGGTGATCTGAGCTGACCGGATCACAATTGACGGGATCTCGGGGATCGTGAAACCTTCGACCACGAACATCTCGGCATAGCTTTTTTCGGTCGGTGAAACGTTGCTGCGCGCGCCCATTAGGCGGTTGATCGGATAGCTGACCAAGCCTGCGATCACGCAAAAACCGACTGTCACACCGGCCGCTTCGGTGGGTGAGAATTTACCGGTGTAGATGCCCCACAGGACCAAACCAATGGCAAAGAAGCCAAGCCAAGCACCGAACGCGGTTTTCAACACTCGGTTCAATTGCAGCGGGATCAGATGCCCCCAGCCATTCATGCGGCAGATGATCCAGCAGGCGAACTGCATCCCTATGACCATAAGCGCACCAGGAATTATGCCGGCCACAAACAGCTCAGATATCGGCAGGTTCATCAAGAATCCGTAGACGATAAAGATAATAGACGGAGGAATGATGATCCCTACAGTTCCACCCGCAGCTGCGGTGGCAGCGCTGAAGCGTTCATCATAGCCACCTTTTACCATCTCAGGGTGCAGCATCGACCCGATGGTTGCTGTTGTTGCCGAGTTGGACCCCGAAATTGCCGCGAACAGCCCGCAGGCCCCCAACGAGGCCATTGCCAAGCCGCCGCGTATCCAGCCCAGACAGGCATAGGCAAAATCGCTGAGGCGCCGCGCAATTCCTGATTTGTTGATCAGGTCTCCAGTCAGGATGAACAATGGCATCGCCAGCAGGGCAAATCCTTTGTTGAAAACGTTCAGCAGTTCGGCGCCCATATTGTCCAGTGTCAGACCGAGGACAAAGGAACAGCCGATGACCCAATAGCCGATCACCAACAGAACTGGCACGCCCAGCATGAATAGAAACGTAACCCCAAGCGAGATCAGTGTGACCATAGTTCCGTCTGTCATCAGTCTGCTCCGATCACGGCCTGCTGAATCAGCGGCTTGCCTGTTGTCCAGTTATGCAGATCGTCGGCGAGGTTCTGAAATACGCGTCCGACCATCAGAAAGAAAGACAGCGGCGCGGCCAGAAGAAACCACCACTGCATGACATTGTCAGTACCCAGTACGATCTGGAAATTAGATGCAGAAAGCGCCACCAGCCGGGTCGTGGTGACGATGACGATCATCGCGAAAATATACCACAGAACCGCATCAAGGATGAGGCAAGCCAGCTGACCTGCCCTCGGCATCGCAGTGCGGAATTCGCTAAAGCTCAAGTGCGTACGCAGGCGTACGTTGTAAGACGCCCCGAACCAAGCCATTACCATGAACAAAAGTGGCGGAATGGTCGTTGACCATGGCTCTTGATCATTAAACACAAAGCGGTCGATCACACCCCAGAAAATGATTAGCGCAATGGTAAGATACGAATAGACCATCACGGATCGTTCCAGATGGCGCTCTATAAAGGGCACCTTTCGATAGACCAGCATGACCAGAAGCCCGCCAAATGCCGAAACCACTGCACCCAGTACCCAAGCAGCGTCAGATTCCAGAGCGGATTGAATCTCGAACGAATCCTGGCTGAGAAAGGCGCTGAAGATCGCGCCTATGTCTGCCCATAACGACATGTACCCCGTCCTCCCAGTCGGTGTGTTTTTGGAACCGGCCCGATTGGGGCCAGTTCACATCAGCTTATCAGGCTTGGCCCATCCACCAACGGCGCGGCTCGACGTTTTCCGGCAGGGTGTCAGCCGGAATTTCACGCGCGATATCGTAAATTTCCTGATACGTATCGATGCCGCCAGCCCATTTGTTCAGACGTTCACGCCACTGTGCCCAAGGCTCAGGGTTATAGTTCGGGGCGCACATCTCTTCGGCCAGTTTGATCTGATCGTCGGGCAGGAAAGCAGGACGCACGCCGTTTTCGGCAAAGATCGTGTTGGGCAGTTGCGGGTCCGAGAATCCCACGGTGTTCAGCAGCGCCGCCTCATTCGCGCCCTGAATCAAAGCCTGTGTGAAATACGAGGACTCCATCACCGCGTCCTGCAACTCGCCGCCGAGACCGTCGAAGACCTTGGCTGACATCGAGGTATGCTCGGTGCCACAGAAGAACTTCAGGTTCACCGACTGCGAAACCACTGGTGCCATGTTGGCGTAAGCCACGGCCGAAGCCCAGGTTTCGGCCCCGTCGATCAGACCGGTTTTCAGGGCGTCCAGCGTTTCTTCCCACGCGACCGGTACCGGGTTCAGGTTCAGCAGCTGCATCGCTATCCGCCCCAACTGCGTGCCTGTCACGCGGTTCTTGGTGCCGAACAGCTCTTCCAGTTTGGTCACTGTAGGCTTGTCGGCAAACGACGAGCCCATTTGCAGGCCACGCAACTCACAATGCGTAAACAGAAACTTCAGCCCATGCCGTTTCTCCAGGGGGTCGCGGAGAATGCGCTGGCTCGCAGGGCTGTAGAAGAAATGGTACTGCGCCGCACGGCTTGGGAACATATAGGCGTAGTCCAGTACGTTCAGATAAGGCGCACCACCAGCCGAGTTCTGAGTCGAAGCGGCGTAGATATCGACGATTCCCTGCTGGGTTTTTTCAACACAGCTGAGCTGACCACAGATCTGGTTGTCGCCGATGAACTCGATCCGAATCTCACCGTCTGTGCGTTCTTCCAGGTCGCGCGCGAACTCGATGGCCCCGGCGCGTTCGATCAGAAGGTTGCGGGTGTTGAAGCCCGAAGCACCGAATTTAAGGGTGTGTTTAGGCTCTTTCGAAAAGCGCTTTTCATAGGTTGATTCTGCGGCTTGAGCCAGATTCGCCAGACTCATCGCCCCTCCGAACCCACCTGCTGCCAGCAACGTGGAACTCATTCCATAACGACCAGCCACGCGGAAGAAATCCCGCCGCGAAATCCCACTTAGTTTTTTACCGATCTCCATTGCTTACCTCCCTGATTGCAATTATTGAGACGTTTTGTATCAAAAAATGCTAGTGTAATTCTTGCATCTTGCATAGAGTTTTTTCAACGGCACGAGGAGGAGGCAGTCATGGAAGTGGATTATGCGGTTGTGGGCGCTGGGTCTTCGGGCTGCGTCATTGCCAACCGGCTCAGCGCCAATCCTAACACGACTGTTGCACTGCTCGAGGCTGGTGGCCGCGATACCAACCCGTGGATTCACATCCCTGTCGGCTATTTCAAAACCATGCATAACCCCTCGGTCGACTGGTGCTATCGCACCGAACCTGATCCGGGGCTGAACGGGCGATCCATCGATTGGCCGCGCGGCAAGGTGCTGGGCGGCTCGTCTTCACTGAACGGGTTGCTCTATGTCCGTGGACAGAAAGAGGACTACGACCGCTGGCGACAAATGGGCAATGAAGGCTGGGGTTGGGACGATGTCCTGCCCCTGTTCAAGCGCTGCGAAGATCAGGAGCGGGGTGAAGATGAATTTCATGGCGTTGGCGGGCCTTTGTCCGTGTCCAATATGCGTATTCAACGCCCGATCTGCGACGCATGGGTGGCCGCAGCGCAGGCGGCGGGATATCCGTTCAACCCGGACTACAATGGTGCAGAACAAGAGGGGGTGGGGTACTTCCAACTGACCACCCGCAATGGCCGCCGGTGCAGCGCTGCCGTTGCCTATCTGAAACCCATCCGGGATCGACAAAACCTGAACATCATCACGAACGCTCTGGTCACGCGCGTGGTTCTGGAAGGGAAAAAGGCAACCGGTTTGGTCTACCGAGACCGTTCTGGCGCTGAGAAGAACTTGACGGTCCGACGCGAAATCATCCTGTCCGGCGGGGCCATAAACTCACCACAAATCCTGATGCTTTCAGGAATCGGGGACCCAGATCACCTAAAGGAAAATGGCATCGAGCCGCTGCACGCCTTACCAGGTGTCGGCAAAGGGCTACAGGACCACTTGCAGGCCCGGCTAGTATTCAAATGCAATGAGCCGACGCTGAATGATGAAGTCCGCAGCCTGTTCAATAAGACGCGCATCGCCCTGAAATACGCGCTGTTCCGTGCAGGCCCTATGACCATGGCCGCCAGCCTTGCTGCCGGATTCATGAAAACCCGCCCGGATGTAGAGACGCCCGACATTCAATTCCACGTTCAACCCTGGTCCGCCGACAGCCCCGGCGAGGGCGTACATCCGTTTTCAGCCTTCACCATGTCGGTTTGCCAGCTGCGTCCGGAAAGCCGGGGAGAGCTACGTTTGGACGGCCCGGATCCGTCTAAACACCTAAAAATAATACCGAACTATCTGTCCACTGAAACGGATTGCCGTACCATTGTCGACGGAGTGAACATCGCGCGCGAAATAGCCAAGCACAATCCCTTGGCCTCGAAGATTTCAGAGGAATTTCGGCCAACAGCTCAGCTGAGTTGCGACGACTATGAAGGCACACTGGAGTGGGTAAGATCAAACACCGCATCAATCTATCATCCCACCGGCACTTGCGCGATGGGAAGCACCGAAGCATCGGTCGTAGATGCAAAACTAAAAGTGCACGGAATAGCGAACTTACGAGTAGCCGACTGCTCGATCATGCCGGAAATCGTGAGTGGTAACACCAATGCGCCAGCCATCATGATCGGCGAAAGGGCCAGCGATCTGATAGGAGCGGATGCCTGAAGCAACAATTAAGGGTAAGGTGCTTGATCCCTCGGTTTGATTGTGTGCTCTTCTCTCTGGAAAAGAAAGAAGACCAACGTTAGGTCTCAAGACATCTACTTCAGCAGCATCTTCCATGGATGGGATTCAATTGGTCAACGTGATCCAAAAAAGTCAATTCATGCATGCCCCCAAGTTTCAGCAATTCGCCAAATTGGCAGACAGCGAAGAGCTGCCAGTCTTGTACGGGGATTCCATCAATTCTGCCACAACGGCAGCTTCGCGTGATTTAGGGCAGTTTGTTTCGTATGCAGCATCGGTGTTTTGGGCTCTTTCCCACCATCCGCTGCGTTCTGCCACAAGGTTCGCGTTGCGGTATCAGACAGTAACTGGCTTTCGCACATGACGAGGAACAACTCGTTGCCAATCGAGACCTTCAAACAGGGCTTCAAGTGTAGAATTTGAAGTTTCCGGATGGCGAGATCAGGAGAGCACTTGGATCAATGAGATGAGGTTTGAACCCGGATCGTAAGCGGGCAAGGTAATCTTGAGTTTGTTACTACGCAGAACGATGTTGAAAGGGGCGTCAGGCTCGACCGGATCCTCTAGAAGGATGATCTTGGAAAATACCCTTTCCTCCCGGACATCGGTTGTCATACGTCCTGCGCGCTGAACGCCACTTGACCAACTTAAAAGCGGCGTGGTCCGGCGAGCTTTTTTTTTCTTGATTTCAATGCATAGCCAAAATATTTCCAAGGGTGGCGCCTCGCATGGTCGCGCTGCTTGCAAGCGACGTCTCTTTCGTGCTCCAACTCACTAATTTTTGCTGTGTCACTATTATTGTCACGCATATTAGCTATGAACTGAACCAATGTTCTGGTTAGTTGCTCCACGGACTTTTCAGTCCACAGATTCACTTCGCTTTCCGGATATTCTTCAAAACGTTCACTGAATATCCCATAGGTCCCATTCACCCTTAGTCTTTCGTTAAGTTTTTGGTTACTTTCTTTGTACGGGCTGTAAAATGCTTCGGCGTCACGCCTGCAAGGTAAATACTTTTTGTCTTCCTCGGTAAGATCCAGGAGAAGTTGTTTTGTTGACGATGGAAGACCCATTTCATTCATAATGTGACCCAGAAACGTCCTACTCTTACCCATAGATGCATTTAGCAAGGGATGATCTATCATGCCCTCCGGTTCAATCGACAAAGTCTTCAAAAAGTCCAACCAGATGTCTGAACCTTCTAATTGGTCCCTCTCGAAAGGACGGACAATTATGTTTTCTTCTCCAAATACATCTGCCCACATTCCAATTCGTTGATTGTAATCAAGATAAAAATCCAACACATTGCTTCGCATAGGCAACGGAGTCGGTCTGTAACCATAAAGTTGCTCCTCCGCCAATCGATCTGGTTTTGCTCCTTCTTGATAGTGTGAAACGGCATGAGCGTCCTGGCGCCTAAGGTATGTCAAAATCGTGACTTTATTAAAGAACGGGTTAATCCTCTGAGCTAGCCTATTGATGCTGTCTTCTGCGAAAAAAAACGAAAAATTCTCAGACGATGCTATGACACGGTCCATGTCATGATTCGTAAGATTTTGAACTAGATCATCGATTTTATAAACACGAAAGCCCTTTGGGATAAGCTTTCGATACTCGACCGGTCCAAGTGACTGGTGAACATTGTTGTGGTCACCCGTTGTTGCAAAATGAACGTTTTTTT
Organism: Ruegeria sp. SATB045; assembly: GCF_059613525.1. NCBI lineage: Bacteria > Pseudomonadati > Pseudomonadota > Alphaproteobacteria > Rhodobacterales > Roseobacteraceae > Ruegeria > Ruegeria sp. SATB045. The sequence continues at coordinate 47,971 of NZ_JBXWSR010000025.1, read as the reverse complement.
TTGACAATTGCTCTCGATAGAGAGCCAATGCTTGTTGAATTGTAGTTGTACCCGTTTTATGGGCACCAATGTGCAAAACCAGCTCCTCTTTCATTTCATTTCCTTTTCGCAAATTTTGTAATCTTCAGTGTCTTGGAGCCGATGCTGACTGGCATTTACTTATTCCTCAAAGCACATTGATAGTGAACAAGGTGACGATTATCTAGAAGGAAAATGTGACTTCCACCTAGGGTCAGGACTCATAACCAGTAGATGACTATTGCTGCGAGGGCGATGGCTGACAGGAAGACCTTCGGGCACCTGTCATAACGGGTTGCCACACGTCGCCAATCCTTCAACCTGCTGAACATGATCTCGATCCTGTTGCGCCGTTTGTAGCGACGCTTGTCATACTTTACAGGTTTCTTCCGCTGGCTCCGGCCAGGGATGCAAGCTGCCGGAATAGACTACACTGGGTTTCGGACAGGAGCTGTGAATAAGGGACCATCTGATACAAATCGTGTATTGAAAGACGCGCTATCGAACCCTTTAACAGTGGACAGGATTACAAAGCTTTATGGAAGGGATTTTGATGCATACGGCTATTCAACCGACCCTTTGGCTCCAACTAATAGCTCAATGAGGGCGGTTAGAACGGAAGGAAAACACCCTGGGTTAGCAAGCTTGGCGAATCTTGCAGTCGCTTTGGACCGTCGCCGGTTTTTGCCTCATGATGCCCAAAGTGAATTCGAAATGGTGACGGACAGGCTTTTCAAAGCGTTCTCCGGCTCGGACACAAGTGTAGATATCCTAGCAGAGATAGATGAAGCGTTGCGCCTGCTGAATGTGACAGTTGGAGACATCCTGAAAGGTTTGGATAAAACAACGGGAGCGCTTAAGGTAAAAAGTGTAGACTACAATCAGATGTTGCAGCAACTGGATCACTGTAAAAGATATCCGTGGAAATGCCTTGTGGGCGCCATAAAGCTGCGACTGCCGGGTGAAAAAACATAGCTCGCAAGTAGTACTTTTTTGACCCAACGTTAACTTCATTCAGAGTTATTGCGGCCAATTATTTGAGTATTTACAACCGTCCCAACAACTCGTCTGTTGGCCACGCATCCGCGGGCAATCCCAGCCGCACCTGTTCTGCCTGCACGGCCGCCCGTGTTCCGGCCCCCAGAATCCCGTCGATCTTGCCCACGTCATGGCCGCGGGCCTGAAGTTTGCTCTGTAGTTGCTTCATTTGCGCGCCAGAAAGGCCTTGCGCCGGGTTACCTGCATCATAAATCTGCGCGCCCTCCAACCGCGTGCCGAAATATGCGGCGGTCAGGACGTAGGTAAAGCTCTGGTTCCACTCGAAATAGACGTCGAAATTCGGATAGGCCAGAAAGGCAGGCCCTTTATGCCCTTGCGGTAGGATCAGCGAGGCGGGCAGGTTGGACAGCGACCCGCTGCGAGCCCGAACGCCCATCGCCTGCCACTCGGACACAGGGCGCGGCTTGCCGGGGCCGGACAGGGACCAGTCCATTCGCTCGGTTACCGTAACTTCTTGCAGCCATGGCTGACCGGGCTGCCAGCCAAAGCTCGAAAGCATTTTTGCGCCCGACATCAGCGCATCCGGGGCCGAGGTTTTCAGTGAGACCTTACCGTCCCCATCCCCGTCCACACCGTTTTCAAGTATGTCGCGGGGCAGCATCTGGACCATGCCGATTTCTCCGGCCCAAGCCCCGGTGGTGCGGGCGGGATCGAAATTGCCTTGTTCGTACAGTTCGATGGCGGCAAAGATTTGCGGGTGAAACAGTTCGGGACGGCGGCAATCATGGGCCAGCGAGACCAGCGCGTTGCGGGTGTTGAAATCGCCCTGAAACGCGCCGTAATCGGTTTCGAACGCCCAGAAGGCCAGCAGTACGCCGCGCGAGATGCCGTATTCGCGCTCGATCCGGTCAAAAACCGCGTCGTATTTGCGCGACATGGCCCGCCCGCGATCAATCCGGTTTTGCGAAATCAGGCGGCGCGAAAATTCAATGAAGGGCTTTTGGAACACGCCCTGCGCACGGTCGGCTTTAAGCACTGCATTGTCCTGTTGCACACCTTTGAAGAAGGCGTTGACGGTGGCGCGGTCATAGCCTTGCTGCGCGGCCTCGGATTTCAGATCCTTGACGAAACTATTGAACCCTCCGCCACATTGGGCAAAGGCGGGCGAGGTCAGCAGGGCGGTGGCCAAAAGGCCAGAAAGCAAGCGCATGAAACGGGTCCGTTACAGAATAAAGCTAAACCCAACCCACACCGACACGAGGCCAAGCGCAAGCCCCCAAACCCGCCATAGCATGTCACATGCGCGGAAAACCTCTGACGCGCCGATATCGCGGGGGGCGTCGCCATTAACCCAGGCAAGATCGCGCAACTGCCCGTCATAACTGCGAGGCCCGGCAAGTGCCACGTTCAGGGCGCGGGCCATTGCGGCTTCGGGCCAGCCTGCATTGGGCGAGATATGGCGGTGCGCATCGGCGAACATCTCAGACCAGCGCGCCCATTGGCCTGATAGGGCTACGATCATCATGCAGGTCAGGCGGGCAGGGATCAGGTTCAGCAGGTCGTCCAGACGGGCGGCGGCCCAGCCGAAGTCTCGGTATTTGTCGGTCCGGTAGCCGATCATGCTGTCGGCCGTGTTAACGGCTTTGAAGACCAGCAGTCCGGGCAAACCGCCAATAAGAAACCAGAAGGCGGGCGCAATGACCCCGTCGCTCAGGTTCTCGGCCGCGCTTTCGATGGCGGATCGAGCCACCTGCGCCTGTGTCATGTCGCGTGTATCGCGTGAAACGATCATGGCGACCTGCGCACGCCCCTCAGGTAGGGATACCCGCAAGCCTTCCCCGACCGCGCGCACATGGTCAACCAGCGATTTTTGCGCCAACAGGATGGCGCAGGCGATGATCTGGACTACTGGTCCCAGCAGTCTGAGTCCCCAACCGATTACCAATGCACCTACTACCAGTAGGATGACCACACCAACGCCCTTCAGCCGCCGATGCGCCCCGTGGTTCAAACGCTTGTCCAGCGCGCCGATCACGTTGCCGATCATGACCGCCGGGTGTTTGACGCGCGACCATAGCCAGTCTGGCTCACCTAAGGCAGCGTCCAGACATAGGGCGCAGACCAGCAGGAAGGCGGTGCTCACAGTGCGGCCTCAAGCCTGTCCCAGCCATCTGCAGGGGGCAGGCCCAACCGCAGGTAGGTTTGGGAATAGGGGAAGATGCGGCTCCAGATATGGGCGCGGGCCAGACGGGTTTGCCATTGGGCAGCGTCATCGACTTGATAGAGGCGGAACAGTGTGGTGCCGCCAGCAAGCTGCGCGCCCTTTGCGATCATAAGCGCATCCAGTCGAGCGGTGTCCGTCGTCAGGCGCTGACGGGTGGAATTGGCCCAATCGGGATCGGTCAGGGCGCGCTGACCGACGCGAAGCGCCGGCCCAGACACTGCCCAAGGGCCGGTCAGGTCGTTCAGGCGGGCGATCAGCAGTGGATCACCGATTGCAAACCCTAGACGCAGCCCGGCCAGCCCCCAGAACTTGCCGAAGCTTTTCAAAACGATCACGCCCGGTCGCGCGGCCAGGTGGATCAGTGACACCTCTGGAGTGACGTCACAAAAGCTCTCGTCAATTATGGTCAGCGGGGCATTCACGTCTGACTTGTCCCAATAGCGACCATCTGGATTGTTGGGGTGGACGATGACGCGGGCCTGGGCCGGTCCACCAGATTGGACTTTCCAGCCCTGCGCGGAAAAGGCTGCGGCATGTTCATTGTAAGTGGGCATGGTGATCTGAACGCGGCCTGTCGGCGCAAGTGCGGGGATACGGGCGATCAGGGCCGATGCGCCGGGCGAGGGCAAAACGGCCGCGTCTGCCGGGACTGACCAGAAGTGTCGGGCGGCTTGCGACAGCTGTTCGAATGCGCCGTGATCTGGAAGTGCGGTCCAATCTTCATGGGACAGCGCGGCTATGGGGTACGGATGAGGATTGATTCCGGTCGAAAGGTCGATCCAGTTCCCGCGCGCGCCGCCATAGGCCGCAATCGCTGCATCCAACCCGCCGCCGTGGTCTCGCGCAGCCCGTGGGTTCAAGTTTTTGTCAGAGCTTGTCATCTAGGTCCCGCCGGAATCGCGTATTTCTGGCTGTTTCAAGCGGATTTTCGCCGTTTTTACAAGCGAATCCGCGCGGTCACGAAAAGCCGAAAACAGCGTTAACACTTTGTTAAGGAAATAACGTGATCACAAACCACAGGGATCGGCACTACTCACCACAACATGGGCCGAGGTTTTGCGTATGAATGTTTTGATTGTTGAGAGTAACCCCGATCTGAGTCGGGTCTGGCAAAGGCATCTTGAACGACAAGGTGCCGAGGTGACGTTGGTCACTGGGCAAGAAGCTGCAATTCTTGCGCTCTATGGGGCTGAGTTCGATATCATCGTGCTCGATTTGGTGTTAGAGGCGGGCAGCGCGCTGGCCGTCGCAGATTTCGCCAGTTATCGCCGCCCCGAGGCACGGGTGATTTTTGTCACCAATACCACCTTCTTTTCGGACGGGTCGATCTTTGCCCACAGCCCTAACGCTTGCGCTTATGTGCAAAGCGCAACGCCGCCAGAGGATCTGGCGGCGATGGTCGAGCACTACGCAGCGGGTCGCTGACCGCGCCCATGAGGTTCCATGAAGTCCAGCATCGGGTTGGTCGGGATGATGCGATGCGGATTGATGCTTTCGTGGCTATAGTGATAGTGGCGCACGATGTGCTCCAGGTTGACCGTGTGTGCGACGCCCGGCCATTGGTATAGCTCGCGCGTGTAGGCCCACAGGTTCGGATAGTCGATCAGTCGCCGCCGGTTGCATTTGAAATGCAGATGATAGACCGGGTCGAACCGGATCAGAGTGGTAAACAGGCGCCAATCGGCCTCGGTGACGCGATCACCCATCAGATAGCGGCTCTGAGACAGGCGCTGTTCGAGCCAATCCAGAGTATCAAATAGCGGTCCCACCGCACTGTCATAAGCGGTTTGGCTGGTGGCGAAACCGGACTTGTAGACCCCGTTATTGACGTCGGAATAGATGCGAGCGTTGACCTCCTCGATGTCGTCGCGCATCGCCTCGGGCCAATAGTCATCGGTGTTTCCGGTGATGCCATCAAACGCCGAATTGAACATGCGGATGATTTCCGAGCTTTCATTGGAAACGATCGTCTCTTGCCGTTTGTCCCAAAGGATTGGCACAGTTACACGGCCGGAATAGGACGGATCCGCCTGGGTATAGACCTGATGGGCATAATCCAGCCCGTAAAGATCGTCGCCGGTCGCGCCGTTGTCATCCGTCTCGAAGGTCCAGCCTTTATCCAGCATATCCGGATGAACGACCGAAACCGAGATCAGGTCGTTTAGCCCCTTGAGTTCGCGGAAGATGAGGGTGCGATGCGCCCAGGGGCACGCGTGGCTCACATAGAGGTGATAGCGCCCCGGTTCCGCATTGAACCCACCCTTGCCCGAAGGGCCGGGCGTGCCGTCGGCGGTCAGCCAGTTGCGGAACTGCGCGGCGCTTCGTTTGAACGCGCCACCTGTGGATTTGGTGTCATACCACGTGTCATGCCACTTGCCGTCGACCAACAGGCCCATCTGTATTCCTCCGCTTAGAGATTTATCGAAAGATAGGCGTTTGAGCGCGGTGTTCCTATGCGAGCAGGCGCGCATTTTGCCTGCGTTTGCGCACAGACCATGGCGCGTGCGCCCGCAACACGGTGATGAAGACTGGATTTAAAGTAACCGGTTTCACTAGATTTTTACGATTGAGAGCGCACAATAGTACTCACTGCCGGGGGAGTTTTTTGATGAGTACCTATGTTTCCAAGGAAATAAGCGCTGAACTGGACGCGGCTCGAATCGCGGGCCTGAAGAGAACGAGCCGTCTTCGTGTAGAATTTGGCGACAATACCTTCAAAATTTTAAGATTGTGGAAGGATGGCTTCACGGTTGAGGCTGAAACCACTCCGCAACTGCGCGGTCTGGTCGATATCTATGACGGCGCGCGCCATCTGTACCAATGCCTGATCATCGCGGATGAAGCGCAGGCGGGTGAAATGCGCTATGATTTCAAACGCAGCACTGCCGCAGCCGACAAGGCGCCGCTGGATTTCTACCGCGCGCCGGATGCGCCGATCGCGCTGTTGGGGCACGAGGACTAGGGGCGGATTTCCACGGTCGTCCCATTTGGCGTCAAACTCCAGCGCCGTGCCATTTCGACATTTGACAGGGCGATACAATCGGCTGCCCAATCACCGGGCAGGGATAGGCCTACAATCCCGTTCGGCTGGCCACGAATGAATATGTCGCCCCCCGGATCAACGCCCTGAGCCCGCGCGCGGGCGATGTCTTTGGGTTTGGGGTAATTGATCCCAAGGGAAAGGTGATAGGCGCTCTGAGGATTGCGCTTGTCAATCTTGAACGCCCTGATGGACGTTTTTCTATCGCCCTTTTGCTGTTTGTCACCCTGCGGCGCAAAGCCCAGTGCGATATCCGATTGCATCACGACCATCCCGTTCGCAGACGCGGTCAGTCGCCGGGCGGATTTTAGATCAGGATGTGGTTGATCTGTGCGGTTTCGGGAACCATTCCGGCGCGGGCGGACGTGGCCCGTATCGGTGCTACCCAACCCATGCTGCGCTGATCAGGCACAGCACAAGAGTTATCTTTAAGGCCCGCCTCACTGCAAATCGGCAAACGCTTGTTTCAGGCGGGCACAGGCGTCCTCCACTCGGCTGCGTTGGGTGGCCAGGTTGAACCGCTCAAAGGTTTCTCCGCCCGCGCCGAAGCCTGGGCCCGATGTGGTGGCGATTTTGGCATCCTGACGCAGGCGACGAATGAATTCGGGATGGTCCATTCCGGTGCCCGAGAAATCAACCCAGGCCAGATAGGTCGCCTGCAGTGGCATGGACCAAAGACCGGGGATTTCCGCAATCGTTGCATCAAACAGACGGCGGTTGCTGTCCAGATGTACGATCTGCTCGTCGACCCATGCGGCGCCCTCTGGGGTGTAGGCGGCCGTGATCATCGCCACGCCAAGCGCACTGGGGTCGTAGTCCAGCGTCTGGATGCGGTTGCGCATGGCCGCGCGCAATTTGGGATCTGGGATGATCATGTTGCCAGTGCGCTGACCGGCGATGTTGAACGTTTTGGAAGGCGCCGTCAGCGTTACGGTCCAGGGCCGCGCATCCGGGGCGGCCACGTCCATCGGGACAAACGTTTGGCCGGGATAGACCAGGTCATGATGAATTTCATCCGACACCAAAACCAGCCCATTCCGTTCGGCAAAAGCTGCAACGGCGCGCAGCTCATCTGGTGTCCAGACCCGCCCCGACGGGTTCTGAGGCGAACACCACAACAGCATCTTTTCTGATCCGTCCAGCCGCGATTGCGCATCATCCAGATCCACCCCGTAGCTTTCGCCATCTCGCACCAACGGGCACTCTACCACCCTGCGGCCCGATTTGTTCACCTTGTGCGCAAACTCATGGTAAACGGGCGAAAAAATGACCACTCCGTCGCCCGGTTCGGTCCAGACGTCCAGACATAGGGCGATCGCGTTCCCCAACCCCTGTGAAGTCAGAACCCAATCGGTGTCGATGTCCCATCCATGACGGTTTTTCATCCACCACTGGACCGAACTCAGATAGTCCGGGTGCATCCAAGAATAGCCAAAAACCCCATGGTCCGCCGCGTGCCGCACGACATCGACAACACATGGCGCCGTAGGATAATCGGAATCGGCCGTCCACATGGCCAGCCCGTCATCCGGTGAAACGCCGTACAGGCGCTCCATCTTATCCCATTTAGAACTATTGGTGCCCCGGCGGTCGATCAAGTCGTTGAACGTCATGTTGTCTCCATCTGTCGGACGGAAAGCTAGTCACAATCGTGGCGGGTGCAAGGGGGGCGTTGCGGCGGGGGGCGCGATGGCCTAAATCAACGACATGAAACGCTCAATTCTTATTCACCCCGATCCGCGCTTGAAAAAAGTTTGCGCCCCCGTTGCTGACCTGACGGATGAACTGCGTAAACTGGCTGATGACATGCTGGAGACAATGTACGACGCTCCTGGTATCGGGCTGGCTGCACCGCAGATTGGCATCCTGGATCGGTTGATCGTGTTGGATTGCGTCAAGGAAGAGGGCGAGGCACCGCGCCCCCTGATCATGTTCAACCCCGAGATCGTGGCCTCTTCGGACGAAACAAATGTTTATGAAGAAGGCTGCCTGTCGATTCCCGAACAATATGCCGAAGTCACCCGTCCCAAAGTGGTGGAGGTGGCTTGGATGGATCGTGACGGTAACGCACAGCAAGAAACGTTTGATGACCTTTGGGCGACCTGCGTGCAGCATGAGATCGACCACCTGAACGGTAAGCTGTTCATCGACTATCTCAAGCCGCTGAAACGCCAGATGATCACGCGTAAGATGCAGAAGTTGAAACGCGAAAAGGCCCGCGCATGACCGTTCGCACCTGCCTGCCTTGGCCCGACAAACGCCTGCGGACCAAGGTTGAGGACGTGGCCGAGATTACCGATGAAATCCGGGCCATCTGGGACGACATGATCGACACGATGGAGGCGATGCCCGGTGTTGGTCTTGCGGGCCCTCAGATCGGAGTGATGTTACGGCTGGCCGTGGTGGATGGCTCGACCGAGCGTGGACGTGCGGTGCGGTTGGCGAACCCGGAAATCCTGCACAGCTCGATTGAACTGCGCGAGCATGATGAAGCCAGCCCGAACCTTCCCGGCGTGTCTGCCAAGGTGAAACGCCCCCGTGCGGTGACGGTGAAATTCCTGAACGAACAGGGCATGATCGATCGTCGTGATTTTGTGGGGATTGAGGCCACCAGCGTGCAGCACCAGATCGACCACTTGAACGGTCGGATGTATTTCGACCGTCTCAGCAAGGTCAAACGCGATATTCTGCTGCGCAAAGCCAGAAAGCAGGGGTAGAAATGCGCATCATTTTCATGGGAACGCCCGATTTCTCGGTGCCGGTACTGGACGCGCTGGTCGAAGCCGGGCATGAGATCGCCGCTGTTTACTGCCAACCACCACGCCCAGCAGGGCGAGGTAAGAAAGACCGGCCAACCCCTGTTCATGCACGGGCCGAGGCGCTTGGCTTTGATGTTCGTCACCCGATGTCATTAAAGTCGATCGAAGAACAAGAAGCCTTCGCAGCGCTGAAAGCGGATGTGGCCGTTGTCGTTGCCTATGGTCTGCTGTTGCCGCAACCTGTTCTGGATGCGCCCAAACAGGGGTGTCTGAATATTCACGCCAGCCTTTTACCGCGCTGGCGCGGGGCCGCGCCACTGCAGCGCGCAATCATGGCGGGGGACACTCAGACCGGCGTCTGCATCATGCAAATGGAGGCCGGACTGGATACCGGGCCGGTCCTTTTGCGACGTGCCACCGATATCGGGGCACAGGAAACCACGGCGCACCTGCATGACAGACTGTCAGAAATGGGTGCAGCGATGATTGTGGAAACGTTGGACACCTTATCGGACCTGACACCGGAACCTCAGTCCGAGGATGGAGTAACCTACGCGGCAAAGATCGACAAGTCCGAGGCGCGTGTCGACTGGACCCGCCCAGCCGTCGAGGTCGACCGGCAAATCCGTGGCCTGTCCCCCTTTCCCGGCGCCTGGACCGAGATGGGAGGCGAGCGTATCAAGCTGTTGGCCTCTCGGTTGGCAGTGGGGCAGGGGCAGCCGGGTGAGTTGTTGGATGATACCCTCCGCGTTGCCTGTGGCGATGGCGCGATTGACCTATTGCGCTTGCAGCGGGCTGGGAAAGCGGCGCAGGATGCAGCAACTTTCCTAAGGGGTTGGCCAGTCGCAGCTGGGACCAATTTAACGTCGGGGTAAAGTAGATGTTCATGGTCTTGATGGGTACGGTGGTTATCGCTGGCATCGTAGGATATCTGTCTGAGAAGACGGGATTTACCCACAATGGGTATCTGCCCTCAATCATCATTTGTGTGGGCGGAGCGTTCCTGTTTTACTTTGTCCGGATCATGTTCGGCATCAGCTTTGGGCCGCCTGGTTTTGATGCCGTGCTGTCCTCGATTGGTGCGCTTATCATCGTTCCGACTCATTGGAGGAAATAACGTGCCCGTCATCGCCCTGATCATCATCGGAGCTGCAGCCGGGTTTCTGGCGACCCGCCTGATGCGGATCGAGGCGGATATCCCCACAACCATGCTGATCGGCATTGTCGGCGCATTGGTGGGCGGGTTTATCCTGCGTGCCCTGATTGCCATGGCGGGCTGGCTGTCGGGTTTTGTTGGCGCGGTTCTGGGCGCTTTGTTGGTGATCTGGATCTGGCAGAGATATCTGCGTCGCTGACCCCTTGACCTTTCGGGTCGAACCCGGCCAGATCGCCAGGAAATTCTATCCGAAAGGCGCCCCATGTCGCATGACTTGAACCCCGGTGACGTTGCCCTGATGGGCGTTCCGCTGGACCTGCATTCTTCGTTCCTGCAGGGGCCTGCCTTTGCGCCGGGCCGCATTCGTGAGGCACTGCATTCCGGAGCTGCCAACCTGACTGCCGAAGACGGCACCGATCTGGGCGCGACCGACCGGTTTAAGGATACCGGCGATCTGGACGTGTTCGAGATGATTGGACAGGAACCCATCGACCGGATCGAGGCCGGGGCCGCCGAGCGTATCGCAACCGGCGCGCGGCTGTTGTCGCTGGGGGGCGACCACTCGGTCGCGTATCCGCTGATCAAAGCGCACTCAGAGCGGTATGAGGGATTGAACATCCTGCATGTCGACTCGCACCCTGACCTTTACGACAGTCAGCAGGTCGGCCCGCTGGGTCACGGTTGCCCCTTCGCGCGGGTCATGGAGACGTGCCAGATCAACCGTCTGGTGCAGGTCGGTATCCGCACCATGAACAAGCATCAGCAGGAACAGGCCGACAAGTTCGGCGTCGAAGTGATCGACATGCAAAGCTGGAGCCCGGATCTTGAGATCAGCTTTGACGGCCCTGTTTACCTTTCGCTGGATCTGGACGCGCTGGACCCGGCCTTTGCGCCGGGTGTTTCGCATCACGAGCCCGGTGGGCTGAGCACGCGCGAGGTGATAAACCTGATCCACCGTTTCAAGGGCCAGTTGGTTGGCGCGGATATTGTCGAGCTGAACCCTCACCGCGATCCCTATGGCATCACCGCGATGGTGGCGGCGAAATTCGTCAAGGAAATCGGCGGGCGTCTGCTGTCGCGCTGACCCTAACGCGCGTCACATTGGGCGGCTGATCCCAGACGGGGTGCGCCACCCGTGGTCATGTCGAACCGGTCAGCCTCGGACGCGTTCATCCAATGCATCCCTTCGGACGGGGCCGCGTCCAACGTGTACCAGTAGAACGCCTCATCCACGCCGATATCTTCGAAATAGTCCAGATATCGGTCATGTTCCGGGTCGTCCTTGGGGATTTCGGTGGCGACGATGTTCCAGCCGCCCCAACTGTGGACGCCGACGCAGGCTCCGGGCTCCAGCACGCGGCGCTTCCCTGCCAGAAACAGGTCGGTTCCGCCCGAAGCGATCAGCCCGTCTGAGGGCACAATCGTATCGAACCCCTGCTCGTGAACCACGCGGGAAAAAACCACATTCGCGTCGTCATCCATCGAGCCTTCAATATAGCTTAGCACCAGTGTTTTTGCGTCGGGGTTTCGCTGGATTACCTCAAGAAACGCATCCAGCGTCGTATGGTCGATAGTACCTGTGGCCACGATTTGATCTCCCTGCGCGGCAAACTGCATGGGGTCATATTGTTGACCGCAGCCAGCGAGGGCAGCGAGTCCGGCGATGACGATACAAAATGCAGGTTTCATGCGTAGAGGCCCTATTCAAACACGCGGTGGGCGGCTTTTGTAGACAGGCAGTTTCCAACCAAACAGCAATGACCCCGCCCTCAAGGCCCAGCAGACCAGCGCACAAGACGCCAGAATGGCCAGATCGTCCAGCCCAAGGCGGCTGGCGGCAACGGCGGTCAGCGCCCCGGCAAAGGCGCACGAGACGTAAAGTTCGCCCTGTTTCAGCACCAGAGGCACTTCGTTGCAGACCACATCGCGCATCAACCCGCCCAGACATCCGGTGCTGATCCCCATCAGCACGACGACCACGCCCGATTGCCCCAGCGACAAAGCGGTGGCCGATCCGGCTGCGACGGCGATTGACAGTGCAAAACTGTCCAGCCAGATCAGCCAGTTATAGCGGCTTTCCACCAGATGTGCGGTGAAGAACACCAATACGGCGGCTGCCACTGCGATCAGGATGTAATCCGGTTGTCCGACCCAGAAAACCGGGTCGCGGTTTAGCAGCAAATCACGGACAGTGCCGCCGCCCACGGCGGTCAGGCTGGCGATAAAGGCAAAGCCCACCAGATCCAGCTGCGCCCGACTGGCCACCAGCGCCCCGGTCAGTGCGAACACAAGAACCGAGGCATAGTCGAGCAGCGCCAGCCAGCTCATGCCTGTGTCTTTTTTGGCTTGAACGGTGCCATGCCGGCGCGGGCCAGTTCATCGGCCTTTTCGTTTTCAGGATGGCCCGCGTGGCCTTTGACCCATTCCCAGGTCACGTCATGACGAGTTTGTGCCTCGTCCAGCCTCTGCCACAGATCTACATTCTTGACAGGCTTCTTATTCGAGGTTTTCCAACCGTTCCGCTTCCACCCGAAAATCCACCCCGTGACGCCGTTTTTCACATAGGCGCTGTCTGTCACAACGGTGATCTTCGAGGCCCGGTCCAACGTTTCGAGCGCGCTGATCGCGGCCAGCAGCTCCATCCGGTTGTTTGTGGTCTCGGCCTCGCCGCCGTTGAGTTCCCGCTCTTTCAGGACATTGTCGCCATCCATCGCGCGCAAAAGCACGCCCCAGCCGCCGGGGCCCGGATTACCGGAACATGCGCCGTCGGTATAGGCAAACAGCTCAGGCATGGGCCAACACCAGAATGAAACCATCATACGAACCCGCAAGGCCCGCACCCACGCCCGTGGTGATCCAGTCGATGGTGAATCCGGTCTGGGACAGCGCTTCTTCGATTTCAGTCTGCGAGAAATAGGTGTAACGGCGGTCCAGATCGTCGCGATGTTCACCAGTCCCGAGTTTTAACCCCAGAAAAAAGACTCCTGCGGGTTTCAGCGCCTTGTGGATGGCTGACAGGTGTCGGGGGAAATCGGCGCGAGGGGCATGTAACAGCGAGAAACTTGCGTAGACTCCATCATACTCGGCCTCTTCGGTCACGTCGTCGAACGTCCCCAGATGAGCGTCCACACCGTTTTCACGCGCGTGTTCGACAAAAGCGGGTGTGGCGTCGATGGCGCGGACGCGCAGACCTTGCCGTTGCAGAAAGGCGCTGTCCGATCCCGGGCCGGCCCCGAGATCCAGTACGTGTCCGCCTTCCACGACCGCTTCTGCAAAAGCCATGCGGGCTTCGATCTGTTCAGGGGGTAGGGGAACACTGAGGTAATCAGCGACGCGAGAGGAATAGGCGTCAATCGTTCTTTTGTCGGTCACAAGTATACTCCAACGGCAAGGCAGACCAGAACGACGGCTGTCAGTAACATGCGCAGACGCATCCACCAAGCCGGCGTCAGTCGCCAGTATGAGAACACAGCGTCCAGCAAAAGTAACCCGGCAAAGCCCCACATCAGGTTGGTACCTGCCGCGAGGGGTCCACCGCCCGTTGTGAAAAAGGCCCAAAGCGCGGGGAGAACGGACAACAGATAGCAGGTCGCAGCCTTACTGCCCGATGTCTTCGTCGCAAACCCCCACAAAACGCCAGACATAAAGCTGAGGATGATCGAGCCGTAGAACAGCTGAACGTAAGGCCCCACGAAACGGGGACCCAGCGCCTGTGTGCCCCAGGCATGCAGATCATCGTTCAAGTAAGTCAGCGCCCCCCAGACGAAGGGGATCAATCCGGCTAGCCCCAAAACCAAAGGGGCGCGTGGAATACCGTTCATGCCGGTTCGCGCAAAACGCGCGGGACTTTGAATTCGACGTTTTCAACCGCTGTTTCGACCAATTCGACTTTTACATCAAAATGATCTCGGAATGCGTCGATCACTTCATTCACTAAGACCTCGGGAGCAGACGCACCAGCAGTGATCGCGACCGAGGAAATCCCTTCCAAGGCGCGCCAGTCGATATCTGTCGAACGTTGTACCAGTTGCGCATAGTTACACCCGGCGCGTGCGGCAACTTCGACCAGACGACGTGAATTGGACGAATTGGGCGCCCCCACAACCAACAGCGCATCGGATTTGGGGGCCACAGCTTTGACAGCTTCCTGCCTGTTCGTGGTCGCGTAGCAAATGTCTTCTTTGTGTGGGCTTACAATGGCTGGAAACCGCGCCTGTAGCGCTGCGATGATGTCCTTGGTATCATCAACGGACAGGGTCGTTTGCGTTACAAAGGCCAGCTTGTCGGGATCGCGCACGGCGACGGTGGCGACGTCCTCGACGGTTTCGACCAGTAGGACCTCGCCCTCGGGCAGTTGCCCCATGGTGCCGACAGTTTCGGGGTGTCCTTTGTGACCGATCATGATCATCTGCAACCCGGCTTCGGCATGGCGCTGCGCTTCGACATGGACTTTAGACACCAGCGGACAGGTCGCGTCGACGTAGATCATCTCGCGCTGGGCAGCCGCTGCAGGTACCGATTTAGGAACGCCGTGGGCCGAAAAAATTACCGGCCGGTCATCGGGGCATTCATCCAGTTCTTCGACGAACACCGCACCTTTTTCACGCAGCCCGTCCACTACGAATTTGTTGTGCACGATCTCATGACGCACATAGACCGGAGCGCCCCATTTCTGTAGCGCCATTTCCACAATCTTAATCGCCCGGTCTACACCGGCGCAGAACCCACGCGGTGCTGCCAGATACAGCGTCAGGGATGGCTTTGTCATGTCACGTTCTCCTTAAGGCCACAGGTAGGTCTTTTCCTCGCCATGGTCCAGACAGGACAGTGTCATTCATCTGACATGAATCAGTGCTATCAAACAGATGTTTCATCACCTGTTTCTAGTTTAAGACGCGCGGTCAGGGCATCAACCCTGACCGCGTTCTTTATCTTTTGGTGTTTGGTGCGTGTTACTGACCGCTTGCAGCCACGCTGCGCGGTTCCATCGGAATGTCACGCGGCGGGCGGCCGATCACATCGCGCAGGTCTTCAAGCTCGATGAAGTTGTCGGCCTGACGGCGCAACTCGTCCGAGATCATCGGCGGCTGGCTACGGATGGTCGACACGACCGAAACGCGCACGCCCTGACGTTGCAGACTTGCTATCAGCGGGCGGAAGTCCCCATCGCCCGAAAACAGCACGATGTGATCAACGCGCGGTGCCAGTTCCATGGCATCGACGGTCAGTTCGATATCCATGTTTCCTTTGACTTTCCGACGCCCCATACTGTCGGTGTATTCTTTCGCCGGTTTTGTCACCATGGTGAAGCCGTTGTAATGCAGCCAGTCTACCAGGGGGCGGATGGGCGAATACTCGTCATTTTCCAAAAGCGCTGTGTAGTAAAAAGCACGAAGCATCTTCCCGCGGCGCATGAATTCCTGACGCAGCAGTTTGTAGTCGATGTCAAATCCAAGTGCTTTCGCGGCCGCATAAAGATTCGAGCCGTCGATGAACAGCGCTAGCCGTTCGTCTTTATAAAACATAAATAGGTCCTTCCGGTATCTACCAGAACGCCGGGTGTTACGTGAGTGAGCTAGGAAATTGGCGGCGCGCTGATACGCCTATAATTAGGGCATTTAATGTGTATCGCAAGTATGCAATTCGCCGAATATAGGGAATAGTATGTGCAAATTTACGTCAGAATCGGTCATTGCATTGGGCGCAAATCTCAATTTGAGAGGCTGCGGACCCAAGGTGACACTAGAACAGGCAATTGACGCAATTTCACGTCAGGGCTTGGTGATTCGCGCCGTCAGCCGATTCTACGAGACCCCCTGTTTTCCAGCGGGTGCTGGACCGGATTACGTGAACGCGGCTGTTTTGGTCGAAACGGAAAAGTCAGCTGCAGACTTGTTGCAACTGCTGCATGAGGTCGAACACGAATTCGGGCGCGAACGAATACAGCGCTGGGGGATGCGGACGTTGGATCTGGATCTGGTATGTTTCGGCGACCAAGTGCTTCCGGATACGTCAACCTATAACCAATGGCGGACGCTGCCGTCGCAGGAACAGATGCAGCAGGCGCCGGACCGGTTGATCCTGCCGCATCCCCGTCTTCAGGATCGCGCCTTCGTGCTGGTGCCAATGGCTGATGTCGCCCCGGATTGGTACCATCCCGTGCTGGGTCTGACGGTCCGGGAAATGGTGGCAGCCCTGCCTGTCGATGATATTGCCGCCGTTACCCCTTTGTGATCGGTGCATTTGCGGCATTTCCTGCTTGTCAAGGCAGGGATTCGCCCTTAGATAAACCTCTTCCTGACATGGACTCAGAAACGGAGAGCGCCCAATGGCCCGCGTGACGGTAGAAGATTGCGTAGACAAGGTACAAAACCGGTTCGAGCTGGTGATGCTTGCCGCCCATCGTGCGCGTGAGATTTCCGCAGGTGCTGCGATCACTGTGGACCGCGACAATGACAAAAACCCGGTTGTGTCGCTGCGCGAAATCGCCGACGAAACCCAAAGCGCTGATGAACTGCGCGAACGCCTGATCGAGGCCAACCAGACCCAGATCGAGGTTGATGAGCCCGAAGAGGACCAGATGGCGCTGCTGATGGGTGCGGAATCCGACAAGCCTGCAGATGATGACATGTCCGAAGAGAAGCTGCTGCGCGCTCTGATGGAGGCTCAAGGCCAGGGGTAATCCCCAAAAACGAAGGTGCGGACCGGATGATTTCTGCTGAAGACCTGATTGCGCTGGTCCGCAACTACAACCCCAAGACAAATGCTGACCGCATTGCCCGTGCCTATGAGTTCGGAAGCCAGATGCATGAGGGTCAGTTCCGCCACTCTGGCGAACCCTATTTCACCCATCCTGTTGCCGTTGCCGCCATCCTGACCGAACAGCGTCTGGATGATGCCACGATCATTACCGCACTACTGCATGACACGATCGAGGATACCAAGGCCAATTACGGCAAGGTGTCCGAGCTGTTCGGGGATGAAGTGGCCAAGCTGGTCGATGGCGTCACCAAGCTGACCAACTTGCAGCTGTCCAGCAGGGAAACCAAACAGGCCGAGAACTTCCGCAAGCTGTTCATGGCCATGTCCAAAGATTTGCGGGTCATTCTTGTCAAGCTGGCAGACCGTTTGCACAACATGCGCACGATCAAGGCGATGCGCCCCGAAAAACAGGTTCAAAAAGCGCGCGAGACGATGGATATCTACGCGCCACTTGCGGGCCGTATGGGGATGCAATGGATGCGCGAAGAGCTGGAGGATCTGGCCTTCCGCGTGCTGAACCCCGAAGGTCGGCAGTCGATCATCCGGCGGTTTATCACTCTGCAAAGGGAAACCGGCGATGTGATCCATCGGATCACCGGCGATATGCGCCTTGAATTGGACAAGGCTGGGATCGAAGCCGAGGTGTTCGGCCGAGCCAAAAAACCCTATTCGATCTGGCGCAAGATGCAGGAAAAGGATCAGGGCTTTTCGCGTCTGTCCGATATCTATGGCTTCCGCATTATCACTCAGACAGAAGAAGACTGCTATAGGACCCTTGGCGCGATCCACCAGCGCTGGCGCGCGGTGCCGGGACGGTTCAAGGACTACATCAGCCAGCCAAAATCGAACGGATACCGCTCGATCCACACAACGGTATCGGGGCGGGATGGCAAACGGGTCGAAGTGCAGATCCGTACCCGCCAGATGCACGACGTGGCCGAAACGGGTGTGGCGGCGCACTGGTCGTACCGCGACGGGGTGCGGTCCGAAAACCCGTTCGCCGTCGATCCGGCCAAGTGGATCGCCAACCTGACCGAGCAATTTGACAGCGAGGATGACCACGAGGATTTCCTCGAAGCCGTCAAGCTTGAGATGTATTCCGACCAAGTGTTCTGCTTCACGCCCAAGGGCGATGTTGTGAAACTGCCGCGTGGGGCGACACCAATCGATTTCGCTTATGCGATCCATACGCGGATTGGCCATGCTTGTGTCGGGGCCAAGGTGGACGGTATCCGAGTGCCGCTGTGGACCCGGATCAAGAACGGTCAGTCGGTCGATGTAATCACGGCCGACGGGCAGACCCCGCAGGTCACATGGCTTGAGATTGCGGTCACTGGCAAAGCCCGCACCGCCATCAGGCGCGCTCTGCGTGAAGTTGACCGCGAGCGTTTCATCAAATTGGGCAAGGAACTGGCGCGCTCGGGGTTCGAACATGTGGGCCGAAAGGCGACGGACAAGGCGTTGGACACGGCCGCCAAGCATTTGCGTCTGAAGGACAGACACGAATTGTTGGCTCGTTTGGGCAGTGCCGAACTGACGGCCCATGACGTGGTGAGCGCCGTTTATCCAGAGCTTACGCAGGATGAAGGGGACGCGATCCCCCTGCGCCGCGCTGTGATTGGTCTTGAGCCGGGTCAGAAATTCGACCGGGCACCATGTTGTCAGCCCCTGCCGGGAGAGCGGATTGTCGGCATCACCTATCGTGGCAAAGGGGTGGTGGTGCATGCCATCGATTGTGACCGCCTGACCGAGTTTGAAGGCGAACCCGAGCGTTGGGTGGACTTGCATTGGCACACTGGCACCCATCCGGCGGTCTATGGCGCGACGCTGGATCTGACCATTGGAAACGATGCGGGTGTACTGGGGCGTATTTGCACATTGATCGGTGAGAAAAAGGCCAATATCTCGAACCTTGAATTCGTCGACCGGAAACCGGATTTTTACCGTCTTCTGATCAATGTCGAACTGCGCGACCTTGAACAGCTTCATTCTTTGATGCTGATGCTTGAGGCCGAAAGCGATGTTGCTGCTGTCGAACGCTACAGAGACAGGACCAAGACCGCCGTGGCGGCTGGCTGAGAAGGGGTGATCAGGAGTGGTTTTCAAGCGCCGAGATCGACGCTCGCCTGTCCAGATCGCATCTGAATTCGTCTACCCCCGTGGCGGATGGACCCGCGCGTTCCACTATGTAAAACACCGCGTCCGTCGGTTGCCGGACTCCCCTGAACGCATCGCACGCGGTATCGGGGCAGGGGTGTTCGCAGCGTTTACTCCGTTCTACGGGTTGCATTTCGTCGTGGCTGCGTTGGCGGCGCGTTTGATCAACGGCAATATTTTGGCTGCGCTGAGCGGAACGTTTTTCGGAAACCCGCTAACTTACGTTCCGATTGGTGTCATCTGCCTTCAGGCCGGTCATTTCATTTTGGGAACCGAGTTTCAGGAGGGCGACACCCATGGCCTTATGGGTAAGTTTGCCGACGCGCTGGGCGACCTCAAGGATAACTTCATTGCCATTTTCACTGATCGCATGGCTGATTGGTCCGGGTTGCGTATATTCTATGACGAAGTGTTCTTTCCCTACCTAATAGGGGGCATTTTGCCCGGTTTGCTGGCCGGGGCGATCTGCCACTATCTGAGCCTGCCTTTGATCCGAACCTACCAGCAGCGGCGGCGCGCCAAAATCAAAGCGAAATTTGACGAAATCCGCCGTTTGGCAGAATCCAAGCCTGCCGTTTCAGTTTCAAAACCACTAGGCTCGGGCCAGAATTCGGCAAAGGAATCAAGCGATGTCTGACAATCCCCTGCGTCTGGGCGTGAATATCGACCACGTGGCCACCGTGCGCAATGCGCGTGGCGGGGCGTACCCTGACCCTCTGCGCGCCGCCAAACTGGCCGAAGAGGCCGGGGCTGATGGCATTACAGCCCATCTGCGCGAAGATCGCCGCCATATATCGGACGCAGATATCGACGGGTTGATGGAGGTTCTGTCGGTCCCGCTGAACTTTGAAATGGCCGCGACGCCCGAGATGCAGCAGATCGCCCTGCGGCACAAACCGCATGCGGTGTGCATCGTTCCCGAAAAGCGCGAGGAACGGACGACCGAAGGCGGTTTGGAAGTCGCGCGCGAGGAAAACAAGCTGGCCCATTTCATCGCCCCCCTGCGCGACGTGGGCTGCCGCGTGTCCATTTTCATCGCCGCCGACCAGCGCCAGATCGAAGCCGCGCATCGCATCGGTGCCGAGGTGATCGAACTGCATACCGGTGCTTATTGCGACGCCGTCTCCGAGGGTCACACAGACGTAGCCAACCAAGAGCTGGACAGCCTGCGTGAGATGTCCGCATTTGCCCATTCGCTTGGGCTGGAAGTCCACGCGGGCCATGGTCTGACCTATGACACTGTGCAACCCGTCGCGGCTTTCCCTGAGGTGCGCGAGTTGAACATCGGTCATTTCTTGATCGGCGAGGCTGTCTTTCGCGGCCTGACCCCGGCGATTGCCGAGATGCGACGGCTGATGGATGAGGCGCGGGCAGTCGTCTGATCGCTAAGGTAACGCTATGGATTCGAACAATTTGTGGCGCTACAGCGTCTTGCTTGTCCAAGTCCGGTTATTAATGCCGATCGCTATTGTCGTTCCGTGGCATGTGACCGGGCTAAATTTAGCGAATGTGGGGATACCCTTCCTGTCAGCGATTGCCGCAGCGATGATAGCGGGCTGCGGCATAGCGCGGTCGATGGGCCGAATGCCGCACTTGCGCGAGGTGCTGGGCTTTGCGGTTGCGGGGACCGTGATATTCATGGTCGTGAACGCTGCGGCCTATCTGATTTTGGCGATCAGCAATATCGGACCGGTCGATATGTCGCTTCTGATGTATTGGCACAGAGGTGGCTATATGGGCAGCCTTATGCTGTATCTGGCGATTTTTGCTTTCTTCGCCAACAGCGTTCTATTCTATCTGTCGACCAAAATGGAACTCAGGGCGATTGCCAGACGGCGTAGCAAAGAAAGCGCGAAATGATCCTAGGCATCGGCACAGACCTCGCGAATATCGAGCGTATTCAGGGTACGCTCGACCGGTTCGGTGACCGGTTCCGCAACCGCGTTTTCACCGACACCGAACAGCGCAAGGCCGAACGTCGCCATGACACGGCTGGCACCTATGCCAAGCGCTGGGCCGCTAAAGAGGCGTGCTCTAAGGCTTTGGGCACCGGCCTGCGCATGGGCATCGCGTGGAAGGACATGGCCGTCACCAACCTGAACACCGGCCAGCCGGTCATGCATGTCACCGGCTGGGCCGCCGAGCGCCTGCGCGAGATGACCCCCGAAGGCCATGAGGCGATCATCCACGTCACCCTGACCGACGACCACCCTTGGGCGCAGGCTTTCGTGGTGATTGAGGCGCGCGCCATCACGAACGCAGCGGCCAGCCTTGACTAACCTCTCTGCGCCCCGCATGTAGCACCCCAACAAACCAAGGACCGGAGAGCAGTATGGCCGAGGACGTCAAAACCGGAAATCCCGTGTGGGAGACGATTAAAACCATCGTCTACGCATTGCTGATCGCAGGCGTTTTCCGGACACTGTTTTTTCAACCCTTCTGGATTCCGTCGGGCTCGATGAAACAGACCCTGCTGATCGGGGATTTCCTGTTCGTAAACAAGATGGCCTATGGTTATTCCTACGCCTCGTGCCCTAGTCTGATCATTCCCAGTGTTGGCCTGAATATCGATGCCGAGGATGTTTGCGGCTGGATGTCGGGGGACGATAACTCGCGCCTTTGGGCCGGCGATCCTGAACGCGGGGATGTCATCGTCTTCCGTCACCCTGTTACAGGGCGTGATTTCATCAAACGCCTGATTGGTTTGCCCGGTGATCGTATCCAGATCCGCGAAGGCCAGATCATCCTGAACGGTACGCCTGTTCCACAGCAACCGGATGGTGTTTTCACCGAAACCGCTTTGCCACAGGGGCCGCAAGGTCTTCGTCCGCGATGTGAAAACGGCCCGGTCGGGATTGGGGCGATTTGCGAAAAGTCCCGGACGATCGAAACGTTGCCAAACGGCGTCTCTTACGACGTACTCAATATCGGCAACCAGGGATCCGACAACACCGGGATCTACACTGTTCCCGAAGGTCACTATTTCTTCATGGGCGACAACCGTGACAATTCCAGCGACAGCCGTCTGCCGCAATCTGCGGGTGGCGTGGGCTATGTGCCTTACGAAAACCTGATTGGTCGCGCAGATCGGATCATGTTCTCTTCCGCTGGCCGGTCGATGCTGTTCTTCTGGACCTGGCGGAGTGACCGATTCTTCAAGGCGGTCAAGTGAAGCTTTCTGCCGAGATAAAGTCTTTTCAGCATCGGTTGGGCTACACGTTTTCCAACCCTGAGCTGCTTGTTCGCGCGCTGACTCATGGCTCAGTCTCGTCCTCAACTCGACCGGATAATCAGCGGTTAGAGTTTTTGGGCGACCGTGTATTGGGGTTGGTTATGGCTACGGCCCTGCTAGAGGCCGACAAAAAGGCAACTGAGGGTCAACTCGCTCCGCGATTCAATGCGTTGGTCCGAAAGGAAGCCTGCGCCGATGTCGCGCGACAGATCGACCTCGGTGCGGTTCTGAAACTGGGCCGATCTGAGATGCTGTCGGGTGGCCGTCGAAAACAGGCACTCCTGGGCGACGCGATGGAGGCGGTCATCGCCGCAATCTACCGCGATGCCGGGTTCGAAGCGGCACGAGACGTGATCATTGCTTTGTGGGGCGATCGCATCCATTCGGTCGAAGCGGATGCGCGCGATGCCAAAACGTCTCTTCAGGAATGGGCGCAGGCACGCGGCCAGAAACCTCCGTCTTACGTCGAGGTCAAACGCAGCGGACCCGATCACGCCCCGGTATTCACGATCGCCGCGCGTTTGCAGGACGGTACAGAGGCGCAAGCCACTGCAGGATCAAAGCGCCAGGCGGAACAGGCCGCAGCCAAATCGCTACTCGATCAGTTAACGAAATAGCATATCCCTTTGGCGAGGAGGCTGGCTCCCACTGGATCGGATTGGCGCAAACAATTCGAAATTGAAACGACCTGATACCACCCGACCTGACAGCCGATTATCCAGTGATAAGACGCCTCATTCTTAGGGGCCGCGACGCCTCCTTTGGCAAGCACCGGAAACTCTAGCCAGATCAGGTCTGCCAACGTCGACAACCAATCCAGATGAGCCCACTTTCTTAAGCACAGCTGCCCTGATGGTGCTTTCTCTCCAAGAGAAGTGCAAACCCGCTATGAGACAAAACCCTCTGGCCCGCGAAGTCTTTCTGCTATAGGGGTGCGCACTTGCAAACAGGATCGCAGTACACATGACCACACGCGCCGGATTTATCGCCCTGATCGGAGAGCCCAACGCGGGCAAATCCACCCTTCTGAACCGCATGGTTGGGGCCAAAGTCTCGATCGTGACGCATAAGGTGCAGACCACGCGTGCGCGCATTCGCGGCGTCGCGATGGAGGGCGAGGCCCAGTTGGTCTTTGTTGACACGCCGGGTCTTTTCAAGCCGCGCCGCAGGTTGGACCGCGCTATGGTCGCTGCCGCCTGGGGGGGCGCAGCTGATGCAGATGTCGTGGTCTTAATGGTCGAAGCGCATCGCGGTATCACCGAAGGAGTCGAACGCATTCTGGAAGGTCTGGACGAGATCGGGCAAGGCCGCACCGTCGCCCTGGCCATCAACAAGATCGACAAAGTACCATCCGAGAAACTGCTGGCCCTAACCAGCGGCCTGAACGCACGCTATCCGTTTGCTGAAACCTTCATGATTTCAGCCGAAAAAGGCCACGGGGTTGAAGACCTGCGCAAATGGCTGGCGGGCGAGCTGTCCGAAGGGCCTTGGCTCTACCCCGAGGATCAAATTGCCGATTTGCCCTTGCGCATGATCGCCGCCGAAATGACGCGCGAGAAACTGACCCTGCGCCTGCATCAGGAACTGCCCTATCAGCTAACCGTCGAAACCGAGAACTGGGAAGAGCGCAAGGACGGATCCGCCAAAATCGATCAGGTCATCTATGTTATGCGCGACGGCCACAAGGGTATCGTTCTGGGCAAACGTGGCGAGACGATCAAGGCGGTTAGCCAAGCTGCGCGCGCCGAGCTGGAAGAGTTTCTTGATCGCAAAATTCACCTTTTCCTTCAGGTCAAAGTGCGTCCAAATTGGCTTGAGGAATCTGAGCGTTACTCGGAAATGGGTCTGGATTTCAAAGACGGCAACGCATGAGCGGGACGAAGAAATCTCGTCGTAAATTGTTGGCGCCTTTGCTAAGGAGCGCGCAATGACCCGGCTGACGGCGGAATTTTGGGTTCACGCCTACTTGGCCCGCCTGCGGTT
The DNA here is from genome assembly GCF_059613525.1 of Ruegeria sp. SATB045. Taxonomy (NCBI): domain Bacteria; kingdom Pseudomonadati; phylum Pseudomonadota; class Alphaproteobacteria; order Rhodobacterales; family Roseobacteraceae; genus Ruegeria; species Ruegeria sp. SATB045. The sequence goes on along the minus strand of NZ_JBXWSR010000025.1, from coordinate 23,641 downwards.
TCAAGAAATTCCTGCGTTTGTCGTCGCTCACGGTGACAACACGGCCGGCGCTGTCCTGGTCAAGCTCAATACTCTGGATGGGCAGGCCGTCGCGTTCCAGCGCAGTTTTGATCTGATGAGTGGGGAGCGCAAATGGGTCGAACTATCCGCTGGTCCCGAGGCCGACGTGGATGTGGCGATTACAAAACAACGCAGTTTTGATCCAGACCTTTGGGTGGTCGAGGTCGAAGATCGACAGGGGCGGCATTTGTTGGGTGAAGACGGGTTAGAGTAATTGCCCGCCTCACTTAAAAGCTGAAAAGACTGCAACTTCTGTCCGGTATTTCTGTACGACCTGATTTTAGAATCTCACGTTTTATTGATCCGACGCGCCGCGCCCCCCGTAGTTACAGCACATGTCTACCAAAAAGGGGGAAATTATGAAGATTTTGACAATCACTGCAGCCGCGGCTGTCGCACTGGGTACTGTTGCAATGGCAGATCCGGGAAAGAGCAAGGGAAAAGGAAATAACGATCAGGCTCAGGCAATGTCAGGCGCACTGCAAGGGAACCGTGGATTTGCGAGTGTCGCCGCAGATGTAAGCGGCAAAAACGCATTGGGCAAAGGTCTGTCGGGTTGGGGTAACGCCGGTAGTTCTTTGGATGACGGAAACAGCGTCAGTGGTAGAATCACAAGCGACGACGATTGATGAAATGGGGCGTCGGCTTAAGTTGGCGCCCCTGCTTTAGACGACCGATCAGAAAAGCCTTTATCAACCACCGATGAATAGTGCTTTTGCCGACGAAGTCGCTGCTCATTATCAACAAACAACTTGTGTTGGGCGTTATCTTTGGATTTTCTACCTACATTCTGAGACAAACGGCGGCAATGTGGACTGGCGCGATCACGGTATACTTCTGACCACACGCCGACATGGTGAGACAGCGGCGATCATCGAGGTCTTCACCGAAATCCACGGACGTCATGCCGGGGTTGTGCGCGGTGGGACCAGTCGGAAAATTGCGCCGATCCTGCAGCCGGGAGCGCAGCTAGACGTGCTTTGGCGCGCGCGGCTCGAAGAGCATATAGGCACGTTTCAAGTCGAACCCCTGCGTTCTCGTGCAGCGGTGGCGTTTTCGGGGCGGCTGGCACTGGCGGGATTAAACGCGGTCGTGGCACTTTTGGCCTTCTGCCTTCCCGAACGGGAACCGCACCCGGTCATCTACAAACAAACCGAACAGTTGATGGACCTGCTGGGGCAGGATGATGTATGGCCGCTGGCCTACTTGCGATGGGAATTGGCCATGCTTGAAGAGTTGGGCTTTGGTCTTGATCTGACCGCTTGCGCAGTTACCGGGGCGGTCGAAGATCTGATCTATGTCTCTCCGAAATCGGGCCGCGCGGTTAGTGAGAAAGGGGCGGGGGAATGGGCGGATAAGCTGTTGCCACTGCCCCCATGTCTGCGCGGCGAGGGGGCCGCGCCGGATCCCGAGATTGCCGAGGCACTACGCACCACCGGGTACTTTCTGGAGCACCGGGTCGCGCCGTCCCTCGGTCATCGCCCGCTGCCCGAAGCGCGGGCGCGGTTTGTCGAGCAGTTTACTCGGCGGCTTTGAACACCATTTCGTGGCCGTCCTCGTTCCGCAGGATCAAAACATCTCCGGCCACTTCAGACTGTGTCATGGCAATCAGAGCGGCGAAATAGTATCCTTCGGCTTCCAGCCCCGCGCAGGCTGCGCGGGTGGCGGTCAATCCGGTCACTTCAAACCAGGGATATGGGGCGCTTAGGGTGCCGTTGTAGCTGTTGCACGGGGCGTTACCCGCAATCTTCCCGTCTTCCGTAAAACGTAGCAAAGCGCTGGCTTCATAAGGCTGACCGTCGATCTCTTGCAGCGCCCATGTTCTATCCGCCGCACCATAGGCGGCGACGGTTTCATCCCTGTCGCATTGAAACAGAGCCATGAAGGGCAGGATCAGGGTTAGTCGTATCATTTGATCACGTTAGCCCAAATCACCCTAAATCCGAACAGGGTTAATAGGGGTTCTGACCGCTCACCAACTCGGCCCTTACTTCGCTGCGAGGGCGCCAATTATATCGTGTATCCTCGCGTGTAGGAGCCCAGGTCAGTGCGCCGCTGTTGCGCCATGGATCAAGAATAAGCCCATCATACATCGAATCCCCCTTGGCGCTGATCAGCGCAGAATGATGGATTATGCGAAATGCCGTGGGGGGCGAAGTCGCCCAATGCAGATCCAAAGTCTCGAAATTCTCTTGCCGAAGCCGGGCAGTCATGGCTTCGGCCCAATCGTTGCACAGTCCTTTCTCGCGCAGGCCATTGACGACCTTGGCGTTGTGAATGATGGCTGGATCGGTCACGTTCCATTCCTGCGCCAAACGGCTCGAGTATGTGTACGCGATTTCAGCGGCTTGCTGCGCTTCGACAGGGTCGACGTTGGGCCCGAGGTCGCGGATAGCCAGCGCCAGTTCGTCAATGTCGTTCTGGCCAGCGGCTGGGTATTGCTTGGCGCAGCCTCCTAGCGCCATAGCCACTATTACTGCGAGGCAGGCCAGAATAGATCGCATCATGTCGTGTAATTTCCTGTTCACTGTCCCAGCTGATGTAACCGTATTCAAGGCATCGTGGTAGTGAGAAATTCCGGGCGTTGGCGAAACTGGGCCTATGTCATTAGCAAAAAAAGACCCGGCGCGCGCGCCGGGTCAAGTTGGGGAAACAGGGCTACCTATAAGATCAACCCAGCAAACGCCGAGCGATGACCTGTGCCTGAATTTCGGCAGCCCCTTCGAAAATGTTCAGGATGCGCGCATCACACAGAACGCGGCTGATCTTGTATTCCAGCGCAAACCCGTTGCCGCCGTGGATCTGCAGGCCATTATCCGCAGCAGCCCACGCAACCCGTGCACCCAGCAGCTTGGCCATGCCGGCCTCAAGATCGCAGCGATGTCCGTTGTCCTTTTCCCACGCGCTGAAATAGGTCAGCTGGCGCGCAATCATAATCTCGACCGCCATCATCGCCAGCTTGCCCGAGACGCGGGGAAAGTTGATCAGCGACTTGCCGAACTGCTTGCGATCCTGCGCGTATTGCATGGCGATATCCAGCGCGCTTTGCGCCACGCCGATGGCGCGGGCAGCGGTCTGAATGCGGGCAGATTCGAAGGTCTCCATCAGCTGTTTAAAGCCTTTGCCTTCTTCGCCGCCCAGCAGGTTCTCACCTTTCACCTTAAAGCCGTCAAAGCCCAGCTCGTATTCCTTCATGCCGCGATAGCCCAGAACCTCGATCTCGCCGCCGGTCATGCCGGGCGTGGGGAAGGGGGCCTCGTCCGTGCCGGGAGTTTTCTCGGCCAGGAACATCGACAACCCGCGGTGGTCAGAGCTGTCGGGGTTGGTGCGGGCCAGCAGGGTCATCACATGGGTGCGGGCCGCGTGTGTGATCCAGGTCTTGTTGCCGGTGATCTCATAATCGCCTTCGGCATTCTTGACTGCGCGGGTGCGCAGGCTGCCAAGGTCGGACCCGGTGTTGGGCTCGGTGAACACGGCGGTGGGTAGAATCTCAGCGCTCGCGAGTTTTGGCAGCCAGTTGGCCTTTTGCTCGTCCGTGCCGCCGGCGATGATCAGCTCGGCCGCGATCTCGGACCGGGTGCCCAACGAACCCACGCCAATATAGCCGCGCGACAGTTCCTCGGACACCACACACATCGAGGCTTTGGACAGGCCGAACCCGCCGAATTCTTCGGGAATGGTCAGGCCAAAGACGCCCATCTCAGCCAGTTCCTCGATGATTTCCATCGGGATCAGCTCATCTTTCAGGTGCCACTCATGGGCGTGCGGTTCGACCTTTTCGACCGCATAGCGGCGGAACTGGTCGCGGATCATTTCCAGTTCTTCGTCCAGACCGGATGCGCCAAACATTGTGGCACCGGATTGATCTTCCATCAATTCTACAAGGCGGCTGCGGGCGGCTTGTGTATTGCCGCCTTGGGTCAGAGTCATCACCTCAGGGATCATCAACGCGCGCATATCATCTTGGCTGAGGCCAAGATCCTGCAGGCGAACGATTTCACCCTGATTCATTTGGATGCCGCCATAGACCTGCCACAGATATTCGCCGAACGCGATTTGATGCAGCAGCTGTTCGATTTCACCAAACTTGCCATCACGATCCAACGTCTCGGCCCAACGCTGCATCTGTTGCAGCGACTGACTGTAGGTGGCCAGCCACGCGAGGCCATGAGCGGCCGTTTGGTTGGCTTCGATCAACGCACCGGACACGCGACCCTCGACAGTCACCATCTGGCGCACAGATTCACGCGCGCGGTCGAACACAGCTTCGACTGCCGGGACTGCGGCGCGGGTCAGTGTCAGAAGGTCGGGCAAAATCGCGGATGCTGTCATCTGGGTCATATCCTGTCCGTCATGGGCCATGAATCAAGTCCTTTTCTGGGTCGATTGGTCATACCATGCTGCACGTGCAGCGCAACAAAAATACGAATTACGTTGCGAAATAGTTCAAAAATTTCTTGCGCAGTTTTGCGATGCAGAATTTTTCAGGAGTGATATCACAGGCGCATGACCCTGTTCTCCGTTGTGTCACCGTCGGAAATTCTGTTTGCCCTTGCCGCCGCTTTTGCGGCGGGTTGGGTCAAAGGGATGGTCGGTTTTGCCATGCCCATGGTGCTTGTCTCTGGACTTAGTGTTTTCCTGTCGCCGCAACTGGCGCTGGCGGGATTGATCCTGCCTACGTTGGCCACAAATGGCGTGCAGGCATTTCGCGAAGGGGTTCCGGCCGCGATCGATGCCATACGGCAGTTTCGCGTTTTTCTGTTGGTTGGCCTCGTGTTTTTGTTAGCTGGGGCACAACTGGTCCGCTTCGTGCCCGAGACGGTGTTTCTGTTGATGATCGGCATTCCGGTCTCGGTCTTTGCTGTGATTCAGATCGCCGGGTGGAAACTGACCCTCGAAAAGACCTCGACCCGAGTTGAGGCTGCGATTGGAGCCGTAGCCGGTTTCGTGGGGGGGATGTCGGGGATATGGGGGCCTCCGACGGTCGCTTATCTGACAGCGTTGAATACGCCCAAGGATGTGCAAATGCGCGTACAGGGCGTAATCTACGGGCTTGGGGCAGGCGCATTGGTTATTGCGCATCTGGGCTCGGGTATTTTGCGGGCCGAGACAGCACCATTCTCGGCAATTCTGATCCTGCCCGCACTGCTTGGGATGTGGGTCGGCCTGCGCCTGCAGGCGCGCATCGACCAGGCGCGGTTTCGGAAACTGACTTTGATGGTGCTATTGATCGCAGGATTGAACCTTCTGCGTAAAGCGGTGATGGGTTAACTGCGGCTATCTGCCAAGCGGAAGGCGAAATACAAACCCAGCATCAGGAAGAACAGACCTGAAATGTCGCCGATCAAATAGGCAATGTATTCGACGCGTGCGCTGCCAAAAGCCATATTTGTCAGACCTGCCACAAGGAATGAGGTGATCACACCGACACCCATGACACAGACCCAGCACGGTTTGCGATCAGCCCTTGGAAACAGATCCCATCCGGCCCATTTGAGCAAATAGAAGACTGCCGGTACTGTCAGAACGGCGATTGCAATAGCGGCAAGACGGCTGGGCAGGAAAACGTCGCTGCCCCCCAGCGCCGCAAAGACGATGAAAACGCCGGGAAGAAGGGCAAAAATGGCTCGCCAGCCCAATAGCCATGCAGACAATACCCGAACCCCATGGGGCAGGAACAGAAGGCTGGCCCGGCTTGGATATTCTGGAAAAAACATGTTCTGAAGGGGCATCAGAACCTCGAATGTAAGATACGATGCCACGACATATGCCAACGAGGCAAAAAACGTTTCAGAAGTCCATTTGCGCACGACAATCAGCCATTGTCGTGGCTGTTGGGCGCGTCACCTGGGAGCATGAACGACGTACCGCCCCCGGTTTGCGCTGCCGCTTTGCGAAAGGTATCCCTTTTGCACCAGGGACTTGAGTGCACGGAAAAATGTCGGGCGCGATACGCTTTGAACCAGTGTATGTTCGATCAAACCAAAGGTGCGAACTTCCTGATCGTTTTTCGACAATTCCTCAGCCGCGTAATAGATATCGCGCTCAACCGGAGAGAGTTGTTCCAGGCCCAGCGTCCGCTCCATACTTTGCATCAATTTACGCAGTTCGGTGAGTTTCGAGATTTCTGTCATATCGTTACCTGCCTTATTCCGTGTCTTCCGCCCCTTTACGGTGACGAACTGAGGTATGCCGTTTTACGAGTTACCCGGCAAATCTCATATTGACACTCATCCCCTTTAGAATACACTAGCTATCTGATTAGGCTGCTCAAATCGCGTTTGTGAGTGTGCGCTTGAGCATCCCACAGGTCTTTTCACTTCTCACCCGATGCGAGAGCGTCGGGTTTTGCCATATTTCTGACATGCCGAGATACCTCAGATCGACACTTCGAGCAACGCAATTGCATTCACATTTTGCAATATACAACTTATGCGCGATCACGATGTAGTGAGACTCTTTAAAGAAAAGGGGGCGATTTCGCCCCCTTTTTTCGATTAACCGATTGCTACGGCTTTGATGTCTTCGTCGATGAACGGAAGGTACTGTTCAAAGTTCTCGGCGAACATCTGCACCAGTTTTTCAGCCTGCTTGTCGAAGGCCGCCTGATCATCCCAGGTGCGGCGCGGGTCCAAAAGGACTTCGGCCACGCCGGGCACCGAAACCGGTACGTCAAAGCCGAAATTGGCATCTTTGCGGAACTCGGCATCCCGCAGCGATCCGTCCAGCGCAGCTGTCAGCAGTGCACGGGTCGCGCGGATCGGCATCCGGCTGCCCACACCATAGGCGCCACCGGTCCAGCCGGTGTTGACCAGCCAGCAGGTCGCGCCGTGCTGGGCGATCTTGTCGCGCAACAGGTTGCCGTACTCTTCCGGGCGACGCGGCATGAACGGCGCGCCAAAGCAGGTCGAGAAAGTGGGCTGAGGTTCGGTAATGCCGCGCTCGGTCCCGGCAACCTTGGAGGTGAAGCCCGACAGGAAGTGATACATCGCCTGCGCCGGGGTAAGCCGCGCGATCGGAGGCAGCACGCCGAACGCATCACAGGTCAGCATGATGATGTTCTTAGGGTGGCCACCCAGTGCGCTGCTGGACGCGTTCGAGATATACTCCAACGGATAGGCGCAGCGCATGTTCGCGGTCAGGGAGTCGTCCTCGAAATCCAGTTCCTTGGTTTCGGGATCGAACACCATGTTTTCGATCACAGTGCCAAATTTGGTGGTGGTCGCGTAGATTTCCGGCTCGGCCTCGGCGTTCAGGTTGATCGTCTTGGCATAACAGCCACCTTCGAAGTTAAAGGTGCCGCGATCGGACCAGCCATGCTCATCATCGCCGATCAAAGTGCGGGCCGGGTCAGCGGACAGGGTTGTCTTGCCAGTGCCGGACAGGCCAAAGAAGACGGCGGTGTCGACCGGGTTACCAACCGCATGGTTGGCCGAGCAGTGCATCGGCATCACGCCTTTTTCCGGCAGCATGTAGTTCAGCAGAGTAAAGACAGATTTCTTGTTCTCGCCTGCATACTCGGTGCCGCCGATCAGGATCATCTTGCGGTCGAAGTTCATCGCGATCACCGTCTCAGACCGGCAGCCGTGCTTAGCCGGGTCGGCCTGGAAGCTGGGGCAGTTGATGACGGTGAAATCGGCGATGAACTCGTTCAGATCTTCACGATCCGGGCGTCGCAGCAGGTGACGGATGAACAGATTGTGCCAAGCTAGTTCGGTAACCATGCGCACGTTGATCGAATAGGCCGGGTCGGCTCCGCCAACCAGATCCTGTACGAAGTAGTCGCGGCCTTTCATGTGGGCCAGCATGTCCTGATACAGCGCGTCAAAGCCCTCGGGGCTCATCTCGGCGTTGTTTTCCCACCAAATATGGTCCGCAACGCTGTCAGTGCGCACGACGTGTTTGTCCTTGGGCGAGCGGCCGGTGAACTTGCCGGTGGTAACCAAAAAGGCTCCGCCATTGCCCAGAGTGCCTTCGCCGCGCTTCAGCGCCTCTTCGATCAGCGCCGGTTCCATGAAGTTGTAATAGACATTTCCCAGACCCTCGATGCCCTGATCCTCGAGGCGGAATTGCGGGTTAACCCGTCCAGATGTCATGTGTGTCTTCTCCGTGTGGCGGCGCGTTGGCGGTTGGGCCGGATGCGCCATTGGGCAATTAGCCGGGAAAAACCGGCGGATGGCCGCGTCTTACCACGGTCATTCGGGACATGAACAGGAGGGTTTGACGCAGTTAGCGCAACCAAGCCCAAGTTTAGCGCCATCACAAATTTCCTGTCGGAAATCAAAGCGCCTTTCCGGCAACATTAACGGCTTTTTTGCTGCATCTATGTGACAACAATCGCACGATTCGCAGTTACGGATTGATTCGCGGCCTTAAAAACGCCAGAAATGCCATACTAATAAGCGATAAATTGCATGAGTGAGCAGGAATAGGGGTTAACCCGATGTCAAAGATTGCATTGGTGGATGACGACAGAAACATTCTGACGTCCGTATCCATGACTCTCGAAGCCGAAGGTTTTGAGGTTGAAACATATAATGACGGGCAGGCCGCGCTAGACGCCTTCAACAAGAAACTGCCTGACATGGCTGTGCTGGATATCAAGATGCCGCGTATGGACGGCATGGATCTGTTGCAGCGCCTGCGGCAGAAGACCCAGATGCCAGTGATTTTCCTGACCTCGAAAGATGACGAGATTGACGAGGTTCTTGGCCTTCGCATGGGCGCGGATGACTATGTGAAAAAGCCTTTCTCGCAGCGTTTGCTGGTCGAGCGTATCCGGGCATTGCTGCGCCGACAGGAAGCCACTTCAGGTGACGCGACTGTCGCCAATACTGGCGACGCTAAGGTTATGGAACGCGGAGAATTGCGGATGGATCCTCTGCGCCATGCGGTCAGCTGGAAGGGAGAAGACGTGTCCCTGACAGTGACCGAGTTCCTGTTGCTGCAGGCGTTGGCACAGCGACCAGGCTTTGTCAAAAGCCGCGATCAACTGATGGACGTGGCCTATGACGATCAGGTCTATGTGGACGATCGGACCATTGACAGCCACATCAAGCGTCTGCGCAAGAAAATGCGCGCCGCTGATTCAGAGTTTTCGGCCATCGAAACGCTCTATGGCATTGGTTACCGGTACAACGAAGAATAAGAACGCCAATCTGAAAGGGTAGTTGGGTCTCGTGCGCGATACGGAACAAGCCAGCGAATTCAAGGATGGCGATGTCGTTCTGGGGGATGATTGGGTCATTCCACAGGACGGAGAATCAGGCGAGCTGCGCGCATCGCGGCGTCGCCGAAATCTGTTCGCCTTGCGTGAGTCCCCGCTGGCGCGCAAAATCGTTACTATCAACTTGGTGGCCTTGGTTATTCTGGTAACCGGACTGTTGTACTTGGACGATTCTCGTGAGGAACAAGTTCAGCAGACTGCGCGAAATATCGTCGGAAACGCGCAACTGGTCAGCAACGTCTTTGAAACACGGTTGCGTCAAACCGGCGATCAACCGTCGCAAGATGCCAGTCAATTGAACGTTGAAGACACTTTGGCCGGTCTGAGCCTGCCGCCGGGTGGCGAAGTTTTTGTGTATGACATGTCCGGCACTCTTATCGGTTGGACGCGCGGTGAGGCTTCATCATCCACAATGGCCGTGCTGCTGCGAACTGATGCCGAGGTTCAGACAGGCAGCACGCTGATCAGCGACGCATTGAATGCGGTGTGGAACGGTCTGACCCGCGTTTTCACGAATTACGATCCCAGCACGGCACCCACTTTGGCGCAGCGGGTTCAGGCTATTGTCCCCTCAGCGCTTGATGGCGCAACACAGGTTCAGGCGGTAAAGGACGAACAACGCGAGACGGTTGTTGTTGCGGCTACGCCGATCCTGCAGGACGGAGTACCAGTCGGGGCTGTTGCGATTACGGGCCCCGCAGGCGAAATTGACGCTCTGGCGCGACGTGAGCAAGAGCGTATTCTACAGATGTTCGTGGTCGCCTTGCTTGTCTCCATCGGGTTAAGCCTTGTTTTGGCCTCGACCATTGCAAACCCATTGGCGGATTTGGCCTCTGCTGCAGAGACGGGCAGAGACCGTGGCACAGGTATGAACCCTGGCCGTATCCGTATCCCTGACCTCAGTGCGCGGCCGGATGAAATAGGGCGTCTTAGCCGGGCATTGCGAGGCATGGTCACGGCGCTTTACAACCGCATTGACGCAAATGAACAGTTCGCCGCCGATGTGTCACACGAGATCAAGAATCCTTTGGCCAGCCTGCAATCCGCAGTTGGCACCCTGCGTATGGTCAAACGCGAAGACCAGAGGGACAAACTGCTGGGTGTGATCGAGCACGATGTGCGGCGGTTGGATCGTCTGGTCAGCGATATCTCGAATGCATCGCGTCTTGATGCCGAACTGGTCAAGGAAGAAGAGCAGCCGTTCGATTTGCTCAAGCTACTGGGCAACATCGGCCAGTATTTGGGCGAGGACGCGCGCGAAAAAGGCATCGATTACATCACGGATATGCCGAGTCAACCGATCGTGATCCACGGTCTCGAAGCACGCCTTGCACAGGTCTTTGTCAACTTAATCACCAATGCGATTTCTTTCTGCGAGGACAGCGATGCGATACGTGTCTGGGTCCGCCAGCGCGAAAATCGGGTCTTGGTTGTGGTTGAAGACACCGGTCCCGGTATCCCGGAACAGGCACTGACGAAGGTGTTCAAGCGCTTCTATTCCCAACGCCCGGCCGAGCATTTCGGGAACAACTCGGGCCTTGGTTTGGCGATTTCCAAGCAGATTGTCGAAGCACATGGCGGCGTTATCTGGGCCGAAAACATTCGACCGACCGAAGCGGACATCACCTCGGATCCGCTGGGCGCCCGGTTCGTCGTCGGGTTGCCCGTATAGGTCATGCCGGACACCACGCTGTCGGCCGTTGAAAATCTGGATTCTGCAGTTGTTCACGCCACCTGCGTTGCGGTCGACGGGCGCGGTATCTTGATCATTGGCGCGTCCGGTTCAGGGAAATCCGCGCTTGGGTTGCAGATGATGGCGGCGGGCGCCGGGTTGGTTGCAGACGACCGCGTCAGTCTACGCATGAAGAGCGGAGCTGTATTAGCGGATACCGCCCCCAATATTAGCGGCATAATCGAGGCCCGTGGTATTGGCCTTCTGCAAGCTGTTCCGGTCGGGCCCGTCCCACTTCGTTATGTTGTTGATCTAGATACGCCCGAGCACGCGCGCCTGCCCGAACACGCAACTGTTCTCGCCCTGAGGCAAACTGTTCCCTTGCTACGGGCAGCGGCTGCCCCCAATTTGTCAGCAGCTCTTATGCAGCTTTTGAAAATGGGGCGAGTGGGTCCAGAATGGCCGAACGCATGACACAACAACGGATAGTTCTGGTGACCGGACCTTCTGGTGCGGGGAGATCCACCGCTATTCGGGTGCTCGAAGATTTGGGTTTTGAAGCCATAGACAATTTACCGATGGGCCTATTGCTTCGCTTGCTGGAAGGACCGGCGCGCGAGCGGCCCATGGCTTTGGGGCTGGATGCAAGAAATCGGGATTTCTCGACAATTGGTTTTATCGAACTATCCGCGAAACTGCGCCGTATGGCTGATGTCGACCTGGCCACCTTGTATCTCGATTGTAGCGATGAGGTCTTGCTACGTCGGTTCTCTGAAACGCGACGGCGCCATCCAGTCGCGGCGAATGCCAGCCCTGAAACCGGGGTGATGCAGGAAAAAGAGTTGCTGGCGCCGATCCGAGAGATTGCTGACACGCTAATTGATACCAGCCCGCTCAACGTGCACCAGCTGCGGCAAGAGGTCGAACGTTGGTTCGCGCCACAGGGAGGCCGACATCTAGCTGTATCGGTCGAGTCGTTTTCGTATAAACGCGGGTTACCCCGTGGTCTGGACATGGTATTTGATTGCCGTTTCCTCGCTAACCCATACTGGCAGCCAGACCTGCGGGGCGAAGACGGTCGAAACCCGGACGTGGCGCGCTACGTTCAATCAGACGGAAATTATGCGCCGTTTTTTGAACGCGTGGTCGATCTGCTTTTAATCCTGCTTCCGGCCTATCGTGCCGAAGGAAAAGCGCATCTGTCCGTTGCATTCGGGTGTACGGGCGGTCAGCACAGATCGGTCGCCACAGCGGAAGCGGTTGCAAAGGCTCTTGCGGAAGGGGGGCAGCAGGTGGCAATTAGGCATCGCGAAATGGAACGTCGATCGTTGAATGTGAGGCCGGATTGATCGGGATCGTACTCGTAGCACATGGTGGGTTGGCGCAGGAATATCTTGCGGCCATGCAGCATGTCGTGGGAAAGCAACCTGGCCTTGCGGCGATTTCGATCGAAGCGGACCATGACCGCGAGGCCAAGCAGGCAGAAATCTGTGCTGCCGCCGACAGCGTTGATGTTGGCGATGGCGTCGTTGTCGTGACAGATCTTTTCGGCGGCAGCCCGTCGAATCTCAGCTTGCGCGCCTGTACACCTCATGACCGACGTATCCTTTACGGTGCAAATCTGCCTATGTTGATCAAACTGGCTAAATCCCGCCACTTGCCAATTGGCGACGCGGTGCGGCAGGCGATGGAAGCTGGGCGCAAGTATATCAATGCGCAAAACGTGACCTTTGACCAAGAGCGGACCGACTAAGAATGACCACCCGAAGCTTGAAAATAGTTAATGAAAAGGGCCTGCACGCGCGCGCCTCGGCTAAGTTGGTTGAAGTGGTCGAGGGGTTTGATGCACAGGCCGAAGTGTCAAAAGACGGGCTTTCAGCGTCAGGCGACAGTATTATGGGTCTTTTGATGTTGGCAGCGTCGCGCGGAACGACTATTGACGTCGAGACGTCCGGACCGGATGCTGAGGCGTTGGCCGACGCGTTGGAAACCCTCGTGAACGACAAGTTCGGGGAGGGGTTCTGAGCGCATCAGCCGCGATACCAATAACGGGAAGACCAGGAATTGGCGGAAACTACGCACGAGACCAAGACAGGCCCGGTTGTCGATGGGACCGAGGACCAGGGCGAAATCTACGACCGTAGAACCCTGACCTATGCGAACTCGTTTGACGACGCCTGGACCGCGACAGCCATTCGCGCCATCGAATGGTGCACCGGTAAGCTGACCATTTTGCGTATGGTCAACAAGTTTGAGAAGAAGAACGAATACTACCGGGGCCAGCGTTTCTGGGGCGGCGCGCTTGAGGTGATGGGAATCAATCTGACCACACCGCAGGAACAGATTGCCCGTATCCCCAAAACCGGACCTGTGGTCGTCGTGGCAAATCACCCTCACGGTATGGTCGATGGCATGATTCTGGCCGAGCTTATCGGTCAGGTGCGCAACGACTATCGCATTCTGACACGCTCGGTCCTGACTGGCCTAGATGAGGCCGCGACGTCGTTTATGATTCCAGTGCCTTTCCCGCATGACCCGGAAGCGCAGGCCAAAATGCTGGAAATGCGTGGTAAGGCGATGGATCACCTTAAAAACGGAGGCGTTGTAGCTCTGTTCCCGTCAGGTGTCGTTATGTCCTCGGATGATTGGTTCGGCCCTGCGATTGAACGCGAGTGGAACGTTTTCACTGCCAAGATGATCCGGAGATCCGGCGCGCAGGTGGTGCCGATTTTCTTCCCGGGCCGCAACTCTCGCGCCTATCAGATCGCGAACAAACTATCAGCCATTATGCGCCAGGGCCTTTTGCTGCACGAGATCGTCCGGTCTTGTAACAAGCCTCAATCCCCAGTCATTGGTGAACCTATATCGGAAGATGACATGCAACTTCTGGAACGCGATCCACGCGGTTTCATGGCGTGGCTCCGAAAGCACACTTTGTCCTTGGGCGAGACACGCGGAACCTGATCCGCTGCTTCATCTGGCTAAAAATATCTCGGGGGTGAGCCCGGACAACGTCCGGGCGAGGGGGCTGGCCCCCTTCACCGGGTCGGAACGGGGAACTCACCTCGATAGTCATAAAACCCGCGCTGGGATTTGCGACCAAGCCACCCTGCCTCAACATATTTCGTGAGCAATGGGCAAGGGCGATACTTGGTGTCCGCCAAACCATCATGCAGCACGTTCATGATGGCCAAACACGTGTCCAGCCCAATAAAGTCGGCCAGTTCCAAGGGCCCCATAGGATGGTTTGCCCCTAGTTTCATCGACTGGTCGATCGACTGCACATTCCCGACCCCTTCGTACAGCGTGTAAACCGCCTCGTTGATCATTGGCATGAGAATACGGTTCACGATAAAGGCCGGAAAGTCCTCGGCGCTGGCTGCAGTTTTCCCCAGCTTGTCGACGACGGCCTTACACGCGCTGAACGTTTCTTCATCTGTGGCGATGCCGCGAATCAGTTCGACCAGTTGCATAACGGGAACCGGGTTCATGAAATGAAATCCCATGAACCTTTCGGGTCGGTCCGTACGGCTGGCCAGACGCGTGATCGATATAGACGACGTATTCGATGTCAGAATCGTATGCGGCAGAAGATGAGGTTGCAGATCTTCAAAAATCGCCTGCTTAATCGCTTCGCGTTCGGTGGCCGCCTCGATCACCAGATCGGTCTTGCCCAGTTGCGGCAATTCCAGCGTGGTTGTGATGCGTTTCAAGGCGTTCTGTACCGCCTCATCCGTTATCTTTCCGCGTGATGCCTGGCGGGTCAAATTGCCTTCAATAATGGCCATCGCAGCGTTTAACGCATCCTGGCTGACATCGTTCAGAACAACATCATAATCCGCCAAGGCCAACACATGGGCGATACCGTTGCCCATCTGACCTGCGCCAATCACTCCGACTGATTTTACATCCATATTCAGGTGCCTCTGTCCCACGGGTTATGGCGACAGTATCGGCAGATGGGGGCGGGCGGCAAGAGGATGAGACCCATCGAATTTGCTTCAAATGCGCACATTAGTAATTTCTCAAGATATGCGGCTGCAAAGTGTCTCCCGGGTGAAAAATGGGTGAGTGTAATGAGCTATTACCAAACAGGCTCGGGGGCTCCCGAGGATGCCGTCTGCCAGTATTCGGGCTCACGGCTTTGGTTTCGTGGTCCCGAGCGATCACTGGATACGCCATATATGGCTTGCATCGGTGGGACAGAGACGTTTGGCCGTTTCGTCGAAACTCCGTTCGCGTCCGTTTTGGAAGACAAGCTTGACAGGCGGTGTTTAAACCTTGGCAGCCTGTTCTGCGGTGTCGACGCGTTGTGTCGCGATTCCGGTCTTCAGTCGTTGATGGACAAGGCTGAACTGTGCGTGTTGCAAGCGCCGGATCTACTTGGACAATCGAATCGCTTCTATCGCGTCCATCCAAGGCGGAACGATCGATTTCTGGCCGCCACGGATGATCTGATTTCGCTATACCCCGATGTCGATTTTGCCGACGTGAATTTCGTGCATCACCTGATGGCGCTGTTGCGTGGCCATCAGGACGCACGTTTCGAAGCCGTTGCGGACGAGCTACGGCGCAATTGGTTAAAGCAGATGCGGGCCCTGCTGGAAAAACTGGACGTGCCAGTGATTCTTCTGTGTTTGCAGGTTGTTGGTCAATCGGATGGCGGGGACCCTGCCGATGAAGCAGACGTGCCATTGTCTCTTGGATTGCTGGACGCGGTTAGACCTTTTTGCGCGGCAATCGTGCGTGAGACTGTCAGCGTTTCTGGGCAATCGGACGAGCTTGAAGACATGCTATTCGGAACTTTGCAGCAGCCGATGGCTGAGTACATGATTGGGCCTGCTGCGCACAGGACCATAGCCGAGGCGCTGGCGGGTCCAATTCGGGATCTGCGCTAAGAAAAAGGCCCGCCATTTTGGCGGGCCTGTCAGATTTTTCGTCGAAAAGCCTCGGCTTAAGATCAGCCGAGTTTTTCGGTCAGTTCCGGTACGGCTTGGAACAGGTCGGCAACCAGACCGAAGTCAGCAACCTGGAAAATCGGTGCTTCTTCGTCTTTGTTGATCGCAACGATGACCTTCGAGTCCTTCATACCAGCAAGGTGCTGGATCGCGCCCGAGATGCCGACGGCAACATACAGATCAGGGGCAACAACCTTACCGGTCTGACCCACCTGCCAGTCGTTCGGAGCGTAGCCCGAGTCAACGGCGGCGCGCGACGCGCCAACGGCGGCGCCCAGCTTGTCTGCCAGGGTTTCGATCAGTTTGAAGTCCTCTTCCGAGCCGACGCCACGGCCGCCCGAGACAACAACGCCAGCCGAGGTCAGTTCCGGGCGATCGCTTTCGGCAACCTTGTCCTCGACCCACGAAGACAGACCCGGGTTGTCACCAACCGAGATCGTCTCGACCGCGGCCGAGCCGCCTTCGCCTGCAGCATCGAAGGACGCGGTACGGAAGGTGACGACTTTCTTGGCGTCGTTCGATTTCACGGTCTGGATCGCGTTGCCTGCGTAAATCGGACGCTCGAAGGTCGAACCGTCAACCACGCCGGATGCATCCGAGATCACCATCGCGTCCAGCAGGGCTGCGACGCGGGGCATCACGTTCTTGGCGTCGGTGGTAGCCGGTGCGACGATGTGCTCATAGCCATCGGCCAGGCCCACGATCAGGGCTGCGGTCGATTCCGCCAGGCGGTGACCCAGTGATGCGTCTTCGGCAACCAGAACCTTGGAGACACCGTCGATCTTTGCGGCAGCCTCACCGGCAGCAGCGGCAGAACCACCTGCGGCCAGAACGGTCACGTCGCCCAGCGCCTTCGCGGCGTTGACGGCTTTGGCGGTGGCGTCCAGCGCCAGTTCACCATTATTGACTTCGGCGAGAAGAAGAACAGCCATTACACAGCCCCCGCTTCTTTGAGTTTCGCAACCAGCTCGTCAACCGAGCCCACGACGATACCAGCGGCACGTGCCGGCGGCTCTTCGGTTTTGACGATTTCCAGACGAGGAGTGACGTCGACGCCGTAATCGGCAGCAGTTTTCTCGTCCAGCGGCTTTTTCTTCGCCTTCATGATGTTGGGCAGCGAAGCATAGCGCGGCTCGTTCAGGCGCAGGTCAACGGTCACGATGGTCGGCATCTTGACGCTGATGGTCTGCAGACCGCCGTCAACCTCGCGGGTGATCTTGGCGCTGTCGCCTTCGATATCCACCTCAGAGGCGAAGGTGCCTTGGCTCCAGCCCAACAGGGCTGACAGCATCTGACCAGTGGCGTTCATGTCGTTGTCGATCGCCTGTTTGCCCGCCAGAACGATGCCCGGCTGCTCTTCTTCGACCACTTTGGCCAGAATCTTGGCAACGGCCAGCGGTTCGATATCGGTGTGCACGTCATCAGCCGCAACAACCAGAATTGCGCGGTCGGCACCCATGGCCAGAGCGGTGCGCAGGGTTTCCTGCGCCTGCTTGACGCCGATGGAAACAGCGACGACTTCATCCGCCTTGCCTGCTTCTTTCAGACGGATCGCCTCTTCGACGGCGATCTCGTCGAACGGGTTCATCGACATTTTGACATTGGCGAGATCAACACCGCTGCCGTCCGCTTTGACGCGAACTTTCACGTTATAGTCAATCACGCGTTTGACAGGCACGAGTACCTTCATTTTGCGCTTGCTCCTCACAAATAACGGTGAGCCGCGACGCGACTCCACCAATGCTCTCGGACGTCTGAATAACGTCTCAAGCCACACGACAACAGGGCAAAATCGTCATCTCGTGGGCTTGGGACGTCGCGTTTCATATTTTTTGACGCTACGGCGCGCTCAAGCCAACGCTTCAGCGGTTCGCGCCCGGAACCCACAGCACATCCGCCGAGCCGTTTTCGTTCGCGCAGCGGGCGGCCACGAAAAACCAGTCGCTTAGGCGATTGAGGTATTTTACCGCCACTTCGTTGACAGGTTCCATATTGGTCAGCTCAACCGCCAGACGCTCGGCCCTGCGCGAGACGGTGCGGCACACATGTAGATGGGCCGCCAGGCGTGACCCACCGGGTAGGATGAAGCTGCGCAGCGGCGCTAGCGCTTCGTTCATGGCGTCGATCTCAGCCTCAAGCCTGTCGATCTGAGAGGGTACGATGCGCAGCGGCGTGTATTCAGCCTCGGCATCCTTATCCATGTCGGGGCGGCAGAAATCGGCACCCAGATCGAACAGGTCATTCTGGATGCGCGACAGCGCGGCTTCGACCTCACCATCAGCTTCGGTTCGGGCGACGCCGACAAATGAATTCAGTTCATCCACCGTGCCATACGCTGCAACTCGACCCGAATACTTGGCAACGCGTTCCCCATTGCCCAAGGCTGTTTTGCCGTCATCGCCGGTGCGTGTGTAGATTTTGTTAAGTACAACCATTTACTGACCTCCCTGTCCGCGAAGCCAGACGTAGAGCACGATCAGCACCACGGCAATGAATTGAAACAGGATGCGCAGCTGCATCATCTTGTTGCTCTTCAGCGCGGCACTTTTCCCTGCCTTGCCGAAGTTTGAAATGCCGATCACCAGCACGACGACCACCGCCGCCATCGCCAGCAATAATACGACCATCAATAGGTCCATGGGTACACCGTCCGCGTTTTTTGCATTAGCTTACCATCTAGACCCATGGCGGAGAAAAGCGAACGGGTAATTTCGCCTCAGACGTCCGAGAGGATACGGTCAATCGTACGTGTTGGCAGAATGCGGCGCAGGTAGCCTGCGATGTAAGTTGGAGTCGTAACGTAGTAGCGGGGGCGCGGTCGTTTTGCCTCGACCGCATGGGCCAGCTTGTCGGTCACGGCGGATGCGGGCAGTTCAAACCGATCTGTGCCTGAGGTTTCGTATAGCCTTTTCAACAGTGTCGCCTGATACCGCTCGCGCAGGGCTGAGTTCTGCCAGTCGATGAAACGTTCGAAGAAAGGGATCGAGTTCTCGCGGATTTTCGAGGTGATCGGGCCGGGTTCGATCAGGCTGACCTTGATGTCGGTATCCGCCAGTTCCAACCGCAATGTGTCGGTCAGGCCCTCGATCGCATATTTTGTGGCCACATAAGCTCCGCGCCAGGGGAAGGCGACCAGTCCCAGAACCGAGGAGTTCTGCACGATTCGCCCGTGGCCTTGCGCTCGCATCACTGGGATGACCTGACGGGTCAGTTCGTGCCAGCCAAAGAAATTAGCCTCGAAGATCGCGCGCAACCCGTCGGTGGGCAGATCTTCGACTGCGCCGGGTAGACCGTGTGCGCCGTTATTGAACAGTGCGTCCAACGTGCCTCCGGTGGCCTCAAGCACCTCGGCCAGACCAGCGGCGATGCTGTCGGTGTCGGTATAGTCGATGCGGGGGCTTTCAAAGCCTTGCGCGCGTAGCCTGTCACAGTCCCGCTGCTGTCGGCACGATGCAAAGACGCGCCAACCGCGAGCGCGCATGCCATGCGCTGCGTCCAGCCCGATTCCGGACGAACAGCCGGTTATTAGAATCGATTTCTGCATAGTGTCCCCGATACCAAGCCTTACCCCTAGCTAGGGCGTGATACCGGGTGGGACAATCGTTGCACTGCGTCAGTTTACGGGTTTTTCGACCAGAGATGCCGATATCCATCCGACCTGTTGCTGCGGCAACACGCGCAGGCGAAGCCAACCTGTGCCCGAGTCGCTCAGGATTTCGACTTTCTGGCCAATGCCGACCTTTGCGATGATTGGATAGATCGTGCCGGGACCGTCGCGGAGATTGACCCGTGTTCCAGAAATCTCGCGAATGTCCTTCTCGGGCTCAGTGGGGGCAATCGGTTCCGCGATCTGTTCAGGCGCTTCTGGTTCGATCTGCTGCAGGCCGCTCACTCCATCTTCAAGCGATGCGAGCGTAAAATTGGAAGTTTGATCATCAAAAACCGAAATTTCCCTGAGCGCTTCAACGCTTGCGGTTTCAGTCACAAATTCAACAACGGCCGGTTGAGGCTCGATCGGTTTGGCCCGGACGGCCGGGGTGCGGCTGGCGACATTGGTCACAAGATTTTGGGCAGGCGCAGGTGCGATCTGCACTGGCTTGGATTGGGTGGCGACACGCACAGGCCGTTCGGCACGCAGGCCGCGCGGTTCAAAGTCTGGCCCACCGCTCATGACGTAAAAACACCAGCCAAGTGCAGCGAAACTAACAACGATAAGGCGCGTCATGGCGCTTCCCCCGGGTAATCGTAAAAGATGAAATAGGCAGCAGTCTAATGACCGAGAGCTTACCATATCTGAGGTCTCGAGTCGAAAGATCGGGGGAAATCCGTCGGTTGCCTCCCCCTGTTGCAAAAAGCGCCACTTGTCCCCAGCAAAATGCTTACCGGTTGCTTTACCGCGGCGCGCTTGCGTCGTATCACATCATATATGAACGACACGATCGACGACCCCAACATGGAGGCCCCCGAAGGTGGGGGCGAGGTAGCCGAACCGCTGCGCCGCGCGATTGGCGAACGCTATCTGACCTATGCTTTGTCCACCATCATGCACAGGGCGCTGCCCGATGCGCGCGATGGTCTGAAGCCGGTTCACCGGCGAATCCTCTATGCAATGCGCGAGCTGCGACTCAGCGCGACAGGGGGATTCCGTAAGTCCGCCAAGATCTCGGGCGACGTGATGGGTAACTATCACCCCCACGGTGATGCCGCGATCTACGACGCGATGGCGCGTCTGGCGCAGGACTTTAACGTGCGTTATCCGCTGGTCGACGGGCAGGGGAATTTCGGCAATATCGACGGCGATAACCCGGCGGCCTCGCGATACACTGAGGCGCGGATGACCATCGTGGCCGAAGCGCTGCTGGAAGGTCTGAACGAAGACGCTGTTGATTTCCGTGACAACTATGACGGGACGCTGACTGAACCGGTCGTTCTGCCGGCGCAGTTCCCGAACCTGCTGGCAAACGGCGCCAGTGGTATCGCGGTGGGCATGGCGACGAATATCCCGCCGCATAATATCTCTGAGCTCTGCGATGCCTGTCTGCATCTGATCAAAACGCCGGACGCGCGGGATGACACGCTGCTGAACTATGTCCCCGGCCCGGACTTTCCGACTGGTGGCGTGATTGTCGAGCCCCCTGAGAATATCGCGCAGGCTTATCGCACCGGGCGTGGATCGTTCCGCCTGCGCTGTAAGTATGAGGTCGAGGATCTGGGGCGTGGCCAGTGGCAGATCGTTGTCACCGAGATCCCATATCAGGTTCAGAAATCCAAGCTGATCGAAAAGATCGCGGAGCTGATCCAGACCAAGAAAATCCCCATCCTCGGCGATGTCCGCGATGAATCCGCGGATGACATTCGTCTGATCCTTGAGCCGCGTTCTAAAAACGTGGACCCCGAGGTGCTGATGGGGATGCTCTACCGCAACTCGGACCTTGAGGTGCGTTTCAGCCTGAATATGAACGTGCTGATCGACGGGGTGACGCCCAAGGTCTGCTCGATGAAGGAAGTGCTGCGCGCCTTCCTTGACCACCGGCAAGAGGTGTTGTTGCGGCGTTCGCGTCACCGCATGGCTAAGATCGACCACCGGTTAGAAGTGTTGGAGGGCTTTATCGTTGCCTTCCTGAACCTCGACCGTGTGATTGACATCATCCGTTATGACGATGATCCCAAAGCTGCTTTGATGCGCGAAGATTGGGGCATCGACCACGTTCGTGCGACGGACGAATCCGACTATGTCTCGCCCAAACCAGGCGAGGGCGAACTGTCCGAGGTTCAGGTCGACGCCATCCTCAACATGCGCTTGCGCAGCCTGCGCCGTCTGGAAGAGATGGAGCTGGTCCGCGAGCGTGACGCGTTGATGGAAGAGCGCGCCAATCTCGAAGACCTGCTGGCTGATCCCGCACTGCAATGGGCCAAGATCGCCGAGCAGTTGAAAGAGACCAAGAAGACCTTTGGTAAAGATTACGAAGGCGGCGCACGCCGTACCCAGTTCGCTGAGGCTGGTCAGGCCGAGGAAGTGCCGCTTGAGGCGATGATCGACAAGGAGCCGATCACGGTCGTCTGTTCGCAGATGGGCTGGATTCGCGCCATGACCGGCCATATCGACCTCAAGCGCGAGCTGAAGTTCAAGGACGGTGACGGCCCGCGTTTCATCTTCCACGCGGAGACCACGGACCGCCTGTTGGTCTTTGCCTCAAACGGTCGGTTCTACACGGTCAGCGCCGCCAACCTGCCTGGCGGGCGGGGCATGGGCGAGCCGCTGCGTCTGATGGTCGACCTGCCGAACGAGGCGCAGATCATCGACATCCTGATCCACAAGCCGGGGCGCAAGCTGTTGGTGGCTTCGGAAGCGGGCAACGGGTTCATGGTGCCCGAGGATGACGTGCTGGCGCAGACCCGCAACGGCAAGCAGGTGCTGAACGTCAAAGGTGATGAAACGGCGGTGATCTGCAAACCGGTCGCGGGCGACCACGTAGCGGTGGTGTCTCAAAACGGCAAGTTCCTGGTCTTCCCGACCGAAGAATTGCCTGAGATGACCCGCGGCAAGGGTGTACGTTTGCAGAAATACAACATGGCGCGCGGGCGTCAGGGCACGCTGGAGCTGGATGGCGGTCTGTCCGACATCACCACTTTCAACTGGGAGGAGGGCCTGAAATGGTCCATGGGTGGCGACAAGACCCGGCACGAGGCGGATATGTCTCAATGGCTGGCCAAACGCGCCAGCGTCGGGAAAAAGCCGCCTTACGGCTTCCCGAGGGACTATAAATTCTCGTGATTTTGCGACCGCTTTCGGGGAATTCCGCCGATACGGCTTGGCACAGTCCGTGTCGGTGCGCTAAATCAAAGAAAACAGGCCTATCGAGACGAGAGACATGTTGCGTATTTTGACCTTGATCACCGGACTGGCCCTGTTGGGCGCGTGTACGCAGACGCAAGTGTACGAAGAGCCCGAGTCGCTCGGCGAATTCAAACTGCGCGTCAACTATGCCTTTGCCGAAAAGGCTGTGCAGGGACCGGTCTCACGCGACGCTACGCCGGACGAGTGGACGGCCGCGATCCAGAATGCGGTGGATATCCGCCTTGGCCGATACGAAGGCGCGCAGGATTATGATATCGGCATCAGCCTAGAGGGATATATGCTGGCGCCTCCGGGCATTCCGGTGATCTACAACCCACGCAGCACCGCGATTGTGCTGGTGAATGTCTATGATGTGAACAAGAAAGAATTCCTGGCCAAGGGCAAACAATTTCAGGTTCTGGAAGACACCACTGGCGGCAGCGCGCTCAAGGGTTCGGGCCATGAGCGTACCAAAGAAGAGCAGATGAGCGGTCTGGCCTTGAAGGTTGCGGACCGAGTCGAGGAATGGCTGGCCGAAGAACATCAACAGAACGGTTGGTTCAAAAGTCGCCCCGATCTGATCCAGCCGCTGGATTCCGGCGAGCTCACGCAAAATCCAGCGTCGTAAACGGCTTTTCCCTCAGGATGTGCTTGATTTTCCCCTGCGAACCAAATATCTCGCGCGCGCAGATGTAACCACGGGACCAAGGGTCCCCCAAATCGCAAAAGGGCGCCTGAGGAATGGCAAAGGAAAAGTTTGAGCGTACAAAACCGCACGTCAACATCGGCACGATTGGCCACGTTGACCATGGTAAAACCACGCTGACCGCAGCGATCACCAAGTATTTCGGTGACTTCAAAGCGTATGACCAGATTGACGGTGCGCC